>NZ_JBVMVU010000003.1:0-103543 GCF_055632455.1 Haloarcula sp. MBLA0138 | reverse complement strand
AAAGGTACAGAACGAGTTCGCCATCGATCTCTCCGAATTCTTGTGGAGGGCCGTTGAGATTCGGCGTCTCGAGCTCCGTGATGAGTTCCCCCGACTCAACATCGAAGATGTACACCGAACGGTCTGGATTATGGGTTGCTGTGGAGGCATACCGACCATCATCGGTAATCGAACACTCCCAGATGTTCGCATCGAACTCGTGCTCAATGCGAGGCTGGCCGTCAGGAGCCACAACATGGAGTGTCCCAGCTAGATCTTGATTATCAGCTTCGCCGATGTCGGTAACAACGACGTGCCCGGTGTTTGCGACGGCCACATTTTCTGCACGAATTACAGCGAATGCGTGTTGAACTTCCCCGTCCCCTCTGACTAAGACGATTGGAGTGCCGCCGTTCATTCCAGTCCGTCCGTACAAGCACCGCCACTCCCCATTTGGCGATGGCACCGACGAGAAGGTGACCCGCTCGCCACGAAACTCACCCTGAATGAACTCCTTGTCTAATGGGCTGTCAATCACGATATCTGGTTCCGACTCGGAGGGATCTTTCGATTCCGAATCGGTGTCGTCGCCCGAACCGAATAACCGACTAAACAATCCCATAACACTAGCCACTGACGAATATGTGATAAAGACTCTCAATGGAGTTCAGACGGCCCTGTTGGAATCCTCAACAGGTGATAGGCATCAATAGATGTTCGGTATATAACAGAATATGGAGTATAGCAACAAGCAAACAAGTATCAAATCATAAAGGGGAAAATGATATGAAGTGATGCTATAGCAGTAACAAGTATGTTTGAGTCAGAGTCAACGACAGACTATGCTGATTACGATGTCGGATACGCTTATCATTCAAAGGGCCCCATGAGCAATAGAGAATTCACGAACTGGCTCCAGAATAACAAGCGAGTTGCGGTCCATTATCGAAATAAGCCTTGTGTTGATCCTGGCCACTATTCTGGAAATGGTAAGGCCGCGATCAAAAGAATCAACAAATATGCAAAAGGCAAAGCACTACTTGTTATCTTCTATCCACATATCGATGGGAAAGCGTACGTCGGTGAAGTCGCAGATGAGTTACCAAGACTACTTGTTGTAGATGATGGTGAGGTGATCGACACGATTGAAATCGAATTTGATAAGCATCTTTCTGAGGACGAGTTCGAGTATGATTTAGATCAATATACAATAGCAAAATCAATCAAAATTCGAGAGTGGAAAGTGGCTACTCAAGAAGAGAACATGCCACTATGGGATGGAACATCACAAGGTTCACTGCATGATAGCCACGCAAAGAAGGGATATGTTCGGAAGTTTATCGCGGGCAATCCTTTCGCTTACACTTTAGCATCTCTTGACCGAAATGATAAGGAACTGTTGGCAGAAAAGTGGCTTCGAAGTAACTATGAAGATTTTCAATTAGATGCCCCGCGGGGCGGGAAACTACAGAATGTTGATATAATTGGGAGTACCCAAGAGAATACGATCTTTGCACAAGTAACTGGGGGAGTGAAAGAACGGGCAAGGGAGAGAGGTGAAAAATTGGCTGATTACACAGGTAGATACTCGGACGTCTATCTATTCGCCCCAGATGATAGTCAACCACAATTACCAGAAGGAGTCGAGTTCATTGAACTAGAATCGATATTACAGGAGCTTGAAGAGAGTAACCGCGGTAGAAAATCGCTTGATGTGATGCTGGGTCGCTGGTCGCCTGAATGAATTTTTGACTAGCACAACAGCAAGTCACGCTGAAAGTGAACTCTATATCTTGCACGCCATTCATACCAGCACTGAATATTAATTAGGGCCATTCAGATCTAAAACTCGCAACTCGCAGAATTCACCATCACGCGGGCTTCTCGCGCATGAATCGCATCCAGAACAGCGCGAAGATTCCGAGTACGAGCCATTCGATGAAGATGATTGTATTCGAGATTGCGGCGTTGAGGTAGCCGAAGAGGTCGGTAGCCCCCGAAAGGAACGAGGTGGGTGAGACGCCATATGAGTGGGTCTCCAGGTAGTACTGGGACCGAGACTCGCGCCAATCATCGCCGGCGAAGTGAGCACGGACGAGCGTTCCTGAGAGAGAAACTGTCGCTCGTCCGCTCGCATCCGTCGTCACGTTTTGTACGCTGGCTCCATCGAGACTGACCAGTCGGTTCGGGATCGGGTTCCCGGCAGTATCAGAGAGGAATACCTCGGCTGTCCCGGCACTGTGGTTCATCGTCACCGTGAGTCGTGACTCCTGATAGCGGACGACGCTCACAGAGGTATCGACGGGAAGTCCCCAGACATCGCCTGCCTGAGCACTCACCGTCTCGCCCATCGTGCGATCCAGGCTTTTCAGTATGCCCGCGTACTGGTCGTAGAGGTAGGTCGGCTTCGTGTTCTCCGGGGCGACGATGGTACTCGGCAGCGACGCCGCTGGAACAGATCGGTTCTGAGCGACGTACGTCGTCTCCCACCAGATACGTTGGTCTGCGGTTTGTTCCGCGAGGACACTCACGTTCCCGGGACTCATCCGATACCGGAGCATCGCTGGATAGGCCCCGTTGTACGAATGGGAGGCTTCTATCTGGGTCGTTCCACCCTGGGTCCGCTCTTCGACGTGCGTATTCCGAGAGACAGAGTAGAATCGCCACGGCGCCGTGACGTACATCGTCTTTTCACCAATCTGGATTTCGACGTCTTCCCATGCAGCTGCGCCGGCTGCGAGTCCCTGCTCGCCACTCCAATTGACGGCGACGATGTCTCGACCCGGTCGGTCGTACACCTGGACGTCGATGGAGAGATTGTCGCTGTTGACAGTCTCGATGGGAACCGAGTACTGGAGTTCGACCGTCCGGTTGACCGTGCGTCGGTTGTTCCACTCGGAACACTGCGCGCTAGAGACGCCGTAGTGAGTCTCCATCTCGACCTCTATTCGAAGTGTCGCGGTGAGGTCGTAGTTCCCCGGTGGGAGCCGACGAGGTCGAGAGGTCGTGTAGTTCATCGTCGTCCACATCCCCGGTCGCGTTCGGTCGAGGCTGATGTTCCCCGCTGTGACGTTCACAATCGAGGCGTTCGAATCGATGAGCTGGTAGTTGGCCCAGCGGGTCAGGGGATAGGTGTGGTTGTGAGTGACCGTCGTGTTGCCCTGCTTGTGGTGGTGAGTGATGGTGCAGGTTCCGCTCTCGCTGTAATCGGCTGGCTCCTCAATCCGGTAATCCCACGGGACGTAGGTGGTGAGCTGCCAGCTCGGGGTGACGTACCGACCGTCGTGCCAGACACCGGGAATCACGTCGATGTTTCCAACATACGCATCACGGACAAGCGCATGAGAGCCCGGTTGCCACTGGAGGTTGACGTTCCCGCCGTCGGTGGTTGGGAATACCTCAATACCGTTCTCTGTGGGGACGACAGACGTGCTTCGCGCTGCGGACTCACTGGGGGCCATCTCGGAGTGCTGAAGGAGCGATTCGATGATCTGGATCTTCCGCTCGATCACGGTACTGTAGTACGAGGAGAGGACGAGCGCCTCGTCTGGATTCGTGACGGTGAGGTTTCCGTCGACGCGCTCGACGTCTGCGTTGTAGACGGGGTTCCACCAGCCGTTGGGGTGTCGGACTTCGACGGTGTACTGGCCGTCGTTGCTCGTGGCTCGACTCGGGTCGCCGGTATAGATCGGAAGGATTCGGAACTCGCCGTCCCACCAGTCCCGGAGGGTCGTCCACTGGTCACGGTACGGGACCTGAACGAACCCGTGGAGTCCGGATTGGTACATATCGGACTCGTTCGCGATGAGCAGTGCGTCGCGTGATTGGATGTTCGAGTCCCAGAGCTGGACCGGTTGAGTGACGACGGTCCGGTTCACTTCGGTGATCGTTCCGTTCTCGCCGTACTCGTAGACCTGAACGACACTGGACCCCCGCCCTGGATCGGGATCGTTACTCGCCAGCACCCGAAAGGTGTCGTCGTAGTCCTTCTCGACGCCCGGCTCTGGACTGGGGATGAGCAGATCGCCTGCCGCTGCACCGATGACTGCGCTGGAGACGAGCAGGAAGACGACGCCGGCGACGACGAGCCGTGTCTTCACGAGTTTTCCAGGAAGACTACCGGGAGGTCGACGCAGTCGTTTCGTGAGTCGGGCTACTCGGCGTGGTTTTGAGAGGGACGAGCGGCCCTCACGAGACTTATCCGAGGACATACTGCAGGAGGTCCACGAACGTCCCGAAAGCGGTCCCAACAACGAACAGTCCGCCGCCTGACATCGCGAGTCTTCGACCCCAGGCACGGCGATAGAGGCTGTGGCTCCCGAGCCAGGCCATCACTCCCAATACCAGCAGGACGAGTCCAGCGTAGACGAATACTGTCGCCGTCCACGGCGGGAAGTCAAGCATTGAGCTGAAATCCACGACTGCGAGGATGGTCTCCGGACGGAACTGCTGGAATACGAAGAGAGACAGCCATCCGAGGTCGGTGAACGAGCCCAAGACATCACCAGCGACGTGGAATCGTTCGATTGGAATCGTCAGTGGCCCTGTAACGGGGAGCAGCAGGTCAGGCAGGCGCTCAAGGAAGCCACCAGCGAACGGCAGCAAGAGGTGGGACTGGTGAGGTGTCAGCATGGTCGTCGTTATCGAGGAGGCTGTGCCGCGAGAAAAGTCCTCTAAGAATGCGGAAATCGCACGCTTGCGCCTGCCGCAACAGTGCGCTGTACGCAGGATTACGCCATACGCATTCCTGAAATAAACAAATGGGTTCCTCGCCGAGGAGTGGTGTGATGCACTACCAAACAGTACCCACAACTGGGGCAGTCCTGTCGCTCCCCGCTGGCACGATGCTACCAGTCGTGACTGCATTCGAACTCTCGTTCCTGAGTGACGGCTCGCTCGCCGAGTGTGCCAGCTGAGGGTGGTGAGTTGAGAATGCCTGAGATCGAGATCCGGTTCAGAAACGAGACAGAGTACCACCGACTCAGAACGATCCGAGACAAATACGGCGTGCAGTGGCGGGGGATGCTGATTCAAGGAGCCAAGCGACTCGAAGGTCGGGAGGTCTGGTTCACCGATCAGAAGCGGAGTGAAGCTTCGACAGAACCCTCCCAGGGCCACGGGTCGGAACGGTCACACGGGCGTGAGAAGCGAAGGCGAGAGGAACTCACGGAGTCCAGCAGGCATGATGGTCCAGGTAGCTCTGCTGAGGACCACAATCCGGTTTCTTCGCTGTTCGATTCTCGAGGGTCACTGCGAACGCTCGACACCGGAGCATGTCACGAACGCCCATCGGTCGACGAGTTCAGTCCAGTTGAGGTCGAGCGATGAAGTCGACACGGATCATTATCAAGGACGACGAGCAGTTCGAACAGTTAGACGCGGTTCGTGAGCGGCACGGGGTCAACTGGCGCGGGATGCTGATCAAAGGAGCTGAACGGCTGGAAGCAGGCGGTGTGCTTCCGACCGAAGCAGAACTCTGTGACGGCGAGGAGGTCGAGTAGATGCCCGACCCTGTACCCGTTGCGAGCAATCTCCTGGAGTCGAAGTTCCTGGGCTTCTCGGTGAAGCGACTCGCAGAATCGCTGGCGATCCCGTTAGCGCCGTGTGCCGTTCTCTATACGGTTGGCTTCCCGCTGCTGTTCACCTTCCCGCTGTTCGCCCTCGGCATCGGGATAGGCGGGCTGATCTTCATGAAGACACCACCCGGACAGCGTCCGCTCAAGTACGCTCACGCTGTGTTTCACTTCAAGACAGGGTCGAACGTCTACGTCTGGCGGCATCCCGACCCGGAACACGGCGATCTCGGTATCGGAGTGACACAGGATGAGTGGCTGACCCAACCGCGACCAGCTGGGTGGGCAGAGCACTCCGTGAAGGATAGTGGAACGGATCTCGCCTACCAGGGTGTCCTCGACGCGACACGACCAGACCTCGATTCCCCGTCGACGGAGGACGACCGATGAACCCTGGGAATAGCGTGGGTGGCGAGCAGTCAACGCTCGACCTACTCAACTTCGAAAACGTCCGAGATGGCGGCGTTATCGAGACGCCCACAGCGTACACGATGCTCGTCGAGATTGAGCCCCGCGAGTGGCTGACGCTCTCCGAAGAGCGTCGGACCAGCCTGTACATCTCGTACATGACGTTCCTCAGGGGCCTGCAGTTCCCGACACAGTTCCTGACGCTGACGACCCGGTTCGACGGCGACCGCTACCTCGAACGCTTCATTGGCCCAGATGCACTGGGCGCGCCAACTGGACAGCCGACAGCCATCCAAGCAGTTGAGGATGAAGAGGCACCCGACGACGTCGTCGAGGACACCGCCACTGACGGTGGCGTCGCTTCGGCGGGTGTGGCTCCACAGCCACACATCGACCACGTCGCTGACTCGGCGCTCCTCGAATACGGGCGCGTGGCTCACGCAGAGTGGCTTGACCGAACGATTGCGCTTGCGAATGTCAGAGATCGTCGGTTCTTCGTCGCGGTCGCGGTCATGAAGGGAGAAGACGACGAGGGCGGTCGCTTCGATGCGATTGCGGATGCACTCCCGTTCGGAGGAGGTGCGAAAAACGTTGAGGACGAAGAGCCGTATCTCGACGAGGTCTGGGCTCGCGTTCAGCGGGTCGCCTCACAGCTTCCCCGGACCCGCGTCGAGACCTCGATCCTCGATGACCGAGCGGAGGTCCTCGACGTCCTCTACCAGGTCTATCGAGGACAGGAGGCACCGATCTCCTTCGAGCATAGCGTCTTCACCCAACCCGATGAGAAGACGCAGACCGATCCAGCGACTGGTGAGCGGTTAGATCTGGAAGCGGCGTTTGATAGCGCCGATCGAGAAGAGGCACTGCTTGAACCAGACGAGGACGCTGACCCGCGTCCGGAGACGACGGGCGACCTCCCATACGACGGTCGGGTCCAAGAGGAGTACGTCGAACAGGTCGATAACTCACGGATTCTCGCGTGGTACGCCAGAGCCGTCGGCCCCATTGGTCGAGGAACGAACTATCACTCCCCACTGTCAGTGTACGCTGGCGTCGGACTGTTCGCTGCGAGTCTCCTATTCGCAGTGATCGCGCTCGGGACGTTCCTCGGGAGTGGGCAGCCCGGATCGGAGTCCTACTGGGTCGTCCGCGAGGCCTCGTTCGGACTTGCGGCGGGGAGTCTCCCGACATTCCTGCTGAGTCTTGCTGTCTTGCTTCCATCGAGCCAGCGTGCGACCATCGTGGGCTTCGCCGGCGTCGGCGTGACTGCTGTGGCAGTCTACCTGTTCAGTCAGGCGTATCCCTTCCAGTGGGACAGTACGCCGACGGCGTCGACGGCGTTCGTCGTCGAGGTGTATGCAGTCGGATTGCTCCTCCTCGTCGTCGGTGTCGGCCTCGCCGTGCGCGGTCGCAGAAGCGTCCTCGAACATTTCGAGGAGATGAGCGAGCCGACGGACGAGAGTCGAAACACCGATTCTCCGACGGAGGAGGCAGATGTCTGAGCTACCCGGGCTTCGCCGGGAGACGGTTACTCTGGCTCGACCGGGGCTGGAGGTCCAGAGATGATCAATCGAATCACGCAAGCGTTCAGTAACGACTCACCAGAAGACAGTGACGAACGGCTCCCGATAGATGGGCTGTCCGGCGAAGAAACACAGCACGCTCTCGACTACCTGAATCTCCTCGGTAAGGAGACGACGACCGAGAACATCGAGTGGGCGGCCTACCAGCTCCAGGCCGACGACGTCGACCTCGCGACGCCGATGGAGACGATGAAAGAGCGCGGTGAACTCGACAAGCGACTCATCGCACCGCGAGTCGTGCAGGACTATCCGGAGTTCCAAATCCGCGACGACCGAATCTCACAGATTCTGACGGTCACCTCGTTCCCCCGAAAGGTGGGGCTGGGCTGGCTCGTTCCACTCACGCTCGCTGATGTCGACCTCCGACTCTCGTTGCACGTTCGACCACGAGCCGCGAAGGACGTTCGTCGCCAGCTTCAGAAACGCTACACGCAGGCCGTCACGTCGGTCGCGGTGAAGCAGAAACGCGGGCGGACGGACACCTACCAGGATGAACTCGAACGGCAGGACCTCGAACGACTCCTCCAGAACACCATTCGAGGAACGACTAAGCTCTACGACGTCTCGATCTACCTCGAACTCGTCGCAGATACCCAAGACGAACTGGACGAGATGCTCGACCGCGTCGAAGCCATCCTCGCCGAGCAGGACGTCGACCTCAGTCCGGTCAAGCACCAACAGCTGGACGCAATGGGCTCCGTCGCGCCGCTCGCAACCGACACGATCAACAACACCCATCCGATCCAGCTCGAAGCACTGGGAACGTTCTTCAACCTGGTCGAGCCGTCCATCTACGACCCGGAGGGCGTCCTGTTCGGGTTCGACGATACGAAGCGCCCGGTCATCCTCGACCGCTACGCCCTATCGGGACACTCGATGGCGATCTCCGGGAAAACCGGGTCGGGCAAGAGCTACTTCCGGAAGATGGAGATCTACCGTCGCTTGCTCGGCGACCCAAACGTTCAGTGTATCCTGTTCGACCCCGCCGGCGACGACTATCCACGCTTCGCTCAGTCGCTGGGCGGCGAGGTAATCCGTTTCGGTGGGAACTACACGGTGAACCCGCTGGACATCTCGCCACCTGCTGAGGCCGAGTACGAGGGCGGTGAAGACACGTACGCGCTCACGATTCGGTCTGTCATCGAGATGCTGAACACGCACCTCGAACAGCGTGACGGGATGTCTGCTGGCGAGGAGGGCATCCTGATTCAGGCAGCACACTACGCGTATCTCTCGAAGGGCATCATCCTCGGAGAGTTCGACACGTACGGCAACGAATCGCCAGTCATCGATGACCTGATTCGTGGCGTGAACGTCATCGCGACCGGCGGCATCGAAGCCGCAACCGAAGCCGGCGTCATCGACGACGAAGAGGTCGAACACTTCCGAGCGCTCGGTGTGTTCGGCGACGAACTCGATGAGGAATCCGGCAGCAGTGCGGCTGCGAAGGGTGTACCGTTCTCGGACACGATCGTCTCCCCGACCGAGCACCACGTCGCGCTGGCGACCTCGCTCCAACCAAAGTTCGAGTCGTTCAAACCCGGCGGTATCAACCACAATCTGAACGGCCAGACGAACCTGGATCTCTCCTCGCGGCTGGTCGTGATGGACATGAGTTCGTTCGCCGACACAGGTGAAATGCCGCTCATCCTCCACGCGATGCTCTCGTGGGCGTACCTCGAGGCCAAGCGCTCGCCCTACAAGGTTGACGTGACCTTCGACGAGGCACACTACCTTCTGGGCCGGCCAGCTGCACGCGACCTGATCAACCTCTACATCCGGCACGCCCGCCACTACGAGGCAGGGCTGACGCTGATGAGCCAAACAGCCCACGAGTTCGTTCGAACGCCTGAGCGCCGCGAGGTGTACGAGAACTGTGACGTGAAGTGCCTGTTCTACGCCGAATCCGTCTCCGAGGAGACCGCCGAGTACTACGGGCTGTCCGCCGACGAGATTCGCTTCATCCAGACGGCGGCCCGTGGACAGGACTCTGATTACTCGGAGTGTCTGCTCGCGACGAGTGTCCACGGTCGACGACGGCTCGAAATTCGCAGCGGACCGTTCGAACACACGGTTCTCGATGACGCGCTCGACCCGTGGGACTGGCTCGCCGGTGTCGAGGGCGTCGACCTCGTCGAGGGAGAAGGTCATGCCCGAAATGTCGAACTCCACGAGGATCTCGATATGACGGACCTGCCCCACGTGATGAACCGGGACATGGACCTCCAGATGGCGATGGAGGCTGATTTCGACGATGGGCTCTCTGTCGAGATCGACAAACCGTCGATTGATGCCAGCGACGTAGACCCGGACGGGCCAGCCGGGTCGGGCGAGAACGGAAACACCCCGGAGGAGGCATGAACTCGTCACTCCACATACTGTCGACCGCTTGTGGGGTCCAGACGAGCGGACGCGTCGACGACATCGAGGATCTGGCCGATGGGTGACCTCCTAGACCTCGGCTGGATTCCCGACGCTATCGCTCGGGCACTCTTCGAGTTCATCCGCTCGATGCTCGTGAGCGCGATCAACTTCATGTTCAACTTCGGGCTGAAGCCACTGCTGAACATCGATCCAGCAATCATGACCAGTGCCCAGGTCACGACCGCCTGGGACGACGTCTTCCGCCTCTCGATCGCACTTCTCCCGATTCTGATCGCCGCCGGACTGATCGCGATGCCGTTCAGTCAGGACCGCGAAGCCTCGCTCTGGAACATGGTGGCCCGCGTGGTCGCCGTCATATTCTTCATCGCAATCTCGCAGCCGCTGTTCGGGTTCCTCATCGAAGCCTCGAACGCGGTCACGAATGCACTTGCACCAGCGACATTCGTCCTCACGTTCAACGCCGACCTCGGCGGGAGCTGGGGATCCACGCTCGGACTTGGCGTCGAGGTCGTCGCGCTCCTCGTGGCAGTGCCGCTGATGCTCATCGCGACGATCCTTGCGTCTGTTCTGCTGGTCCTCCGGCAGTTCATCGTCGTCACGGTCGCCGTGGGTGCGCCTTTCTTCGCCGTCCTCTGGTACGCGAACTGGGGGCCGATGAAGGCGATCAGCAACTTCGCTGCGACGTGGCTCCGAATGGGCGTCTACGCCCTGCTCGTCGGTCCAATCATCGCCCTGGTGATGCGTGTATTCAACGTCATCGCGACCGGTGGGATCTCCGCAACCGGCGACGTCGCCGACTTCTACGTCTCGGCAGCATTGGCGTTGATCTTCCCGATCATCCTGTTCGTCGTGATCTGGAAGACCATCGGTTGGGCAGGCCAGCCGCTCGGCGTCGACGCCGCATTCACCATGACGGTGGCCGCCGCAATCGCAGCCACCGGCGTCGGTGCAGTCGCTGTCGGCGCGGGAGCCGGGTCGGCGGCTGTCAGCAGTGCCTCCAGCTCTGGATCTGGAGCAGCGAGTGGTGGGAGTGCCGGCGGGGCAAGTAGTGGCGGAGCCGGTGCCGCTGGAAGCGGAGGAACTGCGTCGGATCCATCTGCTTCCACCGGGAACTCGACCGTCGGCGGCACGATGCGGAGTAGTATCTCAGATGCGCTGGGTACTCGAGAATCGGCCGTTGAGGACAGTGTCGATTCAGCACCCGGATTCTTATCTAAAAGAAAAGGCTCCGTTGCCGGGTTAGTTTCTGCTGCCCCAGGAGTGAACGCGGCACGATCTCATGCGAGCCGGGCTGGATCCACCGCAAAGAAGCTGGGTTCACGAGCGAAGAGCGGTGGATTAGGTAGCGCTCGTAAGGCAATTGGGTCGGAGAGCATCGACAGTCATCGAAGAGCGATCAGTCAGAATCTTGCTGCTGCCGATGAGGCCGATGCGAACCGCGACTTCCTGACTGAGGCGTACCAGGATGGCGAATTCGATGTCACTGAGGCTTCCAGTCGGGGGATTCTGACTGGTGCTGAAGAGCCAGCAACTGGAGTCTCCACCGTGACTCCCGATGCGGAGGGCAAGGTGACCTACGAGACCACATCTGGCGGGAGTACAACCATCGACATTAACGATAGAGCCCAGAGCTTCAGTCAGCAGGCTGCGGCGCTCAGAGATGACGCCTCCAAGTCGGCCAGGAGTGTGAAACGACTTCGGACTGCACAGAGCGCGGCGAAAGCTCCAGGACGAGCTGCGATCACGACCGGTCGAGCCAGCAAGCAAGTCGGGAAGACAGGTGTTAAGGCCGGGAAGGCAAGCGGAATCGTGTTCGCAGGGGCAATGACGCGAAGCCCATACGCAGCGTACAATATGGGAAAGCGGGGTGGAAAACACCTCATCGGCCCTGGAAACGACGAGTTGGCTGATCCAGCAAGTGAGGCAGACATCGACTGGGCAGCCCAAAGAGAGGGGCCGAATCAAGCCTCTGACCCTCCGTGGGAGAATGATCGTGGAGGTGAGCAATCAGAAACGCTGTGAAATTCCGCCTGGGACTACGACCCGACCACCTCCCACGGAGCGAGATGTTATAGCGTAGTAACGGCATAGAGTGTGTGTAGAAGCCGATGAGTACGTCTTTCGGTGACGTACTCAGCGTACAGAGGGAATCCTCGTGAGCCGATGAAACTCCTCAACACCGTACTCTCCGTCATCATCTTCCTCGGTATATTCGCCACCATCGAGTACGTGACCTACCGAGTCATGGAGCGAGATCACAAGAAGCGGAGCATATACCGGCTGTTCTTTATGATTGGTTGGTCGGCGTTGGCGCTTATTCATATGTGGGTGGTCGCTCCCTGGCTCAATCTCCCTCCAACCGCTGTAGTCGCACTCGGGCTCGGGATTTTGATTGTCTTTGTCGCAGGGGGCATTGGCCTCCCCGTGTTCAAGTCAGTGGATGCCATCGGACTCTATCCATTCGCGCTGGTGTATGAGATATTCGTCGTCCTGTTGCTTTCCGCAGAGGCTGTGTCATGGGCTGCTTCTTCTCTTCCAGTTCCTCAGTTTAGATTCTTCTCGGCAGTCGTTCCAGCTGACGTTCGGATACAGGCGGCTCTCGGATTGGTTGTTTCTGCCTCGATCGTCTCGGCGTTGTACTACAATCCCCGAAGAGAAAACGGGTACTACTACGCTACTGGCCGTCATGTAACGCCGAACGTCGATTACGACAAGTTCAGACAGATCCAGCGAGAGGGTGAGAGAGCTCGGGATGGGGCGGACTCGTCGAATGTTACCAGCTCAGACAAGACTCAACGTCACTCCCAGACCTCCAGGGCACCAGCGAAAGCAGCTACCGACGAATTCGAGTACGACTGGATGAACTCAGAGATTGGCTTCAACGACGTTGGGGGCTACTACGAAGTTAAGCAGCGGCTCACAGACGAGGTTCTACAACCAATTCATGCAGCGACCCAGGGTGACGAACGCTTCGACCGTTTCGGAATCGAGCCGTCACGCGGGATTCTCCTCCACGGACCGCCAGGAACTGGGAAGACTCTGTTTGCTCGAGCGCTAGCAGGAGAACTCGCTGTCCCGTTCGTCGAGTTAGGTCCTGCTGACATCACGAGTAAATGGATCAACGAGGGTCCGCAACGAGTTCGCCAGTTGTTCGAAGAAGCTGAGTCGGTTGGCCCTTGTGTGATCTTCCTCGACGAAGCCGAACATCTCCTCGGCGGTCGCGATGTCGGCGCCGGCGGAGCTCACGCTGAAGACCGGAAGATTACGAGCGAACTTCTGGTTCACCTCACTGCAGACGATCGAACGGCCATCGTTGTCGGAGCAACGAATCGCCCAGAAGACATCGATCCAGCGATTCTTCGACCAGGACGATTAGCCACGCATATCGAGATTGGTCTTCCCGAAGAGGAGAGTCGTCATGCGATTTTCCAGTCGAAACTACAGGGGGTTCCGCACGACCTCACGGGCGATGATTTTGCAGATCTCGCAAGGCGGAGTCGCGGTCTCAGTGGTGCAGATATCGAAGAAATCGTCACGAAAGCGAAGCGGAATGCGGCGACGCGAGATGCCGACAGGGTTTCTCTAGAAGACTTCCCGAGTATCAAGGACTCGATGTCACAGTAGGTCATCCTCCACTAACCGCAACTCCACAAGTCGCGTGTCTGGCGATGTCGACTGGACCGATTCTGCATCAGACGACGATTCTGCCGTCGGGTTCCAGTGAGATTTAGTCGAGGGAAACAAAGATTCCATTGCGGTTAGTTACCCCACAAAACCAAACAAGTTCTGATCCGTGGGGTAACTTTTGTGAGAGCGAATATGCCCTCATTCCCTGAAGAGATATTCTAGCCAACGAGACTCTGTTCGGGAGATTATGAGTAGCGAAACTGATATTTGAGTAGGGTATCATCTCATCCGTAGATGCCGAGCTTTCTCAAAATTCAGGGGTTCGTGTTCGATACGCAGGCACTGAAGGATGCGTATCTAGCGGTTCCACCTGCGGCGCGATCGTCCAACAAGGGGTACGATGAGGCAGCGCTCGAAGCGCTGATCCGGTATTTTGCTGACTGGTGGCCTGCTCGTGAAGAGTCATTAATGGCACAACCAGAAGAGACGTTGGAGTCCTTGTCCGGCGATGAAAAGAGAGAGCTCTACAACGAATTTACCAAGCGGTTAGCCAGGAATCTCGAAGAGCAGTACAGCAGAGATATTGATCAAGAGAAATTTGAGGGGTTTCTCCACCGAATCACACAACAACCTGTACCGAAGCCACTTGGAACGTTCTTCTTACGCTGGTTGTGGCGGTTTTCGAAGCAGTTGCATGAGTACGACCAAACGCTGTTTTCTGGCACAGAGCAGCTCGAAAGCTCTGGTGATCCAGATATCGAAAATCCTGACGAGGTCGGACTAATCCCAGCAATCCATCGCCTTCCTGGAGAATACCTGGAGACGAAGCACGCTCAGTACGAGGGTGATATCAAAGTCAATCAGATCCGGTTCAGCGCACTGGAAAGGATCCGGCAACAGGGTTCGTTGTCAGAAGAAGATCTGCAGACGTTCGTGGATGAAGAGAATACAAAGTATGACACTGACATCATGCGGGCGTTCGATTCATTCAGCGTTCTCGGTCAACTGTACTTCGACTATTTCCGCCCGCGTGTCAGTGCATATTTAGACGATATTACGAGCGCTCTGATTGAGGAGGTGGGAATTGACGAAAGTACGGCTCACATCGTCGATTTCCTCGCCCCTCGAAATATCCTTAGTGACGACGCCTGGTTTGCGATCTATCCCGAAAGCCGTGGGAGCAAGGGCAACGCGTACCAGTTGTTCATGGGGATTCAGTGGGACGGTGTGCGGTACGGGTTGTACGTTGGAGACGAACTACGTGAAGATGGATGGCAAGACCGAGTCGATATTGAGACCATCACCGAAACCGACGCGCTGACGCTGGATCTCTTGATCGACAAATTCGACGAAGTGCTGCCGGAGTACTATCGGTTGAATGAGATTCAGAGTGTTGACCCACCAGAACGGCCGCCAGAGGACGTGGTTGAGACGGTAACGCGACAGTTGGAGTCTGCAAAGCAGGTCGTGTTCTATGGACCACCGGGAACGGGTAAGACGTTCGAGGCGAAGCGTTTTGCCGATTGGTGGGTGTTCGACCAGAGCGACGGGAAGCCGCGCGATGAGCAGGTTGCGTCCGTAACGTTCCATCCCTCGTTCTCGTATGAAGACTTCATTGAGGGGCTGACTGCTGAGGCCACAGAAGGAGGCGACGTCCAGTACCAGATCGAAGACGGGGTGTTGAAGCGTGTCGCGGAACGGGCTCAAAAAGCGTACGACCAAGCACAGGAGTCCGCCTCGGCCTCGGACGGATTTAGTGAGTCTGGAAACGCACCCCCGTATGTTCTCATCATCGACGAGATCAATCGCGGGAATCTCGCCCAAGTGTTCGGAGAGGTCATCACGTTACTTGAGGCAGACAAACGCGGGAGCTTTGAGGTTTCATTGGCTCACTCTGGTAAACAGTTCTCGCTGCCGCCTAATCTATACGTGATTGGAACCATGAACACAGCCGATCAGTCGATTGCGCTGGTGGATACAGCACTTCGCCGGCGCTTCCGATTCGTGGATTTCCCTCCAGATCTCAATGTGGTCTGGCAGGAATACAACATGGAGGCGAACTCACCGACCGTTGCAGTGACGCAGCCAGGCGCTGCAGGCTCTCGCAGAGAACAATTGTTGGGCGCAAGTGTAGAGGCGATATCGGAGCTGAATAAGCGGATTCTGCATGCACCTGAGCTTGGGAAAGGCAAGCAGCTCGGTCACACCTACTTGCTTGGACATGATTCAGCAATAGACGTCGTCGACGCATGGCGGTACGATATCCTTCCGCAACTGGAGGAGTACTATTTCGGCCAATTCGACCGGCTTCAGAACGACCTTCTCACCGAAACCGGCGAACGCCTCATCGATTGGGAGACAGAACAGATTCGGTCATTCGATGCCGAGTCGTTGTATATCGCGCTATGCCAGATTGCGCGAATCAGCGACCCGATCCCGCTTATTGATACATCAGAGGTAGTGGTTTCCGACGGAGACGGTACATCGGTCGAGGCTCAGGATTCCTGGGCTGCCGGCGAGAAGACACAGGAAGCATTTCGAGAGCGTATACGAAGCAATTTGAATTCGGAAGCCGCAGAACGGGTCGAACGGCTGTTGGACATCGGTGAGGACCTTGGATGGGTTGATACTGGCCGGGGAGATCAATTCCCAACAGCCCAGCTCAAAACAGACGACATTGATCCTGGTGTCGGCGTGATTCAACTCAATCAGGACGGGGAAATCGATTTCCGATGGGACTGGCTTTCGGGTCGCGAAGAGAATTCGCTCACTCCAGAATTCATAGATGATGCTGCATCCGTATTTGATGAAATCGACGGATATGCACACACATGGAATCCTGATGAGGAAGAGTTCGAATCACCGACGCTCGATGTCACCACGTTAACCGACGAAGAGATGGACGCATTGGTTGAGGGGCTCCAGTCCTTCGCTCAACAGGCGGCAAACCAAGATGAGTGAGTTTGCTGTCAGCCACTTCGGACCCGTAGTTGACTCTACATCGAAGGATGAAACGATTCCACCGTCAGACCCGATCTCGCTAGAGGAACACGACCAAACAATTCCATTTGAGATTGGTGAAGAAGATATTGCCTTTCTAGAACAACTTGAGGAGGAGTGTACGCCAGCACCGCTCTCCGTATCATATACAAGCGAGGGACAAGCGGTACTTTCTACGGGCTCGCATGTTGGTGTGTTGACCCTCCCAAGCGGAACGCAGGTGGAGGTAACACCGAAACGGTCCGTCACTAACCTACTCTGGGCACTGCAATATGCCTTCGATACCCCTGTCGAGTCAATTGATGTCGAGACAGAGTTTAGTGCTGCATCGACCTTTTTCGATGCAATCGCTGTATTGTTCCTCAGTGAGCTACGGACTGTTCTCGACCGAGGACTGCATCGGGAATACGTTAGGACGAACTCGGTTCGAGAGCACGTCACCGGTCGAATTGACGTCCAACGACAGCTCCGGCGATCGATAAGTGCACCAACGGACTTTGCGATCGAGCACGATGAGTTCACGGCGGATTCTGAATTGAATCGTGCTGTACTCACAGCGACTCGAGTCCTCACTCGTTTGGTTCGAGATTCAGACCTCGCCAGCAGTCTCCGTGTTCAGGAGCAGCGGCTCCGGCAGTTTGTAACCCCTTCGTCAGTCTCAGTGGAGGCAGTAGAACGAATCGAGCTGTCGCGACTGAATGACCATTACGAGACTCTGGTAGACCTGACTCGGACTGTTTTGACACGTGATTTCTTCGAGGATGTTAGTGCTGGATCACAGCGGTCACTCGCTCTCTTCGTGAATATGAATTATATTTTTGAACGGATCGTAGAACGGGCATTTCGGGAGGCAGCGAAGGAACACGGTGATTTGGTCGTGGAAGGGCAAGCGTCAATTCAAAACATCGTAGATGGACCACATGCCGTCTCGATGCGTCCTGATGTCGTCGTCAGAGATCGCGAAGGAGCCCCGATTACGGTTATAGACGCGAAATGGAAGACAGGTTCTGTTTCATCTGGAGACGTGTACCAGTTGACCTCCTATATTCTTGCGATGGAGACTGACGGAGCGCTGGTTTTCCCAGGACATCGAGATCGAGGATCAGAACAATCGAGGGTGTTAGACGAATTCAGACTCCGCTCGAGAACCATTTCCACAAATGCGCCTGTTTTTTCCTACGACGATTATATCGACGCGCTCGAATCAAGTGCATCTGATTATCTCGTCGAAGTACTGTAGTTACAGGTCCTGCGTCACCGGGGAGAGCTTCTTCGTTTGGACCTGAGAGAGCTACTTTGAGTTACCCCACAGGTTGATATCTATCGCCCACTGTGGGGTAACTATGGGAGAAGAGGAGTCAACGAAACCACTAGCGCCCGATCTTCCGAAGTATCTTCGCGAGCCACTGGAGAAGCAATCGTCGGAGCGGCTCGAAGAGGTTGCGTCGTACGCGACCGAGTTGGCGAGATGGAAACGGCAGCAACGCCAAGATGAACTCGAACGTCGGCGGGCTGAAGAAGAAGTCGACGAGGAGGACCTCGAGGAGCTGGAAGAACGTGAGATATCGACAGATCCTGAGGATTACGATGATGTCCCTGCTAGTGGGGCCTACATCACGGTGAAGACAACGAAGCAGACCGGGGAGAGAAGTTATCGGTACTACTACTGGCAGTGGCGAGAGGGCGATTCGTGGAAGAACGAGTACATCGGACCGGTTAATCCAAGGTGAGAACAAGTTTGATCAGGCCGGAAACCGGGACCCTCTCCCCCCGTCATCGATGTGTAAAACCGTGAGAAGGGGGCGGGGGGAGAAGACGAGATCATGCGAAAACGGACGGAACAGCCGCAGAGGCGGACGAGAGGTCGTGAGACTCCAGAAATAACATCTCTAGAAGTTATGACTCTAGTCTGACGAAGTTTTATGTAACCTCCGGGTTAACCAGAACCGCAATGGACCTAGAGTGAGTGTCAGGTGGGGTAGTGTTCCAGCTGACCGAACGAGATCAAACACTCTGAATGGCTGGTGTTCTACACCCTTCTTTCCTTGCTATCACTAGCGTTAGACGCTCTCTGTCTGATTGAGACCGTTCGATCTGTCGTCTCTACCCGTCCTTCATCGGTGATTTACACATCGATGACGGGGGGAGGGGGTTGCGGTATGGACTCGAGGTAATTCTTCGGGGAACTCTTCCCCTTCGTTTGGACGAAGGCACTTTCAGATATCAGTAGAGTCTGATAGGAGTGCTCTGCACGATTGGTGACTTGGACTCTGCGTTCACTAATACCGAACGCCCTTGCTCGATTTCGTGGAATTAGTCACTGCATCGAAATCAGTTACACTTCGATGACGGGGGGAGGGGCCAGGAACTTACATATCGACGAGGGGGGGTGTGTCTACACTCATACTCCGTGAAAACTGCCAACCTCAGTTCTGGTGGAAGTCCTTCAGCTGTGCGTTGACCACCGTTCGGAGAAGTTCCTCCTGTTCGGCAATACTCTCCAATCGGGTGTCCTCCGTGATCCGTTTCATGATTCCCGTGGGGTCACCCGTGAAGGTGAACTCCATGTACATCCCACCACCGCGACCTCGACTCTTCCTCGATGTCGAAATCAATCCGTACGTGGAAAGCTCCTTGACGTACTTGACGTATGTCTCCCGAGTCATCTGATCCGCGTCGAGTTCGTCAGTCACCCACTGATACACCTTGAATCCGACAGGGCTCGGAACCGAACTCCCTGAACGCTTCGAGTAATGCGCGACGGCGGCAGTGGCGTACAGCGAGATCTTTTTCTGCGTCGTGAGCCCCTCGACGAGCTTCAGCGAACGGTCCTTGTCGATCTCTTCCTGAGACTCGCGGACGTGGTGTTCGTCGACGCCGTCATCACCACGCTCGTCGGCGAGGTCGCCGGCGCCACGGAACAGGTCGATGGCCTTCCGAGCGTCCCCGTGACTCTGCGCTGCGAAGGCAGCGACGAGTGGAATCACGTCATCGGAGAGCGCATCCGGTCGGAAGGCGTCGCGACGATTCTGGAGTATCTCGCGCAACTGGTTGGCATCGTAGTCCGGGAAGTAGACGTCCCGTGGGTTGAACGAACTCTCGGCTCGGCCGTCGATGTCCTCCATGAACTTCGGATCGTTCGTCAGCGCCGCGACGGAGACTCTGCCCTCGATCTCATTCGTGTTGCTGGCTCGCGAGAGCTGGTAGAGTAACTTCGAGTAGGCGGGTTCGTCGTTAGCGCGCCGTCCGACCAGGAGGTCGATCTCGTCGAGGATGAAGATGACCGAGTCGTAGTGGGTGTTGATGAGTTCGTAGAGGCGTCGGTACTTGCGCTTCGTGGACACGCCAGTTTCGGGTACGCCCACTTCCGCGCCGACGTCTTTCGCGACTGTCTGGACGAGTTCGTAGACTGCCTGGTCGAGGGTGTTGATCGGCTGGCAGTTGATGTCGACGACACCGAAGCTCTCACCCTTCGATTTGCAGAGCTCGACGATCTGCTGTGTCACGGCGCCGATGATGAGCGACTTCCCAGTACCGGCAGGTCCGTAGAGAAGCATATTCGGCGGTCGGTTTCCTTGCAGTGTCGGCTTCAGGAACGACACGACCGATTCGAGTTGGTCGTCGCGACCGACGATCCGTTCTTCGTCGATGATGGTGTCGGGCTCGACGAGGTCACGGTTGACGAAGACTGACCCGCCACCGTCCTCGTTGAGCATATCCCGGATCGACTGCTGTGTACTTCCGTCAGCGTCGTCTTCGGAAAGATCGATAGACGCGTTGTCGGCAGCAGTATTGTCCTGAGTGGCGTCGGACGTGTCTTCTGTCTGTGATTGCGTTGCTTCATCTTCCAACGTAGATTGATCAGTGCCACCCTGATTGCTGCCGGCCATACTTCTGCTGTGTGACGGAGGTATTAAAAAGATTAACCTCCGTCGATGTATATCTCTCGGCGTCATTTGGGCTACTCCTCATATTCGGCATTCTGGGCTATCTCGGCTCAATACCGGTAACGAAGTACATTGCGATGGTCCATCCCCCCGTGTTCGATGTGTAACAGCGAGCGACTCGGCTGGAATTCGATACCACTGTGATATTGTAGTTCAAGTAATCTGTCAGCCGCACCCCCCGTCATCGATGTGTAACTCACACATCTCCTGCAGTCCTCGACTGGAATCTTCCCCACACGTGCCGCACCCCCCGTCATCGAAGTGTAAAAGTCGACTCCTGCATATAGATCTACGGCTCAACCGGTGCTGGAAGATAGTACGTTGCGACCGATTGCGGGTGATACCATCGCGGCGCATGTCGCAGAAACTGTCTTTACGTCTGCCAAGTAACCTATTCCCTAAAACGAGTCTGATGCCCTACTTAGCCCTCCTCGACGACACTCGAGTCATTCCTCCACAAGTAGACGATGGAGAGACCGTCTCCTGCCCTGTCTGCGAACAACCGATGGCCGTAGTGAAATCACACGAACGGGGGAACGCCTTCATTTCTCGGCATTTTCGTCACCACGAACAGGAACAGAGGTCTGAGATCTCTACAAAATCAGGGCAGGTCACGTTCGATGATCTCGCCACGACCGGCGAGTGTCCTGGTGAGTCAGATGAGCATCTGAAGATGAAGTCAATCGCCTATGCTCGTCTCGAACACGATTTCCCCGACGCCACAGTAGAGTTGGAATCGGGCGTCGGTGACCGAATTGCTGACGTATTGGTGACCTTCGACGAGCCCTGTCATCCGTATGGAAAGGGAATTGCTGTGGAGGCCCAGTATCGAAATCACGGAAAGGATATCGAGGCGGTCACGGACCATTATCTCGACCGGGAGTACAGTGTCGCATGGCTCGATGAAGCCGACTTCACAGAGTACGACGTAGATCTCTCCGGTATGCTGACCGTCTGGCCCTACGTGCTTCCGAGTAGGACTGGAACCGAAGGCTATCCCGACGTGACGAGATGGCTCTGGCAGGAGAAGTCGGTCTCTGTGTCTATGGAAGTCCCAATCCCTGGTGAGTTCTGGGCCTCATTCGACAAGTCCGGAGAGTGGGTAACCGTCGCACAGCGCCGGATTCGTCAGAAGGGACGGGCGTGGGTGACGATTTCTCGCTCACCAACAGGGAATCTCACCTTCCAGCTCGGAAAGAAAGACTGGGGATGGAATGCAGATACGCATCGAGTCACGGTCCAGCTCGAACAAAGCGATTGTGCGGAATTACGGTCCTTTGTAGAGACACTCCAGCCGAAAGCGTTCGGTCAAGAACGTCCATCGGAGGCAGAGCGCGAACACCCTTGGCACGACCTCACCACCGCTTGGCTAGCAGGATCTCCCCGAGTAACGGCGTGGCTTTCAGCATCCCTCTCTCCAGATGGGGACGTCGTCCTCTCTCTGGGGAAGAAACATCCCAAGGAAACCGACCGTGTCACGGTTCAGGTCGATGAGTCCGTTGTCCCTGCGCTCCGAGAATTAACCGAACTGCTCGAGACAGCCTTCGAAATAGAATCGGGATGACCTCCAGATTACACCACAGCGTTCCACACGACAACTTCCATATTTATCGCCGACTCACAAGGACTCTCGCACGATATTGTCGAACTCGATAAGGATGGACTCGGGAACGAATTGCTCGAAAGTCACGCTTCCTTCGCTGAACCTAACCGTCACTCGAGGATGTAATGGCTCGCCATCTTCTGGGGACTGGACTACAGTCGGTACCGATACGAGACCTGTCGCAGCGGCGAGTTCTGTATCACCACGGCGGACCAGATCCTCGACGATCGGGTCGTGACGGACGTCGGAGACGCGTTCTCCATCCGGCTCCTTCGAACGAACTTCGATTTCTCTTGTGTTATCCTGTGAATTGAGGTTCCGGAGTTGGAGCGTCGAATATCCATCTACGCACGCGTCCTCGAATCGGCCTCGGATTCCGGCATCGAGAAACGAAATTCGTTCTGCTCCAGCCATCTCATAGTACTTCGACACAGCGCTGGCTGTGGCATCTGCAGTCTCTGCATCGCCGGCGCGCACTGCGAGAAGTTGCGACCTGGATTTGAACGTCGCGACGGTCGTCTCCCGGTCGTCAGGGGCGAGTGTGAGCTGTGTTTGTGACCCCGTTTCCGGCACCTGGCAGACGACGTAGATACGGTCGTGGTCCCTGATTGCTGTCTCGACATCAGGGCCGTACGCTCCAGAGGAACTCTCGTTATTGCTTCGTCCGAGGGCGTCATCGGAGGAGAGTCGGTGCAGGCCGTCGACCCGATAGTAATAGACGGTGGGTTCGCCGGCGAATCTGAGCTCGGAAGCGGCTCGCCGGAGTTCGACCTCGGATAGCTCGTCGAGGAAACTCTCGAAATTCTTGTCGTCGACGTCGATGGAGATCTCGGCTGCCTGGAGGACACGCCGGCGGGCCGCTCGTGTCGGAAGAGCCTGTATGAGTTCTTGCGGTGAGGCTTCGTTCTGAGTAGGGTCAACAGGGAGGTCGATATCTGAATCAGACACGTTACTACCTGTCGTGGTGTGGCCGTTGGAAGTTATATGTTAAGAACATCTGATTTACCACCAATAGATGGATGCCAGCAATCCAGACGAATTAGTCCGGAACATACGAGAACAATATTTGGCTGATTCACCTGATCTGGTGAGGACGAGTCTTCACGGTCACTCGAATGTCGTCCAGATGAACTTCGCCTCGACGTATTTCCCGCTCGAATTCATCCAGAACGCAGACGATGAGGGTGCCAGTGCTGTTCGTTTCCAAATCCGCAAGATCGACGGAGACTGGTGCTTAGAAATTCTCAACAACGGGCGTGAGTTCACCGACAGTGCACTCGCGGGCCAGGATGGAGATGCCGGTGACGTCAAGGACGACGTAACTGGACTGTGTGCCGCTGGCGTCTCACCGAAGCATCCTCGTGACCACATCGGCTTCATCGGAGTGGGGTTCAAATCGATCTTCGAGATCAGTCAATGCGTCGAGGTTCACTCTGGTCAATTCCACTTCTCGTTCGATAGAGAACGTGCGGAGGAGCACGGTGATGAGATTCCTTGGAGAGTCGTCCCCTGGAGTTGTAAGCCTACGGAGGAGACAGAGGTTCCCACGAAGATTGACGGAACCGAGTATACTACACGGTTTGTCGTCAGGCTGGATGAACGGGGCCAGCAACTGCTTTCCGACGACGAACTCTTTGAACCACTCCGGAGCGAAAACATCGACCGACGTGTGTTTCTCTTCTTGAAGGACGTACGTGAGCTATCTATCGATGATGATTACTCGGACAGCTCACGGCGTATTAGTCGGACAGACGAGGTTCGTGATGATGGATTAGCCTCCTCCGTTGAGAAAGCAAGACAGGGGTTTCCCAGTTCAAAACAGGAAATAATCAGAAACAAGGCAGACGCGCAGTTCGATCCCATCGAAATTGTAGAACTCGAGGAGACGTTAGTGGATGGGACGACGGAGGCGGATACGTGGGTACTGTTCAAACATCTCTGGGAGGTGCCGGATAGTATTCAGAACGATCCGAAGACTGAGCAGTATATGCGAGCGGGTGTGGACTATCGTGAGGTGTTCATCGCCTGTATCGTAGACGAAGATGGTGGGTTCGCCCGGCCAGAAAGCGGGACACTGCATACCGGCGTATTCAGCTATCTTCCTCTCAAAGAACTCGAGACTGACTTTGACTTTCTCGTTCATGCGGACTTCCTCACGCCTGCTGACCGACAAACGATCAAACAAGAGCTTCCCTGGAACCGCGAGATTGCGCAGGGCGTAGTCGGGTGTGCGAAGGATGTCCTCGATGTCGTTGCCGGCCACGACGATTGGTGGACAGACCTTGGCGTATTCGTTCCAGAAGGACAGGGAGATACATTCGTAACGACGGAAATCGTCGACAAAATCCACGAACACGTCGAGAACTCGAAACTGGTTCGGGATCAGGCGGGTCAGCGAATCGAACTTGACGACTGCCAGGTGGTTGACGAACACATTCGCGAAGCTTTCGACGCTGATCAAGTAGAGGAAGCGGGAGCTGCCCGTCCCATTCACGAGGAACACGAAGATATCTACCGGACGATCAAGGGACGGAGCTCACTCGGACTTCATGACTTCCTGCAGAACCACGAGGTAACCTCCCCTCTCGGAGAACTCTCCGGCAACACTCGAACAGATACCTTCGAGAAAATCTATAACGGCCTCTCGACCAAGAGTTCGTGGAAGCAATCCAAGACCCTCAGCTCGACTGGTATTCCCCTTGAAGACGGAAGAGTCGTGGGCACCGATGATGTGGAACAGGTCTACCTTCCGCCTGCTGAGCTTGACCTGGGTGAGTTCGAAACTGCGAGCCCGCTACAAGAGGTCCGGTCCTCCCTGAATATCGTAGATAGTGACCTTGCCGAGCAAGAGGAGATTCGGTCGGTGTTGGATGGGAACGATGTGGAAGAATTGACCGAAGGAGCATTGATCGAAGAGTGGCTCCAGACCGTCAACTGGGAATCACTCTCGACGAACGATCGACACCTCGCAGCGGCAATTCTCTGTCGAGCATTCACTGACGGCGAGTGGGAAGTCGGTGAAGACCCGCCGCCCCTTCGACTACAATCTGAAGATGGCTCCTGGCTCTCGCCATCCGGACTTCTACTCGGTGAAGCCTACGCTCCGACTGTGGCAGACGATTCAGATGCTTCGAGTCAAGATCTCCAAGCTGCACCTTGGTTTACGACAGACACGGTGACCGAAAATCGCGGTATCTTCGCTGAAGCGGGCGCTTCCGCTCTTCGAACCGGTCCTCGATACGTGAGTGAAGCGTACCTCGAAATGTTCGACGAGCTCGATGCCGACGACTGGAGACCGTTCCTTCGGAAACTTGGAGTCGACTCGATACTCGATGAAAAACACACGATTGGAGCGCTGGGAGAGCTCTTCGTGAAACTGCAGCTGGAAGCGAAGCAAGGCGTCGATGTGAGGCAGGCGAAGATCGGTCGGGATTTGGATGTCGGCTCAATTGGTGATCCCGATGGGCAGATTATCGAAGTCAAGTCAACGGCAGAGTCGAAACAGGACTTCAATCTGAATACCACGCAAACGCAACTGCTCGAGAAGGAGTCAGACCGATATCGTGTGTACAGGGTGACCGAGGTCCTGTCGACAGACCCGATTGTTCGCTATGCAGATGCAGAGACGGCCCGTAGTGTGGGGACGTTCAAACTGGAGTTCTCGAGTAACGATTGGCAACGAGGCTCTTCACCAATGGAGACGAGGTCCTCCTACTGATAGCACTATCATCTCTGCTGGACTCCAACTTCGCGTGAGACCGGCGAGCGTAGTACCAGTTTTATATGTCTCTCGTGAAAATGGGGGGACATCAGATGTCTGAGCAGCAACAACGAGAGGAAGGGCGTCCTGAACTTCCCATCGAACGTGGGTTTCCGATTGAACGAATAAATGAGATTGCGGAGAAAGAGAGCCGGGCAAAAAAGCATTATCGTCCAATTTATACTATGCATAAATGGTGGGCACGTAGACCGGGATGCCTTTTCCGTGCCATCACACTTTATACTCTTCTTGATCGCCGGACTACTGTCGATGACGTCGATCTATATGAACCGGGCGAGAACCAAACACTCGGAACAAATGGTGTGAGTGTCGATGATCTTGTGAATAATATCGACGACGTCACTATGGAGAATCCAGAGTCCCTTTGGGACTACTATCCAAAAGATGTCCGGATAAAAAATAAAAAAATTCTCGACCCCTTCATGGGTGGAGGAACCTCTCTTGTAGAAGCTTCACGTTTCGGAGCGGAATCTGTTGGTATTGATTTAAATCCTGTAGCGTGGTTCGTTAACAAGAAACAGCTGGAAGCTTGGGAAACGCCTGTTGAGAAGATCGAAGATGCTCTTGATGAGATATCTGAACAGATCCGAGAGGAACTTCTCCAATATTATAAAACTCCCTGCCCAAACGGAGACCATCAAGCAGATGTTATGTATAATTTCTGGGTCAAAGAACTAAATTGTGTTTCCTGCAATCATACTGTTTCTCTATTCAAAGACTATCGTGTTGCGAAA
The DNA here is from genome assembly GCF_055632455.1 of Haloarcula sp. MBLA0138. Taxonomy (NCBI): domain Archaea; kingdom Methanobacteriati; phylum Methanobacteriota; class Halobacteria; order Halobacteriales; family Haloarculaceae; genus Haloarcula; species Haloarcula sp. MBLA0138. The sequence continues at coordinate 76,923 of NZ_JBVMVU010000003.1, read as the reverse complement.
GGGCGATATGATAATGATGATAAATATAATGTTCTTTGTCCCGATTGCGAACAGATCATCTTGGTCGATGACTGGAAATCAGAATGTACGTGCGATGCTACTGTAGAGGGCGCAAAATGCGGATATACGTTTATTCCTAAAAATGGAAATGTATCGCGTGGGAGTTACACCTGCCCCGAATGTGGACAGAAACATAGCATTTCGGACGCAGTCACAGAAAGAAATGGTTTTGATCTGAAGCCCTACGCGATCGAATATTATTGTACGCATTGTGACGATAAGGGATCCAGTCGAAGTGAATACAAAGGCTACAAGTCCATTGATCAGAGTGATCGAAATCTTATCAAAAAAGCCACGGAAGAATGGCACTCTAATGAAGATCTCCAACAATATGTTCCTAATGGTGAAATAAAGCCCGGTTGGTACACGGCATCGACTCAATTTAGCGGATCTGCTCCTGGAGCACATGATATATTTGAGCATGGTTATGAACAGTGGGTAGATCTCTATCATCCACGTCAACTTCTGTGTCTTAGCACACTATTGAAAGAAATAGATGACGTCGAAAATCAAACTATCAAAGAGTATCTCCTTCTTGCCTTTTCTGACTCTTTGATGTTCCAAAATATGTTCTCTATTTATAATATGCCTGCAAATAAGATTGAGGGAATATTCCGGATGAATGCATATGTTCCACAGACGGAAATTGTTGAAAACAACGTTTGGGGGACTAGAGCTGGTCGAGGTACATTCATCAACACCGTCGATAAGATGCTCTCGGGAGTCGAATATGCAAGTAATCCCACTGAAAGATATGTTGATGAAGACGGAAAATCCCAAGAAAGTGCACCGTTTGCACAGCCTATTGGGAAAAATAGTACGATATATCGAGGGGACATGCGCTCCATCACAGCCAAGGATGAATTTGATGCTGTGATTACTGACCCCCCGTACTACGATAACGTGATGTATTCCGAGCTAGCGGATTACTTCTATGCTTGGCAACGTCTACTTCTTTCAGAACATTACGACGAGTTCGAGCAAGAAAACACTCCAAGAAAAGAGAGCATAGTCGCCAATCCTGCAGAAAACAAAACTGTTGAAGATTTCGAGGCAGAGATTGGCGAAGCATTCGATACGATCTACGATGCGCTAAAAGAAGATGGATTCCTGGCGTTCACATATCATCATAGTGATGAAGAATCTTGGGGTGAACTTCTTGAATCGTTGTGTGAGAGTGGGTTTGAAGTAACAGCTACATACCCAATCAATTCTGATTTAGGCAAATTTATAGAGGCTAGAGAAGCAGTCGCGTTTGACATTGTTATTGTTGCGCGTCCGGTTACGGACCGTACTCCAATCTCATGGAATTCGCTTCGCAGACAAATCGTTCGGACTGCTCAAAGAACACGTGAAACACTGGAAGAAAGTCGTTCTCTATCCAGTGGTGATATCGGTGTAATTGAAATGGGGAAATGTTTCCAAGAATATTCCAAACATCACAATGAAATCCGTGGTTCGAGAGAAGGAATGACTGCTAAAGAGGTGGTGCAAGAAATTTACGGTATTATTCAAGAAGGCGACAGAGGAGAACAGGATGTATATCTCGATCTCCTTGAGGAATGGAAACCAAGATATGACGACCTGAACAAGCATCTGAAGAGGTCGGATGCTTCTGAAGAATCTATGAAGGATATGCGGCTATTCCGGATGGATGGAAATGATTTTGTTCTCAATGATTGGAAGGACGAGAAGCGTCAGGCCTACGTCCAGTCGAAGGTAGAAGAAGGAAACGGCGACATTACTACACTTGACAAGGCCCACTTCTTACGATATCGATATGAACACGATCGTTCCAGAGAAGAATACTTGAGTCAGTGGGATATCGACGAGCTCCAAGAGTTGTGTGAAGACATTGCTGCCATTACTGGAGATGAAACCTATCTGAAAATGTTGGGGGTTGACACGACTCTCTCTGAAATCTCCGAATAGTAGAACCCACACGGATTCTTCTGGTTGATGACTGTCAGATAGCCATTCGAAGGTCGTCTAGATAACAACATAGCTATGGTGCTAATCGAATTTTAGGATAAATTGTTATAGCTAATATTGGAAAATACTGCTGTATCTATCTTTCCGTTCCATACATTCATAAGAGAGTCCCCCATCGTGTCAGACATACATGAGCGCCGAAGGAACTCTTGACACGAGCATCGACGACGTACTGACGCTCAGTCAGGAACTCACCGAGGGTGATGGCCTGATTAAAGGCCAGATCCGTCTCTACGATGTTGACAGCGACGCAGATACGCTGGAATCCGACGCACGACGGTTCTTCGACCGCACGCTCCTGACCGGTGGACTCGAGGACTCCCTGAAGCGCCTCCGAGATACCCTCCAGGGGGAAGACAACAACCGTCTCCACGAGATGTACGGTCCCTACGGGACAGGTAAGTCCCACCAGATGGTGGCGCTCTACCACTGCTTCCAGTCGCCCGACGTCGTTGGCAACTGGGCCGATAGCCGGATCGAAGGTCTCGGTGACGCACTCCCTGACGACGCGCTCCCGATCGTCGTCTCGCTCCAGAAGGAACAGTATGACTACCTCTGGGAGCCCCTGTTCGAGAAACTCGACTACGAACCCGACGAAGACGATTACGACGACGAAGGTGGCTACCCGACGATCGACGTCATCCAGGACGCTGTCGGCGACCGAACAGTCGCGTTCTTCATGGACGAGCTGGAGGACTTCTTCCAGTCACTGAAGGGGGAGCGCAAAGGCGCGAACAAAGGCTTCCTCCAGGCGCTCTTCGAAACGACGACCCAGCCGAATACGGAACTCTTCGCGTTCGTCTCTGTCCTCCGCGAAGGCTCGGACGTCCACGATATCCTCTCTCGCGAGCCCGAGCGCGTCCAGGTCAATATGTCGAACCAGGTCGAGATCGAGGATGTCCTCCGCCACCGTCTCATCGACTCCATCGACGACCGTTCCGCGATGCGGTCGCTCGTTGACCAATACATCGAAGCCTACGCTGACACCGACTATGTCGATCTCCCCGATGGGCTTCGCGAGGACATGTACGACACCTACCCCTTCCACCCGATTCTCATCGACTCGCTGAAGACCCGGTACTTCGCGGAGACCCAATCGGGCGCGACCCGCGGGATGCTCTATCTCTTCGCGAAGGTCCTCGTCGACCGCTACCAGCAGACGGATCTCATCACTCACGGTGTGGTCGACGCCGTCGATTACAACGACGAGCTGGGGCGTATCAACGTCGAACACTCCCGGGCTGACCGCTGTTACGACGACATCGATGAACGCCTCGCCGACGCCGACATCACCTACGGTCGCCCCATCCTCAGCACGGTCCTCATCTATTCGCTCACACCTGGACTCGCAGAGGGCGCGACAACCTCGGACATCGTCATTGGAACCTACCACGCCGGCGACCGCATCAACGACATCATCGTCGACCTCGAACGCCTGCAGGGTGAGGTCTACCATCTCTGGCGTTCCGACGACCGCTACGTCATTCGTGAGGACGAGAACCCGCGCTCGCTCGTGCGCAACGCGGCTCGCGACGTCGGCGACGAAGATGCGATGGAGCTGATCGGCGATACGATCGAGAAGATCTTCGGCGCCGGCGCGCACGCCGTCGGCTTCAACGTCGACGACGAACTCGAGAGCGTACCAGACAGCCAGAATATCAAGACCGTCGTCAAAAATGGTCCGTGGGACGAGGACAGCGTCGCGGAAGTCATCATGAACCAGCCCGCTGGCCGGCAGTGGCGGAATACGCTGGTGTTCGTCCAGCCGAAGAATGGAAAGACGATCTCGACCACGTCCCAGCAGGAGAAGTTCCTCGGGAAAGCCAAGGAGGTCATCGGCGCAGAGATTCGGGCAGCCGATGAAAGTCTGGCCGAGGAGATCCGCGAGGAGATCGAAAAGCTCGGAGACGACTACGAGGAGGACCTTGCCGAGCGCTTAGAGAGCGCATACGGTGAGATCATCGACGGTGACGACCTGCTCAACGAGTTCGACTACGCGGCTGAGATGTCGCTGGATAACTTCGTCGCGACGGAACCCGTCCTCGACGCTGGCAACATCGCCGCAGCAGTCGAAGCGGACCCATTCGACCTTCAGCGTCACGTCTGGGATATCGTCCGGGACCGACTCGACAGCCGGTCCGAGATGACCATCGACGAGGTCTACGAGCAGTTCCTAATGGATCCGACGTATCCTATCCCCGGAAGCGTCGACAAGGTCAAGGACGCCGTCGAAGATGGACTCGATGACAAGCCAGTCCTCGCTCACGACGGAAGCGGATTCAAAGACGAACTCCGCGGTCTGAGCCCCGATACGGTTCTCGTTCTGGAGAGCGAGGTCGAGAAGTGGTCTACCGAAGAAGTTGAATCCGAGCTTCGGAGCCGGTTCGGTGCCGGAACGAAAGAGGTTGATCTGGGGACGTTCGAGCTCGACCTCCGCCAGCGCACGGATATCTGGATTCACGACCAGGACCCTGAGGACGCTGTCAAGATGGCTGCTGGACGGCTCGCGAACGCAGACCACTACGTCCTCATCAGCGGCAGTGAGATCCTCGACAAAGTTCGGTCGGACGCAACGCTTCGCGATGTCTCTGACGCTGAGACAATCGGGGCCAACGAGGTCCGAGCTCGCATCGAGGAAACGATTGCGTCCGCCGGCGAGGCCGACACGAGCCAAGTGCTCACGGCGATCCGCAACGATACTGAGGTGTACCTCCCGCAGGACGACACGGACTCTGCGTTCCGCAGTGCCGTGAGTACGCTTCTCTCCGATGACTACCGTATCAAGACTGGGGGAGACTACGTGAGCACGCTCGGAGACAGAAAAGCGACCTCGGTCGTCGTCGCTCCGATGGTTCCCGATGATATCGGCGACCAGATCCTGGAGTATATCGGCGACCTCGACGAGGAGGCCACGTTCCAAGTTCAGGATATCCAGCGCGAATGTGCCTCGGGGCAGGCAGAAGCAGCAGTCAAACACTTCCTGCTCGCCAACCTCGGCCAGGAAGACCCCCATTACGTCGTCGGAGCGACTGGCTCCGAAGATCCTGCAGACTGGTTCCCCGGTGCTGGTTTCCGCATTCCGCCAGAAGAAGGCTGGACCTTCGAGTATCAGGGTGACAGTCCCAGTGAGATGCGTCAGGAGTGGGACGAATCGCACGAGTCTGGCTCTGTCTCCTATGGCTCTCTTTCGTTCAACACGAATGGCGAAGATGCTGCACCAGGAGCGCTCCAAGGTGTCGCGACGTTCCAGCAGGCACATACTGATCTCCAGCTTGGACTCGGCCAGTCCCACGAGGTAGTTGCGGATATTCTGGAGAACATTCCTGAATCTGCCACTGGCATCGACATCACCATCCAGTTCGAGTGACGCGCATGTTGAAATACGAAAACGGAGCCACCACTACCCATGCCTAATCCGGACTCGGACTCGCGGAACACGCTCCCCATCGAGCGTGGCTTCCCCATCGAGCAGGTAAACGATCTCGCGGACCGTGAGGGACGGGCCAAGCTCTACTACCGGCCACTCTCCACGATGCACAAGTGGTGGGCAAGGAGGCTGGGGAGCGTGTTCAGAGCAATTACGCTCTACTCTCTCGTTGACTATCCGGACTCTGTTGAGGTCCACGACCCCGACCAGACTGATCTGAATCTCACTGACTTCGGTGAAGAGACTGGAGATGGAAGCGAGACAGATATCGAGCAACTCATCGACGCTGTAAGTCTACGCGACCCAGACGCACTCTGGGACCTCTACCCGAAGGATGTCCGCGTGGACGGCAAGAAGGTCCTCGACCCGTTCATGGGTGGCGGAACCAGCCTGATGGAGGCAATTCGGTTCGACGCGGAGGTCACGGGTGTCGATTTGAACCCCGTGGCCTGGTTCATCTCGAAGAAAGAGCTGGAGGCCCACGAAGTCGACATCGAAGCTCTGCAGGAGGCCTTCGAAGACGTTCGGGAATCAGTAGCTGGTGACCTCCAATCTCTCTACGAGACTGCCTGTCCCCATGACGCAGATCACGTTGCAGATAGCGTCTACGCGATGTGGGTGCGGGAGCTAGACTGCACCTCTTGTGGAGAGACGATACCGCTGTTCAAGGACTACCGTGTCGCGAACGGACGATACGAGGACGATGACAAGTACAATGTCTACTGTCCTGATTGTGGGTCAGTTTTCCTAACTGATGACTACAAGTCTGAGTCGGTCTGTCCGGAATGCAGTCACGAGTATATTCCCGCCGACGGCCCTGTCACCCGGGGCGGAAATTACGGGTGTCCCTCGTGCGGGCTGAAGTATCCCATCGTCGACGCAATTGCCGACGGACAGTCCTACTCCGAGAAGCTCTACGCGATCGAATACTACTGTCCAGACTGCGAGGACGAAGGGAAGGAGCGATCGACGTTCAAAGGCTACAAGCCAGCTACCGAGGACGACCTCGCGCAGTTCGAACGCGCTCGAGATGGCTGGGAATCAGACGAAGACCTGAGAGACTACGCGCCAAGCGGCGAGATCCCAAAAGGGGCTATCACAGCGGCCTCTCGAATCAACGGGAACGACGTATTTCGTCACGGGTACGAAACCTGGCAGGATATGTTCAACGACCGCCAGCTATTCTGTCTCTCGACGCTTCTCTCGGCAATCGACGATATTGATGACCAGTCGGTCAAAGAGTATCTCCTCCTCGCATTCAGCGACTCTCTCATGTTCCAGAACCGATTTGCGCTGTACAACGTTTCTGGGACAAAAATCGAGGGGATATTCAGACAGAATTCGTACACACCGCGCGTAGAATACGCTGAAAACAATGTTTGGGGAACGCGAGCAGGTCGCGGCACGTTCCAGAATACGTGGGAAAAGATAGTCAATGCCGTCGAATTTGCCCATAATCCGACCGAGCGGTACCTCGAAGATGGTGAGCTCATCCAGACGGAGCCGTTCGAGCATCCGGTCGGTGGGACGTATTCACTCCATCAAGGAGACATCCGGGAGGTCGATCTCGAATCCGACTACGACGCAGTCATCACCGATCCTCCATACTACGATAATGTCGTCTACTCGGAGGTCTCTGACTTCTTCTACGTCTGGCAACGATTACTCCTGGCAGATGAGTATCAAAGCTTCACTCCAGATGCGACTCCTCGGGACGAGAGCATCGTCGCTAACCCAGCTGTGAACAAAGATGCGGAGGCATTTGAGGGGGAACTCCAGCAATCGTTCTCCCGCATAAGGGAAGTTCTGAAAGACGACGGCGTTCTCACGTTCACCTATCGTCACGGGGGCAAGGAGTCATGGGGAGCGCTCGTTCAGGCGCTGTGTGATGAGGGCTTCGACATCACGGCAACGTACCCCATCTCTGCCAACCTCAGCGAGTTCATGATGGGGGATGAACTCTCCTTTAGCGTGATTGTCGTCGCCCGCCCTGCTTCCGGCAGAGAGCCGATCAGTTGGTCGTCGCTCCGCCGCCGGATGCACCGTGCCAGCCGACAGGTACGAGACGAAATTCGTGAAGGGCAAACCATCTCAGAGGGCGATATCAGCGTTGTCGAACTCGGACGGTGTTTCCGCGAGTATTCCGAACATCACGCGAAAGTCCACCGTGAAGGTGCGGTAATGACTGCTGATGAGGTCGTCGAGGAAATCTACGATATAATCGCAGGAGATGTCTCTCCCGACGAGATCTATCTCGACCTCTTGGCGATGGAGGACCCGACCCTTGATGACGTCAACCGACTCTGTAGAGGAACTAAAATTAATCCAGATGACCTTCGTGATCGGTCACTCTTCGATACCAGTGATGGGTTCCGACTCACGAACTGGGCTGATGATGATCGACTCGCGTATCTCAAAGCGAGGGATATTGATGATCTCACCGCACTCGAGCGAGTACAGCTTCTGAGGTACGATGCCGAACAGGAGACGAGAACGATGGACGAGCTACGTGAGATGGAGGTCACCGGCGAAATGCTCGACGTTGCCACCGACCTAGCAACCGTCAGTGGTGATGAAGCCTATCGACAACTCTTCCGGGACTAATGTATTTTACATCCCTGTGAGACATTCGGGATGACATGAGCGATATTGACGCCGTTGCGGGGATGTACAATATCATCGTCAGTGGGGAACGCGAATCAGCAGATTATCGGGTCCCAGTCGATGAATTTCTATCCAAATTGGAGGACAGAGACCTCCCCGACGAAATCTGCGTCGTTGGTCTTGAGGATGTGCTCACGGATGAAGACGATATTCGAGATCGCTTGGTCTCGACGATGCGAAAAGAGATGGATTACCTGAACAGCCAGCGTCCGCTTCCGACGATTCAGTTCGTCGTCGAAGGGAACCTTCAGGGGGCTGGCGATTCCTTTGAAGTTGAAATTGACGATGAGTTCTACTCTCTGCGCCCGATCTTTGGCCGACAGATCAAGAAACGAGACTCGGGTTGGCTTGTTGCTCCATTCCGGATATAATCGTCTTTCTGACTGTGCTCACATGAGGGCCCACGGGCCTTCTGTGCTCACGTGCGTTTCTCCATCCACGGACTTCAGGAAGTATAGCGTGACCGTGCCGTGATCGTCGTTCCCTTCTGGATCGTAGACCGGGACACAAGTCGTTTCGTGACGGGGATACTTCGGATGATCTTCTTCATCGGTCTTCCCGCAGGCATCTTTGATCCGGGATTTTGTCCATCGACCCTGGTCGTCTAGTTCTGGTTTGTTTGGCCCGTACGACGAGAATGCTATCGCTGAGATAACCCGGTCCGCGAACGTGGCAGGATTGTTGATGCTGAACGGCCCGTTCGTATCATGGATGTCGGAAAGATCGCCATCAGAGACGCCGCTGAGACAGAGATGTGCCTCAGTCGCGGCATCGAAAACCCGGAGTTCGGGATACTCGATTGCCAGAGTTTCGAGGATATATCCCTCGATGATATCCTCATAGGCTTTGCAGGTGAATTCGTCGTCTGGTGAAACGATCTCGACTTCTGCCCCGGTCCGCTGTACGGGGAGGCGAACGTGCTGATATTGGGGGCACAGGAACGCCATTCGATTGGTCTCTGTCAAATAGGCATACGCGAACATCCTGGACCGGGACTCTGATTCGTTTGCTGGGTTCTTTCCCTCACGGTAGTACTTTGAGTCCAAGACGGTTAGCGTCTCCTCACCATCCGTGAGAAGATGGTCTGGTTCGTGGCGAGCCTCCGCGTTCCCTGCGAAAGGATAGATCGACGGCTCAGGTTTACACTCGATATCGCTGAGCTGGTCGAGATAGTCAATAGTCCGTATGGATCCCACCTTTCGACTGAGGACTCTGTGGGAATAATCTTGGAACAGCGAATTCATGCTCAGCGCGTAGTCGACGAGTAATTCCTCGGGTCCTCCTCCGACTTGACCGAGCAACGCAGAGGCCAGAATTGACTGCGCCGTATAGAACGCCCGACGATAATAGTTGCGCTGTCTGGGGAGATCGTGGAGTGAGAGTCGTCGATAGACACCGACCTCCTTTTGGCTGCTAGCGATTCCCAGCTCTTCCATCCGTTCGACCTCTTGGTGGACCATCGAGAGCAACACATCCTGTCGCGGATGGCTGTGTCCGTCCTGGTCCTGCTGAAGTAGTCTCAACAGCAGTTTTCCAGCCATGTGGATGGCCGAGTTTACCGGATTCGCATATTCGACCTGGGTCTCGACCCATGTCGGTGCTGGATTCCCGGTTGCATGATTCATCAGCGTTTGCTCCACGTCAACCGATCCGAGCCCTTCGAATCCGTTTCGACGATTGATGTGGAGATTCCGGATGAACCCGTTCCGTCGAATCGTCCTGAGACCATGCACGTAGTTGATCGCGAGAATCGCGATGATTCGAGTGGACTCGACGCCGCTGGAGACTAGTTCGCTGAGAGGGACGCCGTAGTAGGATTGGGTTCTGTCGATGTCGTAGACTGTGAGCAGCATTTCGATGACGTGCTCCCAGTCTACCTTGGGCTCGATCTGTACGTTCATCCCCGGAACCAGACTCACGATCCCGACGATATCCGAGGGCTTGACGTGAAGCGAGTTATCGACAAGCCGAACAGACAGAACTTGCAGGGCGTCTTCTTCGGCATCCTGTCCAGCGGCTATCCGCAACCGAGGACGTTTCTTGACGTACTTGCTGCCTTCTCGAACGAAGTTCGCTGCCCGTAGCTCGTCTTTAATCGACTCTCGATCGCACTCTTCGACGATTAGTTTGCGATTCTCCTGGACCGAGCACAACGACGTTCCGTATTCGTAACGAACAGCCTCACTCATACGCGCTGACGCCCATCTCGCGTTCTTCCGCCTCTGCTTGCCTGTTTGCGAGGTCGACCGCTGGTGTGAGGTCGAACGCCTCGAATTGGTTATCGAGCGTCTCGTAGTGAGTTGCGAGCCGGTTAATCTGGGGGAGAGCTGCTGTATTCAGGAGTCTTGGTGCGATGTACGTGGCGAATGCCTGACCAACCGCAATGTTCTCTTCGCCGGCGTAGGGACCGCTGCTTCCGCAGGCGTGTTTGAGGAACTGAGTTACGTCCTCGTAGTGCATCGGGCCGAACTCCATTATTCCACCTTCCCCGCTCGTCGTCGTCCCTGCGTTGATTCCCTGGTGGTGAGTCTCGAAGAGTTCTTGGAGTTTGTCGAGGTCGATATCCACGTCGGAGCCGAGTTCCCCGATCCAACGATCGAACAGGGCTGCTCGCTCCTCATCACCATACGTACTGAGCTCGATCATCGCAAAGCGGCGTGTGATTGCGTTGTCCAACTCGTTCACCGTGCGGTCCGACATATTCATCGTACAGATGATCTTCACGTTTTCGTTGAGCGTGAGCGGCTCGCCATCGTCGTCGCGGAAGATCACCTGCTCTTCGTCCTCGATGGCAGTATAGAGTGGACCAAAGACCTGAGAGATGTCTGCACGAGTGATCTCGTCGATTATCACAGCCCAGTTATCATCGTATTCTTTCGCTTTCTGGATTCCCTTTGAGACACAGCCTGCTTGGCGATGATATTCTATCTCACCGTCTTTCGTCTCGGGCTGGATACTCCCAGTGATATCTGCAGGCGTCCACGTTGGCGTCGCAGTGTGGATGGAATAGTCGATACAGGCTTCCAAAGCGAGTTGTTTGGCGAAGTAGGTCTTACCCGTGCCTGTCGGCCCATACAATACGATGGGCTTTCCGACCTCGATTGCTGTGAGTGCGTTTTTCTTTACGGTATCGGGTACGAGTGTCTCTCCTAGACTGTAATTTCGCTGTGCGACGGTCTGTTTGACCTCGAATGGGGTAACACTGGAAGTCAGGACTGCCTGCTTGACCTGCTCTCGGTCACCAGACCGCCTCCCATCTATTTCAAGCTCGTTGACGAGGTAGCGAACCGCATCTGGATCAGATGTTCGATTGATAAAGTCAGTAGCATACGTCGCGTTATTTCGGATAATGCCGCTGAACTCTTCCGCCTCCTCGCGGTCGTAGTTCTCGAAGCTCGGCTTCCCGCTGCTCATTATCTGATGAATATCGGGGGGCTACCATAAAACAACATGTGCGAGTGAGAGAACGAGCGAAAGCAATCTCCACATCTCGGAGGAGTGACCTAAAGACACATTACTATGCGCCTTAATCAGGAATATACGACGCGTTCTATGTCATTCGACCCCGAGCCATTCACTTCCGGCCATACTCTGATACAACGGTTAGAGCAGTACAACCCCTGGTGGGATGGCGATCACGAAACCAGTATCTCTGCAGAATATTCTACGCTCAGGACTGCTTTCCACAAAACGTACGAGACTCTTCATGAAGATGATCGGCGGTTCGTGACTATTACTGGGCCGGACGGGGTGGGGAAGAGCACACTTCTCAAACAATTGGCCTCCGCCCACGTCGACCCAGATTTCATTGAGAAAATCATTCGAGATGCGAGCAAGCGCGAGCAGGCTCACGAGAATCTTGTCCCCTCGTCTAATGTTCTGTATCTCCCTCTTCGCGATGATCCTGTCTTCCAAGTCAGGCCGGAAGACCAGCTCCGGGCCGCCATCGACCACTTTGAAACACACGTATTGAGACGTCCTGACTCGGCAGATCACTACGTCCTTCTGGACGATCTTCATATCGTTGAGCGCCCGAACAAGCGCGGGAGCACAGAGGTCGGCCACTGGGAACGTGTGGTTGCCGATCTGCTCGACGAACGGAGCGATCGTCGTATTGTTTCGACTGCCCTTTCAGCCGATGCCGTTCGAGCGCGTGTGGGACAAACAGGCGATTCAACTCTCGATAGCCCCTCTCTCCACGAGAACATCGAGCTGTATACACTGGGGTTCGCTGACTTCCTGAGACTACGCCACCGTGATGTTGTCCTTGCTCCGCCATCAGAGCGCTTTGACGGGACGAGTGTTCGGAATGCTCTCTATGAAGCGGTGGACCAGAGCACTCCTGAAAGATTTGCTTCTGAGGTAGAGGCTCAGCAGCAAGATGCGATTGTCGAGGCAACTACCGTCCGTCGCGAGATCGCGAACTACTGTACAACTGGCGGGGCAGTAACGCTACGACTCGCGGGGAGTGGGATTGATATTGAGGGGGAACAGTACGTCGATGTTATCCGAGGCCGTGGTGATTTTGATTTCAAAGCTTTGCAAGAAGAGACGTTCTCGGAGTGTAGAGAGGGTCTCTTGCGTGCAGCCACAAATCTGCGCGGAATCAAAGACGGACTAGGCTTAGAGCGATTCTTTGCTCTCACTGCTCACGAACACCCGACTCAAGACGTCGCATTCGATGATCTAGTGGATACTCTCGACATCGACCGCCGGACGCTTCGGGACAAGTATCTCAGTATCCTCTCTCGACTCCATCTTCTCTCCCCGTCACAGGAGTACGATAACCAACGACCTCGTCACATCCGCTTCTATCTTCGCGATCCAGGCCTCACGAATGCTGTTTGTCGAACGAATTTAACTGACGTTCTCAGACGCGAGCCCGGACTACAGGAGGCCCTCGCAAAGTCGACTGCGTTCGACCAAACCATTCGTCTATCGTGTGAACTCAACCACCAGGACGATCCCAAGCGGGGTCTCGTGAAGTTCTGGCCCGGTTCGAAGGGGTCTGTAGATTTCGTTGTAAAACTCAACGGCACTCCCGTCCCAATCCTCTGGTCATTCAATGAGGGGATCAACGAGCTCAGGAGGAGTATTGATACCCCTGATTTTGACGCTTTACTGGACTTTCTGGGAGGAAGTGCATCTGACAGTGAGCGAGACCCCATTGATGAACTTCTGTATACGCCAGTCTCGGATAACACTGTAAGGCGCCGACGGGAATACATTCAGAAGGATAGCTATGGGGGGCACATGGACGAAGATGAGACGTCGGTAATTGATGGCGGCCCCTCATTTGGAATTCTATTAACGAACGCTCGATCCGCACTAGAACGTGGCGTTGAGATATATGATGAAGGGCCAAAGCCGATAATCCAGATCCCCCTCTGGACGTATCTTCGGTTTATCTGATTCGTTTTTAAAATCGCCAACATAACCTATTTGTCTGCCTACCTTTTTTCATATCCCATGGACGAGCAGGACCTCGTAGACATCGAGGTCACGCATGATGGCCCTGATGACCTGGTTGCATCATATTCCTCAGGAGTCGCTGATTTTTCGTTTCACAGGCAAACCGTCATGGCAAACCGCCTGCTCTCGGGTCAGCCTGATACGGAACTCCGCTCGCTCTCGCGAGTTGACGAGGAAGAAGTCAAACTCCTCGAACACCAGGTAGATGCTGCCCATCGAGCGCTGTTCGAGATGGATGGCAAGGCCCTTCTCGCCGATGAAGTCGGTCTCGGCAAGACTATCGAGGTCGGGATGATTCTCAAGGAGATGCATTACCGAGAGACCAGCGGCTCAGTACTCATCTTGACTCCCGCACAACTGGCGAAACAGTGGCAGGGGGAACTTCGAGAGAAATTCGGTCTGGAGTTCGTTTGCAACTATGACGATGAATTTCAGGGATTTGACGCCCACGATCGCATTATCGCGAGTATAGACACGGCAAAGAGCGACCGGCATCGTGCGACAGTACTCGCTCGTGATTGGGACGTCCTCGTGATGGACGAAGCTCACTACGTGAAAAACGAGGACACTGACCGCTACGAACTCATTGACAAGCTCACCTACAACTACGCGTTCTTCCTTACTGCGACTCCAATCCAGAACGAGCTCACTGATCTGTACAATATCGTTTCACTGCTCAGACCGGGATTGTTCGGGAGCCGAGACACGTTCCATCATTACTTCGTCGATAACGGCCAGGAAACGCTCGTAAACCGCGATGAGTTACAACGCCGGCTGGGCCAGGTCATGATCAGGAATCGCCGTGAGGATACTGATATCGACTTCACGGATCGGATTATCGATACACGGACGTTCGAGCCGAGCGCCGCTGAGAAGGACCTCTATGATGCTGTGACTGACTACGTTCAAGAAGCGTACAGCCAAGACCGTGGCCAGAAGCTCGTCTTGATGCTCTTGCAAAAGGAGGTTGTGAGCAGCCCAGCAGCGCTCAAGCAGACGATTCTGAAGCAGCTCAACGAGAACAACGAACTCACTCACAAGAACGAACTTGAAGAAATCGTCGAGAAGATCGATACCATAGACACAGTCACCAAAGAAGAGCGGCTGTTCGATATCGTTGAGGAAGCCCGTGACCATGTTGAGATGGGGCGAGTCATCGTCTTCACACAGTTCCGACCGACTCAACGCCGCGTCTTGGACGCACTCGAGAAGCAGGGCTATACGACCCATGCGTTTCACGGCGGACACTCAAGCGAAGAGAAGGAGGAGATCGTCGATCGATTCCGAGAGGATGGCGGTGTTCTCGTCTCTACAGACGCGATGAATGAAGGTCGGAATCTCCAGTTCTGCAATATCATGGTGAACTACGATCTCCCGTGGAATCCCATGAAGGTGGAACAGCGAATCGGTCGTATCCACAGAATTGGGCAAAAGCGTAAGGTGTACGTCTTCAACATGGGACTCAAAGGGACGATTGAAGAGTACGTCTTGGATCGGCTGTATCACAAGATCGATCTGTTCCAGCAGACTGTCGGTGAACTCAGTACGATTCTTACTCGGCTCGAAGACTCTGGGCGGAGTTTCGAAGACGAGATTTTCGAGCGACTCGCGAGCGCTGATTCCGAGGTCGACCTCGAGAACGACTTCGAATCGATGGCTATCGATCTCGAAGAACAACAGGACCTCTCACAGAAGGTGGAGAAGTTCAACAGCGGCGTCTTCGAGAGTTTCGACCTGGGGGCAAGCGATGACTGACGCTACACATCCCGTGACTCAGTCTGCTCTGGAGGCCTTCACTCGAGACTACTTCAACGGACTTGGTGCCTCGGTTCAGGCTGGCGATAATAAGTGGCAGGTTCGTTTACCGTCTCACGTCAATGTGGCATTCGCTGACAGCCAGGAATTCGAGGTCATACTAGGTGAACACGACGCTGAAATAGACGCTGGTGGTGTGGTTCTCTCTCCGGAGAGTGAATTTGCTCAGCAATTGCTCGACGAGGCTGCGCAGATGGCCCCCATTGGGCAGCTCGCTCTCACAAATAGTCTGATTGATGATTCCCATCGCTATCCACCATGGGTGACTGAGAGCGAAGTCTCAGTAGAGGATTCAAGCTTTAGCCCATATTACGACCGAACCGCGATTTGCGTATTCGTGAAAATTGGTGTGGAAACAGTAAGCGAGTATCAGACTCAGTTTTTGGAAGCAGTCACGGTAGATGTCGAGTCTGAACAGCCACTTCCAGGGATTTCGGAGATCCTTGTTGAGGGTTTCTTTGCGCCAGCAGAACCGCTATCCTCTGAAACGACGGAATATGACGTAGATGAGAGCTTGGAGGTGTCCTCTGAGAAGCTTGCTAATGCGATCTCAGCCGGACAAAAGGCTGCAGTAGAGGCAGTTCAGGATGAGATCGTGGAGGTTCGCCAGTCTGCCTCTCGCTCTGCTGATTCAGAATTCGAAGAGTATCGACAGCTGCAGGAGCAACGTATCAATGAACTTCGGAATGAGATCAATCGACTGTCTGAGCGGCTTCAAGATCTGACTACAGATGTCGACGGTGCTGAGTCCCAACAACAACGTGTTGAGGCACTTGAGAAGCGCCGAGAACTGAAAAACGAAAAAGAAGATCTGGAGACGGAACTTGAAGGCCTTGTTCAGGAGAAAACGATTGGCTTTGCCCAAGAACGCGAAAAGATCTACGAGAGACACGCTATCGAGATCACTACTAAGCCAGTCGCTTCAACTCTCGTTGCTTACGAACGAGGTGAAATCGAACTCTCTGTGAGTCAAGGCGGGCGAACTGAGACTGTTCGAGCTCCGTATGCTATTGGGTGCGGCGTTACCGATGAGGTAACGTGTAAGTCCTGTCAGGAGACCCTTTCGGAGGCGAATTACCTCTCTGTCACTCCTGATGGGATTGGCTGTCGCTCCTGTCGGTAATCGCTGAACTCCCTACTCTACGCATTGGAACTGACTCACGGGAACTCTTCCAAATGGGACTATTCTGGTAAACGTCAGATATCCAATTACTGTTACCAAGAGTGAAGTAACAGCCTTGTCATCGTACAGTTTGTTCGATGGATTCCACGCTTCTCACAGGTCCCAAACATACACTTCTGGAAGAGCAGGCGTTCCAGAAAGCCGACACCGTTGCTGGTGATTCGCTCGGTAGTATTCTCTACATCACGCGAAACGACGCTCGAAGAGGTCACGTCGAAGATTCATGGGCAGACACACACCGTCCGCTTCGCCTCCGAGCCGAGACGCTTGACGCAGTCGTCCGTGACTGGTACGAAGCTCTCGACGGCCCAATCGCGAGACTCTCCGGGCAGGTGAACCGTCGTCTCACGGAATTTGCTCTCGACCAGGCGACCAAGAGCGAGGGGAGCATTCTTGCAGGCGAGCCAGCATCTGCGGCACTCGCGGACGCGTTCAGTAGTCGCTTTTCGCTGTTCGATGACGCTGGCGTCTCTACGGCCGAAGAACTCGCAACAGAATTCGAGGGGTCAGAGCTCGACGAACGGATCGCGACGGCGACTGTCGACGCCTATCGTTCCTATGGAGAGCTTCAACGCGACCACGTCGACGAATGGACCGCGACACGTGGTGAGATTTTCCAGGCCGTCGCGACTGCCGACGCTGATTTTGCAGACCTCTCGCCAGAACTTGACGCCGTCATACTCTCCGGCTATCACGAGTTCCGACCCGTCGAACGGGCTGTGATCGAGCGGATCGTCGATGCGTTCGACACGATTGCGATTCTCCCGCTCCACCAGCACGGTGACGGGGGTGTCGACAGTGTCACCGTCGATGGACTGGAGTTCTACGAGGAGTTGGGATTCGAGCGGAACGTGGTTGAGCCACAGCAGGGTACTGCTGTCGACGTCGCCACAGTCACGAACGCGATGTATCGCCACGACCCCGGTGACGTACCAACGCCAGAGACACTCAGGTGGCGGGAGTTACCGACGCCGGAACGCGAGATTCGATTCGTCGCTCGCGAACTCCGAGCGGAACTCGCTGATGGTCGCGATCCGGACGACCTCGCGGTCGTAATTCCAGGGACCGAGGCGTATGCGGGGTACGTCGACGATGTCTTCGAGACCTATGGCATTCCCCACGTGACGACCGCTGCCTCCCAACTGGATCGGACCTTTGCAGGGAGCGTCATCCACGATCTGCTTCGTCTTGCCGAGCAGGAACCACACGCTGAGGATTTGACATCGCTGCTGGCGAATCCACTCGTCGATTTCCTTTCCCGAGCGCAAGTTGACGCTATCACGGCAGCTGCTCGACGCCGCGACACTGTCGCGCTCGATCCGCTGCTCGACGACATCGACGACGACGCGAGGAGACATATTGAAGACCTCATCTCGTCGCTCGGCACGCTCCGTACTGGTGACCTCGAAACAGCGCTCGACATTTTCCGTCGAGTGCTGGCTGACGACTTCGAGCTCGAATCTGCAGTCGAGAACTATGCTGGCGGGACGACACAGGCGACGGAGCAGCAAGCGTACGCCGTCGTCGACGAGGTTCTCAGTTCATTTGAATCGATGCAAGCTGTTTCCAGTGAGCTCTCCCCACTGGCGTTGCTCACTCGCGCGTTCGATGGCGTTCCGATTCGTGTTCCTCAGGGTGCTGCCAGCGGTCACGTCGAGGTTCTGGGGATGCTCGACGCGCGGATGCGCTCGTTCGAGAACGTCTACGTCGTCGGGCTCACGACGGAACATTTCCCCGTCTCACCGGAACGACCGGCATTTTTCGATGAGATGACCGACGCCCATCCTCGGTTCGACACAGGTGACGAGCGCCTTCGAGGCCGCTATCTCTTCGCAACGCTGCTGGCGAACGTCGATGAAGTCACACTCACAACGCCAGCATCGGGCGATGATGAATCGGCAGTCGTCCGCTCACCGGTACTCGATGAACTCCAACGAGCAACCGGTATCGAACCAGTAGAGGGTCTTGACGAGCGCATCGGCTCCCGTGAAGACCTCCAGCGTCGCCTCGCCGCTCACTCACGTCGGCGAGTTGCTGTCGATCACGCCGGCGAGCAGGGCGACCTCACACCCGATCAGACGAAACGAACTGACCGGGGCCTCAGCTGTGCCGAGAATCGAAGCGATCCAGATCTCACATCTCACGATGGCGTTCTCGATGCAGACACCGTCGATGCAGTGTATCCTCCCTCTGAGCGCGAACCCTACAGCGCGAGCCGAATCGAACGGTACGTCGAATGCGGATTCAAGTTCTACGCGGAGAACGTTCTCGACATCGAGGATCCGGACGACATCGAAGTGACACCGACACCTCTCGAGACCGGCAGTTACGTTCACGACGTTCTCGAACGCTTCTATGTGGAGCTTGCGGCGGAGTCGAGCGAGGAACTCGATGTCAGTGCATACGAGAGAGACGAATTGGAAGACCGTCTCCTCGATATCGCACTCGACGAACTGGCGGACGCCGACTTCGAGTACGAGGGCCTGTTCTATGAACGCTGGCTCACTGAGTTGTTCGCCGGATTGGGCGACTCAGAAACGAACCCGTACGCGGGCAGTTCGAGACCGCACGAAGCACCCGAGAAAGGGCTGCTCGCGACGTTCATCGAAGAGGAACTCATGCGAGGCGGCGATACCCGACCGCGTTGGTTCGAAGCCCCATTCGGTGACGGGTTACCTGACTCCGACACTGGACCGTTCGAGGTTGAACATCCTGATGGGTCGACCGTTTCGATCCGTGGGTACATCGACCGCGTCGACGAGGCCGGTACCGACGAACAACCGGAATTAGCGCTATACGACTACAAGACGGGACGCGCACCGTATATGACCAAAACGACAGGCGGGACGAAATTCCAGCTCCCGATCTATCTCCTCGCTGCGGAGGCCGTTTTGAGTGAGGATGATATCGATGACGCTGCGCTGTCCGCGACGTACTACCAGGTCCGGCCGCCAAACGATGTCAAAGTCCCACGCGGTGTGGAATCGAAATTCGATTCACAGGCAGAGCTACGCCAATTCTTAGACGAGGTCGTGCCCGAATGGCTCGGTCAGATCGACGACGCCATCGCGAATGGCCGGTTCCATACGACTTTGTTGTCGAGTCGGGGGGCGAATTGCAGCTACTGTGACTATCGTCGCGCCTGTGATGTCCGCCACCATCGGAAGCGCGAGCGTGTCGACCACGCACGGGGAGACGAGTCAGCGTATGTTCCGTTACGCGTACAGGACGATGCGGACCTCGAGGCGGTGATGAGCGATGACTGATGAAGATGATGCAATTCAGCTAACCACCGAACAGGAAGACGCACTCGTTCAAGATCGGAACGTTGCCATCACCGCCGGCGCTGGGACCGGCAAAACGACGACACTGACTGAGCGATACGTCACCATTCTCGAAGAGAACCCATCACTCACCCCTGAGAACATCGTCACGATCACGTTCACGCGAAAGGCCGCGGCGGAGTTGACCGAACGCGTCCGGACGGAAGTCTACGACCGGCTCGCTGCCGAGGATTCTCCTGATGGATACCACCGGTGGCGGGATGTTCTCGACGAACTCGAAGACGGCTATGTCCACACGATACACGCATTCTGTACCCGACTGTTACGAGAACGTGCCGTCGAAGCGCCAGTCCCACTCGGGTTCGACGTTCTCGACGAGGACGGCGCCGCAACCCTCCAGCGAGAAGTCGTCACGGAGTTCCTCGAAGGAAATCAGAGCGACGAGGACGTTGCGCTGCTCGCCCAGCTCTGGGGACGAAGCCAACTCGTCGACGTATTGACCGGGTTGCTCGATGAGCGCCCACAGAGCGAGGCCGTCCTCGAACGCTGGCGAGATGCTGACGTCGAGGAGTACGTGGACGTCCTCTGGGAGACTGTCTGTGACCTGGACGCCGATGACGCTCGTGAGACGCTCTACACACACGGCGTTCTAGAAACCCTGCGAGAGCTGGCTGACCGACTTCCTGCTGGGGCCGACGTTCAGGACGAGGATGGCTTGCGAGCGTATCGGACCTTCGAGGACATCGCGACAACGCTTCCGGAGTCTCCCTCGAAGAGTGATCCCCGTCGGTGCCAGCGCGCGATTCTCGACCTCTACGAGGTGTGTGAGAAGAAGAGCGGTGGACTCTACAGTAGTTCAGGCTACGTCGTTGGGTCTCGGGAGGACTGGCACGAACACGGTGACGTCTACGATGATCTGAAAGACGCTGTCGACGTGGTAATCGGGGCTGTCGAATACCACGAGGACGCAGTCGACACGACGCCGGGCGAACTCGAGGAGAACAGTGCGCACTACGCGCTGGCGCTGATGCGTGTTTTCGATGGAGTTCTGGAAAGCTACGAGGCCGGGAAGGACCGTCGAGATGCGCTCGATTTCCCCGACGTGATAGAGACCACGATTTCGTTCCTCCGTGAGAATGAGGAGGTTCGTCGCCGTCTTCAGGACAAGTTCGAGGCGGTAATGGTCGACGAGTTCCAGGACACGGACGACCGGCAGTGGGAGCTCGTGAAGCTCCTCACCGGCGTCGACGAGGAGACGGCGACGAACGTGTTCCTCGTTGGTGACGAGAAACAGAGTATCTACGCCTTCCGCGGCGCTGACGTCACGACGTTCGGTGCAGCACGGGACGAACTGCAGTCTGTAAACAGCAGTCTCGGGCTGGACGAGGTTCCCGGCAGCGAAGTCGAGAGCCCGACCTCCCTCGAACTCTCGGGTAATTTCCGGACGCTTGAGGGCCCTCTCACGTTCTTGAACAGACTCTTTGATCAGTTGTTCCAGCCCGAAGACGAAGAACATGCGCCGTTCGAAGCGCCGCCACAACCGCTCACGGCGAGACGAGACCGAGTCGAAGACATCGAGGGACTCGACGGCAGTATCGAATATCTCGTCGTCCCTGATGATGCAGAGACGGCGGCGACGCTCTTCGGTGACGACCACCCCGTCGCTGAGGGAGCGTTGGACCATACAATCGAAGCAGAGGCACAGGCACTCGCAGCCCGACTGACGACCCTCTTTGACGACCCACCGCTCGTTCAGGACACGGATACTGGTGAGCACCGTTCTGCGACCCCTGACGACGTGGCAATCTTGCTCCGTCGGCGAACACACCTCGACCGGTATCAGCGAGCCCTCGAAGAGTACGACATCCCGTATACGGTCATCGGCGGTGTCGGATTCTACGACACGCCCGAGGTGCAGGCGCTCACGAATCTCCTACGGGTACTCGGTGATCCTAGAGACGACATCTCTCTGTACGGTGTGCTCCGATCACCCCTGTTTGGGTTTACCGACGACCGGCTCGCCCCCGCAATCGCACGTGCAGACTCGATCTGGACGGCCTTGGAAACGTCCGATGATCCACAGCTTACGGACGCGTTCGAGCTGCTATCGAGCTGGCGTACGCTGAGTGGGTGTGCGGAGCCGGGAGAAGAGGGCGTCCTTTCGTGGAATCGCGTCCTCACGCGCGTGATCGACGATACCGGGTACCTGACGAGTGTCAGTGCCGACGAACGCGGCCAGCAGGCAGTTGCGAACGTCGAGAAGTTCCGTGATCAGGTCCGAACTTGGAGCGAAAACGGTGTCCACACGGCTGCTGGGTTGCTACATCGGATCGACCGGCAAGCAGAAATCGATCCACGTGAGGGTGAAGCAGATATTCCTGGCGATGCCGAGGGCGTTCGAATCATGACGATTCACTCCTCGAAGGGACTGGAGTTCCCGATCGTTACGATCCCGGATATCGGAAGCAGTCTCAATTTCGGACGAAGCGTCGACGACTACGGTTACGTCCGACTGGTGGAGGGAACTACAGATGCGCCACCGCTTCCCGCTGTCGGCGGTCCGCATCCCAGAGACGCCTTCTCGATCGAGAAGACTGCCGTCCACGAGTACGCAGATCGTCTCTCACTTCCACAGGAACGAGCGGAGGCGAAACGCCTCCTCTACGTCGCTTGCACCAGGGCTCGTGACCATCTCCTCCTGTGTGGAACGCACGACATCGAGCGTAGCGAGTCTGGAGACATTGAACTCGGCGAGCCGGCGGCATTCGATGAGGCTGACCGCTGGCGTGACTGGCTTCAACCCCATCTTCTCGAAGATGGCGAACTCTTAGGCCAGGCTGTCCAGAACGGCGACACTCAAGGTCAGCTCGGTGATGCAGGCTATACCATCCGAACACCACCCCAACCGACGGACTGGGCATCCGACGAAGACGTCGACGAAACGATGCCGGAAATCTCGATTCCGTCACCCCCCGAACGCGACACTGGGGTCCGAGTGACAGCGACGACGCTCGTGAACGAAGTGGCCGAACACTCCGGTGACGGACACACCTACGCAGCGGGTGAAGAATCACCAGGCCTCAGCCCGACCACGTTCGGAACTGTCGTCCATAGACTGAACGAGCTTCGCCCGCCGAGAGACGAGTGGGAATCGTTCGTTGAACGAGTGAGTCAGATGGCCGGCGAAGAACCGACAGCGGACGACATCCACGCAGCGATCGACCACGCAGACGACGCGATTCGGTTCGTCGACGATCTTGAGGCATCGGTGACTGTCGAAGCAGTCCACGATGAGTACTCGGTGATGGCACGTCTGGACGGATCGAGAATCGTCGGCGATATCGACCGTCTGCTCGTCACACCAGACCGGTATCACATCATCGATTACAAGACCAACGACCTTTCAGCAACGACATCGGGGAATCTGGCGGGACATTACCGGCCACAGATGCTCTCGTACGCGCTTGCGCTCTTCCAGCACGATCCGGGCCGGCGTGTTCGAGCCTCTCTCAGATTCACCGACGCCGGCGTTGAGGAATGGTTCGAGTGGGAGTCAGGCGAATTGGAGGACGTCAAATCCGAGCTACGTGAGATGGTCGATCTGATCAAGTAGCTGGTCCCCCCGGAAATAGTGTCTAAAATCGCATACGGGAGCGATTTGTGATACTATCTATTCTGACTCGCTCATCCCTAACTCCTCTCTAACGATCTCTCGATTCTGCAGCACTGCTCTGAAGAGAGCCGTGTAGAAATCCCAGTGCTTGTCGAGTTCGTCTCCAAACTCCTGAGAGAACTCATAGTCGAGTTGTTTGTAGAACGCGTTGACCTCCTTCTTCACTTCGGGAGGGACGTAGACGTTGAAATTCTCGTACGTGTCGATGAGTGACCCCAGTTCCTTGTCCGGGTTCGGGTAGACGTGATCGTCAAGACCACCCGGTTCTGGTTCATCTTCGTCTTCTGTCTCTACCGTTTCTTGCGTTTCTAACGTTTCTGATGTTGCAGACGCTTCTGTTGTTTCCACTTCGTCGCTCTCCGCTTCATCGCCGTCCTGCTCGTCGGCCACTTCCTCATCGCCTTCTTCGACTAACTCAGACGGATCCGTTGTCTGACCGCCACTCACACCGAGTGCCTTTGCCCGCTCGGCCGTCTCTTCCATTTCCTGTTCGAGATCGCTCATGCTTCAGGAGCCTCCTTGATGCGGTCCCGGAGTTCTTCCGTGCTCATGTTCCGTGCGTGTTCAAGGTCGACGTCGTGATCCGGCGGTGACGTCTGCTCGAGAACAAGTTGCACGACCTGGTCGAACACGGGGAACTGGTCGTTTTTGACAGCCTCACTGTGCGTGTATATCGACGCCTGGTTCCATTTCGCTCGGTCGAAGGCTGCCCGGTCGTCGACGAGGACGCCTTTCTCGTCGAACGTGTCCTCGAACCAGTCGATGACCTTCCGCTTCTCCTTGGTGAGCTTCGTCGAGTCGTAGGTCATCGTGAACGCGAGATATTCGATTTCGAGGCTGTGCATCATCCCCAGCGTCTCGTAGTGGTCAAACAGAAGATTGGCCGAGTGAATCATCTCTGAACGCGGCTGCATCGGGACGATGACGTTCTCGCCGGCCGTAACCGCATTCTTCGAGTATGCAGAGAGATCAGGAGGACAGTCACAGACGATGAAATGGTATTCGTGGTCGATCTGCTCGATGACCTTGCCGAGGCGATTCTCACCGGCATCAGCCGAATCGAGTGGTGTCTTGTTCCCGTTGAACGTCGTGTTCGACGGAATGAGATCGAACTCCTCGTGGTCGGAGAGGATGATTTCGTTGATCTGCGACCACTTGTTCACGTCCAGAAGAACGTTGTCCAGTGACAGCTGGTCGATGTCCTCGTAGACTTCCCTTTTGCCGAGGTTAGCCGTGAGCGACCCCTGTGGATCGAGGTCGATAAGGAGGACATCGAATCCGCGTGCTGCGAGGCCACCCGCGAGGTTGAGTGCGGTGAAGGTCTTTCCTGTTCCGCCTTTCTGGAACGATACTGCGATTACCTCTGGTGGGGTGGTTTCCGACATTTCTGATGCTCTATTCGTTTCGACTGTTTCTAACGCTAAAAACGTTGGTCAGCCGGATGTCTGACGCTTCTAATGTTATTAGCGTTTTTAACGTCAATAACGCTTCTAACGCTATTGGCGCTAATATCGTCTCTAATGGGTCTGAGACCACGCTCTATGAGGTGGCTGCTATCTGATTCCAACACTACTAGCGTTAGAAATAGCAAAGATGTTAATAACGCTATTAACGTTTCTAATGTTGCCAGCGTTGGAAATCGGTTGGTGCGCTACTTTCGTGAGATGTCGACCGAGGTGAGTGGTGTGTCTTCCAAGTGAGGGCCGATCTCTCTTCGAGCGGTTCGCTCAGCTTCCTCGTCAGACGCAGCTTGGACATCGAGAGTCACGAGGAGCCCGACGAGAGCGGTCTTCGAGACCAAGAGCAGGGCGTCTGTCCTGCTGCTACAGTCGTTGCACCCCAAGCTCTGGACGTTGATATTGCAGTTTCTCGTTCGATCGCTGGCGGAGGTGATGCGCTTGCCGACTTCACTAACTGCGATATTGATCGCATCCTGCCCCGTCTCTGCCCCACGGACGATCCACGGCACCGAAAACGTCACGCTGTACCACTTCTCTCTGGTGGCTGAGCCGTGACTCCCATCCTGACGCGGTGGTCCTTGATGGGGTTCGTTCTCGACTGCGGAGGGACCATCGGTAGTGGCCGTGTTAGATTGCGATTGTCTTTCGGCCATGAAGATTCAGACGCGAGCAACGCTAAATAGAGCAACTCCACAGACAGTGTAACGAGTTGTGGAACAATCCCTTCTGCAGTTCATCTGGCCTTCTTCTGTGGTGTCAACGATCGAAGCAGGCGTTCGTGTCCGTCCTTATCCCCGTTCAGGGTTGCCGCGTGTTCCTGAAATACCTGAATCGGTGGTCGAGCATCCTCGAGGTGTGCGGTGAAGAGGCCGAGTGCCCATTCGATGATACATGAGTCAGATGATTCGAGAGCCGTCGATTCGGCTTCCGTAACTCCAGTCGATGGGGCAGGCGCCATGATCACGTGCGAATCGTCGTATATCGCAAGGTGAAGTGGGATTGGCCCAGGGACGAACAACAGTCGTGCATCCTGTCTGATGAGGCCATCTTTGAGATACGCAGAATAATCGAACTGAGTCGCATAGTCGACGAACCGGTGGTCACCGTGGAATTGGAAGAGGACCTCGTCGGTGAATACGACGGTGACGCTGGGAGTGTGCTTCACGACCGGTCGATATGCTTGATCGAGTGCGGGGCTCCGAATGGCGCCCATGCCCCGGAACGCTTCTAAATCGATTCCAGCACCGCTGACGAACGCGTTCAGAACGTTGTGAGGCTGTTCCGGGGTATTGTGGATAAGCTCGAAATTTTCGAGGGCTTCGAGTGGGAGCGAATCGAGTTCAGCGGGCAGCCAGCGAACAAAGCTCCGGTTTTCAATGGCTCCTGCGGCGATTTCGTGAAGGTGTTCGAATGACTCCCGGAGTAACTCACCCGTTTCAGATAGTCCGTAGGTACCCGATCGAAGATCGACGTAGCCGTCTTCCTGCAAGCTGGTGATCATTCGATGAATCGTCGTTCGAGAGGGTCCACCCTCATTACGGGCGCGCTCGACGAGAGTACACTTTCTCATTGCCTCTTCTCCGAGAGCTTGAAGCAGCCACTGTTGGTGTGTTGACCGTGCGAGGCGGGCGAGCGAGTCGACTGTAACTTCGTCATCGAGTTGGAGGTATGCCTGCAGCATCCTCGATCCAGAGCAGGTCATTGTGAAGCAGTCGTTCCGCTCGCGAACGAGTCCCGCTTCGTTGAGTGGAGCAACAGCTCGATAGGCAGTTTGGCGAGTTACGTCCGACTTCTCTGCGAGATCGGGGATGCAGAGGTTCCCCCTTTGGAGTGCTTGTAGGACCCGGATACGCGTCGGATGCCGCCCTCGGTTGGAGGGCCTGGCACTTGCTTGAACCCGGGAGTCAAAGAGAGATTGGAGGAGTTTCTCGGGGGTCATAGTGCGATTACCGCATATCCAATGGTTGTTAGATAGAATGAATGTTTGCATACCATATACTCCAGATAGTAATTGTACTTGTCGAGGGCCAGCTTTCGAATATTCACCAATGCCGGTCCCCGGCGCGGCAGAAAAATGGTATAGCGATATACGATTTATAAAAATACGATTTGCTGGATTTCTTGGAGCAGGGGCCTTCAGACGTTGAATTGGAGGAAATAGAGCAAATTTCTATCTGGACGTGATTACACGAATAATCACGACCAGTTTTTAGTACCCCGCCGCCGTCCGGTAAGCACGAATGCTGCAATCGGCTCAGAACGGCGCTTCCCCCAGGGTAGAGCCGCCGAGACCGGGCCGCGGGTTTGCTGTAGTTCCACTCAGCGACGTCGAAGAACTAGCGGAATACTGCAGTTCGATATAGGACGAATGACCTCAATCTATATGGAGATAGGGCGTGAACGGTAACGTATGACCGAAGACGAATCGAATTCCAAGGGTCTGATGGAGCGCCAGACCACGGGCGAAGACCGCGTGCGGATGGCCGCCCGACAGCTGTCGGAGCCGCGGACGGCCAACTGGATCGCCTCCGAAGCGGGCTGGTCACACGAGCCGACCAAGCGCGTCCTCGAACGACTCGTCGACGACGGGATCCTCCACCGTGACGAGAGTGGTACGCACACGACGTACTATCCTGATTACCGCCGCCAGGCGATGCAGGAGGCGATGCGGCTTCGCGACAGCGGGCACACTGTCGAGGAACTCACGGACCGTGTCGCCGATATGAAGGCGCAGATCCGCGACTGGGAGGACGAATTCGACGTCGAGTCACCGAACCAGCTTCGCGGAACGCTCGCCGAGGAGGATCTCGACGCCGACAAAGAAGACCGTCGCCGTGAGATCGCCCGCGAGTGGGAACACCTCCAGCGGCGCATCGACATCGTCGGCTTCGCCATCCGCGAATGGGACTTTCTCACTCCAACGAACGAGCCTGCCGAGGCCAGTAGCTGACGGATGTCGGTCCCACATCCCGGTGGTGACCCGAACGCAAACTTCTACGCCCAGCTGAAGCGGGATGTCCTCGACCGTTTGCCACAGATCACGACGGTCGAGTTCGTTCCTGATGATATCGAGGCCAAACAGCTGCGGGCACGGTTTGATCCAGCCCGTCTCGATCCTTCGACAGGGCCTGAGTCACCGGAACTGTCTATCAAGTGGTACCGACAGGAGCCACATGATTGGTTCCGTATCAACTACACCGACCCGAACACGGGATTTCACGCTGGCTGGCACCAGGACGAAGACCATCCAGATCTCGGACGAACGCATTTCCAGTACTCAGCTGCCGATGAGGAAGATCGCTGGGGAACCACGTTCGAACACGAGACCCCGTCGCTGATCCTCTGGGAGATCATCGAAGCGCTTCTCGAGGATGTCCGTCCGAAGTATCAGTACGCGAACGAGGACTCATGACAGCACGAGAACGCGCTGATCGGTCGCTTGCGAGCTCCTTCGAACGGTATCTCCAAGACAAGGGGAAGGGTCGCGGTGGCGACGGCGGGAACTATCGACGGAACGCAGCGCGTGAGCTTGAGCGGTTCGCCGAGTGGGCCGCCGGCGAGCGCGGTCGCGATGACTGGACGGGAGTCGTTCCCGATGGCGTCGACCGAGAGCCGGCGTTCGAGGACCTCGACGAACGAATATTTCGAGAGTACGCTCGTCACCTCGCCGGAGATCGGGGACTCAAGCAGAACACGGTACAAACCTATTATCGCTATATCTCTGCGTGGTGCGGCTGGTGCGTCAACGAGGGGTATCTCGAAGCGCACTACGCCCAACGGGCAAGTGCGATGGCGCCGCTGCCCGAGGACGACGGTCGTAAGCCCGGCGACCAGCAGGCCTGGACGTCCGAACAGCGTCACGAACTCACCCGTCACGTCGACGAGCAGGCTCGCAACGCCATCGAGACGTACACGACACTCCCGGCGGATACTGCCCCCCTCGACAAGCAGAGAGAGCGCTACGAAGCTCTGAAGGCGGCACGCGACCGGGCGCTCGTGTTCGTACTCGCGTACACCGCCGTCCGTGTTGGTGAACTCCTCCGGGACCCGAACGACCCACGCCGGCGCGGTGTCCGCTGGGAGGACCTCTCCCTCGACGACGGGAGTATGGACGTCTACCGGAAGAAACAGCAGTGGGACGCCGCGAGTCTCCCCGACCCGGTGATCTCGCCACTGCGGAGCTACCGCCAGCTGATGGATCCACCGACGGAGCGCTGGCCGGTGTTTCCGACGTTTGACCAACGGACGCTCGCAGGGCTCGTCCAGGATGAACTCGCCGACCGAGGGGAACGTCCGGAAGCAATTACTGAACGCCGTGAGGAGTACGCTCGCGACCTACTGCTGGCACTTGCTGAGGATATTCGACCGCCGTCAATCACGACAGACGGCGCACGGTCGATTCTCCAGCGACTCTCAGAGGCCGCAGAGATCGACATTGACCATCCGAAACATGACTATCTCGCGCCCCACGGTGGCCGGCGTGGGATGGGTGAGGTCCTCGTCAGAGCCTTTGGATACACCGTGGCGGCCCGATATCTCGACAATTCAGAGGAGATGGTTCGAGAGCGATACTCCCACATCGAGGCCGGCGAGCTCGGTGATGTGGCGACAGAAGCACTCAACGAAGTCGACTCTCTGAACCGTACGTGAACGAGGAGACGAGACGAATTTAGATGAGTGTCTGAGTTCCTGATTAAGGAGGAATCCAACTCGTGTGGTCGCGGAGCGTTGTATCGGGACTCTCCATCGTCGCACCACACTTCGGACAGTAATCTTCGATCGCATCCTCGTCATAGAGATAGTGGTCGCACTCGGGAGGACTGGCTTGGAAATACACGTCGTCCCAGTCGATATCGGGCTCTCGACCATAGAGACAGAAGGTACTGTGTCCTGAACGTCCTCGATGGTTCGTCACTAACCGGACGGGACAGTACATACACTCACGGAGTTCGATTAATGGCTGGTCAGAATGGTTCGTCCAAAGCGTTTCTCGGCGTCCCCACTCGTGAAACCCCTTTGGTCCCCGACAGCGCTCTATCTCAGGTCGTGTCGCAAGCAGTTTCTCGACTTCCGCGGAATGATGCCGGCTTCCTGCCCATTTCCAGAACGGTTCCCGGTCGTACTCACGGACGATCGCATTCCTGAGCGCTTTCAGGGGAAAGTCGGGGCCATACTCGTCGCTCACGGTGTAGGTGTAACTGCCGTCGGGTTCGTGGATACGGCGTAGCTCGCAACCCTGGCTGGCACAGATATCGTACGTGATTAGGTCGTCCTGCCCGCGGGGATGAGCATAGGGCGGCACGCGATCCCACGCGTGCTCGCCGTCGTAGAGGAGGGCTTGGCAGTTCGTGAGATGATGCGCTTTGTCCGTCCGTTGGGCGTAACCAGAGCCGTCGTCTTTCTCAAATTCGGCCCCGATCATATCGTAGTCGAACGTATCGAGCAGCACTGTTGCCGCGGGTATCCAGACGACGGAGTATCCAGCGGCCAAGTAGTCATGCGTCACCTGCTGAACATCCTTGTCCTCGTGGCTGTGCTGCACCTCAACGGCAAGCCCTTCCCCGAAGTAAGGGTTCCAATCGCCGAACGTCGCGAGAGCGTCAGCGCGGCGTTCAGTCACTGGTGTCGGAACTTCAGATACGTCGACGTCTACCTCTGTCTCGACGCCGGCACGTTCTCCGAACTGCTGGTGAAGAGCGACCTCGACTCGAGCAACTGCGCGTTCGTGGGTCTCAGACTCGCCGCCGTTCGAGCAGCGCTGGCCGGCATCGTCTGATTTGTGGTAGAAGTGTCGAGACTTACCTGGCGCGGATCGCGGGTACATCGTCCCGCCGCATACTGGACAGGTGACGGCTTCGCCATCGTCGATAATGGCAGGGACGACCGGGCGACCGTCACGACGACCGCGGAAAGGCATATCGGCAACAAACATCTCGGTAAGCAAATAATCTCTCCCAGTCGGCAGGTCCGAACACGTCGGAACTGGTTAGAGCGGGTCCTCAAGACCGCAGGAGATACAGCGCATACAGCCGTCCTCACGTTCCCAGATGTGGTCGCAGTACTGGGGGTCTGTGGTCGTCATCTCAGCGAAGTCCTCGAACGGATCATTTGAGATGATTTGTTCTCCCTTGTGCTCTTTGAGGCGGGCACCACATCGACATCGATAGCGATTCTCGCCCCGAGGCTCCCAAACGTGTTGGTGGTCCTCCTTCTTGTTCTCCTTTTTCCGCTGTTCAAACGCCGCTTGAGCTGCTCTGTCAGCAAGGTCGGAGCTCGTCTTGGTCGTTGACTCATCGTAGATGTACGCTTCCACAGCGGTGTCTTTCCAGCGCTCGAGCCGACAGTGCTTGCAGAAATCCCGGTCGTGGAGATCACTCCCTCCGTATTTCCAGGTATGGTTACAGTCTGGATTCGGGTCGGTGAATGTGAGGGATTCAGAGTTCACGAACCGCTCCAGATACTCCTCAGGCGGAGCAACCTCTGGCGGATCTGCCCACGAAGCTGCGAAAGCGGTCTCAGCCCGTTGGTCGAATGCGACGACCATCTCCTCAATACGGAACCGGTCGTTTGTAAAACCGTCAGGGCTGGCCCAGTAGACGCTATATCCGGCCGAGAGATAGTCGTGCGTGACTTCGTTGAGGTCTTTGTCTTCGTTTGCGTATTGTACCTCAACGACTAATCCACGCCCTAGGTAGTCGTTTGCGTCATCAGAGGGAAACTCAATGAGGGCATCTGCACGGCGGGAATCAGTAAGCGTTGGAGTATTGGGAACGTCGACGGTGACTTCAGGTTCACAGCGGACGTATTGGTCAAACCGCTGTCGCAGCGCCGATACTGCGAGGGATTTCATCTTCCGATGAGGGTCCGACTCTCCTCCAGAGCAATTGATCGTCGAGACCTCCGATCCCGCGGTGACGTGGTAGAAATGGCGGGCGCGACCGTCATCAAATGGGCCTCGCGGTCGCATCGTTCGGCCACAGGCTGGACAGACGACATCCGTTCCGTCCTCTACTTCCTCTGGCAGAACTGTCGGGCTTCCTTCTTCCGCAGAGGAGTGGGCAATGAAGGGCATCTATTCCGATATCCCTACTTCGGTGGTGAATTAGAAATAATCTTCCTCACACTGTCCCCGAGTCCTATCTCATGTAGTATATACGACCGGTCCCAATACAGGCTATCCCACCAGCAAAGGCTCAGTATCTCTGACTCGTAGCTCACGGTATGCCCTACTGCCCGAACTGCGGAAGCCGGGTCAAAGCGGTTCATCATTACTGTGGGTCTTGTGGACAGGCATTATCGGAGATCGCTGAATCGGAGAGCGATCCACCGATGGCAGTCGATAGAGACGGATTCCTGTCAGTGCGTTCGCTTTCGTACGTCAATGAGCTACTGAACGGAGAACGAGAACTCGACCGTGATTCAGTCTCGTACACACAGCTATCTCGAGAGGTGAGTGCTGCCTTTGCAGACTTCGCCCGACTTGCGATGGTCAACGACCTCGACCTTCTCCTTCTCTGGGCGGCGGGCTCAAACACAGATGCACTGAGTATGTCCGTCGACAATATGAACAGCAATCAGCTCCGAGACTGGCTCGCTGCGATTGGACTGGGGCGTACTCTTCGAATGTACGATGACGCGCTCCACACTGAGTTCGAGGACGAGTTCAACGACCGACTGCAGAAACTGATCGAGTTCGCCAACGAAGAACTGGACGACGAGGAGATATCCGAGTAAGAGGCTACAATTGACTCGCTGGTCCGTATTCCTCGGACAACGCGTCTTTGAGATCGAAGTCATCTCCCTCTGAGAGCTCTTCGATAACATCGTACACGAACTGGAGAGCCTGTACCTCTGTATCCAGATGAGCGAGTTCCTCCTCTCTGCGCTGGATTTTCGAGAGGAGATGTGATTTGAATCGCACCTCGGTGCCCCTGGATACGGGTTCAGGCCGTCCAACATCACTTCGCTGTGATAGGCGTCCATCTGGACGCGGAATATGACCGGCCTCTAATTCTAACTCGACTCGCCTGACGTGCTTGCAGGGGCTCGGAGAAGACGGGTTTTCCCCATCGGGACAGTTGCATTGTCTGTCCAGAAGGTCTACCTCGTAGCTCGCGCCTGATTCGGACTGGACCTCATAGAGGCCACCCTGGCGAAGCAGTGCTACGTCCATGTTCTCTTCGCGAGCCCGCCGATCACGGCCATCAACTATCGGCCCCTGTTCGTCTTCTTGGATTGAGGATGAGTCTGTGACTGCCATGTGGAGAGGAGTGGAAGAACGAGTGCGACCGTTCGCTCCTCCACGCTCTTCAGAGAGATAAAATTCAGAGCTGGGATATCGACAACAGCAGCAACGGTAGCAGTATTAATAACGTTAGAAACGCTGGGGTGGCCAATCCGTTATGAGATTAGAAACGTTAGAAACGAAGTCTAACATCGAACCCGGGACTGCATGTTGACTGCCCAATAACTGAGTTCTGAGGCTACTCGGGCTCAGCGAGCAACTTCTCACGAGCAGCGTTGATATTCGACCGAACTGCATCTCCGGTCACATCTCGGATTTCGGCCCACTGGGCGACAGTGTACCGCTCTGCTTCCTCGACAACGACCCAGTCGACAGCCTCGTGAAGCGAGAGTTCCCCGGCGATCAGTTCCGTGACTCGTTCGAGGAAGTCCTGGTCGTCCCAAGCGAGATCGACTTCTTCGAACCGGTGGTTCTCAGGGTCGTACGAGGCGACCATCTGGATGGCACCGTTCTGTTCGAGTTCTGCTCGAACGTGAGCAGGCAGGGAATCCAGTGCAGTCTGTGGTAACGGGTAGGCTGGAACGTCGTGGAGCGAGGCAACGTCGAAAGGTGTGAGACTGCGGTGTGACTCGTCTCCGAATTTCATCAGGTAGCTCGTTTCCGCGGAAAGCTGAGTCCGCCCCTCGAGCAGTAGATCTGCGAGTTCGGGATACTCGCCTCGATCGACTGAGCCGGTCTTGAAGATTGTGACGAAGTCGCGACCACTGCCAGTTCCTGGTTGAGTTGCCATCGAAATCCTCCGTTGTATGACTCAGATTCGTCGGGGACGAATATCAGTCTGCCTACAGTCTCAGTCTTCAGTCTCTGACTCTATTTCTAACTCACGTAGCGCCGCTGCTCGCTTTGCGAGCATTCTGAGAACCCAGCGTCGTCTTCCATGCTGATTCTCGTAAGCCACGTACTGCTGGACAGTTGGGATATCGTGCATGCAAGCGATTCCACCTCGTATCAGCCCTTGCTGGTTGGTCTCCAGAAGTTTCTCTGGAGGCAATGCTACCGCGATTCTCGTGGGTGCCTGCTGTCTCATTGGCCTCTCTCGTGGAGGTAGTGACACCGACTGGTCCGGAAAGGAACTCCTCCGCAACGGGTTACCCCACGAATTGCATTCTGGTGACTACGTGGGGTAACCTCGGTAGCGCGTAGTAAGAGAATGAGCGACGGCCTCATACAGGCTATTCTCCTTCACCGTCCGTAGTGGACGAGCCGAAAAGCGGTTGCATGGCGGCTAGGCGTCCGTCTAGCGTACGCTGATCACGGCTTGTCGCTGCGAAAAGAGCCGCCTGATTATCCTCGGTGACGTCGCTACTGCTCTCAATTGGTCTCTCATCGACGAAGCCTCGGCAGCGAGGTATATCGATACGACTTGGTCGAGACGGTGCGAGTTCGATTCCGTGATCTGAGAGGGTTGATTCGACCGGGCTCTCGTCGACGGCGATTCCACCGTTACCGAACACTGCCTGCCGAGAGACTGTTCGCTTCAGTGTCGACCGCCTGTCCGCTCGAACTGATTCGTTCTGAGTTTCTTCTTCGGTTGCCATGACTTTTTGGAGAAGCCAGATCCTGTCCGACTCCTCCACTCTGTTTGGATCGATAAACCAGCGCAGATCCGAGCCTTGATCCGGTCATTTGGTCTCCAGTCGAATCAGAATTCCTGGCGGGTATAGGCACCACCACGAGGTCCATCGCCTCGTATGAATTGTCCCTCGAGATGGACTTCCAGCGCGTCAGGACGTCCACCGTCGAAGCGGCCTGTGACTGAGAACGGTGCGAGCCACGGACCTCGTCCAGCTTTGTTCTCATTCGTGCGGCAAGCATCGTTCGCGACGGGTTCGAGATAGATCTCTCCCACCCGGCCGTTCACGA
This sequence comes from Haloarcula sp. MBLA0138, assembly GCF_055632455.1. Classification (NCBI taxonomy): domain Archaea; kingdom Methanobacteriati; phylum Methanobacteriota; class Halobacteria; order Halobacteriales; family Haloarculaceae; genus Haloarcula; species Haloarcula sp. MBLA0138. The sequence goes on along the minus strand of NZ_JBVMVU010000003.1, from coordinate 41,725 downwards.
AGACGTGTTTCAGGCCGAACGTATCGCACTCCCACTCGAGATGGGCATTTCCTTCGAGAGTGAATTGATCGCCAGCTACTGTCAGTGCTAATACGTCGTCCTCGACCTGGAGGTAATCACGAATCCACTCTGAGCCCATGTGTACAGTGACGTCGGCCAACCGGAGATCATCCTCGGGATCGTCTATCCAAGGATGCTCATTCGTTGCCGGACTATCGACGGGTCCATCAACAATGTCACCCCCAAGAGGTGTGTCCGGTGGCCCAGATGCACCACCGCTCTCTGACTCGGACTGAGGCTCTTCCCCATTATCTTCTGAGCTAGCTATCTCGTCTCTCCCTGACTCTCGATTCGAGGACGTACCTGTCTCTGGGTCAGTGGATGCATCCTGCCCAGATGGGTTGATGAAGTTGAGACAGCCGGAGAGAGCCGAAAGCATAGTGACTGTGCCAGCAGAGAGAACTCGACGCCGACGCCAACTGCCTATCTGATGAGAAGGGGCCGGACGAGATCCGTCATCTTGAGACCGACTATCGAGGACTGGCATAGCGATAATCGAAGGAAGGGACGTTAGCGGACAGGAAATAGCTTCAGTAGTTGCGGGATACGCAACTGTGCGGCGTCATTCACCGGATATCAAGACGCTGTCGGACTTTCGCTCACACAGACTGCCGAAGTCGTCTGCTTCGTACGTCCAAGCATTGGGGTTTAGACGTTCGTGAATTCGGCGAGTGAGTGATTCAAGCTGTTACTGTTCCACTTGCCGATCTGAACGAGCTCGAACTTATCGAGGCGAGCGTCAAACGCAGTGGCGAGCTGATCCCGAACTGTGGTAGAGAGACTGTCGACACGGATCGCAGTGAGGGCGTGCTGGGTGAGGAAGTAACTCGTTGCGAGGCTCGTCGGAGCGACGACGATGACGGTGGATCCATCGACGTCGTTGAGTGCTAGTTGGGCATCTCGGTACTGGAGTACTGTCGCATCCAGTTCATCGACGGGGAAGAGACAGCCAGCAGCACCGTACTCGATACTCGCCCCTGCCGACTCAAAATGCCCTTGGAGCATAATCAAATACAAATATATGACTTATGGGCATTAACTTTGTGGTGTATGGGTGGCTTGATTCGCCACTATCGGGCCGCGCGCTCTCCCCCATTTTGACTATCTCTGCCTCCCCACCACCCAACATGCCCCGGGACCTCTACAACTGCACTGCGGCCGAACTCGCAACCCACTCTGTTGAACACCTTGATCAGGACACGCCACCAAGCGACGCCGCCGCGTGGCTTGATGAGAACGGCTACGACGCCGCTCCAGTCTACGCTGACGACGATCCAGTCGGATTCCTTCACGAAGACGACGTCACGACCGACGACGGCGGCGACAGCCTGGAGAATCAACTCACCCCGCTGACCATCGATTACATGATCAGCGGCGACACATCGTTCACAGACGTTCTTTCCGCACTCATCGAGCAACCCGTCTACTTCCTCGGCGGCCACAACCACGTTACCGGCATCCTCACCCGCGCGGATCTCAACACCGCCCCCGCACGCATCTACCTCTTCGACCGAATCACCTACCTCGAAGAACACCTCCGCGAACTCATCCTCGACAAGAAACCGGACTGGAAAAATACACCAGTCACTGCAGACGAACTCGACGACATCGAAGACCGGTACGAAGACGCACAAGCTGCCAACGTCGCCTTAGACGAACTCCACTACGCCCAATTCTCCACGCTCGAAACTATCGCCACCAGCGTCGACGCCTGCTGGCAAACCTGTGGCTTCTCCACGAAAGGCGGTGCAGACTCCCGGCTCCACGAAGTCACTGAACTGCGCAACGATGTCGCACATGCTAATCTCCTCGTCGAGAACACGGACAGTAACGAGTTCCTTAGCAGTGGCCGTACCACAGAGAATCTCCACAATACTCTCGAGACTATCCACGACGTTCTCTCGAACCTCCAGGATGCAGGGTACGACCCAGGTAACGACCAAAGCACGTAAATCAGATACTCTCACTACGACCCCTGTTTTTGCTGATCTATCAGCCCTCTCAGCTAGTCTCTTAACTCGACGAGGAAAATCTTGGACTCACGAACCGTCGAGCCCGATGTGGAACCTCGAGTCCCTTGGTCACTGGTAGAAAGATGGAGCTCCGATCGCCGGCGACGACGGCGGCAAGCAGTTCGTGCTTGCAGATGACTCTCCAGGGTTGGTCGTGCTTGTATGGACACGAACAGACAAGGCCATCCGACCAGGGGATGAACGGATACCGACCCCCAGTCGTATACTCTCCCACGAGTAGTGGTGCCGGGAGTTCAATTCCGAACTCGCTCGGAGGTGCTGCCGCAGAGCTCTCACTACAGGATAGATCTGCTTCCCGAATGACGTACTTCGCTGGGAGACTGTGAGATCGAGCATACTTGGAAGGTGTTTGATCGTCATCTCCGAGGACTACCATCCCGACGAGCGTGTTCTGCCTGGTAAGGGCCTCACCGTTTGGATGGGGTCCATCACTACTCCGAAAGAGCGTTCCGTACGACGATTCTTTCAGAACTTGGTACAGATTGAGCCAGGGAATCAGCTTCCTGTACCAGTTCGCACGGCGCTTGCGTTCAGAGTGAAGGGCTTCTTCGGGAACCGTCGCTGACTGACACTGCCGCAAGCGGTGAGCGAGAAACGCAGGTGCCTCACTGAGAGCTCGATCATCCTCGAAGAACTCGTAGTATCGCTCTTCTTCGTTGAACGTCCGACGGCACGTCTCTTCGGCGTATTTCAGACCGATCGGTTTCTCCTTCCCTGATTGCTTCCAGGGATCTGCGTTCTCAGGACCGCCCTTCCAAGAGTTGTACTTCTCCAGTAATTGATCGCGGCGGATGGGACCGCCAGCCATAAAATCGAGCCGAATACGGTGTTCGACTGGTTCAATTGCCGGAGGATCAGTCTCGACGTCGTAGTCGTGTAGAGCGTCGGTTCCACTCATTGACCCTGGCGGGAGTCGAAGGGGCGGTAGCGTCGACGACGCGGCATAGATGTGTCTTCGTTGCATTCATCTCACGGGCTGAACTGGACTCCGCCCTGTACCCCATTCGGGCGGATAAATCGAGGAGAGCGTGGAGTTTAGAAGCCGACGAGTAGACTGGCGAATTGATCAAGTCGCTCGTCTAGCTGATCCCCATCGTAGATTGTCGCTTCCCGTTCGTAGTATGTGGCGAGCTCTGAGGCATCAGCCGATAGATTCCCCACCTGCGTGTCAGTAGCGATTGTGAGAGAACAGATTGGGGCTGGGGATGCTCGGATCTGTTCGATGACGTCGCCGACGCTACTGGGCTCTCCGTCGGTGACGGCCACGATAAGCGGTTCATCGCGATGGTCCTCGCCGAGCTGACTTGCGAGCTCGAGCGCGTCCGCCAACGGCGTGCCCCCACCACAATCCGTGTCCAGTAGCGACGCCTGGATGTGTCGCGTCTCGACTGAGAACGGCTTAACGAGCCGGGCATGGCTGTCGATGAAATCGACTATCGCGACATCGATCCCCAGCCCTTCGGCGGCGACAGCAAACCGCGCCAGCGCCATCGTCGCGACCTCGATCTTCGGAGGATCGCCGTTCCGCATAGAGCCAGATCGGTCGAGAACCAACACCAGTGCGTATCGTTTCTCGCGCCCCGGCGTGTCGACCTTGCAGACCCGGGGGTCACCGATCAGAAGCCGATGTCCCGCAGTAGTATCGTATCCGCCGGCGGTCAAGCCTCGCCGGACACCACGCTGTCGGTCGAGACGGAGCTGTTTCTCGAGCGTGCCAGCAACCTGGGCAGCGCCGTCTTCGATGTCGGCCCATACGCCTGGAGGTGCCAGGTCGTCAATGGCTGGGACAATCTCCAGTTCGTCGAGCTGTCCTGGTCCTCCTGCGTTGCCGCCGGCTGTTTGGTCGTCTGAACCATCTCGGGCTAGCCGGTGGGCGAGATCTTCCAGCTCCTGCTCCAGGGCGTCGGTGTCAATACCCTCTCGATCTGCTTCGTCGTGAGCTGCCGCTCGATCTGCTTCGAGTGCCCCTCTGTAGCTGTCTGCCTCGTCAGCAGGATCTCGATCGAGTACCTCAGCGTGTGCTGGGTCGGGATCGGCTATAGAGTCTAGCTGTCCGTCGGGTGAGGGACTCGTGATCGGTGGCTCCTGTCCGTCATGACCCTGCTCTAAGCCCTCGTGAGAGTTGGTTTTCTCTCCCGCTTCGTGGCCGGTATTAGCAGGGTCGGCCGCGTCGAAGTCTCCAATAGTCGACTGACGTGCATCAATAGAATCGTCATCCCTCTTCTCCTCTACTGAAGTCGGTCCACTCTGTGGGGAATCGAGGTGTGTCCTAGGCTGTTCAATAGAGCGAGCAAGTACCCGCGCTCTGGAGTCTGAAGACTCCGGTGACTCCGGCATCTGGTCTTCATCACTGTCTGTCAAACCTGGTGTGCCGTCGTAGCCGGAGGCGGACGTGCCAGTGTCGAGAGAATCAGAAGTCTCTGGGGAAGGTATCGCTTCGAGATCCTCGTCGAATGAATCCGGAGTGATCGAGGGCTGTCTGAGGACGTCTTGGAATGGATCGTCGGTTGCACTCCGTTCGAGTTGCGACTGCCCGTTATGAACTCCGCCAGCCTCCTCGTCGATTGGCTGTTCTGGGTCAGAGTTAGAATCTGCTGTTTCGGGTGATTCTGAGTTCGATGAAGGATCGGAGTCTACATCAGATTCCCCAGAGCCGTCCTGATCTGGCGACTGTGTTGATGCTTCGGAGTGCGCCTCTAGAAGGGGCAGGATTGCCGACTGCCACGTCTCAACGACCAACTGGGCTCGCCGTACAGATGCCGTCTTGTCGTGGCTATGGGTGACGTCGTCGGGTTCTGTGCCCCGGATTGCGAGGGCATCCCGTGCTAACGCCTTTAGCGCCTCTTGAACAGCGTCAAATCCCGACGCATCCGCCCCCGACGCAAAGAGTATACGCTCATCATCTTCGTCGAGGAGGATCTCTGTGATACCCGTCGGATAGATTGCCCACTCGTAGAGGGCGCTCGTCACTGCATCCCAGAAGGAGAATCGGACTTGCTCGCCGTCCGGGATATCATCGGGGACCTGCGAGTGGATTCGGCGGGTGAGTTCGAGGCGTATCTCGGCGTTGTCGCTGAAGTTTGATCCCTCGATCGCTTCCTGTTCGATGGCACCGTCCTCGATGATATTGATGAGATCGTGTACCTGTTGGTGATGATTGGGCTCGATCTCGGATTCGAGAAGTTCTGCAATGGGACCGATAGCCGTCTTGAGAATATGAAGCAGTTCGTGAAAGGCGAGACCGAACTGGTGAGCGTGGTCAGCTGTCAGCTGATCGTTCACCGGGATTCGGTTGATCGGTGCTGGGTCTGTCGTTACTAGTATGAGGAACTCAGCGTCGACGTTTTCAAGTAACTGTGTAGCCTGCTGCCGTTCAAGCTCGGTCGCATCACTTCTCACGAGTGCATCGGCTTCCGCAGGGAGGACCGCCGCGGTCCTGACGGCTGGCGTAAGAACGACCTCTACGTCGATGCCTGAAGGCAGGTGTCCACAAATGAACGCCCGGAGCCTATCGGCTCTACCAGTCGAGGTTCGAACGCGAGAGGTGATGTTGGGTGTAAATCCCTCGACCTGATGTACTGTATCGGCTGAATGGATATCGGACATTCGAATACACGAGGAGTCATAACCCCCTCGACCAATTCTGGGAGATAAATATTCTCGAAGATTAGACCATTATCCACATCAGAAGACTACCTTTTCTCAGGCTGGGTAGAAAATAATCAGATACACCGCCGTAGTGTATACAGCCGTCATCGCAAACCAGCACTTGTTCGTTGTCACGAATTGACCGTAATCCATTGTTCCAAAAGCGATGTAAGAGAGCGCGACGAGGTGCTTTGTCAGCCGCATAATTAGCATCACGAGGAGAATCGTCCCAAACGTCGCGAACACCAGTGAAATCACCCCTGCCATCACCGCGAGCAACGGAAGTACCACGACCGCGGCGACGCCAAAAGCAAATCCCAACCCCTTCGAATCTGTTAGGCTGTCACCGTCCTGATTCATCTCGATGTAGCTCCTCAACTCATCTATCGCTTCGCTATCCCTGTCCGGTATCGAGTCTTTCAATAGGTGAAACGCAACTTGGCCGAAGGTAATACGAATTAGAGTTAACTTCAACAGCGCGACTGATGCCTTGAGCTGAGCCCACTGTGAGGGATGCTGAAAAATAGCCTCGGCTACCTCCTCGACATCATCCATCTGGATGTCTATTTGATCTTCGAGAGACAACCGTTTGACATAGAATAACGTCCCCCAGCTGAACCGGTATTTCTGAAATATCAGCTCGAAGCCAAGTATATAGAAAACTACTGCGACAACTGCGATAACAGCTGTTACCTCTATCTCGCTGAGACCGGAAACTGGCTGGAGAAACTCTAGTCCGAGGAATTTGAACACTTGTGCCACCCCAAGGATAGCGAATAGCTCTACCGGACGCACAGTTAGGTTTAACAAGGGGTCAAAGTGCTCAATACGGTCAGTAAATACGAGATATCTAAGAATTGGGATTCCGATAAGCGCAGCCATGACCCAAGAGAGAATTGCTCCCTGGATTCCTACGGGAGCGGTTTGGTCAACAGCGAAAGCGAGTGCAGGTCCAAAAGCGATCTCGGCAACCAATTGCTGGCTTCGAGGACGCTGGAAAACAATATCCGCAATAGAATCTCCAGTCTCACTCATTTATGCGCAATAACTGTTGGAAATCATGATAAGCCCATTGGGAGCTGAGAGAGTAGAAAAAGATGAACTCTACTTGCGGAATAGACCAACGACAAACATTAGGCCTGCGACCGTGATTGAAAGAGTTGTCTGTACTGCGGAAAACGCCCCACGAAGAGCCATACGACTATAATTCGGATTCGAATGATAGAGGTCGCTCGCGATTCCGATTATTGCGTCAACTAACGGCGCTAGCACATCGAATATGATTGCCTTCCCAAAATTCACTCCTGCTTGAGCGAAACGGTATCCGAAAGTCACAACAAGATTTGCTTTCCCTGTTAGGAAGTGGCGATTTGACGGAGTGACGTACTGCCCTTTGCCGTTGGTCGGATTGAATGGCCATTTAGCTATTTTGAGGGCTTCATTGCACAGCGACTGGAGAAACGCGAATAGCATTCGGAGCATAGTCACCCAGATAAGGGTTACCACTGTCAATAAATCTAACTTCTAACCGAACGCTTCTTAGAATTCTATCTTCCGCTATGACTAACGCATTAAATGAGTAACTTCGACCTATTTGCTCAGATATAGTCATTCAGCGTCTCATGGGTGTCCTCCGGATACTGATTCGGCTCGGCGACCGCCCACACCTCGTTCTTGACCGCCGCCTTCGGTGAAGCACCGTCCTCAATGTGCTCACAGAGAATCGTCAGATTCCGAGTCGAGAGAGTTGGCCAGCTCTCGTTCTGCCGGGTCTGATGAGCGAACTGGACGATCTTCCTGAACGTCCCACGGTCCACGACCTCGTGACTGGCATTCACCTGCGCGTCCAGCGTCGCGACCTCCTCGTCGACATCTTGGATGTAGGGTTGTTCCAGCGCTCGGAACCGGCCACGAGTGGCCGAGTTCATCGGCTCAGAATCACGGTACTCTCTGGTCGGTGGGTTCATCGTGATCACGATTCGCGCCGACGGATGGGGTTCGACCAACTCGCCGTGGGCCTTCACGAGGAGTTTCCCCTCGTTGAGCAGACGATGGAGCGACATCGCCGCCCCGGCTCGCATCACAGGGAACTCGTTGAGTACCAGCACCGATCCGTTCAGCAGCGCTTGCTTTGCAGGACCGTTACGAGGTACGATCAGTCCGTCCTCAGTGGGAGTAAGCGGTCCGAAGAGGTCCTCCGTGTGGGTTGCCTCGTCACAGTCTACCGAGACGTAGCCACGATTCGTCCGGTGACACAGGTACTTGACCAGATAGTTCTTCCCGGAGCCTCGTGGGCCAACAATCCGAACTGGAACCAGCCCACGAGCGAGCTTCTTCGCGAGCAGTTCGTCGAGCGGAAGTTGAAGCCGTGGTTCGGTCGGAACTGCTGGCGGGACGACGTCGCCCGTTTCGTCGACGGGCAGTGCGTCATCGCCGGCGTCAGGATGTGTCGCTGCCTTCGGTACGTCAGGGTGGTCAGGGTTATCGAGGATGTGGAGACCCGTTGGGACAGGGTCCTGTGCATTCCGCCCGATATCGGACACGTACTGTGCGTCGACGGCATCAGGGGACAAGCCATCCGTGCGGTAGCGTGGTTCCCCCACGGGTTCGTTGGCAGTCGTAATGTCGAGGACTTGAGCGACACCGTGCCTCCCAGTTTCATCGAGTCGTCGGGAGTACCGGGCGTCGGCAGCTCGCGAAAGCCACACACCGACCGGAACGTGCCGGGGAGCGGTCTGAATGATCGCCTCTGCTCGGCTCTCTGTTAGCGTCCTAGTCAGATTCGTAAGCTCAGAGACTTCAGCGTCGACTAGCTCGAAAAACGTCGTGTAGCCTGCGTCTCTGAGTGCAGTCGCAATACTCTCCGTGACGACATCGAGAACTTCGAAATCGTCACACCCAGTCGAGTCGGCGGGACCACCGAATGCTTCCGTAATCACGGGTGGTTCTGGTCCCTGTGGAGAGACGCCGACAATTGTCGTGCTCCCGCCAGACCCCCGGTCGAGCGTGAACGTTCCATCCGCGGCTCCGGCATCAAGGAGATCAGCGGCCTCTTGCTCACCTATATCGGCGTAATCACAGACTCGAAGTGTAACGCGTTCGAGCGGGATCGTCCCACCTTCGCGCTTGAGGAGGCGATGAACTAGGTGCGAAAGCACGACGAGCGGTTCTGGCGGGTCGATAGTCGGGTCGGGTTCTGATGAAGACATAGGACGTATGCGAGACCCGTTAGGAGCCCCGTCGCCCGCTTTCGGGCTGGTAAAATCAATGCGTTCACTTTACGAATAGCCCTGCTTAGTCCTCTTCTTTTTTCTCAGGGAGTGTGAGAAATGTATTTTGCCTCATAGATCCAGAGGTATCCAATACTAAGGCATAATCAATGGGGAATACTGCGCCAAATTCAGTTTTAAACGCTTCAATTCTTGCACGTTCTTCTTCAGGCGTCTCTGTGACTTCGATCTCAACACCGACTTCTTCTCCTACAATCGTTACAACACGAAAGAACAGTTCAAATATCGGTGCTATATCATTTGTGTGAGTGTACATACCATATTCATCTTCACAGATTTTGCGGAGTGTTTCCTCATCCGCGCTTCCCAATTCATCCTTCTGAGAGTGTCCAATCCCCCCTATTGCAAAGAAACAATTGTTATCGGGAAAAAGTTATAATATTCAATTGTGTTTCGTACATCAGATATAGAATTTGAACTTTCATTGTCCTTGCCATCGGTAAATGCTAGAATCATTTTCGGCACCTCTTCACGGCCTGCATCAGATTGACGCTGATCAAGAGTTTTAATAGATTGAATAATAGCGTCATATAGCGCAGTGTTGCCTTCAGGATGAAGATTCCCAACTTGATCTATCAACTCTTCCGACTCGTTCTCCATCTCCCGAACCAGAACTGACTCATCAAAGGAGTTAACGCTTCCCCAGTGGAGTCCATCCAAATGTACTGTATTGATGAATACTGAAGTATGAAGTTTTAATGCGCTAATCTTTGGCGCGACGGCTGTTGGCATACAACAATAATTGGATGCCATCTACAAATGTGTTGCTAGCATTGACACTATTGTCCGGTGGCCTTAGATTATCAGACTGCATCACATCAGCCCTTATATAACCATCTCATGGGATGGTATCTACCCAACAGATTTACACTGACCGATGTGATAACTATCAATAGATATTATGGCCCGGAAAATGAAATGTAGTTCGTGTGGATGCGAAAAATCATACGACAACATTGCGACTGCTCCAGCCCGATGTCCCAGCTGTAACGACCCTTGGGGTCCTAGCTACTGATCGCTCGAATACACCGCCTTTTCATCCATATTTTCACAATATGAAATATAAATACTTGTATATAATCGCGTAGCTGTGTCTATTAGAGGTCATTCAACTTTTGCTGTACAATATCTTGGACTCGCTGCGCTCTATAATCGGAGAGATTCGCTTCAGTATCTACCTCGATGCCAGGAATATCGATGACGTCTTCGAGCGCGTCGCTGAGCGTCTGCTGACTGGCTGGCAGAACACGTTCCTCGGGTTCGTCGGTTTGCCGGTCGTGTTCCTTCATCGCCAGTTGAATCATCATCGCCGGTTTTCGAAGCAGTTCGCCAGCGACCTCGAGGTACTCCTGGTGGGTATTCGATGCCCAGGAGCCTTCGTATTCGTCGAGGAGTGCAATCAACAAGGAGAGCTGGAGGTTGTAAACGGTTGGTCGCGACGATGGAGACGCCAGCGTCGTGGCCCGGTCCGCAGCGGCCTCGGCGTACCTGTTGGCGACGCCCCAGTACCGGTAGCAGGTAGCCGCATCGAACGGAAGCTCGCCGAAGTCGTAGGCGATGGCTCGAGTTCTGCGAATCGCCAGATCGATTTTCACCAGGCGGTTGGCGATGTCGTCGTAGATCGCCTTCCACCACTCGTTGATCGGAACTCTGTCGTTCGCCCGTTCGTGGTCGGCGTCGGTGGCCCGACCGTAGTGACGACGAGTGTACCGCTTGCCCGTGTCGGGGACGATAGTCCCGGTCTCAGGGAAGTAGAGGATTGGTTTCGCCCACAGCGTCTGTGTCCCCCGGAAATCGTAGCCGGTCTCGAATCCCCCATAGACGACGAGATCTGATTCGGTTGTCCCAGAGACGCTGGTGACGCCGTCGATATCCTCTTCTATCTCAGGTTCTTCACTTGCCGTGACGGTGTGTTCGAGACCGGGACAGACGACGAACATCTTGAGGAGACCACCCCAGTCGCGGTAGCTTGCCCAGCCGAACGCGCCGGTTTCTCCTCGTTGCTGGAGTGCTCCCACGATTGGTAGGTACGCCTCTTGCGGATTGATGATAGAGTATCGGTCCGAGGCGATCTGCCAGCGGAACTTGACATCGAAGCCCAGCGCACACAGCGCCTTGCGACGTTCGTCGACGATATCCTTGTGATCTCGGACACGAACCAACGGGTCGGACGACGAGTCTGTAGCAATCTCCAAGAGGGACTGACCGGTCGCCGTCTCCAGCGTATCGATATCCAGACCCTCGACGTTGCGGAGAGCTTCGACATCGAGGGTCCCGTCGACACCGACGAACTCGTTTGTGGCCCAGAGTTCACCTGAACTCGCTTGAGGGAGGACGTTGAGAACGTCTTTCAGGGAACGAGGATTCTGATCGAGACACCCCGTTTCTGGTGAAACACCGCCTGGATAATCCGCGTCGTCTGCCGACGTCAACCCTGCAAACGCGTGCGTTGCTTCCTGATCCAGGAGGTCGAGGACCGACATGGATGCAGCGACGGATTGGTCGTTATCCTCGTCTGACTTGGAGCTCGACGTGGAGTGCTCTCGCTCGCGGCTCGCTTCTGACTGTGTATGTGTCGACATGGCGAATCAGATGGGGAACAGTCGAGGCCAGTCGTAGTGGACACCCGACGAGTCTTCCCCTCACCCGATTGAGGATGGTAAAATGGGGCGGCGCTGTCTCATCCGGCACTACCCCGGAGCGGATGCCGATGAATCTCCGGTCGTATCTGTTTGCTCTTCATCTTCGCCAGGATCCTCACTCAAGAGCGTCTCTTGATCGTTGTCGTAGCGTGGGATGTACTCTTCACCGCCGAACCAGCGAATGAGCGTTGACCGAAGACGTCGGATGCTCTCCTCGGTTGATTCGCCGACGTGGTCGACAGTCCTGAGCGTCGTGGCGTAGCAGGCCCAGGCTGCGAACTCGCCCATCGTCTCGAACTCCTCAGCGATGGCCCGCTTGGCAGCAGCGGAAGTCAGTCGACTATGCGTTGAGAGCCACTGCTTCGACAGGGGTTCGGCAGCAGGATCACGGTTCCCCAATCGGATTTCCTGAAGTCGATGCAGGTTCCCTCTGGTATCTCCCTTCTTCCAGAGGACCTCGTCGTATCGTCGGACCAGAGCAAGTTCGTCAGCGTAACTGATCGAGTCCAGATCAACTGTTTCGATGTCGACGTCGTCCGGTTGTGGAGCGGTGTTGTCCGGATAGTCCCTGTGAAGGTACTGTTCACGAAAGCTCGACTCGCGGAGGTCCTGCAGACGAATCGACCATTCATCACCGCTCAGTTCCCGCCTGACGAAGTTCTCTGCGAACAGGTGATAGTCATCGATTGCGACCTCGACCCCGAGAGCGGACGCGAGCAGGGCGATAGCGAGTTGGCAAGCGCGTTCTGGAGCCGCATCCGGACCCCAATCGAACCCGCCCGGTGACACTGAATGTACCATCAGGTGTTTGTCGAGGAGATCGTCGCCGGCGTAGACGAGACAGCCCCCAAGTGTGCGTTCTCCGCGATACCGCCGCGCTCGGTACTTCGACTGTGAGTAGCTAGTTTTCATAGTACGTGGAAAGCCGTCTGGGAGCGGTTACGTCTCGATACGGGGAGCCAGCATCCGGGTCATCGACCCTGCATCATCGTCAAGCTCGTACGAGAGCATGATGGGGAACTCACTCCCGAAATCGACTGTGACGCTAGCCCCCTTCGGAATAGTTCGGACAATCTTCTTCATGTAGTCGAGGCTGAACAGCGACGAGGCTTCAGCGAACGTGGCCTGGTCGAGTTCCTCCTCATCGAGCTGGAAGTCGACAGCGTCGGTATCGCCTTCTGCCTCGATTCTGAGGACCTCATCGGCGGCGTCCATCCGGAATCCGACGTGGTCGGCCACGAGGTCTGCGGCTTTGATCCCTTGCTGGAGGACGTCGCGGTCGAGCGTAGCGCTCGCTGGCAGTTCCAGCTCAGGAAGCGTCGGCTCTGCTCTGATGGTCGCTGGATCGAGGCAAGCCATTCGGAACTCGATGCCGTCGACGAAGACGACCAGCTTGCGTGTCTCTCTATCGAGACTGAACTGGACCAGATCGTCTTTCTTTGCGAGGTTCACTGGATCGGCGAAGCGGTCCAGGTCGAGACCGAGGACACCCGGGGTAGCATCGTACGATTCGAATGCTGAGGCATTCAGAGTGAGATCGTCCATCGCGACGTTGGCGGGATCGACTGCACGAACACGGATCCCGGATTCGTCGATCTTGAATCGGGCTTCGTCGACGTTCGCACGAAGTGCTTTGAGGATAGCCTTTAGGGGACTCGCCTGAATCATAGCCCGAAACGAGGACGGTGGGCCAGACTGAACGGGTTCCTCTCCCGGCTCGTTCTGAACGGAATCAGAGTCAGTAGTGTCAGTATTGGACGTGACTGGACCGGATTGATCGTTTTCTTCCTCTACGTCTTCGAGAGGGTCGATATCGGGATCCTCTATGGATGAATCTGTGCTCATGGGTTTCGTTGTAGAGTCTTCGAGAGGAAGCGATTCTGAACAGAGACGCTCACGTCTCTCTCGTCTCCCTCACTCTCTTCAGAGTTCGATAAAAATCGAAACGAGAGTCGGCTAGAGCTGGTTTGCGCTAAAACAGTCAAACCCATAGGTCAAAGTAGCGGAAACCGTATTCTCGGACAAGTAAGCGGCCAAATAGACTAGAATGCCTCGTTGAGGGTGCTGGGCAAAACTGATTTAGCACCCCTTCTAATATTATTATCGAATGAGTCTCTGGAGGTCCAAACGGCGCTACGAGACAGGGCGCCACATCAGTGATCAAGCTGATGATGCCCTGTATGCGCTCGCCCTTCTCCAGAGCGACGGGTCTGTCACAAGGACGCGTGCGGACGAACTCCGTGATAATCTCGAAGCGGGGAAAGCTGTTCTCAGGACGCTTCGTGATGCGTTAGAGCATCCCGAGAAATCTGATAACTTCGCATACACATTGGCTCGCCAATTGAGAGAGCATTACGGCGACATCAACAAGTACGCGATTGAACGTCTAAACCGGCACTTGGACCTTCTGGGGAGAACAAAGGAAGATTTGGAATATCGGGAAGGCCTTACCGAAGTCATAGAGACATTGGAACTGGTTGAAGAGTTGGCGACGCGAACAACTGACCAAGACGCAGAACAACTGCGAGATTACGTTGCCCACTCGGATCATTGATCATCGCGAGAGTGATTTAGAGGCCCGATTCGAGCATCTCCAGGAGGAGGCAGAGCGGTTTTCAGAGCTCCCGATAAGCAATGCGTTTGACGAGTACTTTTCTAATATCCGAGGCGCTTTCGAGAAGATCGATAGCCGTCGATCAGACGTAGAAGCAAATCCGGATAACGACGCGCTGTATCAACGGTACCTCTCAAAGGTCATTTCGGCAGAGGCAGACATCTCTGACCTCGAACTTGTACTAACACATCTCGACCTATACACCCATCATCGAGATCGCTGGCCAGATAGGATTCAACACGTCGAAGAGATTTGCGAGGAACTCACCGATGCGTTCGGTCTATCTGTGACCTGCTTCCCTGTAATCCGCGAGAATTACGCGCTCTTACCACTGCTCGACGACGATTTCTACGTGATATACGTCCCTCGCGGGCGAAGTATCGTCCCTACGACCCCAATCCTGGCACACGAAGTTGCTCACGCACTCTTGGATCAGCGGTCATCCCGATCTCACGAGTTCAATCAACGGTTTAGCGAACTTCGACGGCAAATGGATCATGAGAGAACTGAACGGGATTTTCACGGGAACTGGTCACACTGGTACAGTGAACTCTTCTGCGACGTTGCTGGCTTCTTTGCATTTGGTCCGAGCTATGTATGTGCCCAACTCCACCATCTCCTCTCCCGGAGCCCCTACTTTATCCAGCGTGACGTTGGGGTAGAGGACGAAACTCTTCATCCCCCCGACGCACTCAGAGTAACCGTCATTACTGATCTCGCGGACGAATATCTCCCAAAACAGCTCCGGGAACCATTAGAAGATATCCGAGAGGAGTATACTCAACATCTGCAGTGCTATGAGGAATCAAAGCGACCATTTTACGATGAATGGGCTGACGACGAATTGGTCGATGCTGTTATCTCAGATGCAGCAGGTGTGAACACCCAGTTCGAACAACTCTGCAGTCACATTCAGAATGGGTCTGACCCTTCCAATGTACCTGAATTCGAATTTCGACTAAAGGCGAACAGGTACTGGCTAGATGAAAATTAGCTCGGCAGGAATCTGAGCTGGGGACAGCTCTCGAACAAGCCGTGCATCTCCGCGGGATATCTGGTCGTGATTGGATCGCTGATCTTGGAACCAGGCGACCACCAGACCAAAAACGAGAGGTCGAATACGTCCTGTCCGATCTCCGTAATATCGATATCTTCAGTTCCTGCTCGTTCCTGAATCCGGAAGGTACGAGGTGTTCCCTGATACGTGTATTCTCCTCCAGACGGGGCTAAGACCATCGTAGATTCATCTACTTCCGCATATGCCCCGGTTCGGCACGCACAGTCGGTATCATCGGAATAGATTCGGTATGACGTACTATCTCGTAGCTCAACCGCACTCCAACTGAAGTCGTCGTCAATGTATCCTTCCTCTTTCAGGCTGTCGACGGCAGATTGGATACCTGCGATTTCCTCATTGCCGTAGGTCCCATTCCGATGAACAACCAATGAGTCGACGGTTCCCTCGTTTTGATTAATTGCCTCGACGATTCCGTCGCCAATGAGCTTCTCGGCGTGATCGAAATCGTCTACCGTACTGTCTCCTCGGCCGTGTGGTTGTTTCGTCCAGTCGATGACATCCCCTGACTCCCCGGAGACGGTGACAGAGCAAGCAGTTGTACTCTGATCCCCAGTTACACTCAATCCGATGATGACATCTGCGTGTAATCCCTCCTCCAACAGGAATGGGCGTACGCCGAGTTTCGATGCTAGATCGGTTGCCGTATTCCTGAGTGAATAACTCTCATCTCGATTGCGCTCCTGCTGGTAGTTCTCGTGACGAATATGCTGGACCGGCTTTCCATTCACCGCGTTGATCACATCATAATATTCTGTCTGGCTATCGCCGGTCAAGTACGCGAACGCACCAGTGACCTTCGGAGCAAACTCCTCTTTCCACTGGTCGTACTCAGAACGACTCTCGAAACTCACACCGCCAGGCCGCTCTTTCAGATCAAGATCGGCGTACCGTTTCACATAGGATCGAATATCGTCAAATGCATCGAACGCTGTTTGACGAGTAGAGTCCGTATGGAGCACCGCAACCCAGGGTTCGTCCATCGGCTTCCGTTTCGGGCCGAACTCTTCGAGATAGTCAAGAGTTCGATACTCCCAGACATCCCTGGTTATGTCTCCTGAGCTAGTCAGATCAGACGCACCTACTTCTAATACCGTATCGTCTCCGAAGCTAAGCGCCGGAAAACCGAACGTGTCGACGCCGTCCCGAATTGGGGTGTCAGCGACATCAGCTTCGTGATCTCCGAGACGGATATAGTGAACTGGACGAATCCACTCCTGGACTTCTTCCCAGCGTTCGTCTGCCTCAAGCGTCGACGCCTGTGTCGTCACCTCTTCCTGATTGGGAATCAGTCGCAGAAGTGATGGTGCGGCATCGTATGTTCGATTTCCTCGAGAATACTTGTACTTGACAACGGGTTCATTTGGATCGATTTTCCCAGCCCATTCACTCCCGTAGTTGCTTTCGACGAAAGAGAGAACCGAAGTCGGCTCTCCATCAATATTCATCGTTTCGTCAGTGACGACGGCGTCGGAAACCGAGTGTAATCGTACCGGTTGTGGTTCAGGACGGTCGAAGAAGAAATAGCGGTGGCCGTCCCCAAACTGGTTGATGACCTCTGATTCTCCTTGGACATCGAGGCGATCCGCCAACGTCCGTTCGTCGACAAATTTTCGGGTAGGGTCGAGGCTGAGCATGAAGCCGAATCCAGATCGATAATCAATGCTAGTCCGGATCCCGCGGTACATCTCGTAGACTGCATCTTCGCCTCGAACAGTTCGAATGGGATCGGCTTCGTAGAAGTTCCCCCGCTCGTTGTACTCCCAACAGTCGAGGACCGACGTGAGATATGATCCAAATCCATCCCGAAGAGCCTGACCTATAGCACCTCGATGACGAGGGTTTTCCGGGTCGAGAGTGGTTTTGTATTCCAGACTTAGAGTTATCCCGTCGGCGTCAACCTCCTTGGGTTCATGCTCGTGTCCGAAGACTGCGATGTACCAGTTGCCATCGCCTCCTCGGATACGGTGAGCTTCTCCCCACGTTCGATTCGAGAGGATGTTCTCAAAGTGAGCTAGCTCCGAGTATGGATTATCTGGGAGTTTGGCGGATATCTCGTAGATTTTCGCAGGAATATCAGGGACCGATATCTGGAACGAACTGAGGAACTGTCCCATTTTCATTGATAATTTATTGGACCCCAGTTAGGCGTTTCGGGGTCTGCTAGTCTCTTCCTTTTCGATCCGTTTGAATGGCAATCTGGATTACTGGATCTGGACAGCATCTCCGTGCCGCTCTAGAATCTGTTTTTCGACTAACCGAGCAATTGCATCGTCAACAGCGTCCGTTTGGTCGTCAGAAAGCGCTCTCACGTTCGAGAGGACGCGGTCTCGAATGTTCTCCACATCGGTTACTCCATCATCGATCGCACCCAAGACCGTGTACTCAACCTCGAACTCTGTCGCGAACGCTGCGATACGAGAAGTGAACGTATTCGGAAGGCCCGATAGCGAATTGACCGCCATCTCGATAGTGAACAGCGGATGAGAACGGTCGCGGATGTGCCGTGCTTCAGTCGAACCTGTGTTGAACGGACGCTGTTCGTCGATTTCGGTTAGGATCGACTCGTAGTCGAGGCCACGCTGGGCGTACTTCCGCATGTCCTCGATGTCGCGCCGGCGGCCACTCGCCAGATCACCACCCGAAACCGCTTTCAACAGGAACATATCCTCGTCCGAGAGGATGAACGCCGTCGCATGGTCGCCGGCCCAGAATTCCTCGGCCCGGTCATGCATTCGCTCGGTGATCCATACCTTCCCGACGACCTGCCGCTCGAAGAGATCGATCAGAAACCCGCGGTCTTCGTGATGGAGTTCGACAGTTTTCCCGACCCCTTCGAACGACTCCGTCGGCTCGTCAACCACCGTGAACTCTTGTGCCTGAAGCGCCTGGTAGACGTGCTCGAACTCGGAAACGACGCCCAGCGCAAGGTCGATGTCCTCGGTCTGATCTTTCAGTCCGCGAACCGTCATCGCCGAGCCGCCGAGGAGATACACGTCTACGGGTTCCGAGAGCCAGCTGTCGAACTCTTCGAGGAACGCTCTGATCGCATCTCCTCCTTTGAACACAGTCATGAGACACCGTATTGCTCTTTGAGAGCGGTAAATTCTGATTCACTTGGGAGGAAGACCGGGAGGTCCTCGGAGACCTCGAAGTCTCCGTGAAGGGGTCGGTACATCGCGGCCACTGCTGTCTCCAAGTCGTACCACGTTGCCGTTTCTATGAGGGTTTCCTGGTCGATATCCAGTTTCTCGATCAGCAGCATCGAATAACTGACGCGTCGCGAACCGCTATCGAGGACAAGGGTGTGGCACACGACCTCCGAGGGCGTGAGGTCTTCATCCGGAGCGTACCAGAACGCGGGTTCACCGGCGAGGAAGAACTGCAAGCCGTACTCCTGGAATCGTGCGAGTCCAGTCACTCGCCACTCAGCGGCCGACTCTAGTGCGGTCGTATCCTCGGACGTCTGGACGCGAACGAGTGCTCGCTTCGGGTCGCACCACTCGACAGTCGCACTCGGAGCGAGTGCTCGAGCTCGCGAGCGATGTTCGTGGGTCACGACTTCTCGTGCGAACCTTAGCAGCGGCGAGAGGTCATTAGTTAGCGCGTATTCGGGCCCAGACGGCGACAGCATCGCACGGTGCTTGAGCGGTGACAACGCGTTGTGGACGCCCTGTCGGGTGATGTCGAGTCGCTCTGCGATCTCGGTCGCTCGACGTGGTTCGTCGAGGTACCAGCACACCCGCAGCGTCGCTGGTGAGAGTATCTCAGTCCAGTCGACGTGCCCGAGCTTTGAACGGAGATCTCGATACGCCTCGACGACTGGATGGTCAGTCACTCGGACGAGACGCCGGTTCTTCGAACCACGGGCTTCGGTGAGCAAGCCGTCCTCGAGCAACTCATCGAGGATGTCGTAGATATGGTCCTGAGAATACTCAGTTTCGGTCGCGAGTTCGTCTGGCGTCGCCTCGTGGCCAGCGCTAAGCGCGTCTAGCAGTGCAAGGCTGGCCTTCGTCAGCATCTCTGTAAATAATAGAGCCGATTCGTATAAATATGTTTCTGGATTTCTGTTTACACACTGGCTGTGAATCGTCTACCCCGCTGCGGACGGAATCGTGCTACATCGAAACCGGCGGAAGCCAGTCACAGGACGGACAGAACGCTTCGTATACAGCCAGTGTTTCGTCGAACTCCCAACCTCCGTCGTCATGGAAGAGTACGCCTGCTCGAACGATAGCATGAACCGACCCGTGACCACAGTTGGGACATTCGTCACCTGGGGCCCATCCCGCCCGCTCGAAATCAATCGTCCACTCCGCATCGGTGACCGACGGCGACGACCGTTCACCGCAAGAAGTCATCTCTGTACCTCCAGTCCAGACTCCGCTGGACGTTCGAGCATCGATTGGAGTTTCTTCCACTGCTCACGGAGCGTCATAGCGGAGACATTCGCGAGTTCAGCGAGACTCGTTTGGGTGACTTTCTCGTCACCCTCCCGAGCAGCCTCATAGATGCAGGCAGCGGCAACGCCGGTTGGTCGACAGCCGTTCCCGAGACCGGCTTCGGACGCTTCTCGGGCCAACTTCAGGGCGCGTTGGCGCACTTCTCGTGAGAGATCGAGGTCCGATGCGAATCGTGGAACATACTGAACGGGAGCCATCGGAACGGCCGGGAGATTGAGTTCGTGATTCAACACGCTGTACGCGTTGCTGACCCGCTCTCTGGAGACAGTCGACACCTCTCCGACCTCGTCGATTGTCCGAGGGAGTCCCGAACATCGACAGGCTGCATACACGCCGGCAGCCGCCATTGCTTCGATCGAGCGACCACGGATGAGGTCCTCGGTCGCAGCAGTCCGATGGAGGGCGCACGCCTGCATACAGATGCTCTCGGGGAGGTCGAGCGCACCGACGATTCGCCGGACTTCCGAGAGCCCATGTGCAAGGTTCTGCTCAGCTTTCCCTTCGAATCGAGCTTGGCGGTCCCATCGCCGAAGCCGGTGCAGTTTCCGGCGTTTCGCGGCCGGAAGCTGTTGCCCTCGTGCATCGCGATACCGACCGATCTCTGCAGAGATGCCCCAGTCGTGCCGGGCATTCGTCACTGGCCCACCAACGCGACGTCGATCTTCGGCGTCGTATGGCGTCCATTCAGGTCCGTAGTCGAGACACTCCTCGTCGACGACGAGCCCACACTCAGGACAGTACCTCTCAGTACCGTCTCGTCTGAGCTTGACCTCAGAACACTCGGGGCACTGGTCGATCGTAGAAGGGAGGCGTTCGGGAGTCTCAACACCGGTACTTTCAGGCTGTTCAGTGTGCTTCGTCGCGACGCTGGATGAATCTGTAGACATGGTTGATCGATTGGAGCTCTGGAAGCGGATTACTCGAAGTCGGGGCCAGTCAGGTTAGGCGGAAGTTCCTGGTCGAATTCGCGGTGGAATGCCCGGAGAACCTGATTCTGCCAAGCTGTGTATTCGCCAGGAGTCGAGGCTTCGAACCGTTTCACACCGAGATCGTATTTTCGCGCAAACGCTTCGAGATCGACTGCTTCGATACTCGTAATCGCGTCTGTCGTGGGATCTGGAGCAGCGGCTGCAGGAAGTGGTCGTTCCACCCACGCATCGAAGCACCCATCCACGGAGCTGATCACGAGGACGCCGTCGGTTGCTCCGACGAACAGGCTGGTCGAAATCCGGGCGAGGTTTCGGTACAGGTCCGACGGAATAACCAGGAGTAGGTTCTCGGAATCCACTGAGGATAGGTGGCTGTGTCCTCCAGACCGACCGTCGGTTCTCCATCGGTTCTCCGTGTCGAGCCAGCCTCCATGCCGTAGCTTGTCGAGTACGGCATCGAGGAACGCCTGGCTTCGGTACTCAATGTACCCGACTACGGTCGCATAGAAGCTCATCGAGCCTCCGCGGAGAACTCCGGAGTCAGTGAGGCCAAAGTACACGACCCACACCGATTCGTCGAAGATAAAATCCGGATAGAAGGCTCAGTAGTGGACATCAGCGGGAACCACCCAGAACTCGTCATCACTGTTGTGATCGAGATGCTGTTCGACCGCTGACCGAGAGCGAAGGCCAGCGCCGTGTTGGTCGTAGATCCAGACAGGCGGCCCGGCGAACTGGCCGAGTCGATAACGATCGAACCGAGTAAGGTCGACGTCGTCCATGACGGACTCACAATCGAGAGACTCGAGTTTCACTCGTAGCTTGTCGAGTGTCTCACGGAACCACGCTTCTTGTGCCTCAACGGCGTCTTCGAGGAGTTGTCTACCCGTCTCTGACTGCAGGGGTAGCGCTGGATCAAGGCCATCGTAGCGGGGATGGTCTCGATACCGAGCCGTCGATTCATCTAGGGTTTTGTAGTAGTCGAACACCGTCGACGCTCCGTCACCGATTCCAATCAATCGGTCGAGTGCGTACCGAGCCGTACTAACTGCCCTGAGCTATCGACCGCCGGAACGAGAACTCTGATGAGCATGTGCATTTCCTATTCCTCACCCCTTTCGGGGTCGATAAAATCAGGAAAGAGGATGCACTTGGGCTATTTCACTATGAAGAGACACCAGCCTGTCGTTCGAACACCAACCGGGGTGTGGGAGGTATGTGGGTATTCCTTCGAAAAAACCGAATTTGAAGTCTCTATCGGCGATATACATATGCTCCGCTATGCAGTGTAGAGTGTGAGGCCAGAAGCCTCACCTGCAATCTAGGGAATTGCAATGAACAGTAGCAACACTGAGGATAAGAACCTATCGGCGACGATAGCGGCGACGAAGCAGACGAACGAACGACATGGGACCGCAACGACGCGGACTGAAGACGGTCGCTCTCCCTACTTCCGGACCTACCGGGAGGACCAGGAGCAGCGCCGCTCCACCACTGACCCCACGACGAGAACTCGGCTGGTTGCAAGACTGGCAGGACTCCTCTGGGCGCTCATGGACGCCCCATCCGACGCTGACTCCCGAACCGACCCCGAGGTTGCGACGGAACAGCTCGAGGACGGTGACGTCTACACAGAGCGGACGGCAGCGAAGACTGACTTCGGGACGCGTGCAGAACCCGTTGATGGACTGTACGGGTACACGTCTGATGGCTACCCCATCGTCCCAGAACGAGGACAGCTCATGAGAGCCCGAACGAACGCGAACGGCCAGCCCGCTGATGCGCTCATCGAGCCCGATTCAGCAGGCGATCTCGCATCGTGGCACCCTGGTAACGCCAGCTCAAAATTCGTCGATCCGACCGGCGAACAAGTCGTTGGTGTCGCCAGTGGCCTCGACGAATCCGCCGGCCGCACGACTGCACAAACGCCGTCGACGCCCACTTCGAAGGCTGTCGACCACCGAGTGACGACCACTGGCCGCCACTCAAATTCGCCCGCACACGATTCGGCCGAAAGCCGACTGCAAGCGTACGACCGCCCGGACGACACAGAGACCCACGACCACGCTGAGCGGACGGGGACAACCACGGGACTCGAGACCGCCGATCTGGAGGTCTTGCTCCCCGATGGCGAATACGTCCGTCTCGGTGACCTGGTCACGGAGCCCGAGCAGTTCGCAGGCAGCTCTCTGGAGGCTATCGAGCGATCACTCGCATTGGAGGCCGAGAAACGGAAAGTCACGGATGGCATCTGCCACCCTGGCGAGCTGAGCGACGACGTCGAGCTAGTCGGTCACGCGAAGTGGCTGAACAACCGATTCGACGAACTCGCTGCGACTCGGCCCACTGCGGTTGAACTCGCCGAAGCCCGAGAGAAACGAGCGAAGCAGGCCCACAAGGACCGCCTTCGCCCGTTGCTCGAGCTGGACCCCGACGAACACGAGGAGGTCTGTGCGATGGCGCACCGACTCCTGAGTGACGACTTCGAGAAGGTTTACGAGGTGCGCAAGAGTCCGCTGACGCTCGCACTCGCGCTCGCGAAGCGTGTCAACCGCGGCGTCGAGCCGACGAATGCGCTGCTCAGACAGGCCGAAGACGAAGCGAACGATCCCCAGAACGTCCAGAAGATCGGCAACATCCGATATATGTCGACTACACAGACGAAGGGGAGGTTCTCCACGCAGGGTCGTGTTTCGATCCTCTTCGAGAACACTCACCCCGGAATCAAGCAGGCCGGCGTCCTTCAGGACGAGACCGGGACGATTCGTTTCGCTATCTGGAAGAAGTCTGAATGGGACGAGACGCGCCCGACGCCAGACCCGACGGACTTCGGTGGCCGCACACTCATCCGATCACACCGGTTCCCCGAACTGGCGGTCGGTGACCTCGTGCGTGTCGAGAACGTCCACAAGGGCTGGTACGGGAACGAAGCAACGTTCGAGACTCGACGCGATAGCGAAATCTCGATTCTCGAACAGGCGACTGACGATTCGGACGACGAATCAGCGTCGACGCCACAGCAGACCGAATCCGTAGAGTCACGACGAACGAGACCACACCGGAAATCGAAGCCCTCGATCAGCGGAACAGCCGTGCCGAGGAATCCAATCGCGTACTGGCGAGGATCCGAAAGCTGGGTGTTCCCGATCGCGGACTGGATGCCCGACTGGTGGCTCGCGCAGGATAACGTCGAAGTAGTTGCGCAGAATCGTTCGACTGCGTCGGAGACAGCGACGAAACAGCAGGTGAAGAGAACGACGTAGAACCAAGTAGCACAAGAAGTCTCTCTGAGACTTAGAATCCTAACCCCTCTTTCCGAACACCTGAACCGGAGCAATTGAAGAAAGTAGAGTTACCCCACAAGAACGTAGGCTATTCGATTACGTGGGGTAACTATGGAGTGGTCGTTCGCTTTCCTGCCCCATCTAGCGGCTCAGTGACTTCGGTTAGTCAATGCTGTTCCCAGCAATCACGACAGAAGACAGTCCCATCCATGCCCACCGGCGGCTGCCGTGGAGTGACGACCTCTCGCACCGAAACGATCTCCTCACAGTGTTCACACGCAACGGTGGGATCGATAGCGGTGTCATCGGGCAACCACCATGGCGGGTCGTTAGCATCGACGGTCTCGGGGTCGAGTGTCCACGAAGGGATCTCGTCTTCCTCGTAGGCGAGTCGCTGACCGAGTTCTTGGACACCCTCTGGAGTGAGATACATCCGGCCGAAGGCGTATCCCCAGTAGTCGATCCGGTACTCGTCGTCACCCTGAGCGATGACGGCGATAAAATCGACGCCATCGCTGATGACGGACGGCTCCGTATGATTATATCGTAGGTGAACCCCCGGAGGGTCCCGCTCTAACTCTCGCTCGTCGATCTCGATCTCCTCAACGATGTACTCCTCAGGGACGAGCATAGAAGGAGTTCACACAGAGATTCCATATAGCTGAGGGGAGAAGAAGTAGCAGATTCTGAACGACTGCGACTATTCTTCGCTGTCGTCAGAGTTGCCATCCTCGATGGCGACGACGGCCTCTCGAAGCTCACTGAGGCTCTCACCGTACTCGTCCTGTGCTTGCGCACCGAAGGAGGCCTCGCCAGCCTCGAATGCCTCGATTCGGTCACTGGTCTGAGCTGCCGCTTCAGCTACCCAGGCTTCCCGAGTCGACTCATCAACCTCGGTGATCGACTCAGGCTCGATGGCGACGTTGACCCTGTCTCCCGATTCGTAGGTTCGAATCTTGCCGACAATCGCGACGTAGGTGGGAGTCTCCGCTGCTCTGAGCGCCGCCATCGCTTCGGGCTGGTACTGGCCGGCGTAGACGTAGACAGGGGAGCTAGCTGCGAACACCTTCCCCTGCCAGTACTCCGAATCGTTTCCGACGTCAGCCGTCTCAGTAAGCGTCCCGACGACGAACACCCGGTTGATGCCGATCCCAGTTGGCGTCAAGCCGTACACAGGAGCGCGCTCTTCGTCGGATTCTTGGAACGTGTGCGTAGTCGCGTTGAGTTCCTCAGCGAACAGCCGCGTCGCTGGCTGGCGCTGCGTGAGCGCGGGTGCGACTGCATCTGAATCCAGCCCAGCCGACACAGCGTCGGTCTCTTCAGCCTCATCTACGAGGAAGTACGTCCCGAAGACGCTGCCGGCGAGCCGGAACCGGCGACCCAGGAGCTGCTCGCTGATCTCGTCGGCGACGACATCGGTCGAGAGTGCGTCCATCGCCATTGTCGTCGCATCGTCCAACGAGATGCCGGTGACCGCTTCCGTTGCTTCCTCGTTGAACAGCACGCTGACCGACCGCTCGCCGTCGTCGAGGATCGCCCTGATCCGAAGGTCGAAGTCACCATCACGCTGTCCGTGGTCGGCACACCGGCCGTTCCGGAGAACGCGAGTGCAGTCGTCCTGCCCACAACGCTTGATGAGGCCCGAACCTTCCTGGACGTCGACGATGCTCCCGACGACTTCGGTCGTGCCGTCGCTGACCTCGACAGACTGGTCTGTCTCGCTGATCGAGGTAGCAGAGTTACAACTCACCGAGAACCGGCCTTGGTACTCGTCGGTGACGACACTCTCGAATTTGTAGGTGCCACCCTCTTCGAGTTCGGGCAGGTCGGCGCTGGCCCATACGACGAACTTGAGTCGGCCGGACTCCTCGCCTAACAGTCCGACCTGGGCTATCTTCTCGCTCCGGGGCTCCCACAGTTCGACGACTTCGGCGACGACGTCGACCCACTTGTCAGCCTCATCGATGCTGTTGAGCATCGTCCGAGCAGCCTTCTGGGGACGTCCGCCGTAGCCAGCCAGTTTGGCGAGGTCGTCGGTGAGGTCGTCCCGGTCGAGGTCGGCATCGGTGCAGGCCTTCCGAACGATGGTTCGAACAGCCTCGTCCATCGGGACTCGGTAGGCGCACATCCGCTCCAGTTGGTCCTCGATATCGCGCTGGTCGAGGGCGAACGTCGGGTCGCTTCCGCCGGCGACTCGGGATTCGTCGAACGCCGCAAATGCGTCGCTGATGGTCTGGATACGATCCTGCAGGTCTGGGGCAACAGTACTGGACATCGTTGTTCTCCGAGGAGGAACTGGAGTATGCGTTCGAGACACCCCGATTCGCTATCAGGTGTGTTTTCGTCGCTCCCTCTCTGATTCTCCTCATCCCCTTGGGTATGATAAATCCCAGAATCAATCGCCAGCAGGCCACGAAGTCTGAGATTAGTCTGGAGAGGCGGTTATATCGAAACACTCGATAACTGATGATGCGGTTAAGCGAGATACAGAGGGTGCATCACTGATTCAGTTCTAATCAGATTTCAGTATCTCGTGAATATTGATTAATGCGTATCCAGACGTGTCGTGCATATCAGTGAGCGTTTTCTCTTGTCTCTTTAGTTTCTCGTCGATATTCTTTATTGGTGTTGGAGCGTCGTTCGGTGGTAG
Organism: Haloarcula sp. MBLA0138; assembly: GCF_055632455.1. Taxonomy (NCBI): domain Archaea; kingdom Methanobacteriati; phylum Methanobacteriota; class Halobacteria; order Halobacteriales; family Haloarculaceae; genus Haloarcula; species Haloarcula sp. MBLA0138. The sequence continues at coordinate 15,037 of NZ_JBVMVU010000003.1, read as the reverse complement.
ATTCATTATAAATCCCCCGAACATGAATAGCGCTCGTTCGTAATTCCGGGCCTTGCCATCTGGACAGGTTTGACCAAACTTTCGACAGAATTCGCCGTACTGAGATGGACTCTGGCTCGCTTGTCTGTACAGTTGATTTCCGCCCTTCCGAACTCTCCAGAGATAAACATAAGCGTTCCACACTCGGCGGTCGTAGATCGGGAACTTCACGGAATATCGATCTGGTTCACTTGCCATCAGATGGAGGATAAATGCTGACGTGACGAGACTTTTTGACTCAACGACTCCCTCATCCATCAACCGATCTGATAGCGATGCAATTGCTACTTCTTGGTCCTGGGGAATGTAGTCCGCTTGATCGAGTTGTTCGAGTACTTCAGTGATTTCTTCAAATGCAATCGTTCGATTTAGCCCCTTCCAATCCCAGAGATTCTGTGCTCGATCGACAAGACGAGAATGCTCCATCGCGTTGTCGTACTCTTTGGCGTAGTCAGTATAAGCAGAGTACAGAGAAGCCCAATAATCGATATTCAGTGGTGGATTCGCCATATGAGGGAACGTTATTCCCTGATTTTGGATAAGGTCAATGAATTAGGCACCGTCCAAGCGTGATAGCAGTTCGTCGGTTCTGTCTTTGGCCTCGTCACGAGAGACGCCTTCGTCGACGTAGCGCTCAATAACTCGGGCACGAATCTGGCCCTGATCCAGCGTATCACGAGGTTCGATGTACCCGTTCTCTTCGAGGTACGTTTCCAGCTTGTCCGCTTTCCCGCTACGGAAACGGTTTACCTCGCCATTGTGCAGAGCTTCGACGATCTGTCTTCCATCCCCATTGACCGATTCGGCAAGTGCAGTGACCTCGTCGATGAAGTTACCGCTCACAGCGCCAGAGGCTTCGAGGACCTCCCGATCAACGGGCTCGCCACGACCAACCTTCCAAGCGTCGGCGAACTCGTTCAGCGCCGCAGCGTTCTCCTCTACTATCGATATCTGGTCGGAATCAACAGAGGAGAGGTCCCCGTTGCCCCACTGAAGGAGGTTATTCAGCTGCCCCCAGTGCTCGACCCCGAGCTCCAGGAGTTGCTGGAGGGTTTCGACATCGTCGACCAGGTACCACAGGTGCGCCGTCCCCGCGCCACGGTGCGGATTGAACGAGTCCACCTCGAGTTCGTCCCCATACGAGGCGTGGTCGTGACCGTCCCGACTGGGAACCTTTGGAGTGAACGATTCGATAGAGGCCAGCTCAGGGATATGGACAGAGTCGTCGACGTCACGAACGGTTGCGAGGTTGATGATTTCGTGGTTGACGCCGTTCGTGCTCTCCAGGGCAGCAGTCCACTTCGCCACTTCGTCGCCCTGTGCGGTGAAATAGAAGACCTGCCGACCGTTCCGAGCGAGTTCGATCGTCGACTCGATGATGGTCGTCGCCCTGCGGTCGTCCGTGTTGGCGAGTGTCTCGTCGAGGAGAAGTGGAATCCGAACGCCCTGTTCCTGCTGTTCGACGAAGGCGATTCGGACGGCGAGCAGGACCTGAACCCGAGTACCGCTCGAAAGCTCGTCGAGCGCGAGTCCCTTCTGTTTGGATTCGTCGAACGCACGGAACTCGGCTTCATTCTCGTCGAAGTCCAACCGATACCGGCCACGAGTGATCGTCGCCAGGATTTCACGAGCACGCTCGAAGACCTCCGGGCGACTGGTCTCCATCGTCGCCTCCTGAACGTGATCCACCAGGACATCGCCGACCATCGCAGCACAGTCGTCCTCGAGTTGGTCTTTCAGATCATCTAGCGCCCGGTCACGCTCTGCGAGCGCCGTTTCAACTTGGTCGTCGGACTTCGCCTGTCTGATCTCCGCCTTGATATCGGCAATCCGTGACTGCAGGTCGTCGAAATCTTCGGCAGTTCGTTCCGCCTCACGGAGGTCCTCTCTGAGGTCAGCAATCTCCTGCTCCTTGAGGTCCGGTTCGAATTCTGGGTAGCTTTCGAGTTCTTCGGCCTCCGTGTTCGCCCTGATTTCGGCCTCTCGTACAGCCTCCGCAGCCGAGTCGTATGCTTCGACCTGCTCACAGAGTTCCTCCAACTGATCGTGGTCATCGGAGTTGAGATTCAGATCTGCAAAGATTTCGTCGCGTTCGGCTTCCAGCGCATCTATTTTCTCGGTCGCTTCCTGAATCGTCTCAGTAGCCTGGTCTAGGTCCCGCTGTGCGGTTTCGCGTTTCTGTTCGCGGTTGTCGAGGTTTCGGATTGCCTCGGTCGCCTCGCCGGAACTCTGGACGTCGTCGTAGCCGTAGGGCTCGAGCTTCGCTTGGAGATCTTCACGGGCGGTCTCGATCTGCTCGTCGACGGTTTCGATGCTCTCTTGAATTCCTTCAACTTCGTCGTGGGCTTCCTGCCAGTCGAGCACTCGCTTGGAGATCACGGCCAGTTCGACATCGGACGCATCTGGCGCGGCACCCAGCTGGTCTTGGAGTTTGGCACGCGTTTCCTCCAGATCCTGCTCCTTCTGTTCGAGCGTGTCCGAGTCCGTCGCCAGGCTATCGCGCCATTCGGACCGTCGTTCGGCCAGCTTGTGCTCTGCGATTGCATCGTACAGTCCGATCAGACGGGACCGAACCGCGTCCTCGGACCACATCTCTGGCGGCTTCAGACCGGTTTTCTCGAACGAATCACGGTGCGGTTTTCGTGAATTCCCTCCGTCTGCGGACTGGGAGCGAGCGCGCAGCCCATACCAGAAGATGCCAGCGGCGACGACCAAGATGGAGAACAGCAGTGGATGCACCAGGAGTCCCAGCGCGACGGCCGTCGAGGCGAGGGAAATGGCCGAGAACGTGGCGATACGGAATGCTTCCGAACCGTCGTTCGACTCAGAAGAAGCGGAGGTGGCCAGCCACTCCTCCAGCGACTGACTCGCACGTTGAAGCGTAGGCAGATCAGGGTCAGGATGCTCCCCATCCTCCAGTAGTCGCTGGACAGCCTCTCGGGTTTCACGCTCGGACTGGAGTTCCTCGGCCTCTCGTGCGAACTTCGAGACGGTCTTCCACGTGACGGGCTCCAGGCCAACGAGATCCTCGGTATCGACATCGAGGGGAATGTCCTCTCGGGAAGTTTCTCGCTGCCGTTTTGCGTCAGCCAACTCTCCCTCGAGATCGCGTTTCCGGCCCTCCGCAGAATCGAGGTCATCGCGAAGCTCTTTCAGATGGTCGATACGGCCTGTCGGGAGGCCCTCTTCAGGAAGGTCAGCCTCGTCAAGTCGTTCCTGAGCGTCCGTTTCCGTTTTCTCGGCCTCGTCTTTTTTGTCGGTCCACTCGTCGATATCATCTTCGAGGGATCGAACACGCTCGATTTCGTCCCCGTCGACCTGCTCTAAGATATCGGGGAACTCATCGAGTCTCGATTCAGCCTGCTCCAGCTCGTTTCTCGCCTGTGCGTAGTCGATTGCCTGCTCGAGCAGTTCGGAGCGCTCCTGTGCTTGACGGGCTGCTTCCAGTTCACTACGTAAGCGGGAGAGTTCGGTCTGCTCTTGGCGTAGTTCGGAAACGTCGTTCCGCGCCTCACGTAACTCCTGAATCGCTCCCTTGGCGTTCTGGACGACGTTCCTGTTGGCCCGACTCGGGGAATCCGAATACCCGAGCTCATCGTATGCTGCGGAGAGATCGTACCCACCAGCCGATTCTCGCTCGATTATCTCGGCGAACGACTCGTTGTTGTTGTCTCGCTGGAGGAGGTCGTGGAGGGAGAGACGATAGCGGTCGCGTTGATCGGCCGGAGGCAGGCTCGGACCGTTCGCCTCCTGGCCGTCACGCTGGTAGCTCGTGCGCCCATTATCGACTTCGACTCGCCAGTCCTCACCATTCAGTGAGAGCTGCCCCACGAGTGATGCACGTTCGTCGGCGGTCTCGGGCCAACAAAGCCATTCGAGCGACTCAGCGAGCGTCGTCTTTCCTGCCGCGTTCGGCCCATGAACGACATTGATGCCGGAACACAGGTCGTCGACCGAGAAGCCACCGGTTTCGAACCCGGGAGCCTGGACGATCTGGATTTCCTCGAAGCAGATCGGGTCCCTGGTCACGCCTTCCCCTCCTTTTGGCCGAGTAGGGTATCGAGCAGTACCCGTGCCTGCTGTTCGAGATGCTCGATAGCGTCATCGTCGTCTGGATCCTCGAGTTCGGTTTCGCGTCGGAGTGGGTTGTACGCATTCGCACTATGAGCCTGCCGTACCGCTGCTAACGAGTCATCGACCACCTCGCTGTAGGTTTCGTGAGGGTCACCGTTCTCGATTTCGAGCAAGAGGTCAGCGAGGTACGCAGCTGCATTGTCTCCTTCTGCAAGGTCTTCGAGATCGATTGCCGGGCGGGTATCGACGTCGATCGATTCGATCCGGACCGAAACCGACCCCTCCCGGAATCCGAGGTCACGCTCCATCGACCGATGCTGATCGACGAGCGCCGAGTGCGCATCCGTCCGCCCGGTGAGACGAACGCGAACGAGGCTGAGCTCCAGCGATCTCGTATCGAGTTCGGCTCGAACGTGGTCTTTGATCTCCTCCGAAATTACAGCGGTCGCTTCCTGTGGGTCGTCTACCTCTGACACGTCGACCGAGACCTGGTCATAACGAACGGATGCCAGAGGGATCTGTTCAGCTCGTACATCTCCGGTTTCGGGTACCGTAATCGTCCACGGCCCGTGGGCCTGCTGTTCACCCGGATCGAGGGGTTGCGGCGACCCCGAGTACAACGCCAGTGGTTGCGAGTCGATCCGGGTCCCTGGACTGTGAATGTGACCGAGTAGCCAGGCATCTGCTGCGGTGTCGCGGAGTTCGCTGGACAGAACCGGCGCGTATCGGCTTCCTCGCGAGTCGAGGTCGGCGTGAAGCACGCCGATCTGGGGTGCATCATCGGTCGTCGGAAGCTCGTACTCTTCGAGTGGGGACTCGTAGACGTGTTCAGCCGAGAACGACCAGCCATCAAAGTGTGCTACTGGTTCACCGTTCTGTTCGAGCGTCCAGCGTTCCCACTGACCCTCTCTCCCGAGGAACTGGAGCGTGTCGGAGTCGAGGTTATCGACCATATCGGGGAGGGCATCGAAGTCGTGATTTCCGGCAACCACGACGACTGGGATTCCTGCTTCGTCGAGTTGGGCAATCCCGTCTTCGAACGCTCCGAACGCCTCGAAATAGCGATTCTCTTGGTCAACAATATCACCAGCAACCACGACCGCGTCGACATCCCGGTCGATTGCTTCCTGGACCGTCGACAGCCAGACTGCTTTCGGCGACAGCTCCGGACCATCCAGATCATCCGGGATCCGACTCGGGTGACGGCCGAGGTGAAGATCTCCCGTGCACAGTAGTTCCAGGGCGTCCTTCATGAGTGCAGCTAGACAGTGAGATAGAAGCACAAGTCACTGATAAATAAATGTCACCCATTCCCGAACTACTGGAAGCCGATATACAGCCACAGTCATGTGACGCAAACTGTGCAACCCAGTGAGAGCAGTTCAGTTATGGCGGCGTCTCAAGATAGTCGCCGGCGAAGGCGGTCGAGTAGTCTGCTTGAGGATGGTTTCTCCTCTTCTGAGGCCCCACTAACCTCTTTACGAGACGGGAGGCCGTCATCGGCAGCCGTATTCTCCCTGTCGTGGTCGCCCCGGCCGTTCGAATGTAGCTCGGCACTGTCGTTGGATTCACTGTCACCATTTCGTGCAGTCGAGGACTGGTGTATTGGGTGACTTCGGCTCCCGTTGGCAGTGGCTGTGTTACCCTGTTCTCTGAGGAGGGTCTTCTCACTGGCAGGGTCAATCCCTAGAACTGCCCGATACTGACGCAGAAGAGTCTCTAATTCTGCAATCCGCTCACGCTTCTCCTCAAGCTCGCGTTGTTGACGTTGTACCTTTGCAGCTAAACGACGAGCGTCGTCAACGGCTCCGGTACCAACGGGACTAGAACCAGTATCATGAATCGACGCCTCCGAGGCTGGCGCCTCATCCAGATTTTCCTCTCGGTCGTCAGGTGTTGAATGCTCTCGATCTGTTGACGGGGTGTAGTAGTCATCAATAGTCAGGAGCGTCCGGGCGATACAGACGTCCCCATAGGTCGCGCCGTTAGCGAAGTGGACTCGATCCCACTTGCCCCGGTAGAGGCCGGAGTCCCGGAACAGGCGATCCATCCGGTCGGGATCGCCACCAGTCCAAAATCCCAGGTAGAAACACAGCCCCATGTCTGCCTCCGACTGTGACGGATATCGGCTCTCGGGCGAGGCCCAGAGTTCCCTGTCTCCGTCGTACAGAGCTGCAATGGTGTCGCCACTTTTCGAGGCCATCGCCTGCTCCAAGAGTGCGTCATCATCGAGGTCAACCCCGGGACCGGCGATTTCGTCGAGTGAAGTGGGAGGATCATCGGGAAGGACATCTACACTGCAACTGTGCAGGGCGACTTCGAGCGCCGGATCTTCTATGTCCGGGAAATCGAGGCCGTAGCGAGCATACAGACTTGACTTCGAACCGAGGGCTTGTGGTTTCCCATCACCGGGTTCTCCATCGGGCCCATCGTCAGTAGATTCGCCACCCTGTGCCTCGTTTCCAGTCTCCGCTGCCGCGTCGATTGCCTGGTCGAGGTCAACTGCCTCAGTATCCGAATCGGATGATGTCTGAACGTATTCGTAGTGAACACCGAGCAGTGCGTCTTGCCGGCGAGCAATCGTCTCAGGCGTCCCGTCGACGTGGTCCGTCGTGACGGTGAAGAACCGAGCCTCGTCGTACATCTCGACGTCACCACGCCGGTTGCGACCCGGCGGGAGTTCTCCTTCGAGGAGGACGTGAACACCGCGTCCAGATGGAGAAACCTCGGTGTAGGAATCGAGTCGTTCGACGATATCATGAGCCCAGTCAGTGAGGTCACCAGTATCAGGATCACGGCAGTCATCCAGGTCAACGCCGACGATAGATGTCTCGGAGGCGAAGACGAATCCAATCCCATCGGTATCGACGCGGTCGCTCTGGTGGAACTCGAGCGCGCTCTGGAGATCACGCCACGTTGCGGGGTCCGTCGCACTGGCGTTCGAGGTCCCACTGGTATGATAGGGTTTGATCGGAACCTTTGTCGGCTTCCCATCACGTTCGACCTCCTGCCAACAGATCCATTGCTCACACTCGGCCAATCTATCTGGAATCAGACGCTCGTCGATTTCACTGCTGAACATGGATGGAACGGGGAACTGCTTCGGTCGTCTTCACAGCCGATTCGACATCGCGATAAACCTCGGTGCGCCGGCGTGCGCTCGATTCCTCTTTCGAACTGGGCTGGTGCGCCCAAAACCGTATGACCGTGCGTCCTTGGAGCGGATCTGCGTTCCCTCCCCTACCAAGACCTATTCTAGGTGTTTCGCCGATAGGCGCAGGAAGGCAGGAGGTTGCTTTAGAGCGGCTATAGAGCGCACGGTGCGCCCAGCTAGTGACGCAGGTCATTGCCCTCGGAATCCTCCTCAGCTTGGTCGACCGATTCGATGATATTGCGGCCCCCGACGAATCGCCATTCACGGGGATTGTCGAACGCCTCCTCGGAGAGACGTGCGTAGTTCTTGGTAGTTTTGTGTGGCACGTTCTCAAGCCGCCCCGCATCAACCAGTGCCCTGATAATTTCGTGAGCAACGTCCGTATGCGGGACAATCCACATCTTCCGAACTCCATCGAACGACGCGAGATCATCGTAGTGTTTGACCATCAGTTCCGGGCGGATGTTCGTCACCACCTCAGCAATCACCGCAAGTTGTCGGCTTCCGTCGTCACGCGGAAGGAACGCGGCGACGTCGAAGACCATCCCGCCAGCCATCGGCTCATAGTAGGTTTCGACGAGAAGACCCCGGTTTCGAAGGTGCCGAGCGATGTACTCGACGTAGACCTTGTGAGCCGTTTTCTCGAATAGGTCGCCGTTGTTCCGGCCCGCGTAGATCTTCCTGCTGACTGCAGTCTGCCCAGCTGGAGGAACATAGTAGTATTTTCGACCGTACACGCGCTGAATTTCGAGGAATCCGTCTTCCACCAACTGCTCTTCGTCGATTTCCTCATCTAGCGCATCCCGGATGGTCGTCATCGACTGCGTCAGGTCATACCCATCCAGTTCACCGTTGATTCCTGCAATCACGTCTCGAAGGAACTGCCGTTCGGTGTCGGTCAGGACACCCTCCTGGTCGAGATTCTTCGCAGCCCCAGGTGTCGCAGGAAGGTCAGAGACGTGGGGTGTGGTATCTGCGGTTGGTCCCTCCGCTCCTGGAGTGTCTCTATCCGTCGCATCATCCGATTGAACCCGTGATGGCGAACCAGTTCCGAGAACGGTTCCGAACTCGTTGGAAGCCCCGCCCAGAGCAGAATCTGAATGGGACTCCACCTGAGAGTCGTCTTCGTCCGGGTTCCTGGACTCGTCAGTGTCGCCGGGAGCCGGGCGTTCAGCCTTCTCATCTCTGTCCGGAGGCGTCGGTGGTCGCTCGGTTGTCGCGCTGTTCATCGGGCCGGTTCCATAGCGGGCTGCACGCTGGGCGGCATCCGGCGGACTGTTGACGCCGGGGACGAGACAATACGTGAATCGAGTACGTGACCACTGGAGTTCGTCTGCCTCCTGGAAAATCATCTCTGCCATCGGGCTGTACGTGCCCGCGTCGACCGACTCCTCTCCGTCGCTGTGTCCGTCCGGGACGGGTAGCGGCTTGAGTGTCACCAGTTCCGGCGTGTCGGTCATGAAGCCGGTATCGGGTAGCTGTGCGAGCCACTCACCGCGAGGGAGTGACGCGATCCGATTCGAGAGGGCGACGGCGTCGAGTTCTTCGTGGAACAGCGTCGTCGCCAGCTCGTCGTCGATTGCGAGCTTACCGATGAGCTTGGTGTTGATGTTGCGGAGGATTTCCTTGTAGGCCCGCGTATCGAGTGCGTCACGTTTGACCTGCTCCGGGAAGTGAACGATGAGCTCGAACGCGAGAGCGAACTCACGGGCGTCAGGAATCATCTCGTCTCGGACGAGACTGGACTGCATGATCGGTGCGGCCTCGTCGATGATCAGGTTCACACAGTAGCCGTCGGCAGGGTCGAGAACGGTCCGGTTCCATCGCTTTCGGAGTCGCACCCACGACCAGAGGTAATCCAGCATCAGCACCGTGAAGACGTTGCTCGACGCGGGTCGGAACTCGCCGGTATCAATCAGCACGACCGACTTCGAGTCGAGGAGCCCATCGAGGTCGAGTAGCATCTGCTCGTCAGCATACCGTTGGGCTTCGCCGTCCCATTCGGGAACGAAGTTTAGCATTCGCCAGATGAAGTCCCGTTCTTTCAGCTTCGTGATGCGGTTGAGAACGGCGTCGATCGACGTGGCGAAGCGTCGTTCCTCGGCACTGAAGTGGCGCGTGAGCGTCGCGTGAAGCTCTGGGTCGCTGACCTCTGGAGTCGTCTGCTCGGTCTGCATCTTCGTGGCCGCATTGAGGAGGTCGCTGATGGCGTACGCGTCTTGGCCGTACACCGGGTCGAACAATGCACCAATGAGGTTGCTGAGGATCTCCTGTGCGACGAACGCCTGGTTGTGTTGTTCGTCGCCGAGGACGTACTCCAGTAGTTCGTTGTAGCGGTCGATCTTTTCCTGAACAGCTGCCTCACGACTCATGCCAGCCGCAATCTGGGGCCGGATGTCGAAGAACGGGAACGCGGGCAGTTCGCCGTTCGGACCTGGAACCGGGAGATGGACGATGTCGTCGAGGTCGCCGAACTGCCGGAAGTGCGCTCGTTTGTACTCTGTCGCCATACTGCCGCCCTTCTTGTCGAAGATGAAGATCGGCCCGTCGAGTTCGTCGTACGCGCTGAGACCGTCGTTGATCATCGCGGTCGTCTTCCCGCCACCCGTCGTCGACGCCCTGAGTACGTGATGGGTGAGTTGCTCCGCAGTGAGACTGATGGGAATGTTGTCGCGGTCGGGAGATGCCGTTTCAGCCTCACCGATGCACATCCCAGAGTCGAATTCCGCGAGCAACTCTTCGTCGGTCGCGGTGAGCGGCGAGCGAGCGTCTGGAGCGCCACCAGACGCACCACGACTCGCCTTCGGAAGCGCGCCCGTGCTGGGTACAGTTACGAAGTTCGCGAGCTCGTCTGGACTAGCGACGATGATCGGGTTCTTGCTCTGGAAACGCTCTCGAATACTCGTCGGGCTCAGTCGCGACCGGCAGAGCGCATCGAACTCATGGCCCACCCGACTGACGCTTGCCCCCTCGACGCCGTAGTACGGCCCGCTCAGAGCGGTGAATGCGCCAGTGACGCCGTTCACAACACTCGCTTCGCCGGCTGCTCGGAGGGACACGTCAAACGTCACGGTCGGCTGCTTCAGGTCAATCTGCCCCATTCGGCTGTGTCGCGTCGATTGGCCGTCACCCCCGCCAGAGATGGTGCCCCCGATCTGTTCGGGTGTATCTGGCCGGTGACGCTGCCGACGCTCCTCTTCGGACGTGCCGAGGATCATCGCGGCAGCCTCCTGTTTGAACGAACTGAAGACGCCAGTAGTTCCCATTTTGAGGTTCCGTTTCTGGACCTCTGCTTCCTTCGTCCAGTCTCGACGAGGCGTGAAGACGACCTGGAAGACGAACGGTTCGTCCGTCTCGGTTGCCTGTTCGAGGAGGACGCTCAGGGGCGACCGGAACGAATCCTCGATGTCGACCGAGATCTCGCTGAACTGCGAGAGCAACGTCATCCAGTCGTTGTTCTTCGTCTCAACGCCCTCCCATCGAACCATCGCCGGCGGCGTCGGGTCGCCATTCGCGCCACGTCGAGATTCGTCGCCAGTATCGTCAGGTGTATCGAGAAGGTCTGGTTCGAATCCGTCCAGTTCAACGAGTTCGTCGATACCTTCGAACGCGGCCAGATCCGCGAGCGTCGCACCAGCGGGCTCGACGTCGTCGACGAAGATATCGGTCGTGGCGAACGGGACGATTTCGAAGTGGAAGCTCTCGGGATACATCGCCCGGACGTTCGCTGCGAGATGTTCGAGAGCCTCGACCTCGTAAGGCCGAACGCCGAGGTAGAAGTCGAATCGGCGGGTATCTGCTGGCTTGTGAATCAGGAACTCGAACGTCCGCTGCGTGTTCACGAACGAAAGCCGGCGTTCGAGATGGAACGGCATCTCTCGGCCACTCCCAGCCCGGTAGAGGCCATAGAGTCCCTTGACGACGTGGTCCGGCGTTACTTGCTCACGAGCCGGCGTGATTTTGATATACGGGCGGAATCCATCGTCGTCGTCGTCAGTAGAGTCGTCTGAAAGTCTATCAGAATTGTTTCCCCTCAAATCGTGGTCCGACTGGGATGGTGCATCACTCGGAGAGGAATCTGGGTGATCCCCTTCGGCTCTGTCAGCAGGTGTTGCGTCCTCCGAACTTGGGCCCGAGTCGTCACTCGTACGACCGTGGATCCGTGTCGAAACCGCATTCTGGATTTCGGAGTCATCAATGTTCGGAAGTCGTGGCTCGCGTCCTCCAGAACCGGACCTACGAGACGGTCCCGACCCGTTCGTCATGGGGACCACCTCTTTTGAGTCCTCACCGACCACTGATGTGAGCGGTCTCTTGCACGGAGTCGCTGTCCGAGGTGGCTATACAGTGGATTGTGGGTTAGCGTGTGCATGTTCGGAAAGAAGGTCACGTCGTAGGAGCGGTGACCGATGCCACGAGCGACCAGTCAGGACTACCGTCCACGAACCAAGTGGAGCGTCCACCCCGACGGGAAGGTGCCTCGCAATGGCGGTATGAAATCCGGTCACGAGTCAGTTCCAAAGGGGTCAATGGGCAGGTACTCGTCGGGCTCACCCTGCGATGAACTCGAGCAGGGAGACGAGTGCACCGAGCCCGAAGTACGCGATGACCATTGCACCGCCACCGAGCGTGAGTTTCATTCCCGTCTCTGACCGCTGTGAGTTCGTGCGGGCGGTGAGCCAGACGATCAGACCCAGAACCAGCACAGTGAGGCCAGCGTACTGGAGCGTCGTGTAGACGACGTCGTAGAGATTGGTGAGAATCGTCTCCCAGCCGGCGACAGAACCACCGGACCCGCCCGTGGGGCCGCTGGATTGTGCAGCTGCAGGGCTAACGAAGAGCATCAGTGAGAAGAACGCGGTGACGAGAAGGCTCTCGAGGTTGGGGACTCGCCGGAAGCGGCGGAGGCTGTTCGTGTCGGGGTCGGTGTCTGTGGTGTGCTGGTTCGTCATTGCACACCAGCCGTAAGCTGGAAGGTATAATGTTTGTTTCAGGAATGCGGATTTCGCAATCTTACGGTGGCCGCAAGGTTGCGTCGGACGCACAGATGCGCGAATCTCGGCAATAAATGTGCTCTATGAGGGGATTGTGGGGAAACAGTTATACTCAATACCAACCCACATAGAGCGAGCAAGTAGTTGCGGTCCCGATCTGTAGTCGAACCATAGTGACCACCATGTCGTATACTACCAGAAGGGGTAGGCTGAACAGCCAGAGGGGACGTCAGCGATGAGCCGATATTCGATTCCCGTGAAAGAGGGAACCCGTGATCGCCTTCGGGCGTACAGCAATCGGAACCTCCTCGATCGACAGTCCTACGACCAGGCAGTGAACGAACTCCTCGATCAAGTGGAGTTCGCCTCTGCCGAAGAACTCAACGCGCAGTACGGATCCATCGAACGAGGTCGCGTCTAGCTCCGATTCCGCGATCAACAGAATTGGGGCCGGCCAACATCGGCCGAAGCGCGACTTGCCTTTCAGTTTTTGGGGGTTTCTCGGATACTCAGAGCCCATAGATCCCCGCGATAGCGGAGAACAGGGTTCCACCCATCGAGACACCGATCATCACGAGCCCCCAAGTGACTCCGCGGTATCCACGAGTTGAGGTTCGACCGTATCTTGAGCCTCCCGCCCACAGCGCAGCCCCTAGCGAAAAACAAGCCAGACCCAGATAGGAGAGCATTCCAGACGCTGCTTGCGCGATGGGGAGAAGTCCCGAAGTCCCGCTCGCTCCGTACGGCCAGCCCGATGGGAGAAATCCCGTCCCGCCCATGATGAATGCGACGAGGTCGTAGAAGGCACTCATACCGAGGATTGCAACGAGAGCGGCAGCAGCTCCAAACATCATCCCTCGGTAGCGAATCGACCGTCTCGAGTTCGCCTTTGTTGTGAAGAAGCCGATGATGCCGATAACGAGGAAGATCAGCGCGAGATATCTGGCCGTCACCTCTGCGACGGTGAACAGTCGAAACGCTGGATCGACGAGATCGGAAACAGACGGCATAGTTCGTACCTCACAGGGGTTGAGAAAGAAGAAATAGCCTTAGAAGGTGCGGAGCGCGCACAGTTGCGTCCCCCACCGGGAGTGGCTACTCACCGTCATCTGTTACCTCAATCGAGACCTCGATATCGTCGAGAGTAAGCTCGGGGTCATCGCTTGCAAAGAGAACACTTGCTTCTAGTACACTCTCCAGCTTATCCACGTCAGTTGCATTGATCATAAACTGAAACGGGCAGGTCAATCGAACCAGCTTTTCCAGTTCACCGACGTCGTCAGTCGTAATCTCTTCATCTTGAATGTCTCCATAGAGAGCTTCGTGGTTGTCGAATTCCTCCCACCGATCCAATAGACAGAAATCCGCCAAGGCATGCCGAACAGTTTCATGTAGTCGAGTATGATAGCCCTCAGGCGGTGTCTCGTTTCCGTCAATCGCCTCCTGAATATGTCCTCGATCGATGAGGGACAGAAATCCATCTGACCAGTCTTTCCGCGTTGGGTTGAGTTCTGACCCACACTCCGGGCAGTAGTTTGCTGTGGGCATCACGGAATTATTGCAGCTGTCACAGATGACCATACTCCTAGCTTCGCCACGGACACTATTCAACTCCCTCTGGAGCGGAATAGGGCACTGCGATAGTCCTGCGGAATATGTGGGTTTCAGGCGATCTTACGCCAGAATTGATTAGATACACCTCTACGTATTCGATTCTATCAGCACACATCCGAGTCTGGTGCTGATTCGATAACCCATGTACAAGGACGGACACCGAGGCGTTGCATTACTGCTGATGGTTCCACTAACAGGTCTGTTCGGGATTGTCGGGTTTGGGATGACGATTCTTGCGGTGGCCGTCTGTCGACTTCCCGATCTCGACCACGATTACGGTTGGCTCCCACACAGAGGTCTGACCCACACGGTTTGGTTCGCAGTGGGTGCTGGAGTAGTAACAACGGCTGGACTCTATGTCGGTCTTATCGGATTCCCTATTAAGATTCCAGCCTGGCCGCTCGCTCTACTCGCAGGAACTACCGTCTTCCTGGGAATCGTCTCGCACCTGATCGCAGATGCCCTAACGGTCGGTCGCGGTGATCACGCAATTCGCCCGTTCCAACCACTATCCCCTGAACAACTCAGGTTCGGTCTCGTTCGGTCGAACTCCCGCATCTGGAATGGAGCATTACTAGTCGGTGGAATTGGGGCACAGATACTCGCACTGGGCCTGTTCTATCGACCCTTCTGACGAAGGTGAATCTCCCGATTCTATAGAATAGCTCTTAGGATAGATTCTCGATTTTCTCCTTGTCGGCGTCGGTGAGCAACTGAACGTCGTGTTCCTCCTCAAGCTCGGAGATACTCTGTAAAAGCTGGAGCGCTGTCTCTTCATCTCCTTCTTTCAGATGGTACTTCGCCTGTTTGCGCTCCACTTTGGCGACCCCTTTCTTGCCGTCATACCAGGATACGATTTCGTAGTAGTACTGTTTCGCCTGGTTGAGGTGCGACCACCATGCGTCGGTGTCTCCCTCCTCTTTGTGAATCTCCTTCGATAGCTTCCAGTGAGCGTCTGCTAATTTGTTTGCGATCGATTTCTTCCTGTTCTCGTCGTCGGTGAGTTCGTACGCCTCTTCGAGAAGTTCGATAGACTCCTCCAGATCGGCTCGTTCGCTGCTGTCCAGAAGTTCGTTGATACGGTCTTGACTCTCGAGTTTCTGGCTCTTCCAGACTGTATTACCGTCGAGGTCGATAGCTCGATACCGATCGTCACCATCGA
>NZ_JBVMVU010000002.1:0-470855 GCF_055632455.1 Haloarcula sp. MBLA0138 | reverse complement strand
GACAGATTCGGTGTCCGACCAACCCATGTCCCCCTCTCACCGACCGACGGCGTTGACCGGCGGCACCGTCGTCACACCGCATCGCTGTCTCGACGGCGGCGTCGTCACCGTCGTCGACGACCACATCGAAGCCGTCGACGGCCGCTCGCGCCCGCCGGCAGCGGTCGACACCGTCGACGTGTCCGGCCGGTACGTCCTCCCCGGACTGGTGGACCTCCACGGCGACGACGTCGAGCGCCACCTCTTTCCCCGCCCCGAGGAGCGCGTCCCGACCGAGACGGCGCTCCGGCAGTGCGAGCGCGCGGCGCTGGCCGCCGGCGTCACGACGAAGTTCCACGCCATCGCCTTCGAGGACGCTCCGGAGGACCGGCGCAGCGTCGACCTCGCCGCCGAACTGGCCGCCGCCGTCGCGGCGCGGCGCGACCGCTCGACCGTCGCCGAGCGCGTCCACGCCCGCTGTGAACTCGCCGACGCGTCGTCGGCCGAGGCGGTCGCGGACCTGCTGTCGACGCCTGCCGTCGGCCTCGTCTCGCTGATGCACCACGTCCCCGGGAGCGGACAGTACGTCTCCGCGGAGGCGCTCAGACAGCGCTACGAGGCCCGCGGGGTGGTCTCCGAGGAGGGGTTCCGGGACGTCGTCGAGTCCCGGACGGCCGCCGACGCCGCCGCCTTGGCCCGTCGCCGTGACACCGTCGTCGCGGCCGCGCGCGACGCCGGCGTGCCGGTGACCTCCCACGACGACGAGGACGCCGCCGCGGTCGACCGGGCCGCCGACCACGGGGCCGACATCTGCGAGTTCCCGCTGACGATGGCCGCCGCCCGACGGGCCGCCGAACGCAGCCTGACCGTCGTCATGGGCGCGCCCAACCTCGTCCGCGGCGGGAGCCTCTGGGAGAACCTCGACGCCGCGGCGGCCGTCGACGCCGGCGTGGTCGATGTCCTCTGTAGCGACTTCCGGCCACAGACGATGCTCGCCGCCGCCTTCGCCGACACCGGCGAACCGCTTCACGAGCGGGTCCGCCGGGTGACGGCCGCCCCCGCCGACGCCGTCGGCCTGTCCGACCGCGGCCGCCTCGAACCGGGCGCGCGCGCCGACATCGTTGTCGTCGACCCGGACCCGGAGCCGACCGTCTCGCGGGCGTTCGTCGGCGGCCGCGAGGTCTACCGCTTCGCCGGCGGCCGGTGACCGGTCGTCCGGGACGCCCGACAACAGCGCTTCGTGTAACTCGTGCAGCAGCGCGACCGTGATTTCGCCCCCGCTCTGGGCGTGCGTGATGCTTGCCCCACCGACCCCGCCGCCTCCTACCTTCCCTTGGCTCGCTCGGGGCGCTCGGTGGCGTCCCCGGCCAGCACGCGGTCGGCCACGTCGGCCATCGTCTCGATGCGCAGGTCCTCGCGGTGGGCGTCGATACAGGCCAGCACGCGGTCGACGCGCCGGCGCTGAGCGTCGCCGACGAGGTTGTTGGGGTGGAGCCAGCAGTGAAAGACCCCGGGGCCGTCGGCCGCGGCGGCGATGCCCCGGCGCGCGAGCGTGACGATGGGGTCGTGTCCGAGCGTGCGGGTCGCTTGAAGCGCAATCCCCTCGAACCCATGGAGGAACAGCGACGCGGGGGTGTTCACAAGGCCGTGCTCGTCGACGGTCGGCGCGACGAGCGGCGGGCGGCGGTCCCGGCGCAGGCTGTCGGCGAGACGGCCCATCAGGCCTCGTCGTCGGCCGGGCCTGACGCCGCGGTAGGTCCGGAACCCGTGTTCGGCGAGTACGTCCCGGTGACCGACGTTGTTCCGCGGGAAGACGAACGAGTCGAGGTCCAGTCCCCACTCCGCCGCGACGGCGCGACTGCGCGCGAGTTCGTAGGCCGCGGTCTCGCGGTCGGTGTCGGCCGCGCCGAACTCGACGTGGGCGTAGGTGTGGCCGCCGATGTCGTGGCCGACTGCCGCGTCGCGTACGCGGCGGACGAGGTCGGCCCCACAGGTGCGGTCGGGCCGGTCGCGCCACGCGGTCCGCTCGCGCTCGAACCACGCCGGCCACGCGGGGTGGTCCGAGTGGTCGCCGTCACAGCGCTCGTGGAACACGTGGCCGACGACGGCCCACGTCGCCGGCACGCGGTACGCGTCCAGGCGGTCACACAGGTACGCCCACCCGTCGCGGGCGCAGTCGAGTCGCTCCGGGGGCGGCGACTCGAAGTCGGCGAAGCCCCACGCCAGTTCGGCGTCGATAGAGAGGACGACAGAGCCCACGGTAGCCCGCTGTTCGCCTCGGCGGCATTGTAATGGCCGGCCTACGAGCCCTTCAGGCCCGGACGGTTCGCCACGACGTGTCGGAGGCCACGCAGGAACGGCCGCGGGTCGTCGAGTCGGAACACGTCGAAGTTCGGTGTGGCCAGACACGAGACCAGCACCGCCAGCGCCGCCGTCGAGAGCGTCGGCGGGTCGACGAACGGCGAGTGGTCCCGCCAGATGCTCCCGAGGTACCCAAGTTCGCCGTACAGGAAGTGCGAGCCGACGCCGCGGTCGTAGCCACCGGGCACGTCGTCGCTCCGGCCGGTCGCGGCCAGCCAGTAATCCCGCGGGAAGTCCGCGCCGGCCCGGACGGCGACCGCCAGCGACTGCCAGAGCCGCGGATTGACCTCGACGAGCTTGAACGCGCCCGTCTCGGCGTCGCGGGCGTACTCGATACAGGCCAGTCCGTGCCAGTCGAGCGCGTCGAGCAAGCGACGGCCCGCGGTCTCCAGCGCCGGCTCCGAGACGCTGCGCCGGTAGACGCCGCCGCCGCCGACGAAGGAGTCGCCCCTGACCTGCCGGTGTTGGAACGTCGCCAGCGCGTCGCCGTGGTCGTACAGCGCGCCGAAGACGTACTCCCCGCTGGCGTCGACGTACTCCTGTGCGATGGGCTCGTGGCCCATCCGTTCCCGGAACGCTTCGGCGTCGACTGACTCGCCGGCCGCGACGTACTCGACGGTTTTGGCGGTGTGTGCGTCCCGCTCGCTCTGCCCGTCGACGTAGCGGTCAGTGAGGAGGTTGTACCGCGACTTGACGACCATATCCGTGTCCCAGTCCGTCGCCGCCGAGAGCGGGCGCGTCTCGGGAATGGGGACGCCGACCTCGGCGGCGGCCTCGAAGAGCCGCAAGCGGTCGAAAACGCGGTCGAGCAGTCGCGGCGGCGGCGTCACGAGCGAGACGTGGTCGGCGAACTCGTCGCGGTACGCCGCGAACACGTACGGGTCGTGCGGGCGCAGGGGGAGGAGCGTCCGGACGGCGGGACGGGCCGCCACCCGGACGAGCGCGTCTTTGTACGCGACGATGTCGTCGGTCGGGGCGGGGACGGTGACCGAGTCGGCGCAGAACCGCGACGCCGCCGCCAGCGCGTCGTCGTTCTCGGAGGCGACGATTGGGGTCACGCCGCTCTCGGCGAGCGACCGGACGCACGCGTATCCGCCGGGGTCGTAGCCTGTCGGGACGACGGCGGTCCCCCAGTCCGTGTCACCTGCCATACCAACGCGTTAGTCCGGCTCTCATTTGAGTACGGTCGGCTTATCGGGGGGTATCCCGCCGCCGGCCCTCGGTACCGCGTAGTCAGGCGATAACTAACCAACTCGTCTGCCTCCCTCCACCCGACGCTGGCTGGTACAATGCTCTCGAAAGTCGACGCGACGCTTCGCTCGGTCGGGCGCGGCCTCGCGGGGGCGGTACCCGGACTCGACGGTCCGCTGTTGGAGCTGTGGAACGCGTACGTCCGGTTCTACGGGCACGCCAACGCCCTGCGGACGGCCGCCGCCCGCGGCCACAGGACCGTCCCCGCTCCCTTCGAGGTGGTCCGGGTCGACCCCGCGGCCATCTCCCGGATGGTCGAGTACAGCGCCCTCCCGATTCAGGCCCGCGACGAGAACGTCTTCCCGGCCTCCCGGTTCCGCTACGCCGGCAGCGTCGTCGGCGGCGACTGGGACCGCTCGGACCGCCGATTCGAGGACTCCGAGCTGTACCGCTCCTTCGCCGCCCACTTCGACCGCGGCGTCCCGTGGGGCGAGACCGACTTCTACGACACGGTCCTCGGGTACATCCGCGACGGCACTCCGCTGTGGGCCTGCGAGACGGAGGCCGACTTCCGCGAGCGCTGCCGGCGACTCGACGCGCTGTACGACGCCATCCGGCGGGAGGGGTACCAGTCCCAAGCCGCCCTCTCGCGCGCGCCGACGGCCGACCCCGACAGCGCCGACGCGCCGGTGCCGTACCACCTGCGGCTGGTCGACCACGAACTGTCGGTCTGTGTCGGCCGGGACGGCGAGTTCCTGTTCAAGGACGGCCGGAACCGCCTCGCCATCGCCAAGATACTCGACCTCGACACCATCCCGGTGTGGGTGCTGATACGCCATCGCCGCTGGCAGCGCCTGCGCGAGGCCGTCGGTCGCTACCCGTTCGTCCGGGCGTACCTCCCCGGGGGAATCCGGTCGAACCCCGACCTCCCGGGAACGGGGTGACCGTCCGCTCACGCGTCCGCGACACCGCAATTCGGCGGCGTATACAGGCCCGGTAACGACCGCCTTACAATCAGGACGCTCCCGCTCTGGACGGGACGATGCGTCTAGCGACTAGTCGACCGAATCAGTACACTGGAGACACAGTCAGCGACGGCGCGCGCGCCGGTGACAGCGCGTGAGCTTCGACGCCGACGACTCCGGACTGGTCAGTGCCGTCAGCTCGTTCGTCGTTCCGTCGGCCGACGTGGTACTCGGGATGGCGCTGACGGCGGCCGCGCTGCTGGTCGGACTGACGACGACCGGCCCGCTCCGCGCGGTCTTCGGCCTCTGTCTCGTCTTGTTCCTCCAAGGATACGCCGTCGTGGCCGCGCTGTTCCCGGCCCGGCCCGCCGACGAGGACCGGTGGCTCGTCCGCCGGGCCGCGCTCCCCTTCGGCGTCAGCATCGCCTTACTCCCCCTGACGGGGCTCGCGCTCGCGCTCACCGGTCTCTCCGTCTCCCCCGCCCGCGCCGTCGAGACGGCGAGCGCGATAACCCTCCTCGGCCTGCTGGTCGCCGGCCGACGGCGCGTTCACCTGCCCCCCGAACGCCGGTCCCAGCTCCCGCTCGGGCGCTGGGGCCGCGAACTCCGCGCGGCCCTCTTCGACGCGCCGCCGCTCCACGCCGTCCTCAACGTCCTGACGCTCGCGGTCGTGGTTGCGGCCCTGTCCGCGCTGGTGCTCACGGTCGCCGTCCCCGCCCCGTCGTCGACGTACGCGCGCTTCTCGGTCCTCGAACAGAACGAGTCGGGCGCGGCCGTCGCCGCCGGCTACCCGACGGCGATGCCCGCCGGGAGCGAGCAGAACGTGCGGCTGGAGATAGCCAACGAGGCTCCCTCCGACCGGACGTTCACGGTCGTCGCCGAACTACAGCGCCTCTCCGAGAGCGGCGCGGTGGCCGAACAGTCCCGGCTGGCGCAGTTCCAGCGCCCCGTCGCAGCGGGCGCGACGTGGAACGGAACCGTCACCGTGACGCCCGACCGCGTCGGGCCCCAGCAGCGTCTCGTCTTCCTCCTGTACGGCGACGACCCCCCGGCCGACCCAACTATCTCGTCGGCCGAGGAACACCTGTTCCTGTGGGTCAACGTCACCGACGGGCCGGTCGACGACACCGTGACCGACGGCGAACTGACGGGCCCGGCGACGCCGACGCCCCCGGCCACCGCCGCCGGGACGGCCCCCGAATCGCCGGTCGCGCCGGCGGCGACGCCCAACGGGACCGCCTCGCCGACCGACACACCGGCGAACGAGCCGGCTACCCCGCCGGCGACCGCGACGCCGGCGAACGAACCGCCCACTCCGACCGCTTCGCCGACCGCGACACCGACGCCGGCCAACGGCTCGGCCACTGCGACACTGTCGGGCGGCTAAGCGCCACACGGGGCGGTAGCTGCGGTATAACGATACCGCTCCCGCGACCACGGTCACACGTGCGCTGGTAGTGTAACCCGGTATCACGCGGTCGTGCCACGGCCGTGATGCAGGTTCGAGTCCTGCCCGGCGCATCCCCCTTCTCCGGTCGCACCGCCGCGGCCCCCTTCGTTCCCTCGCTCACCCCCCACCCGCGGTCAGGGGAGGACGCCTTCGATGACGCCCGACACCTCGGCGACTATCCAGCCGAGAAAGAGGAGATAGGTACACAGGAGCGCGTAGGACTCGGCCCGGTCCATCACCATGTCGGTCCGCAGGACGGTAAAGAGCAGCACCGTCGCGACGGTGAGCGCGGCGAACATCGGGACCGCCATGGCGAAATCGACCGATTCGCTCCCGACGATGAGGATGCCCGCGGGGATGGCGACGAGCAGGTCGAACGTGTTCGAGCCGAGGACGTTCGCCAGCGAGGCGACGCTGCGCTGGTCTCGGGCGGCCCGCAGGCTCACCAGCGTGTCGGGCAGGCTCGTCGCGCCGGCCACGATGGTCACGCCCAGCAGGAACTCCGAGAGGCCGAACGCGCTCCCGACCAGTTCCACTTGGTGGACCAACTGCTCGACGGCGACGAGGATGACCAGCAGGCCCGCTCCCAGACGGAGCCACTGCCGGCCGACGGCTACGTCGGGCGTCTCGCCCTCGGTGCTGTCGGCGGTGTCCTGAAACTGGATGAACAGGTACAGCGCGTACATCCCAAGCGGGAGCAGCGCCAGCGGCCTGTTCACGAAGCCCGACAGCGCCTGTCCGGGGACCGGGAAGTAGATGACCGCCAGCGCGAAGGTGATAAGCAGGACCGAGACGGAGAGCATGTAGAACTGCGCTTCCTTGTACACCAGCATCCGGTTGCTCTCGACGGGTTCGTCGGTGGCGATGCCGGCGACTGCGGGGATGACGAGGACGTTGAAGACGGCCGACCCGACGATGGCCCCGACGCCGATCTCCAGCGACCCCGCGAGGGCCGCGAACACGACGCTCGCAAGCTCGGGGAAGCTCGACCCGACGGCGGTGACGACCGCTCCCTGTACCACCTCGGGCAGGCCGTAGTGGGCCGAGAGCCGCTCGCTGGCCGTCTCAAGCCACTCGCTGCCCTTCCAGATGGCGACCGTCGCGGCGACGACGATACCGGCCGCGAGGAGGTAGTTCATGCCTACTGGACGCTCGTGACAGCGAGAAGTAAAAAGCACGCTTCGCGACGACGCGGTGTGTCCGGCGTCAGCGGCCGGCTGGGTGTCGGCGGCCTGCCGACGCGGTGTGCGGGCCGGCTCAGTTGCCCGCGATGATGTCGGCGACGCGGTCGCGGTCGAACAGCCGCTCGGACGCGGGAATCTCGGGGTAGGCCTCGCCGTCCTCGTAGCCGGGCCACGCGCCGAACTGCTCGGGATACAGCTGCTTGGCGGTCATCTCTATCTGGAACAGGTTCATCAGCGGCCCCTGATACCGCAGTCCCTGCGCGTAGACGCGGTCGTTCCGGACCGCCGAGAGGCGCTTGCCGACGGCGTTCGACGACAGCCGCTCGCGGACGTTCGCCATGTCGTAGCGCGGCGTCGTCCCCCAGAGGTGGAGGATGACGTCGGGGTCGGCCTCCAGCATCGTCTCGTAGCCCACCGACCCCCAGAGACCGTCCCACTCCTCGGTGTCGAAGGCGTCGATGGCCGCCAGCGGGCGCGTGTCCGCGAGCCAGAAGCCCGGGCGGTTCAGGTGGTAGGTCCAGAACTGGCCGTCACCGAGCGTGACGCGGACGGCCGTCGGTCGCTCCGATCTCGGCGGGAGCGAGGCGTCGATGGTGTCGATGAGGTCCGCGTAGACGGCGTTGAGCCGCTCGTAGCGCTCGCGCTCTCTGAACACGTCGGCGACGTGGCCGAACAGCTCCCAGAGCGTGTAGTACCGGTAGTCCTCGCTGTAGTTCGCCGGGGGCGTGCCGTGGGTGCCGCTGTAGAAGTTCCCGAAGAAGGGACCGACGTTGGCCGACAGTTCGGCCACGTCGTCGGCCGACCAGTTGTCCTGTGTCGTCGCCCACGCGGGGTCGAGGAGGTGTACGTCGCTGTCGAGGCCGTAGAAGAACTCCGGCGTGAAGTTCTCGTAGGGGTTTGGCAGCCCCTCCCAGTCGAAGGAGACGCTGTCGAGGCGCTCGTAGTAGTGGTTCATCGTCGGGCCGCCCATCTCCGGGACGAACATCGCGTTGACCGCGTCGCCCCGGCCCAGCGCCACCAGCATGTCGGCGTACTGGTTGTACATCGTGAAGACGTTCTCGGGCACCGCGTCGAACTCGACCTCGCCGGCCGGGGACAGCGTCGCGGTGTAGGACCCGTCGTCGGTCGTCGTCCCGGCCGCGTCCGTCGCGCTCGCCGGCGTGCCACCGCTGCCGTCGGAACAGCCGGCCATCAGCGCACTCCCGAGGAGGCCGCTGCCGCCGGCGAGGTAGTCCCGGCGCGTCAGTCGCCCGTCGTCTGACTCTCCCATACCTCCGGGGAGCCCGCTCGGGCCTAAACCACTTTCGGATTTTAGGCGGGCCGAAATAATTCCGGCGGCGGGCGCGGCTCCGTGGCGGCCGCCGGGTCAGCCGTCGGGGAGCAGGTACAGCCTGAACCCGCCGGCGCTGTGGACGCGGTCGACACGGGGCGTCCGTTCGAGGCGGCGGAAGCCGTCCGCGCCGTACCGGAGGCCGTGGTAGATGCCGACCTCGCGGTACTCGTCGCTGGTCTCGACGGGCACGTACCGCGCCTCGTCGTAGTACTCGGTCACGTTCTGGCCGAACACGTCGTACGGTATCGGCTCGGCCGGATACGTCGTCGCCACGGTCGACTCGGGACCGTACAGCGCCGCGGCGTAGCGCTCGCCGCCGGTCCGGACCCCCGAGAACGGAATGTCGCCGGGCGAGTACTCGAAGGCCGCCTCGTAGCCGGTCATCGTCTGCTCGGTGACCTGTTCGGTGTCCTGATACATCCACGCCGAGGGATGGAGCCCCATCGTGGCGACCGGGAGCAGACACAGCAGCAGCGCCGCCGTCAGCACTTCGGCCCGCCCCACGCCGACGTAGTGCGAGACGGCCGGGAGAACCCGCGTGAGCCCCGCCGCGCCGACCAGCGTCACGATGACCATCAGGAAGCCGACGAAGCGGAGGTAGTGGTCGCCGAAGGGACCCACGAGGACGAACCCCGTCCCGAGGACCAGCGGGACGAACCCCGCGGTGAGGTACTTGACGAGGCTGTTGTCCTCGGGGAAGCGGTCGTCGAGCCTGCCCAGCACGCTCCAGAGCATCACCGGGCCGGCGACCAGCGAGAAGACTGCCGACCCGAGAAACAGCTTCACGAACAGTTCCTCGATGCTGCCGCCGACGCTCGTGAGCGCGACGGCCCGCCCGGCCGCCGCCGACGCCGACCCTCCGGTCTCTCCCGTGAGAAAGCCGTAGGCCGCGTCCAGCCGCGTCTGGACGCGCGCGCTCTGTGGGGCCCACAGCCACCAGACGGTCACCAGAAACGCCGTCTGGCCGTACACCGGCCGGTGGTCGGCGATGGCGTTTCGCGGCCAGCGCCACCGGACGACGAACTGCAGAACCGCGACCGCCCCGAACAGGGCGGCGAGGTTCATCGCCTCCTGCGGGTGGACGAGGACGTACGCCGCCACCGTCACCGCCAACACGACGCCGACCGGGGTCGGACGCAGGCGCGCCGCCTCCCGGCCGCGGACGTAGCGAAACAGCAGGAAGAGGACGAACGGCAGGAACATCACCGCCTGTGAGGACGGGTGGGCGATGATGTGGGTCCCGACGCCGTTCAGCGGCAGGAGCAGGAGCGCCGCGAACAGACCGACGACGACGGCTCCGCGCCCGCCGGCCACCTCACGGACACACAGCGGGGCGAACACGAGGAACACGGCGACGAAGACGAAGACGGTCGTCACCAGCGCCCGCTCCAGCGCGATTCCGCCGGCCCCGCCGATGAGCAGCGACGACAGGTGGACGCCCGGGTGGAGCAGTTCCGTCGGCGACAGCGCCCCGCTCCCGAACGACCGCGCGTACCCGAGGTGGCTCAGGGCGTCTCCGGACCCGTAGAAGTGGTACCCCCGAATTATCGGCAGCGCCGCCGTCGTCCAGACGGCGCTGCCGGCGAGTACGAGCGCGAGGCGACGCGGCCGCCGCGGGACCGCCCCGCGGAAGGCCACGGCCGCGGCGCTCCCCACGGCGACGGCGGTGCCCACCCAGACGGCGGCCGGGGTCGACGTGTAAATCGACGGCTCGTAGCCGGTCGCCGGGTCGGCCCGGGCCAGCACGACGGCGGCCAACAGCCCGAGATATCCGACGAGCAACAGCGTCTTCGTCCCGTGCCCCGCCCGGTTCGCGGCGGTGTTCGCTCGTGACATGCGTCGCGGTGTACCCTGCCCTGTCGCTCCGGTGCCCATTGTTATGGCCGGCCGAACGGCCGGTAGCCGGCCGCTATGCCTCCGGAACGGCGACGGTTCGGAGCGGCTCGTTCAGGACCGACCGGTACACCGAATCGATGCGCTCGGCCATCCGTTCGAGGCTCATCTCCCGGGCGACCTCCCGGCCGTTCGACCGGCCATCGGCCCGCAGGACGCGACAGAGCGCCGCGACCAGTTCCGCGTCCGACCGGCAGACCGCTGACGGGGAGACACCGTCGAGGCGGTCGCGCACGTCGCCCACGTCGGTCGAGACGACCGGGAGGTTGCAGGCCAGCGCCTCCTTCACGGAGTTCGGCGACCCCTCGCGGCGCGAGGTCAGCAACAGCGCGTCGGCGGCGTTCATGTAGTCGGGCATCCGCTCGTGGGGGACGCCGTGGAGCGTCTGCAGCGTCGGCGGCTCGTCGAGCCGGTCGGCCGCCCGCTCGACGACGCGCTCGGCCCGCGGGTAGTCCTTCACCGTTCGCTCTGTCGGGTACGGGAAGAGGACGTGTGTCCCCGACTGGGACCAGCCGACGCGCTCGCGGGCGGCCCGCTGGTCGGCGGGCGCGAACCGCTCGATGTCGACGCCGTGGGGGATAACGTGGCAGTCGGTACCGAGAAGCGCCGCCATCTCGTCGCTCATGACGATGGTCGCGTCGGCCCGGCGGGCGCACCACCGGCTGAGGTGACCGTACCGTCCCATCAGGTCCGACCCCCACAGCGAGACGACCACGGGGAGTTTCGGCTGTGCCAGCGCGGCCGGCGCGGTCAGGCCGTAGTTGGCGTGGACGAGGTCGTAGTCGCCGAAGGAGCGCTGGAACGCCGCCGAGAACAGCCGGAGGTAGCTGGTCACCGACCGGCCCTCGGTCCGCTCGTCGGTCTGGGTCCGCTCGTCGGGGACCGCGACCACGTCGCCGTCGACGCCGCGCGCTTCCAGCGCCGCCACCTGCTGTTCGAAGAAGCGCGACTCGGGGTTCGTGACGAGGTTCAGGACGCGCACGGCTACCGCCCCACCAGCCGATAGGCCGTCTTCGCCAGCGCCATGGGCGCGCCGCCGGACTCGACGACGTGGTACGGGACCAAGCGCCCGCCGAACTTGCTCTTGTACGCACAGAGCCGCTCCGTGTTGGCTCCCATCAGGTCGTAACGTGTCACCGACTCCCGGGGCGGGTCGACGGCCACGTCCTCGACGATTCGCCAGTGGAGGTGGCTGTTGACGCTCACCCCCTCGTGGGTGGCCTTCGTCCCGCCCTGCCAGAAGTACGCGGCGTCGTTCGAGTACAGCACCGTGATGCCGCTGACGAACTCGCCGTCCGGGCTGCGAGCGACGTAGACGCGACAGCGGTCCTCGGCGGCCAGCGCCGCCGTGAGGTCCGCGACGTACGCCCGGTCGAGCGCGTAGGACTCGCCCTGTTCGGCGTACCGGGCCGCCGTCGTCTCGTGGACCGCCGTGGCCGCTCCGCCCTCGACGCCGACGGTCACGTCGAGGTCGCGGGCGTCCCGGACCTCCCGGCGGAGGCTCTTGCTCGCGGCCGCGAGCAGGTCGTCGGGGTCCCGCCCCTCGGTGTCAAGCGCGTAGGTGAAGGCCGTCTCCACGTCCATGCCGGCCCACGCGAACGGTCGGGGGTCGCCGTAGGCCGGCGAGCAGACGGCCCGCAACACGGCCCCCGTCTCGTCGACGCCACAGCGGTCGAGGACCTCGCTGACGAACGACCGGTTCAGCCGCTCGCGCTTGCGCCGCTTCGGGCTGGCCGGCATCACGATGGGGCCGAGCCGCGGCACGCCCATCCCCGGCGGCGGGGAGGTGACGGTCCGACCCACCGCCCGCTCGCTGACGAACGCCGGGAACAGCGCGACCGGGTTGTTGCCCTTGAACCCGCCGAACAGCCGGAGGTCGGCGTCGGTGTGGTCGTCGAGCACCGACAGCGCCGCCGGCGTGTGGAACACCTCGAACCCCGCGTCTGGGAGCGCCCGCCCCCACTCCGCGAGCGACAGCTCTGTGACCTCCACGGTCAGCCCACCTCCGGCACGCTCGGGGGCTCTTCTGGCGGCTCCGCGTGGGGCCACGTCGCGTCGTTCCAGTCGAAGGAGGCGTACAACTGGGCCGGCGGCCCCACCCACGCGCCCATCTCCTGAGCCCGCTCTATCAGCCGGCGGTAGAGCCAGCCGTAGTTCGGGAAGTCACCGTCGTTGAAGTAGCTGGGATGCCAGAGGACGGTCATCACGGCCCCGTTGTCACGGGCCTCCGTCAGCAACCGCTCGCACTCGTGCCACGCCCCCATCGGTTCGTCGCGGACGCCGGGCAGCGTCAGCTCCATCAGCGTCAGCGGGAAGACGGCGAAGTCGTCGTCGAAGGGTCGAATCGGGTCGTAGCCGTGTTGGAAGCCGTACTCGGTGGTGGAGCCGAGCGTGGTGTCGTAGCGCAGGCCGACCGCGGCCTGTCGCTCCCACGTCTCGGGCTGGTCCAAGTTGAGGTAGTGTTGGCGCGCGCCGGTGACCGGCCGGCCCAGCACGGACTCGACGGTCGCTTTCTCGCTGGCGAGGCGGGTCTCGTCGCGGTACGACTGGTAGGAGCCGTGGAGACCGACCTCCCACCCCCCTTCGTCGAGCGTCCGGATGACCGCCGCCACGTCGTCGTCGGTCACGTCGTACCGGCCCAGATAGAGCTTCCACGCCTCCGGGTCGAGCCACGAGCGCATCGGTCGCTCCAACAGGTGTTGCTCGTCGAGGAAGTAGAAGGCCGACCGGACGCCGTACTCGGCCTCCAGTTCCAGTATCCGCTCGAACTGCCAATAGGGGTCCCGCGTCGGCAGCAGGTCGAGGAGGTGCCGGGGCTCCCGGTCGACGACGGCGTAGTACAGCGACTGGTAGGTCTTGTGGGGCCGGTCCACGTCGTGGGTCAGACAGAGCGCGAACGGGTGGTCATCGAGCAGCGACATCGCTCCCCCCCGTCGGACCGCGTCGGTCGCGCATCCGTGCTAGGCCCCCCGCCCGCTCTCGCCGAGGGCGACGACGGTGGCGTCGGTCGCTTCACGCTCGATGGCCCCGCGCCCGTCGAGTATCGGGGCGTCGAAGGCCGTCCAGTCGAGGTCGGCGAACTCCGAGTGGGGCGTCAACAGGAGGACGGCGTCCACGTCGCGCTCGCGGGCCGCCGACAGCGACAGCGGCGTGACGCCGTCGAAGCGGTCCCACTCCTCGACCAGCGGGTCGACCGCGAACACGTCCGAATCGGCCAGCAGCAGCCGGCGGACGACGGGGACCGACGGGGCGTTGCGAAGCTCCGCGATGTCGGCCTTGTAGGTCAGCCCGAGGACGAGGACGGTGGCCTCGCCCAAGTCGACGCCGTCACCGTAGAGGAGTCGCTGGAGGCTGTTGACCGTGTACTCCGGCATCGTCTCGTTGACCGTCCGGGCCGTCTCCAACAGCGGCGCGGCCACATCGAACTGGCCGGTCAGGAAGTGGGGGTACACCGGGATGCAGTGACCGCCCACGCCCGGCCCGGGGTCGTGGATGTCACAGAACGGCTGGCTGTTCGCCACGTCGATGGCCTCGGTGGTGTCGATACCCATCGCGTCGGCGAACTTCGCCAGTTGGTTCGCCAGCGCGATGTTGACGTCCCGGTAGACCCCTTCGAACACCTTCACCGCGGCGGCTGTCGTCGCGTCCGAGACGGTGACGACCTCGTTGGCCGTTATCTCGTCGTAGATGAGCGCCGCCGCCCGCGCGCTCTCGTCGTCGACGCCGCCGACTATCTTCGGGTGGGTCCCCCGGATGTCGTCGAGCGCCTGCCCGCTGACGGTTCGCTCGGGACAGCAGGCGACGCCGAACGAATCGGCCGACAGCCCGCTCTCGTTTGCCAGCAGCGGCTCGACGAGGTCCGAGCAGGTCCGCGGTGGCACCGTCGACTCGACGACGACGAGGTCGCCGGCCGCCAGTCCCGCCGCCACGTCCTGAACCGCCGACACGAGCGCGTCCACGTCGGGGGTACCGTCGTCGCGCAGCAGCGTCGGCACCATCAGGACGTGGACCGTCGCCGCCCGCGCCGCGGCCACTCCGTCGGAGACGGCGTGGAGGGCGTCGCGCTCGACCACGTCGGCGACCAACTCCGGCAGTCCCGGCTCGCGGGCCACGTGGCAGTCACCGTCGTTTATCGTGTCGACCACCTCGCGGTCAACGTCGACGCCGATGGTGTTGCCCGTTTCGTCGGCGTAGACGGCCGCCAGCGGCAGTCCCATCTTGCCGAGCCCGTACACCGCGACGGGCACGCCGCCGCTGTGGAACGCCGCCCGCTGGCGCTCCGGCTCGCCGGCCGCGTCGTACAGCCCGACGGGCCGCCCGAGCGGTTGGCTCACGGCGACACCTCCGGGGTCTCGCCCAGCGCCGCCCGCTCCACGTCGCCGGCCAGTTCCAGCACCCGGAGCGCGTCGGCGGCGGTCACGGCGGGGTCGCCGCCGCCGGTCGCCGCGTCGACGAAGGCGGCCAGTTCCGCCTTCAGCGGCTCGCCGTTCTCGACGATGGGGCGCTCGACGATGCTCTCGTGGCGGTAGCGCACGTCGCCGTCACGCTCGACGTACTCCGGGAGCGACTGGCGGTGTATCTCTACCGACTGGTCGATGAAGTCGACGTTGACGCGACACTCCATGGCCGTGATGCCCAGCTTCCGGACCTTCTGTTGGGTGAGCCGACTCGCGGTCAGGTCGCCGAGACAGCCGTCCTCGAAGGTCACCTGTGCCGAGACGTGCCGGCCGTCCCGCCCCTCGGCGGTGACGGCGGCCACGTCGGCGTCGACGAGCGACAGCAGGAGGTCGAGGTCGTGGACCATCAGGTCCATCACGACGCTGTCGGAGCCGCCGCGGTCGACCGGCGGGCCGAGGCGCTGGACGTCGACCGAGACGATGTCCAGTTCCGGCGCGATGTCCTCGATGACCCGCACCGCGGGGTTGAACCGCTCGACGTGGCCGACCTGTAGGGTCACGCCCGCCGCGTCGGCCCGGCGGTCCAGTTCCCGGCCCCGCTCGGCGTCGGCGACGAAGGGCTTCTCGACGAGCGCGTCGACGCCCGCCTCGATGGCCGCCCGCGTCACCTCGTAGTGCAGCGTCGTCGGCACGGCGACCGACACCACGTCGACCCGGTCGAGCAGGGTCGCTTGGTCCATCGGTTCGGCCCCGTACTCCGCCGCGACCGATTGCGCCCGCTCGCCGTCGGCGTCGGCCACGCCGACCAGCGAGACGTTCTGCAGTTCACTGTACACCCGGGCGTGATTCGCCCCCATCGTGCCGACGCCGACGACGCCGGCGTCGACACGCTGTCCGTCCGCGGTTCCGTTCGTTGCAGTCATAGATTGGGTTCCGACGCGCCGCCGTCCCGGACGCCGTCGACTCGGCCGCGGCGGCCCGCGTCACGGACCGCTGTCGGCCCGATTCGGGTATTGTTATAATCTTCCTGTTGCCGACCGGTCACGTTTGGCCCCGCCTACGCCGGCCCGCAAACCGCGGGACTGCGCTCGCATTTCGGGGGCGTGCAGCCGTCAGAGGTAGCCTAACTCCGCCAGTCTGTCCCGGGCGTCGTCGTCCAACCGCTCGCGCTCGCCGTCGGGGCGCTCGGCCGTGTCGAGGTCGGCTCGCAGCGCGTCCAGTCGCTCCCGCGCGTCGGGCGAGAGCGTCCCGGCGTCGCCGTCCGCGGCCGTGACGGCGTAGCTCCCGTCCCGCCCGACGAGCGCGGTGCGGTGGGCGTCGTAGTGGGCTATCTCCTCGTCGTCGACGCCCTGTTCCCGCAACCCCTCCTTGGCGAAGGGGATGAGCCCCCGGTACTCGACGAGCCGGTCCCGCGGTGTCACCCCGCTCAAGAGGTCCTGTCCGCGGGACTCGACGGTCAGCCCGGTCGCCGCGGCGACGGTCGCGTGCACGTCCAGCAGGCTCACCGGGTCGTCTACCGACTCGCCGGCCGGCCGCGTCGCCGCCCCGTCCCCGTCGACGGCGGTGACGACTAGCGGGACCCGCGTCACCGGCTGGTAGAGCCCGTAGGTGTGGTTCCACAGCCCCTGCTCGCCGAGCATCTCGCCGTGGTCCGAGAGCGTGACGACGTAGTCGAAGTCGGCGGCGAGTTCGGCGAACAGCCGCCGGTAGGCGTCCGCGAGATAGGCGGCCGCGTCGTCGTAGGCGCGCTCGACGCGCTCGGGGTCGGCGACGCCGCCGAAGGTGTCCCCGAGCGTCACCGACACCGGCTCCCCGGCGGAGTTGAACGCCGCCGGCGGGTCGTAGGGCGTGTGGGCCTCCATCAGGTTGACGAACAGGAACTCGCGGTCGCCGAACTCGGCCTCCCGGACGGCGTCGACGACGGCCGACGCCCCGGAGTCGGGGACGGCCGCGTCGGGGCCGAAGCGACCGAACTTCTTCTCCAAGCCGGCCCGCAGCGACGCCACGGTGGCGTTCTCCCGCCGGAAACAGGCCGCGAGCGCGGCCAGATAGAGCCGCGCGCCCGTCGCGTCGGTTCCGGCCTCGAAGGCCTCCCAGTCCAGCGCGTCCGAGAGCGCGGGGTTCTGGAGCGTGCTCGGGTTGACGAACTCGTCGAAGCCGCGGTCGAACCGGTTCTTCGACGAGGCGTTGTGGTTCGCGGAGAACGCCCGCGTGGTGTACCCCGCCGCCGAGAGCGCCTCGGGGAGGACCGTCCGGTCGGTGTCCAGCGACCGCGACGCCGCGTCGACGCCGACCTCGCTCCCGTACCGGCCGGTGAACAGCGAGGCGTGGGCCGGCGCGGTCCAGTTGGCCGTCGAGTAGGCCCGCTCGTAGCGCGTCCCGGGCAGCCACTCGAAGTGTTCGTCGAACGCGTCTTTCCGGAGCGTGTCGAGGACGACGAGGGCGACGTTGGTCACGACCACACCCCCCGGACGGCGGTCGCCACACGGTTTCGCTCCCGGTTCGGACTCGACGGTGCGAGGGCGTCGGTGTGCATGGCTACCGGGGGGACTCCCGCTCCTATTGATAGCCGCCCCTTACCGGCCGGCGAGCGGGCGTAGGAACCCCTTCACCGGAGGAACGCCCGGACTCGGCCCACGTCGAGCAGCCCGCTCACCGCCGACAGCGTCGCCCAGACCGTCCCGCCCAGCAGGACGGTCCCGACGAAGCCGACCGGACCGGCCGGGTGCGGTTCGACGAGGACCACGGCACACGCCATCCCGGCGGTGATGACGGCGACGACGCCCGCGTCCCGGGCCAGCCGCCGGAGCCGCAGGCCCAGTTCGCGGTGGATGACGAAGACGTTCGCCGCCGTGTAGAACGTGTGGGTCACGACCGTCGCCGCCGCCGCCCCGACCACGCCGACGACCGGGATGAGCGCGAGGTTCAGGAGGAGGTTCGCCACCGCGGCGACGCCTTTCGCCACCGCTCTCGCCCGGGCGCGGCCGACGTAGTCGAGGCAGTCGCTCGTTATCTGGTTGACAGTGTTGACCGCGACGTAGCCGGCGAACACCTGCACCACCGGCACCGCCGGAAGGTAGGCGGAGCCAAACACCAGCCGGACGGTCGGCTCCGCGACCAGCACCAGCCCCGTCGCCGCGGGGACGTAAAACAGCAGGACGTGCCGGAGCGACGACTCGTAGACCCGGGTCGCCCGCTCGGCGTCGTCGGCCGCGGCGCGCTCGCCCAGTGCCGGCGAGAGCGCGAATCCCAGCGAGCCGGCCGGGGCGACCAGCACGTCCGACACCTGCTTGGCGAGGACGTAGTAGCCGACCGCCGTCGGGTTCAACAGGACGCCGACCAGCACCGCGTCGACCCGCTTGTCGATGGCCCCCGCGCCCTTCGTCGCCGTCAGCGGGACGCTGTACTCCAGCATGCGGCGGGTCAGGCCCGACTCCGGGTCGGCCGCGTCCTCCAACCCCCGGTAGTGGCGCACGTAGAGCGCGCCGACGCCGACGACGGCGGCCAACCCGTAGCCGACGACGTACCCCAGCAGGGCACCGAGCGCGTCGAACCCCAGCGCCACGAAGCCGACGGCGAAGGCGAGGCGGCTCGCCCCCGAGAGAGCCTTCACCCGCGCGCTCCAGCCGATGTCGTTGAACCCCTGAAACAGGGCGGTGACGTGGCTCGTGACGGCGTAGGCGACCACGTAGCCGCCTCCGACCGCCAGCAGCGGGGCCGCGCTCTGCTCGCCGAGGCGGGCGGCCAGCGGGCCGGCGGCGACCGTCACCGCGGCTCCGACGGTCAGCGCCAGCGCCCCGAGAAACAGGAACGACCGGCGTAGGACGTGGCCGACCTGTCCCGGGTCCCGCTCCGCGTACTCGGTGACGTACCGCGCGCTCGACTTCGGCAGGCCGAGGACGGCCAGCAGGCTCACGGTCCCCAGCACCGACAGCGCGAAGTGGAGCCGGCCGTAGCCGGTCGGTGACAGGAACACCCGGGTCAGGAGCAGAATCAGCGCCGCGTTCGAGGCGACGTACAGCAACTGGGCCAGCAGTTGGACCCGGAACCCCCGCGCGACGCGGGCGACGAGCGACCCATCCCGGGTCATCCGCTCACCCGTCGGTCCCGCTCTGCCCGGCCCGTCGGCGGCGCGCTCGCCGGTAGTCGTCGCGCTGTCGCTGTGATTTGCCGCGAGTGTCGAGACGTGTCCACGGCGCGTTCCCGTCGGGACGGCGCGAGACTACGCCTTTGTTATCGTCGCCGAAACGCCGGTTTGGCGACGGTAATGGGCCCGTAACGACTTCCTACCGGGGGTGTCGCTGCGCTTCACGAGGCGTCTCGCGCCGACGCCGGCCGGTAGGACGCTCCTACTGCGTAGCCACTGAGACCCCGCGAACTGGTAATCAACTGGTCGGTAACGTCGCAGTACCCCGTCCGCTTCCGCTGCGCAAACGGAACCGAGTGGTACCGTCTCGGGGCGCAGTTGGTCGAAATTACCTTTTGAGTAAGCCCCGGCTTCCCGGCCATGCCGACTCACTCCGAGGACGGCGAGGGCGGTAACGAGCGACTAACAGACGAGCAGTCGACGGGGGCAGACGACGCGATCGACGAGACCGGCCGGGCGACGGTCGACAGGCGGACCGCGCTGAAGATGTTCGGGACCGCGGCGGTCGCGGCGACCGGCGGCGTGTTCGCGGCGAGTTCACCCGCGGCCGCCACCGACCGGCCCAGCAACCGCGTGAACCTCGGTGACGAGGGGCTGAGTCCGGGCGACAGCATCGACGACTACCTCGACGAGTACTTCGTCGAGGGCAACGAGGTCCACATCCCGGCCGGCACGTACGACTGGGACGGCGACAGCGGCGGCGGCACCTTCGACGGGAGCGCGTGGCTCATCGGCGACGGCGAGGTCGTCCTCGACATCGGGGACGGCAACACGACGAACTTCAGGGTCAACGTGGCCGACGGTGCCAGCGGGGCCCACGTCCGCATCCAGAACATCACCCA
Organism: Haloarcula sp. MBLA0138; assembly: GCF_055632455.1. Classification (NCBI taxonomy): domain Archaea; kingdom Methanobacteriati; phylum Methanobacteriota; class Halobacteria; order Halobacteriales; family Haloarculaceae; genus Haloarcula; species Haloarcula sp. MBLA0138. Next base: position 451,113 of record NZ_JBVMVU010000002.1, on the reverse strand, counting down.
GCGGGGCATCGTCGGCGGCGACAGCCGGTTCAAGGTGGCGGCCCGCGACGAGGACGCCGTCATCGAGTACATCAACGTCAACCGGCCCGACGGGACGACCGGCGACATCGACGAGTCCAACAGCATCGGTCTCTACGTCACGAACCCCCACGCCGGCGTGGTTCGGTTCATCAACTGCCACATCGAGGGCCACACCAACAACGGCATCTACGCCAGTTCGCCCGGTGAGGGCGACTCCGAGGACGGCTTCGGTCCCGTGGAGGTGTACGGCGGCCTCTACAAGAACAACGACGTGAACAACATCCGGCTGGGGACGCCCAACTCGAAGGCCATCGGCGTCGTCTCGGTGTTCGACGGGCCGCCCCGCGGGCAGGACGGCGGCTCGTTCAAGGGCTTCCGCATCCGCGAGTCCGGCGAGAACATCCTCATCCGGGACTGCGACATCACGATGGCCGACGCCTCCGGGTCGGCCTCGCCGATTCAGGTCGCGGACTCCCGCTTCGAGGGGCCGTCTCCCTCTAGCACTCGCGTCGAGAACACCCGCATCCGCAACGAGTCCGGCAGCAGCGCCATCGACACCCACAGCGACGACTACGACATCTCCGGGGACACCATCCACCTCACTGGCGACGGGGACCTCGAACTCAACGGCAGCGGCCCGTTCACGAACGTCATCACCGGCAGCGAGGCCGACGAGCCGACGACCGAGGAGCGCCAGTACGACTGGAACGAGGAGGGCAGCACCGACCAACCCTCAAGTGGCGATTCGGACCAGTCAGAATCAACAAGCGGCTACGACCACACGCTCACGGTCGAGACGGTCGCCTCGCCGCGCTCGGGCATCAACTACGATTTCACGACCGCCGGCGACGTGACCGGAGCCGAATCGAACGACGAGGTCACGCAAAACAGCGACGGCACGTGGACCGCGACCGGGACGACCGGCGGCGGGTTCAGCGACACCTACGAGTTCAACGGCGAACTGCTCTCGTGGAGCGCGACGACCCACCCCGAGGAGGACAGCGGCGAGTACACCCTCTACGTCGACGGCTCCGAGGTCGACCCCACCGACTACGGGGCGGACGACCAGTCCGACGCGGAGGAGACGCGGGCCGGCCCCCGGAGTCTGACCGTCGAGACCGTCACCGGCTCGGGCGTCCTGTACGCCTTCACCGCCAGCGACGGCGTCACCGGCGGCGACGCCGCGGAGGTCGGGGGCAACGACGCCGTGACGGAGAACGACGACGGCACGGTCACCGTCGCGGGCGACACCGGCAACGGCTACGCCGACGACTGGGAGTTCACCGGCGAACTGCTCTCGTGGTCGGCCGAGCAACACCCCGAGGAGGACAGCGGCGAGTACACACTCTACGTCGAGGGCTCCGAGGTCGACCCGGCGACCGTCGGTGGCAGCGGTGGCGACGGCAGCGAGGACGACGGTAGCGGCGACGAGCAGGACGCCCCGCTCCCCAACCGCATCACCTTCGACGCGTCGGACGGCCGGGACGGCAGCTACGCCTTCGCGGTGTCCGGCGAACTGGCTCCCGACCCCGAAACCGCGGGGCTGGAGTCCAGTGACACCATCGACGGCTCGTCGGCAAGCGGCGAGATAGCCGGCGAGACCGACAGCTACCGGTTCTCCGGCGACGTGGTCTCGCTGGAACTGACCGGCACCGCGACCGTCGGCATCGACGACGCCGAGTAGGGACCGCTCCCCTCGGTTCGCGCGCCGCTCGGCCCGCTACTGCTCTGTCACGTGCCACGGGCCGGCGTCATCTGCCTGCGCTGCGGTACCGTCGGTCCTCGCGGTGCCGTCCCGGGTGACGGTCCCGTTCGTGGGCCGCTGTGGCGCGTCGGTCGGTCCCGCGCCGACCGCCGTCTCGGGTATCCTGACGTTCTCCTGCTGTATCTCGGAGCTCTCGGAGGAGCGTACCGCGTCCCCGGTGACGCTGATGTAGGAGTTGACGATGCTGGCCGTGGAGTCGTCGAAGAAGAAGCCGTCGCGTTCCTCGCCCGACTGATGTATCCAGAGGTTGTCGAACCGACAGTCCTCCCGTTCGTCGACCTCGACGGTGACGCCGCCGCTGGCCGGCCCCTCGACGGTGACGTTCTCCATGTGGATGTTCTGGTCGCCCGTGACCTCGCCGTCGGGGTCCCGGACCCGTATCGCCGGCACGTCGTCGGTGTGTACCCGGACGTGCGTGTTGCGTATCGTTGCGGACTCGAGCCAGTGGGCGAGGACGACGGCCCCGCCGCTGTGGCTCACCTCGTGCATCTCGATGGTGCAGTCCTCGACCAGCACGTTCGCCCCGGCCCGGAGCCGGAGCCCGCGCATGTTGGTGAACCCCTCCGGCGCTCTGTCACACCGGACGTGCGCGCCCCGGACCTCGCTGTCGCTGCCGACTCGGAGGCTAGACACGTCGCAGTTGGCGAAGTAGCCGCCGTTGACCCGGACCGCGCCGTCGGGCGTGTCCGCGTACAGCCCGTTGTCCGAGAAGCCGGTGATGTGGCAGTCGTTGAACCGTATCTCGCCGTTGTGGTGGTCGCCGACGTAACAGCCGGCCGTCCCCACGTCCGGCGTCGACCCGTCGGGGAGGTGGAGCCGGTCGACCGTACAGACCCCCTCGGGGTCGGTGCAGTCGATGCGCATGCCGCCCCAGCCGGCGTCTTGGGTCCCGATGACCCGCACGTCCCGGACGGCGGACTCGCCGCCGACGAGCAGGCTCACCGGCCGCGGGCCGGTGCGGGGCGCTCTGATGTCGAACTCGATGCCCTCCAGCAGGAAGCCGGTCGCACGCTCCGGCCGTCCGATGTCGAACAGGACGCTGTCGTAACCTCGTTCGGGAACGATAGTCGCCCGGTCGCCGACCAGCGCCGTGTGTTCGAACTCCAGAAACTGGACCGTGTCGTGCATCAGGTATCGCCCCGGCGGGAGGTACACCAGCGTGTCGTCGCCGAGGTGTTCGCGCAGGAGGTCGACGATTGACTCCTCCGCCTCCCGGTTCGCCCCCGCCTCCGCGAGGTCGACGACGGTGCCGTACTGGTCCGCGTGTGGGGTCGGGCCGGTCCGTGAGACCGTCGACTCTCCCGTCGGTGTACCGGTCCGCGTCCCCGTGGCGGTGTCTGTCTCCGTCCCCGGTTCGCCGTCTCCGCCGAACATTTCACAGCCGGCCAGCGCACCGACAGCGCCCAACGCTCCGAGCCGTTTCAGCATCTCTCGTCTGCGCATTCGTGAGTCTCAGTCCGGCCACTCCCGTCGGACGCGCTTTAGTATGGACTGGCATACTATTCGGTGTACTCGGCTTACCGTCGGTACGGATTCGGAACCGCTCTCTCGTTTGACCGTTCACCGCGGGTCCTGACCTCGGCCGCGGTGTCGCTCGTATCGGCGTTTCCCTGCCCCGCACATCGCCCGTGGACCACCGCTACGAATCCCGACCGGACGAGTCCAGACAAGTATTAAGTTCCACTCGGCAGACTTGTCAATATGGATACGAACCGGGCCGCCCGAGTGGGCTCGTACGCCCTTGCCGCCGTGGTCCTCCTCGTCGCCGCGCTGTCGGTCGGCCTCCTCGACGCCCTCCCGGTACCGACCCAGTTCCTCCGGCCGTTCGCGGGCTGGCTTCCCGTCGGCGGGGCGACGCTGACGCCGCTCGTGTTCGTGGGCCTCCCGCTCGCGCTCGCGCTCACGCTCCTCGGGCGGGCCGCCCTCACGACGGCCGCGGCCGAAACCGTGTTGGCCGCCGTCGCCGTCCCCTGCCTGCTCGTGGCGGTGTGGGCGCTCTACAGCTACCTGTTCACGACACCGGGCGTCTACTGGGGGGGTCTGTTCACGATAGCCGCCGGAACGCTGCTGGCCGTCGTGGTCCTCCTCGACGCCGTCCTCGCGCACGCGCAGCGGCGACCGGCCCGCTGAAGCGTTGAGACAGCCGCTCGGCTATCATTCTCCGAATCTGGGTCCCCTCGGCGGCGACACGTCACCGGGTGGCCTGCTCGCGGATGGTGTCGAGCAACACCGCCGTCACGTCGCTGGCGTCGTCGACGAGGCGACGGCGGCGGGCCGCCCAGTCGACCCGGTCGGGGGCGTCGGCGACGGCGGCGGCGCGGCGCAGCGCCGCGTCCGCGTCGGCGTAGGAAAACAGGAGGCCGTACTCGGATTCGAGCGCGCGGAACACGCGCTCGTCGTCGGAGCCGACCGCCGAGTTGGTCCGGACTGCGGGCGTCCCCAGCAGCGCGGCCTCCGTCGACATCGTGCCCGAGTCGCCAAGATACACCGTCGCGTGCGCGAGCAGGTCGTGGACGCGGTGGGGCGGGACCGGCAGGGGCGTCCCGCCGACCGACTCCGGGAGCGTCCCTTCGCTGGAGACGTAGACCGGGCCGTGGGCCGACAGTGTGGCGATAGCCTCCCGGGCCGTCGCCGGCGGGATGCCGCCGTGGCCCACGTCGTGGTACGCGTCCCACCCGGCCAGCCGGAGTACGGCGTACTGCTTGGTCGCGTCAACGCCGAAGTCGGCGAGCCGGTCGGCCCGCGGCGAGAACCGCTCGGGGTGGAGGTAGGCGAGCTCTTGGAACCCGAGCCGGCGCTGTTTCGACCGCGCGACTGGGAGTTCGAGGCCGGGCGGCCGACAGACCACGTCCGCGAGTGGGAGCGTCGCCCGCTGGACCGCCCGCCCCAGCCGCGTCGCCCCGAGGTCCGTGTCCGTGACGACGACGCTGGCGCTGCCGTGGACGGCGGCGGCGTGGACCGCGGCCGGGCTCGTCCGGCTGACGACCACGTCGGGGTCGAACGACCGGACCGTCGACAGCGTCCGGACCTCTCGAAGCCCCAACTCGGCGGCGGCCGCGGCCAGCCCGTTTCGACGCCGCGAGAGCGGGACGTGGGCGACATCGAAGGCGTCCAGCAGTTCCGTGGTCATCTCCTTCTCCCGGGAGGTGACCAGCGTCGCGTGGCCCGCGGCCCGTAGCTCCGCGATGGCGTGTCTGAACAGGTGGACCTGTGCCGGGTGTTGGACGTCGAACAGGACTCTCACGGCACCACTTCCGGCTCCGTTCCCGCGTGGCGTGTATTCGATGTATTGCTTCGCATACGCTCACCACCCCCGCTCGTCGAGGACCGTCGGCAGCGCGTCGAGGGTGTCGACCTCGGCGTCGGGGGTCGCCGCCGCGGACGCCGGCGACCGGTCGGCGTACCGGCCGCGCCTGAGACGGACCGTCGCCGCCCCCAGCTCGTTCGGGACGGTGAAGTCGCTCCGGGGGTCGTCGCCGACGTAGACCATCTCCGCGGGCGCGACGGCGAGGCCGGCGGCGACGCGGTCGAACGGCTCGCGCTCCCGCTTCGAGGTCCCCAGCGGCGGTGTGACGACGACGGCGTCGAACCGGTCGCCCAGCCCCAGCGCCGCGAGCTTCGCGCGCCCGTTGCGCCCGTCGGTCACGAGTCCGAGCCGGCGGCCGGGGGCGAGTTCCGCCAGCGCCGCCGTGGCGTCGGCGTAGGGCTCCAGCGGACCGACGGCCCCGTGAAACGCCGCCACGAGGTCGTCGACGAGCGACGCGGACAGGTCGTGGCGGTCCAGTAGCCGGTCGAAGGTGCCGTCGACGACGCCCTCGTCGAAGTACAGCGCCCGCAGTTCCCCGTGCAGTTCCCGCCCGGTCGCGGCTTCGAGGCGGTCGGCGGCGTTTCGCAGGCCCGCCGCCGCGTAGTCGCGGTACGGGTACAGCGTGTCGTCGAGGTCGAAACACACCGCCGCGGCCCGCCCGCTCCGGGGCGTCGCCTCAGACCCCATCGTCGTCCCCCGGCCGGAGCGGTGCCGCGTCGAGGCGACGGGTCTCGCCGTCTGGCGTCCGGAACAGCTCCTGCCAGTACCGGACCATCCGCGTCCCCCACTCGATTTCGACCTCGGGAAGCTCCTCGCCCAGCGCGTGTTTCAGCCCGAGATACGGCATGTTCACCCCGGCCCCGACGCACATCACGATGGTTCCGGCGACGCGCGGGTTTATCTCGATGACCTTCGGCGTCCCGTCGGCGTCGTACTTGAACTGGACGTTGACGTTGTACTCCAAGCCGAGTTCGCGGCAGATGCGGTCGGCCGCGGTGACCAGTTCGACGCGTGGCTCGACCGTCCCGGCGAAGGAGATGCCGGCCCGCGTCTCCGAGCGCGACCGGGGGACCACCGGCCCGGTCAGGTCGCCCAGCGCCAGCACGTCGACGCTGTACTCCTCGCCCGGCAGGTACTCCATGACGACCAGTTCGGGGAACGTCTCGGCACCCTCCAGCACGGGCCGGACCTTCTCCAGCGTCGTCACGGCGCTGTTGGGCTTCTCCGAGAGCAGCCGCTCTAACCGGTCGGTCTCGGGTTTCAGCACCCGAAAGCCGCGCATCCCGCTCGCCACCGGCCGCTTGAGACAGACCGGCCGGTCGGGGTAGCCCAGTTCGTAACAGGCCGTCTCGAACGCCGACAGCGAGTCGACGCGGCGATACACCGGCGCGCTGACGAAGTCGTTGTCCGCGAGGAACTCGTAGAGCCGCCCCTTGTCGTTGGCGACGCGCAGGGGCTCGGGGTCCGAGACCATCACCGTCGCGTCGAAGGCGTCGCGGTTCCGGGCCAGCGGCTGTAACTCGGCGGTCGTCAGGGGCAAGACCACGTCCGCGTCCGTCCGCTCGGCCAGCGCCGTCATCCGGGGGACGTACTCGTCGTCCCCGCCGCGGGGGACCGTCGCGTGTTCGTCGACGAGTTCGAACCCGTAGGCGTCGGGGTCGGCATCGACGCCGACGACCCGGACCGAGCGCTCCTCGGCCAGCCGGAAGCTCCGGACGATGCCCGAGGCACCGGGTGCGCCCGCGCCGGTCAGCAGCACCGTCACCGGGTCGGCGCTCATTCCGCACCTCCCTCCCGGTCGCTGCGTCCACCGTCGGCAGCCACGCCCGGCGGCTCGGTCTCCGTTCGGTCCCGCGCGACGCCTCCCGTGTCGGTCGGCTCCGCGTCGACGGCGACCTCCAGATGGTCGTCGTCGGCCCGGTCGAGCATCGTGGCGTAGACGAACACCAGCGTACCGGCGAGCAGGCCCAGCAGCCACCCGGCCGCCCCGTCCGAGCGGTCCCGCAGCGCGGCCAGCAGGCCGAGCGCGCTGGCTCCCGCGGCACCCGTTCCCAGCGGGTACAGCACCGAGACCGGGTGGTAGTCCGCGAGGACGTCCTTCCGGAGGAGGCGGCGACCGAACGCCCGCAGGAGCATCAGCGAGACGCGGGGGACGTACTCGTCGTACTCGATGTGGCTCTTCCAGTCGCCGGCGTAGGCGAACTCCGAGGAGCGCGGCACGTCCGCCACGCGCATCCCGGCGGTGTTGAGTCGGACGAGCAGGTCGTTGCAGTAGCCGTAGTACTCGTACATCCCGTCGATGTCGGTCGCTTCGAGCGCGCGCAGCGAGATGGCGCTGTAGCCGTTTTGGGAGTCCATCGTGTGCCAGTAGCCGCTCGCTATCTTGGTGAGATACGAGAGGACGACGTTGCCTACGAGGCGAAACCGAGGCATCCCCGTCCAGTGGGCGGGCCGCGAGAAGCGGTTCCCCTTGGCGTAGTCGGCCCGGCCGGCGACGACGGGGTCGAGGTAGCGGCCGAGTTCGTCGGGGTCCATCTGCCCGTCGCCGCCGAGGACGGCGGTCACGTCGATGCGCTCCGCGCGTGCGCGCTGGTACCCCGTCTTGATAGCGCCGCCGACGCCGCGGTTCTCCTCGTGCTGGATGGGGACCACGAGGTCGTCGAACTCACCGTCGTGGTCGGCGTTGCGCTCGGCCGCGTGGGCCTGTATCTCCGCCCACGTGTCGTCGGTCGAGCCGTCGTCGACGACGTAGACGCGGTCGGCGACGGCGGGGAGGTCGTCGATGACCTCGCCGACGTACCCCGATTCGTTGTAGGCCGGGACGACGACGCCGACGGTGTGGCCGTCGTACATTCACCGGCCCTCCGTCGCGGCCATCAGTCGTGCACCCCGTCGACGAACTCCAGTTCGGCCCGCGTCCGGGCGTGGCCGGTCGAGCGCTCGATAGCCAGTTCGACGCGCTCCTCGAACGTTCGGTCCTCCGGTCCCCACAGGCCCGGGTGGACCAGTATCTGGACGGTCTCCGGGAAGTCGGACACGTCGGGTGGCGCGTCCCGCCACCGCTGGCCGGAGTCGGCGACGTAGCCGATGTCCGAGAAGTACTCCGGGGCGTAGGTACTGTGGATAGCGTCGAACGAGCGGTCGAGTACCCACTCGGGCGGGATGTGGAAGGAGACGGCCGAGCGCACGTCGCCGGCACCCACGCCTTCGAGCGCCGTCTGTTCGGCCTCGACCCGGTCGACCAGTTCGGCCGCCGTCGCCGGCCGCTCGCCGTCCCAGTAGCCGTGGGTGTCGAAGTGCAACGCCACGTCGTGGCCCAGCGCGTCGATGCGCTGTATTCGCCGTCGGGTGGCCGAGTCGAAGGGGTTGTACAGCGGCGACGAGAGCAACACGTGATACGTCGCCCGAACCCCCAGCTCGGTCTCCAGTTCGGCCATCCGGAGCGCGGCCGGGACCGACAGGTCGACGTCGTGTCTGAGAAACACGTCGCCGGGGTCGCCGCCGTCGCCGAACGTCCGGAACTGGTAGCCCGCCGCCGAGAGCGATTCGAGCAACTCCTGATACCGGTCGAGCGTGAACGCGAGTGCGTCCGCCTGCCTGCGTGCGGGTTCGCTCATGCTACTCCGAGGGGCGGGCGGAAACCGGCATTGTAATGTGTCACATTCCCGGTGCCTTCCGCGAGTAAGCGGGGGCTTCGGCGGCTCACCGCCGAGCCGCGACGAGCAGGTGGTACAGCGCCCGGGTGCCCGGCGCGCCGTCGGCGAGCCAGAGCAGCGCCGCGAGCGCCGGCAGCCCGAGGTAGAGCCCCGCCGGCCCGGTCAGGTCCATCGTCGGGACCGCGGCGACGAACTCCCGGATGTAGACCAGTCCACGGCCCAAGCCCAGTTCCTCGTCGTAGGGGTGCTGTTCGACGACGGGCCACAGCACGCGCGAGAGGGCCACGCCGCCGCCGTACCGCAGCGGGTCGATGACGTCGGCGACCAGATGCGACCAGTAGCCGACGACGAGCGCGACCGGGACGCGGGGCCGGCCGACGTGTAGTCCAGCGGCGACGAGGGTCACCCCGCCCGGCAGCGCGACGAGCGCCGAATGCCCGACGGCGTACCCGGTCGGGAAGACGCCCAGTCCCCACGACAGCGACTTGTCGACCACGTCGGGCAGCACCGTTCCGGCCACCAGCGCGAGCGCCGTCCGGTCGTCGGGAGCCCGACCCACGACCAGCCGGGAGAGCGCTGAGTACCACAGGTAGCCAAACGCCGCGTGTTCCCACGGCCACATCAGCGCCGCACTCACCTACCCCGAGCGTGCCGCCCGTCTCGGGCGCGTCGGTGTTCGGCAAGCCGACACAGCGCAGTGTCCATGTCCGGCGGTTGCGCGAGCGCCCACAAGAATATACACCGCGTATCGCCGGCCTACGCGGAGGTCGGGTGGTCGGCCGGTTCCCCGTCCAACCACGCCCGGAGGTGGCCGGCGGCGTTCTTGCGGGCGAACGTCGCTACGGGGCGGCCGGTCGGGTGCGTGTAGAGGTCGCCGAGTTCCGCCGGTGCCCACGTCTCGCCGGCCGCCGCCGTGCGGACCGCCTCCGTCAGCATGTCCCGGGACGCGGCGAACAGCCGCCGCTTGACCGCCTCCCACGTCCGGCAGTCGTCGATTCGGACCGTCTTGAGCGCGGCGACCCGGCCGGCGTCGAGTTCGTCGGTCAGCTGCTGGACGGTGACGCCGGCGGTCGCCTCGCCGTCGACGAACTCCCAGAACCCCATCGGCTGCCCGCGGTAGGCCCGCAGGTCGCCGTGGTGGTAGCTCAACACCCCGTGGTCGAACGTCGTCAGCACCGGTCCGACGACGAACCCGAACCCGAACCGGACCGCCACGTCGGCGGCCTCGGCCAGCGGGCGGACCGCCGCCGCCGGCAGCCGCTGTTTCCACCCGTCGACCGGCGTCGGCGCTATCGTCCGCGTGGTCGCGTCCGTCACGTCACAGACCGTCGACAGCGACACGCGGGCACCGGTCGGGTCCGTCGGCCTGACGGCCTCGTTTACCGCGCCGACCAGCGCCCACTCCCGTAGCTCCGCGGCCCGCCGGAGCCGGTCGGCCAGCGAGCGCTCGGTCTCCGTGCCGTTGTACCCCACTGCCGTCACCCGCGCGTCGGTCTCGTCGAGCAGGTGTGTGAGCGCGTCGGCCTGCCACTCCGGGACCGTCGGGCCGTTCACCAGCAGACAGATGTCGGGCGTCTCCGTTGCCATCGCTTTGACCCAGCGCCCCGTCTGGGGTTGTTATATCCGGGCTACCGCCGCTCAACCCAACCAAGTAGCCTCGCAATAACAATTCCGACACCACCACCGGGACGGAGTATGCCCCCGGACACTTCCGACCCCGGCTCACCCACTGTCGACGTGACGACGGCCCACGAACTGCTGGCGTCTACCCCCCGCCGGGAACTCCTCCGGGACCTCCGCTCGCGGCCCGCCGAGACAGCGGCCGTCGCTACCGTCGCCGCGGCGCTCGACGACCATCCGGCGACGGACGGCGACGCCGACCAGCTGCGCGGCCGGCTTCACCACCTCCACCTCCCGAAGCTCGACGCCGCCGGCGTCGTCGCCTACGACCCCGCCGCCGAGACAGTGACGTACCTCGGCGACGACACCGTCGAGCGCCTCCTCGACTGCTCGGCCGACCGCGACGAAAGGTCCGCATAACCAACTCGCCGCGGACGGTGCGTAGCTGACGACTATGCGAGACGATACGCGAACCGAGACGCCCTCCGAGTCGCCCACCGAGACGCCGACGCTCGCCGCCGTCGTCGAGCGCTACGACGACCGGCCCGACGAGTGTACCATCTTCGCGCCGAACCCGCCCGAATCCGCCCGCCTCTCGACGTGGATAACGGCCACCGAGGGGTCGTACGTCGACCTCCGTTCGCGTCGTTGACGCCCCGTTTTCGTCCTCGCTCTCCCCGGTCGGCGGCGGCCGTCGGTCCCGGCGTCCGGAAAACGCTGCATAACAAAACGGTCACTCGGCGACCCGATAGACGACACTGCTATGACACGAGTGACGATAGGCGACGGGAGCGACGTCTCCGAGGCCGCAGTCGTTGGCCGCGACGGCGAGGGCGAGACGACCATCGGCGCGGACGCGACGGTCCGCTCGGGAACAGTGATATACCGGGGCGTCACGGTCGGCGACGGCTTCACGACCGGGCACAACGCGGTCGTCCGCGGCGACACCACCGCGGGCGACGACGTGCTGGTCGGGACCAACGCCGTCCTCGACGGCTCGGTCACCGTCGGCTCCCACGTCAGCCTCCAGACCGGCGTCTACGTCCCGCCGGAGACGACGCTGGGCGACGAGGTCTTTCTCGGCCCCCACGCGACGGTGACGAACGACCCGTACCCGATACGGGACGACAGCACCATTGAGTCGACGACTGTCGAGCGCCACGCCTCTATCGGCGCGAACGCATCCCTGCTGCCCGGCGTCACCGTCGGCGAGGGCGCGTTCGTCGCGGCCGGCGCGGTCGTGACCGAGGACGTCCCGCCTCGGACTCTCGCCGTCGGCGCACCGGCCGCCCACGAACCGCTGCCGGGCCACCTCGACGGGGGGAACCGAATCGCATGAGCCGACAGGACACCGTCGACGTGCCCATCGCTGCCCCGTCGGTGAGCCGCGCCGCCGCCGAACGCGTCCAAGCGGTACTGGAGAGCGGGGACCTCGCGGCCGGCGAGGTCGTCCGGCAGTTCGAGCGGGAGTTCGCAGCCCACGTCGGCGTCGACCACGCCGTCGCCACCGCCAACGGCACCGCGGCGCTGCACGCGGCGCTGGTCGGACTGGGCATCGGGCCCGGCGATACCGTCGTCACGACGCCGTTTTCCTTCGTCGCCACGGCCAACGCGGTCCGACTGGTCGGGGCCACGCCGCTCTTCGCCGACGTGGACCCCCGGACGGGGAACATCGACCCGGACGCCGTCGAGCGGACGGCCCGGGCGGCCGACGACGGTATCGACGCCGTCCTCCCCGTCCACCTCTACGGCCGCCCGGCGGCGATGGATCACCTGCGGGAACTGGCCGAGCGCTACGACGCCGCGCTCCTCGAGGACGCCGCGCAGGCCCACGGCGCGCACCACCGCGGCGTCCCGGTCGGCGGCATCGGCGACGCCGGCTGCTTCTCTTTCTACCCGACGAAGAACATGACGACGGGCGAGGGCGGGATGGTCGTCACCGACCGCGACGACGTGGCTCGGCGGGTGCAGTCGTTCACCAACCACGGCCGGACGCCCGACGACGGCTCCGTCCACGAGCGCGTCGGCCACAACTTCCGGATGCCCAACGTCGCGGCGGCCATCGGCCGCGTCCAGTTGGAGCGACTCCCCGACTTCGTGGCCGCGCGGCGCGACCACGCCGCGACGCTGACCGACGCGCTGGCGGACACGTCGCTCTCGCTTCCGGCGGACCCCTCGCGGGGCCGGCACGCTTTCCACCAGTACACCGTCCGAACCGAGGAGCGCGACCGGCTCCGCGACGCCCTCACCGAGTTCGGCGTCGGCACCGGCGTCTACTACCCGACGCCGATTCACGAGCAGCCGGCCTACGACGACGTGACCGCGTCCGCGCCCGCGGCCGAGCGCCTCGCCGACCGGGTCCTCTCGCTGCCGGTCCACCCCGACCTGTCCGCGGAGGACTGTCGGACGGTGGCGACGGCGGTGCGGTACGCGCTCGGAGAATGAGCGCCCGGGACCGCGCCCCGGGTGGGTATCGCAGCGTCGAACGGAGTGGTGTCGCCGCGTCGCGGTAGCCGCCGGCGCGGGCCGACGGACCGCCGACACGGACGACGGCGGGCAGCGTCAGTGGAACCCGATTCTGTGGCCCCGGACCTCTTCGAGCTTCGGAATCTCGACGCGGCAGACGCCGTTCTCGAAGGTGGCGTCGGCGTCCTCGACGTCGACCGGAATCGGGAGGCTCACGACGCGCTCGGCGCGCGCCGTCCGCTCGCGCAGGTGGAGCGTAGTGTCCTCCTCGACGGCCAGTTCGCGCTCGGCGAGTATCTGGAGCCGTTGGTCGATACCCTCGATGACGATGTCTTCCTCGGTGAACCCGGGGAGTTCGACCAGGACGACGACGGCGTCGGCGGTCTCGAAGATGTCCACCGGCGGGACGGCCACGGGACGACCGCCCGAGGGTGGCCCGCCCGGCTCGCCCGGGACGAACCCCTGTGGAACGGCGACGCCCTGTGGTTGGACCGCCTGTCCCCCTATCGTCACCGTGTTGGCGGGGCTCTCCGACCCCGCGTTGGGCACGCTTCCGCTGGCCCCGGTGTAGGGGGACGACGCGGTCTGCCCGCCCCGCGGTGCGACCGTCTCCTTTCGGCTCATCTCAGAGCCCCTGTGTGTTCGGTTGTGTCGTCAGTTCGGCGGCCTCGCTCCCGTAGGCCGGCTGCGCGACGGGCTGTTGGGCGGCCGGCTGCGCCATCGCCTGCTGGCCCAGCGGTTGCTGTGCCATCTGTCGCTGTTCCGCCAGCCGCTGTTGTGCCATCGGCTGTCGCGTGACCGGCTGCTCCGTCAGCGTCGACTGGGACGCGCCCGCCGATGTCGGAATCTGCTCGGCGGTCCGGCCGGGGAACTGTTGGGCGGACTGGGCCGGGAGTTGCTGAGCGGACTGGGTCAGCGGCTGCTGGACAGGCTGTGTCGACACCGGCTGTGCGGGGACCTGTCCCGCGGCCTGTCCGGGGTTCGCGGATGCGGTTCCCGGATTCGCAGACAGGCGCTGTCCCGGGTTCGCGGACGGGAGCTGTCCAGTCGCGTCGACGCCGCTCGACGCCGCCGGAATCGACTGCGGGGCGGGCTGGCGCTGTTCGGCGTGGGCCTGCACCGGCTGACTCTGACGCTGCTGGGGTTGCTGCCAGACCGGCTGTGTCTGTGCCGCCTGCGGCTGGAACTGTGTCGGCTGCGATTGGTACCCTTGGATTGGCTGATTCTGTGCTTGGATGTCGGCTATCTGTGGGTGAATCTCGCTTGGCTGTGCTTGTATCTGGCCGAAGCCGTACTGTTCTTGTGTCGGTTGTACCGCTCCCTGTCGGAACTGTCCCGTCTGGGAGACGATTTCTCGTGGTTGTGCGAGCTGTGGTTGCTGGAGCTGTTGGGTCATCTCTCGATGCCTCCGGGCGAAACGATACGCGGCGCTTGTATTGTTATACCGGTGGTATCCGCGGTAATCCCGAAATATGCCCGGATATTCCTCGGTATGTCGGTCATACTGTCAACGAAACTCACATTATGTAGCGGAGGAACCGCGGGACGCCGGCGTTCCGGCTGATTCGACGGCCGGTCGCGGTGTGATGTGGCAGCGTCCGCGACGCCGACGGCGCTGTCGCGGTTCGCCGTCCCCCGACGCGCTCCTCGAGTACGACCCGGCTACCGGTCGATAACGAACGTACTACTGTTACACCGTCTCGTCGCCGGGCGCTCGGCCGAGATGGCCCCGCACGAGCGACTCTATCCCCCGGCGGAGCCGCTGTGAGGTCGCCGTATCGGAGACGCCTAACTCCGTCGCCAGCTGTTCGAGCGTGACCGCGCGCGGCACCTCGAAGTAACCCCTCTCTAACGCCGCCGCGAGCGTCTCGCGTTGGCTTGTCGTGAGCGCCGCGACCCGGTCACGGCGGCCCGACACGCTGCCCTCGCGGACGCGTTCGAGGGTCGGCTCGGCACCGCGGTCGCTACACCGTTGATACCACTCGACGAGCGACCCGCGGTCGGGGAACCGCAACGTCAGCCGCCATCCCGTGTCCGCCCCGACGGCCGACAGACACGTCGCGTCGCTCGCCGCGACGGTCTGGACCCACGACGCTTCGGCGGCGGCCCTGTCGACCCGGACGAGGACGGTGTCGTCGGCCGCGTCGACGACGCGGCAGTGTCGGGACTCCGAGAGTCGCTCGACCGTCGCGGCGCGGTCGGCCGCGCCGTCGGCGACAAGGTACAGCCCTGCCGGTGCGCTCAGCGGTACGGCGCGCTCGAACTCGATGTGGGCCGCCGGCGCGGCGTCGAGCACCGCCGAGAGCGCGCTCGGGCCTGCGGGAACGGTGACCGTTGCACGGACGCTCATGCGCTCCGAGTTCGCCTTCGGGGTATATAAATGCGGGCCACGCTCGCTTCCGGGGGGTGTCGCGGCCGTCTGAAAAACGGGTTCGATGTCGATACACAACTATGAGGGACTGGTCGACAGACTCGTAGTACACCGGCTCGCATGACCAGCGAAGACAGCATCGGGTGGTCCCCGTGAGCGGGACCGATCCGGCCGACGAGACGGCACAGAGCGTCAGTCACCTCCGGGAGATATTCGCCGACGTGACCGGCGGGGACACCTTCGTCGAGGAACAGGAACAGTCGGCGACGACACAGCGCCTCGTCAGCGAGGGCGACCCCGCCGAATACGTCGCGCGGATGGTGCAGGCTAACGGGCTCTCCGAGACGCTGGCCGACCCCGAGCAGGAGCGCGAACCGGACTGACCGCGTTCACGCCGCGCCGACGGCGGCAGTCGAACCGATTTACGCACCGACCGCGCCGCCGTGTAGTCTGGCGTGTCGCTACGCGAGCCCGGTCAGCCCCTCTCGAAGCGGCGTCGTCGCTTCGAAGCCGAGGTCCTCGCCCGCCCGCGTCACGTCGGCCTCGCTGTGGCGCACGTCGTCGGGCCGCCCCTCGACGTGGGTCACGGGCGCGTCGCCGCCGACGGCGTCGACGACGGCCCGCGCCAGTTCGTTGACGCTCACACGCTCGCCGGTGCCGACGTTGTAGGCCCGCCCGGTCGCCGCCGTCGTCGCCGCCGCGAGGTTCGCCCGCACCACGTCGTCGACGTGGACGAAGTCCCGCGTCTGCTCGCCGTCCCCCTCGACGGTCACCGGGCCGCCGCTGCGGGCCTGTTCGAGGAACGCCTCGACGACGCCGGCGTAGGGGCCGCCGCTCTGGCCCGGTCCGTAGACGTTGAAATACCGCAGCGCCACCGTCGGCAGGCCGTACCGCTCGGCGTAGAGCCGGGTGTAGTGGTCGCCGGCCAGCTTCTCGACGCCGTAGGGTGAGGCGGGCCGCTTCGGGGCCACCTCGGGGACCGGGACCGGGGCGGACCGGCCGTATATGGCCGCGCTGGAGGCGAAGACGACTCTGGCGTCCGCCCGCCGCGCCGCCTCCAGCACCGCGAGCGTCCCGGTCCCGTTGACCGCGTGGCTGTCCTGTGGCCGGGCGACTGTCTCGGGGACGCTCACCAGCCCGGCCTCGTGGAACACTACGTCGGCGTCGGCCGCCGCTCTGGACACCGTCTCGTCGTCGCAGACGCTCCCCTCGACCAGTGTCGCCGCCTCGGGCACGCGTTCGGCCGCCCCGCTCGAGAGGTCGTCGAGGACGCGGACCTCCGCCGCGTCGGCGAGACGGGCGGCGATGTGCCCCCCGATGAACCCCGCCCCCCCGGTCACCAGTACCGTCCGCCCAGCCAGTTCGTCGACTTCCATGTGTCCAGTGGGTCCCGGCGCGGGCAGTAGTAATACTCCCCGTACCGGTCGGCCACCGGCGCGGTTCGGCGGCCCCGGCGACGCCGTCCCGACCTGTCGCCCGCTCGCCCCGCTGCGGTACGCCCGGCGTACGCGGTGGCCGCGTCGCCAGCGGCCCGCTCGCCCCGCGTCGAACCGCGATACCGGCGCACGGACCGTCGTTAATGACTCCTTACTACCCGGTTCGAGCGGCTTACTCGGGGACTCGACCGGGGACTGGCGTCCGCCGGCGACCGCACAGCGCCGCGAGAAACCGGGGCATTACAAAGCGTTCGCAGGCCCGAGTCGGCGTGATGTGCGCGAACCGCGACGGCGAACCGCGGGCGGCGCTGGGCGCGTGCCCGAACTGCGGCAGCCCGCTCCCCCCGGGAAGCTCGCTGATAGAGTACGACCGCGAGGGCACCGAGACCTGTTACGCCGAGTGTGGCGTCTGTGGTTCGGTCGTCCACCCGGTGTGACGGGCCGTCGCCGGTAGGTGCCGCGTTACTAATCGGCCTCCCGCGGTAGCACTGGTTGCCGACGCACCCCGTCGCGTCGGCGACTGCTGTACCCTGACTCGGTGGTCGGGTGCCGGAGACGCACGTTCCCACCCGTGTACACCACCCGGCCACGTCCCGTCGTCCAGCCACGCCACCCGGGGCGTCGGGACGAACGCG
Source organism: Haloarcula sp. MBLA0138 (assembly GCF_055632455.1). NCBI lineage: Archaea > Methanobacteriati > Methanobacteriota > Halobacteria > Halobacteriales > Haloarculaceae > Haloarcula > Haloarcula sp. MBLA0138. The sequence continues at coordinate 433,836 of NZ_JBVMVU010000002.1, read as the reverse complement.
GGCAGACCCGTCCCGCGCTCCGCCTTTCGTACGGACTGCCGTGGCTGTGCTGAAGCGAGGTTTCGACCCCGTTTTGCCGTCGGTATCCGACCGCCGCCGGTCGGTATCACTGCTGGTCGTCCGTCGACGTGACGCGCCAGTGCCACGCCGCACACGCGCCGACACAGACCACGACACCGCCCAGCAGCGCGGTCACGGCTGTCTCCGGGAGCGGCGACGCCGCGGTCAGTGAGAGCGCGGCGACCCCCGCCACCGCGATGGCCCCGTAGTACCGGTACCACGGCCGCTCTGGCGGTTCCGCCGCCCGGTCGAGGTACTCCTCGAAGTACTGTGCCTGTTCGGTCCGCTCGATGCGCCCGCGGGCCTGATTGTACTCGACAACGCCTACGTCGTCCATCTTCGGGAGATGGCACTGGTAGAGACCGACGTACACCCGCTTGCGCTGGCTGGAGGTCAGTTGGTCCGGCGTCGTGTCGTTCTCGATGGCTGCGATGTGTTCGGCCAGTTCGCTCAGCGTCACCTCACCGTCGCTGTCGGCGAGGTAGCGGACGACGCGCCGCCGCCGCCCGTTTTTCAGTATCCCGAACACTAGATCGAGTGACGGCATCTCGGGCGCGGTCGGTTCGGCGTCATCCGCCACGTCGGTACCCGTTGATTCGTTTCTGCTCTGTTCTCCCCTCCCGTCGGCCGTATCGGCGACAGTCGTCGGCGAGTCGCTCTGTGCGCACATGTCCTATCTTCCACTCCCGCCCCCGGCGTGCCGGGAACCCGCGTTTTCGTCGGCAATCATCGTCCGTCCAGTACCCCGAATCGCACACCCATACCACTTAATTCTTTGTTATGTCTCATTCCGTATCGTACTCCGAGTTCTCTTCTCCGTTTCGGCTAGGTTCCACGTCGTCTCCATTAGCGGACACTATTTAAATCTAGGCCGAACGCTCCGCCGGGTCGATAGCTCAGACACGGCTTTTACCTATCGTTCGCGCCGCTGCCGACGGTCGACTACGACGGGCCGTCGCCTCGCCGTCGCACGCTTCCCGTCCGGCTGTTGTCGGTCGGTTTCACGGCGACCGACGGCGGTTCGTCCGCCGCTTTATCCCCCGTTGAGCGAAACCGTTATTCGGGGGCCTCCGATACGTACACACGCACGGCCCAAGCACCGCCGCGGTGCGCGCGGCCACACACGATGTCAGACTCCGATAAGTGGGACGAGATAAGCTACGTGATTAGCTCGCAGTACCGTGTCGAGACGCTTCAGCGGCTCTCGGACGGGCCGGCGACGCCGTCGCTCATCGCCGAGGACACCGAGATGAACATCGCCCACATCTCGCGGGCGCTCCAAGAGCTCAAGGCACTCGAGTTGGTCACGCTGTTGGTGTCGGAGGACCGCAAGAAGGGGCGCGTCTACGGCATCACGGAACGGGGGTCGACGGTCTGGCAGACCATCGAGCGCCGGAACATGACCTAGTCACACGCGGCCACCTGGCGGGTCACGTCGACCGACGGGACTGCCCCGCCCACGTTGATCTCTATTCGGCACTGCGCGTGCGTGAACGCCACTGTCGCCGCCCCCGCGGACGCGGCGACCTCGTCGAGCGCTTCGGGGTCAATCGAGTCGGCGAGTGGCGCGATGTCCGTCGGCTCGCGGTCGAGTTCGTCGGCGAGCCGGTAGACGACCCGCATCGATACTGTGTCGGCTGCGCTGCTTCGGGAATAGGCGGTCCGCTCGGCCTTTCGCATACCGGTCAGTAGTTGTGAACTGGTATATATCTACTGGGAAACTCACTCAGAAATGAAGCTCTGATATCCATTTTGGATTACATAGATGGGGCGGGCCCACGTCACTGCACGACCCCGAACTGGGGCCGGTCCACGCCCAGTCGGTCGGCTGCCCCGGGAGCGTCCGCGGCCGACCGCTGGCCGTGTCGGAGCACCGCCGCGACGCGGTCGACGAGCTGGGCGTTGCGCTCGACCGGCTCGTCGAGCGAGAGGTACCGGTTGTCCGCCATCCCCACGCGGACGTGCGCGCCGAGAAACAGGGCCTGTGTCGTCAGCGGGAACTGGTTCGGGCCGGTCGCAGCGACCAGCGGCGTCACCGACCCCGGCAGGGCGTCGAGTACGGCGGCGAGCGTCCGCGGCGTGGCGACGCCCCCGTCCCGCGCGCCCAGCCGGACCGTGACGACGGGTTTCGACACCACGTCGCTCTCTAACAGGCGGTAGACCGCCTGCGCGTCGCGTCCGTCGGTCACCAGCAGGTTCGGTGTGACGCCGCGCTCGCGCAGCTCCGCGACGAAGCGCTCTACGTCACGGCGGCTCCGGGCCGCGACGCCGCGTCGCCCGTACTGGGTCGGCCCGACGCGGACCTGTGCCAGCGCCGGCGTCGGGCCGGCGTCGACGGCGTCGAGGTAGTCGCCCAGCGGACAGGACGGTCCGACGCCGTACTCGACGAGTACGTCCGCCGTCCGCTCTCGGACCGCGGCCGCCACTTCGGGTAGTGCCGCGGCGGTCTGTGTTCCGCCGTCGGTCCACCCGTACAGATGCGCGACCGTCGCGCCCAGCAGCGCCGACTCCTCGACCTGCGTGGCTATCTCGTCGGGCGTCGTCGGGAGCGCGGCGTCGGTCTCCAGCCGCCGGTAGCTCGTCGGGGCCACGGACACCACCGCGTCGTCCCCGGAGAGGTAGTCCTCGTAGGACATCGGACGCTCGGTCGGCGCTCTCGGGGTTAGTTAGTTCCCCGCTGACGCCGGCGGGGTCAGCGGTCGAGCGGACACAGCGCGTCCTCGTCGGCCACGATGAACTCCTCCTCGCCGAGGTGTGCGTCGTCCTCCGGGAGGAAGATGTACCGCGCGTCCGTCGGTGACTCGACGACGACCAACTCCTCCATTCCGTAGCCGAGGTCCGACTGCGGGTCCGGGTCGTCGGGGACCGCCCGCCACTCCTCGGTATTCATCTGTCACCGGTACGGCGTTCGTACTTCGGGGCCCGTTCCGACGGCGCTCCGCCGGCCGGTCGCCGGTCGTTCCCGCGCTCGGTAAGCCGCTCCTTCCGTCGACACCGCCGACGCGTGTGTTCGGCCATACTCTTGGAAACCCGACCCTACCGGATTATACCTTCCGGCCGCGTCCGTACCCGGTTCGTACCGCGTACGTACCACACGCTCACCAGACGCTGATGGTCCCGGTAATCCCGTCGTACCGCGGGTCGCGCAGTCACCGCATGCTAGAAATTCACACCAGTCTAGTGCTGGCGGCCCCGGAACGGCGGCGACGTGGCCGGCACAGGTCTCGCTTATTCGACGGTATCGGCTGTTTCAGGCCCTCTTTGACGGTAATTACTGACGCAACGACCCTACACATTTATACGGATGGTCGGCGACCGTCGCACCGATGACCGACACAGTCACTGCGGACGGTGTCATCGACGAGTTCCTCCCGGCGGCCGACACACGGAGCGAGGTCGACCTCTTCGTTCGCTCGCTCGCGCCGACGACCGGCCACGACGCACAGAACGACTGTTTCGACCGGCTCGTGCGACTGCGCGACGCCGGGGACGTCGACGTGTCGCTGCACGTCTGGGGCGACGGCATCCGCACGGACACGACCGAGGTCGACGAGATACAGGAAGCCGTCGCCACCGTCGCCGACATCTACGCGTTCAGCGCCGAGGAGGACGCGTCTATCACGCCGTTCTTCCGCGTCCAGCGCGTCTCGGGTTCTCTCCCCGACGTTTCCTTCGAGCGAATTGTCCCTCCACACCGAACGCTCGTCGTCTCCCGAGACGACGCTATCGTCGGCGTGTTCCCCTGCCAGGTCGGCGACCAGACGCTCACGCCCGCCGACGCCATCGAGCGCCTGCTCGAACTCGCCCGCGTAGCTCCCCCTCCGGCGACCGAGTGACGCCGGGCTACCCCGGACACAGCGTCCCCAGCGAGGAAATCAAGGCGGCGTTGGACGCCACTGCGACCGCCTGCGTCAGGCCGAACCCCGCGAGCGCCGCTCGTTCGTAGCGCGGCGGTAACACGCGCGTCGACCCGGCCAGCACGGCCAGTCCGACGGTCTTCAGGCCGACCAGCCCGGGTGGTCCGAATGCCGCGAACGCCGACGCGGCGACGGGATTGCGCTCGGTCAGGCAGGCTCGAAGCCCGACGACGGTCAGCGCGATATCGGCCGCGGCGAGCCCGAAAACGAGCGTCCACGCGGCTGTCGGCGACCCCAACACGGCCAGCGCGCGGTCCGAACGGCTCCGTTCCTCGTCGTCGCGTCTCCACATACGCGCCTCAACGCGGTCGACACTCCTCGTTACGGAGGGATTACCGGCCCGTCGGCGGCGCGTCGCCGCGTCCTACGGCGGCGTGATGTGGCCCGTCAGGTCGGACCGGACGGTGACCGTACAGGACCCGATGGCGAACTCGACCTCCAGCCGCGTCCCAGCGGACTCGATGAGGGTGTCGAGCGCCTCCACGTCGACGCTCTCGAACAGCGGCTGGAGGTCGTTCACGTCCTCGCCCCGGACCGCCGCCAGCGCCTCGGGGAGCGTGGACTCGAGCGCTCGCCCGGGCGGCAGGGAGATGGCGTATCGCTCCTCGCGGGGGACGTACTCTACGGTCGGCTGTTCGGGTGTGGTCATTATCATCTTATCTCGCTTCGGCTGCCGCGGGCAGGTCGGTGGCTTCGCTTGCCGTCGCCGGTAGGGTAGTTGTTCTCGCCACGGACCAGAGTTACGTCGAAATTATAATAAGCTTTGTCGCTCCCACCACCGTGGGCGAGCCGTGGTACCGAACCTGTTACCTCTCGGGGTAGTGTTTAGTTAGCAGCATTGTGCCAGACGGCGAAGGTTCGCAACCATGTTTCAGCTGTCTCTGGGTCAACGTGACTAAAACAGTTTGAAAAAGAGGATGTCCGTCGTTTTACTTCTCGAAAAACACGTTCGACAGTATTCCGATTTCCATGGAGTTCGTATCTGAAATCGAGGCCGTGTCGTTGCAGGGCTGTTTTGAGCCAGTCCGCATCATCGACAAGAAACACGGCGTCGTCGACATCGTGTTTCTCACGAAGTTCTCCGAGAAAGATTTCCGTCAAAGCAGTTGTGTACGTGGCAAAAAGCCGTATATGGAGAAATTTGTTTGTGGCAGGATCGATAGCGGCGTACAGCCAGTATTGCTGATCATTGATGCGAATCACGCTCTCGTCAAGCGCGACCTGATTCGGAGCTTCATCGCCGTCTGGCTGTAAATCAGCCTTCTGTACCCAATCGTGGACGGCCTTTCGAGACCGTTTGACACCCAACTTACCAAGAACAGAGATTGTATTCGAAAGTGATAGTCCAGCCACGTGCATCTGAATACCGAGCTTCATCGCTCGCTCGGGTGTCCGCTCGCGCTCCACAAAGTCCAAATCTATCCAGTCGCTACTACCGCTGAGGCGGACGATTTCTGGCATAGAGCACCAAGAAATTCGCCCGCCTCACTTTTCACGCTTAACTAAACACCGTCCCTCTCGGTATCCGAGGTATTACTAATAGATACTATGCGGTGTAAACGTCTGATGCCAAAACACCTCTCCGAGAGCGAGATGGAACGTATCGCTCAGTTCGTGGAAACACCGCCCTACGAGCGGAGCCCGGACCTCCTCGTCCCCGACGACGCGACCACCGACGACGACTGACCGCCGCGGCCGCTGTAGCCTCCGCTCGGCGTTCGCCGACCCGGCGACGCACGGACGCGGCTCCAGATCCGCCTCAGAACTCCCGAAACTCGGCGTCGTTGTTCCGTTCTCGAATCCGCGACACCGTGTGAGCGACGGCCAGCGCGACGAACGCGCCGGTGACGAGGACGGCTGCGACCGTCAGGTCCAGCGGGACGACCCCGAGCAGAACGGTGCCGAGCAGGCCCGCGCTCGCCAGCGCGACGAGTCCGTAGTACCGGTACCACGGCCGCGGGTCGTCGTTCGTGCCGATGTACGGGTCGATGACGCCCTCGGCCCCGGTGAGCCACACCGTGCCCGCGTCCGCGTCGTACTCGACGAGGCCCGCCTCGCGGAGCTTGGGGACGTGCGTCTGATACAGCGAGACGTACACCCGCTTGCGGGCCTGCGTCTCCAGTTCTTCGACTGTCGTGTCGTTTTCCCACGCTGCGAGCTCCTCCGCGAGCGCCGTCAGCTCCACGCGCTCATCGCGCTCCCGTAGGTAGTACAGGACGTAGCGCCGCCTCGTGCTACTCAGAATATCGAACACGTGGTCGTGGGAGAGGCCTTCCTCGTCTGACATTGGTCAGCTCTACGTCGCTGTCGGCGGCAGGACGAAACGCCGCGTTCTAATCGACCCCTGTCGACTGTATTGTTACGACCACGTTACTCCGAGATGCGGCGCACTACTCGCCGACGATACGGGCGACTGACCCGTCGCCCTCTCCGAGGTATCGACGAACCGAGATTATCCGGGGAGATATCGTTCCATATTCGGCTTTACGAGTCAGGATTTTCGCCCCCTTGTCGGTACTGGCGACTATCTATGCACACACTCCCCGAATACGAACCCATATGTGCCGCATAAGTGGCTTCGTAAGCGACTCTAGGAATCGGCTTTCGGAGTGGCAGTCGCGGCGACGGGCGGTCAGAAACGGGCGGTGCCGCCGTGTCGAAACCGTCAGCCGGCGCGGGGCATCTCGGCGATTCCTGTCGCCGTTTCCGACCGTTCGCTTCCGGTCCTACGAGTTCAGCACGCGGACGGTCGCGCTCGACCCGGAGCGCCGATATATTTATACAATTGTACATCTTTATCCTATGGTGACATGAACGGGGAGCGAACGGAGGGTGGTCGGACATCGGATAGCGCGGGAACAGACTACACAGACCGCCTGTCGGACGATTCGGTGTACCGGGCGCTGGCGTCGGCCACGCGCCGGCGCGCGCTGTACCTCTTGCTCGAAGAGGGGCGCCACTCCCTCGACGAACTGGCGACCGTCCTCGTCGGGTGGGACGCGACCGAGACGGAGATGCCGGCGTCGCCGGCGGACAGGGAGCGGACGGCGGTGAACCTCCATCACGTCCACGTGCCGATGCTCTCGGGGGCGGAGCTGGTCAGCTACGACCAGCAGAGCGAGACCGTCGAAGTCGCCGAGGTCCCGCAGGCAATCGCCGACATCGTCCGCGAGAGCGTCACCGCGGAGACGCCGTAGCGGACCCATGCTCGACGCCTTCCTCGAACACGACGCCGACAAGCGGTTCACCGTCTACGCGGCCGACGACGAGACGGCGACGGTCGACTTCCTCTCGACACACGGCGTGGCCGTCGAGCGGCGGCCGCTCCCGCCCGGGGGGCCGGCCCCCTTCCTCGTCGTCGCGGTCGACGACGAGTTCGTCGGCGCGTTGGCGCTCGCCTCCCTCGACGCGCTGTTCGAACCCCGTTCCGCCCGTCCCAGCGGCGGGAACGGGACGACGGTCGGTGCCGCTCTCTACGACGTGCTCGACGGGACGCTGTTCACCGCGCTGAACCGCCGGCAGTTGCTCGCGGTCAGCCGCGAGACGGAGGAGCGGGCCTACCGGGTCGGGTCGGGGACGCTCCGGGCCGGTTTCCAGCGCCTGTCCGTCTTCGAGTCACAGGCCGATACGTACCGGTATCTCGCCGCGGAGACGGCCCTCGACATCCACATCTACGGCGTCGACGACTGGTCGCCGCCGGCCATCGACGGCGTCACGTACCACACCTTCGACTCCGGGCCGGACGACCGGTACTGGGTGCTGACGTATCTCGGCGGCGACGGTACCGCGTGCGGGCTGGTCGCCCGCGAGACCGACGACGGGTTCGACGGCGTCTGGACCGACGACCCCGAGACGACCGCCGACATCGCCGCGGCGCTCGAAGCGCTCTGAGTCCGCCGGTGCGCTCCGGCATCGGGGCCCGGACCCGGGAGCTACGGACGCGCTCCCGAACCGACCTCGTCGCGGACGACGTAGTACAGCACCCAGACCACGAGGCTCCCGAGGAACGCGCCGGCGGCCCACGCCAGCGCGTGGCGGCTGTTTCGCTGCTTCGCGTCCCGGTAGACCAGCGCGGAGACGACCAGCGGGACGACCAGCGAGAGGGCGGTGACGAGGAGAATCACGAGTATCTCGATACCGCCGGGGACGGCGGCTTGGAGGGGCAGTGTCATCACGCCCCCCGTTCTCGGCCCGTTGACAAGAACGTTCCGCCCCGCCGAACGCTTTGGATTCCAAAGTCAGCCCCTCCGATTGCTCCCGCTCCGCTAGTCACAATCCCGTTAGGTCGGGACGCCGTACACGTCCGTGCACTCATGGACCGACGGGAATACGGCATCCTCGCGCTCGTCGCGCTCACGACGGTCGGTGTCGGCTTCCTCACGACCACGCAGCCGCTGTTTGCCTTCCTCGCCGAGAGTGTACGAGAGTGGCTCACCACCACGGTCGCGATGGCGTGGATAACGTGGTGGGCGCTGGTGGTCGGGTTCGCCGTCGCCGGCGGCGTCGAGGCGTGGACCTCGGACGACGAGGTATCGGACCTGTTGGCGGGCCACGGCGTGCGCGAAATCGGCTACGGCTCGCTGTTCGGATTCGTCTCGTCGTCGTGTTCCTACAGCGCCATCGCCACGGCGAAGAACCTCTTCAAGAAGGGCGGCTCCGCCGCGGCCACGCTCGGGGCGTTCATGTTCGCCTCGACGAACCTCGTCATCGAGATCGGGGCCGTCATCTGGCTCCTGTTGGGCTGGCAGTTCCTGCTCGCCGACGTGGTCGGCGGGATTGCGCTCATCGGCCTGATGGCCGCCGGCTTCGTCTACCTCGTCCCCGACGACCTCGTCGAGACGGCCCGGGACAACGTCAGCGACGACGACCGGACCGTCCGGGACCCCGTCTGCGGGATGGAGGTCGACACCGAGGAGGCCGACCACACCGTCGACCACGACGGGCGGACCTACTACTTCTGCTCGCAGTCCTGTAAGGAGAGCTTCGACCCCGAGGCGGCCGATACGACCGTCCGCGAGCGGGCGACCTCGCTGTCCGGGTGGCGCGCGCTGGCCGACAAGCAGTGGAAGGAGTGGGCGATGCTCTGGGACGAGATAGCCGTCGGCTTCGTCTTCGCCGGCCTCGTCGCCGGCTTCGTCCCCGAGAGCGTCTGGACGACGGTGTTCTCCGGCGCGACGTTCGGCCTCCCGGTGTACGTCGTCTGGACGGCGGTCCTCGGCGCGGTCATCGGGGTGGCGACGTTCGTCTGTTCGGTCGGCAACGTCCCCTTCGGCGCGGTCCTGTTCGCCAACGGCCTCCCCTTCGGCGCGGTGCTGTCGTACATCTACGCCGACCTCATCGTCCCGCCCATCGTGGCCGCGTACCGCGACTACTACGGGGCGACGTTCGCCGCCGTCCTCTCCGGGATGATATTCGTCGCCGCCGTCCTGACGGGCGTGGCCGTCCACTTCGTCTTCCTCGGCGCGGGGCTCATCCCCGACCCCGGAAGCGTGCGGATAACCGAGGTGGCGATAGAACTGAACTACAAGACGGTGCTCAACGCGCTCGCGACGGTCCTGTTTCTGGCCCTCTACTGGCTCCACCGGACGGGCTCGGCCAACGGCGCTGGCGGCCACGGCGACCGGACCCACAGCGCCGGCGACTGAACCGGTCGGTGCCGGCCGGTCGCCGAAGACTCCGGTCGCCCGGCCTCAGGGCTCGAGCACCGCGCGGAACCGCGCGTCGTTGTCCATCATGCGCTCGTAGGCGGTCCCGACCTCGTCGAGCGCGTAGGTCTCTATCTCCGGCGTGATGTCCCGGAGCGCGCTGAACGACAGCGTCTCCTCGGAGTCGAGCGCGTGGCCCGACGCCCACCCCTCGACGCTGCCGCGGGCCCCGACCAGCTGTTGGGCGTTCACCTCGACCGGTTCACCCGGAACGCCGACCACGACGACGGAGCCGTCGACGCCGATGCCGTCGACGACGGACTCGATGGCGGCGCTCGACGGGGCCGTCGCCAGCACCACGTCCGCGCCGCCCAGCTCCCGCAGCCGTGCTCCGGGGTCGGTCGCCGACGCGTCGACGAAGTGGTCCGCGCCCAGCTCTCGCGCCAGCGACTCCTTCTCGGGCGTCCGGGAGACGGCGACGGTCTCGAATCCGGCCGCGTGGGCGTACTGGACGCCGAGGTGGCCGAGCCCGCCGACCCCCTGTACGGCCACGAGGTCCCCGGGACGCGCGCCGCTGTTGCGCAGGGCGTTGTACGTCGTCACGCCCGCACACAGCAGGGGGGCGGCCGCGGCCGCGTCCAGCGACTCGGGCACCGCCGCCAGCGCCTCCGCGGGCGCGGTCATGTACTCCGCGTAGCCGCCGTCGTAGCTCAGCCCGGTTATCTCGCCGTTCTCGCACTGGAGGTAGTTCCCTTGCCGGCACTGTCGGCAGGTGAAGCAGTGGCCGCCGTGCCAGCCGACCCCGACCCGGTCGCCCGCTTCCCACTCGGTCACCGACTCACCGACTGCGTCGACGCGGCCGGCGACCTCGTGGCCCGGTACCCGCGGGTACGAGACGGCCGGGTTGGTCCCCTCCTTGACGTAGGCGTCGCTGTGGCAGATACCACACGCCTCGACGGCGACCCGGACCTCCCCGGCCGCGGGGTCGGGCACGTCGCGCTCGACGATTTCGAAGTCGGCCTCCGGTTCCGAGACGACTGCCGCGTGCATAGTGTCGGACACGTCCCGACTACCAGCGTGGCGCTGATAAGCGGCCGGGCGGGGGCGGCGGCCACCTACGCGACTGGCCCACGCTAGCGCCCTCGGAGCGAGTCGGTTCCGCGTCGCGGTCCGAGAGGTACACCCAAGTACCTCGCCTCACAAGGTCCGCGACAGAGCTGTCTCATGGACGTTCCCGACCGACTTCAGTGTCTGTTCTCTGCGACTGTCGAGCGACGCGACGGCGCGTACGTCGTCGAAATACCCGAGCGGGAAGTACGACTCGGCGAGGTCGACCCCGGCGAGACCCACCGCGTCGCGCTCGTCTCGACCGGTGCCGACGAGTCGTCCGCCGACGACGGCCGCGAGAACCGCGCGACCGGCTCCGGGACCGACCGCACCGAGACACCCTCGCGCCGCGGCGCGCGCGAGCCGCCGGTCAGCGAGGGCGAGGAGCGCACCGTCGAGATATCCGACATCGGCGACCAAGGCGACGGCATCACCCGCGTCGAGCGCGGCTTCGTCGTGGTCGTCCCCGACACCGAGCGCGGGGAGCGCGTCGCCGTCGAGATAACCGACGTACGCGAGAACGTCGCCTTCGCCACCGTCGTCGAGCGGCTGAGCTACTACGAGTGAAAACCGGTTCGGGGCGGACCACAGCCCGCCGAGCCGTTTGACGAGGCGATCCGACTGTTGCTGTCGCTTTCGTCTCCGCAAAACGCGGATTGGACCCCACTCACACATACGTCTATGTGCGCGAATATATGACCGAATGGGGCCATTAGTAAGCAGAAGATAGGAATATATGGGTATATTCTCCTTCTGTAGGAACCTTCAATCTATACAAATCAAATTTAGTTTTGAAAACTGCCCTATATGTGTACAAAACCTCTTTAAAATGCATGTGTGGTCGAAATCACACTCTTCTCCGTCATCCGTCGTCACCTATATTTTCCTCGCCGCATTTGTCGGCCCGCGTGTCGATATCCCGAACCACGCCGGGGTCGTCGGTCTCGACGCGAACGGCCCCGTCGTGGTTCACTACGAGGTCCCGCCCGCCCCGGTCGCCGCTGACGCCACACAGCGCGTCGAAGTGGCGGCTGTCGAACAGCGCGGGATTCCCTCGCTGTCCGTCGAACCACGGCACGACAATGCTCCCGGTTCCCAACCGATACGCGCGAACGAGCCTGTCGACCGTCGACGGGGCGACGAACGGCATATCCCCCAGCAGGAACGCGGCCGCGTCCCAGTTCGCCTGCCGGGCGAACTCGACTCCCCGACGGACTGACGTACTCTGACCGGCGTCGTAGTCCGGGTTGTGGACCACTGCGGAGACCGCCCCGTCGACGACCGACTCGACCGCTGCGGCGTCGTGGCCGACGACGGCGACGGTGTCGTCGAGCTTCGAGTCGGTGGCGACGTTCGCCGCCCGCTCGACCATCGGCACGCCGTCGACCGGCGACAGGAGCTTGTTCCCGCCGTCGAACCGCGAGCTCCGACCCGCCGCGAGCACGACGCCGCCGACGGTCGCGTCGGTGTCTGTACCCATGGTCGCGCGTCGAGCCCCGCGTACTTGCGCTTTCCGGCGACGGGTCGCCGCGGCCGTATTCGCGCCCTCCCGTAGCTATATCCGACCTACTCCTGTACGCGACTGACATGGACACTCGAACGCGCGCCAGCGGCGGGAGCGACGGCCTGTGACAACCACACCGTCGGACCCGGTCGACTTGCTCGTCGAGGGCACGCTGGTCAACGTCACCACCGGTGGTACCGAGACGCGGTCTATCGCCGTCGACGGCGGGAAAGTCGTCGGTTTCGGCGACCGGCCCGCCCGTCGCGTCCTCTCGGCGGCGTACGTCACGCCGGGACTCATCGACGCCCACACGCACGTCGAAGCGTCGATGGTCACGCTCCCCCAGTACGGCGCGGCGGCGGTCCCACACGGCGTGACCAGCGTCGTCCACGACCCCCACGAGATAGCGAACGTTCTCGGTCCCGACGGCGTCCGGGACTTCTGTGCCGACGCGGACCGAACGCCGCTCAAGGCCCGGCTGACGGTCCCCTCGTCCGTTCCCGCGACGGCGCTACAGGACAGCGGCGGCACCGTCGACGCGGCCGCCGTCGACGAGTTGCTGGGGATGGACGATGCAGTCGCGCTCGCGGAGGTGATGGACCTCCCCGGCGTTATCGAGGGCGACGAGGGCGTCCACGCGAAGATCGCGGCGGCGCGGGACCGCGGGCTGCCGGTCGACGGTCACCTCCCGGCCGTGACCGGTTCGCGGCTGGACCGACTCGCCGCTGTTCTCGACACCGACCACGAGAGCGTCACCCGCTCGGAGGCCCGCGCCAAGGTCGACGCCGGGCTCCGGGTCTTCCTCCGGGAGGGGTCGACGAGCAGGAACCTCGACGCGCTCGTGGACCTCGTCGACGCGGTCGACACCCGCCGCCTCTCGCTGTGTACCGACGACCGGAGCGTCGTCGACCTCCGCGACCGCGGCGGCGTCAACGTCGCCGTCGAGCGCGCGATGGCACTCGGCGTCGACCCGGTCACCGCCGTCCAGATGGCGACGCTGAACACGGCGGAGGCCTACGACCTCCCGTTCGGCCGGGTCGAACCCGGCGCGCCGGCCGACCTCGTCTTGCTCTCCGACCTCGAGTCGTGGGACGTCGAACACGTCGTCGTCGACGGGGTCGTCGACCCGACGGCCGACGAGCCACCGACCGGGTCCGAACTACCGACCGATACCGTCTCGTTCGACCGCCTCGACCCGGCCGACGTGGCCATCGAACACGACGGACCGGGCCCCGTCGAGGTCCGCGTCGAATCGGCCGTCGGGAGCTTCCGTACCGAGGACCTGACCCGCACCGTCCCGGTCGAGTCGACCGAGGCCGGTCGGGTCCTCGTGGCCGACCGCGACGCTGACGTGTTGCCGATGGCCGTCGTCGAGCGCCACGGCGGTTCCGGCACCGTCGGACGCGGGTTCGTTCACAATCTCGGTCTGGAGCGCGGCGCAATCGCAACCACGGTGGCTCACGACGCACACAACTGCGTCGTCGCCGGCGTCACCCACGACGCGATGGCCCGCGTCGCAAACCACGTCAAGGAAATCGGCGGTGGTATCGCCGTCTTCGACCCGACGACCGACGAGTTCACGACGCTCCCGCTCCCCGCGGCCGGGCTCCTCTCGACTGACTCGCTCGCGGAAACGGCACGGTCGTTCGAGGCCGTCGCCGAGGCGGCCGAGACGGTCGGGCTGTCGGTTCCCGGCGGGCTCCTCGAACTGACGTACCTCGCGCTCGAAGTCATCCCGACTCGCCGCCTCACTAACAACGGCCTCGTCGACGTCGCGTCGCGGACCTACGTCGATGTCGTCGTCGAGTGAGCGTCACAGCGGCCCCTCGACCGGCGTGTCCTCCGGCCCGAACGGCGTCTCGAACCAGACCGAGAAGACGTAGGTGTCCGGCACGGCCGCGAGGCCGCGAAGCGATTGCGCGCCGAGCGTGACCGCGGTCCCGCGGCTCGGCGTCGCCACCTCCACGCCCGGCCCGGCGGCCGTCCTCACTTCGCGGACGTGAACGTGCGCGTACTCGTTCGACACCGATGTCCCGCTCTCGGGTTCGTTCGCCGGCGGCTCTGTCACGCTCCCGACCGGGTCCGCCGCGACTGCGCCGTCGGCGTCGAGCAGTTCGTCGACGGCCGCCCCGTCGCGCTGCCACGACAGCCCTTCGAGCAACAGTGCGTCCAGTTTCACGTTGTCTTCGCCGCTGTCGATTTCGAGCCGTTCGCCCTTCGAGACGAGTTTTCGGACGGTGACTGTCCCGTCGTCGTCTGCCACCTGAATCCGGTGGGTCGTCTGCGTCCGGCCGGCGGTGTGGTCGTCCCCCGGCACGGTCACAGGAGGGGCAGCGTGAGGTTCTTCGTGTTCAGAACGGTGTGGTCGAGGTACACCGTCCGCGCGGTGATGGTGTAGGTGTCCGGCCCCGGTCGCAGTACCGTGTGTCGCTGAGCCGAGAGCAGGTCGTGGTCGGCGGTGTCGCCGTAACTCCGGAACACGTGCTGGTTGTTGGCGACGGTGAGCGTGTCGTCGTCGGTGTCTACGACTCGGACGTTCCCGATGACGTGGCGGACCCGAGACCGTGGGTTCTCCGACCACGCGTACTCCTTTTCCAGCCGCCCGACGCGCTCGCGGATCATCTCGTAGTCCTCTCTGAGGTAGTTCGACTCGGGGCTGAACGCCGGCCGCTCCGACCCGGGGTGTGGTGTGACTCGGACCGGCACCTCCAGCAAGATGTCCTCGTCCAACAGGTCGAGCCACTCCTCCAGCGCGAACGCGTCGAGGAGGTCGGCCTCGCGGTAGAGGAACTGTTCGACCCGGTGTTGGGTCTCGGCGTTGACGCTCGCTGTCGTCTCGGGCATCGCGTTCACGGCTCGCCCTCGCGCATCATCTCGTACCACGACTGGAGGACGGTCCGGGAGTTGCGCTCGTCGAAGTACAGTCCCTTCGACGTGACCGTCGCAGGGCCGTGGAGCGGCTCCTCGACCGTCTCGACCTCGTCGGTCATCGCTCCACGGCCTTGCTGGAGGTTCCCCCGGGTATCGCGGAGTTCGTGTGTCACCGCGTCGCCGCTATCGGCGATGCCCTCCCAAATCGTGAGGTCGTCGGACTCGAACGCGCCGCCGGGGCTGAGGCTCTCCCAGCCGCGGTGGGAGTCTTCGAGAAACGACTCGTCGCCGGCAAACTCGTTCGGGACGAGCCACCAGCTCGTGGTTTCGGTCGTCCCCGGACCGCGGGGGTTCCACTTCCGGATACACGCCCACGGCCCGCCCCAGCCGCCCGACTGCACCCCGTGGATGATGGACATGTTCGGGAAGACGGTCCCGAAGTGAAACACCGACCGCCCGAACAGCTCCCGCTGGGCGTCGCTGAGCGAGGGGTCGAGACAGTCGGTTATCCGGTCGGGGTAGTCCATGAACGTGTCGGCGTCCTCGGCGAGGTAGTAGCCCACCGAGTGGCGGTCCGTACAGGCGAGATACGACGCCCCGGGGAAATCGGTCAGCTCCTCCCACGGTCCGCGTTCGAGGGTCTCGGTCTCCAGCCCCGCCTGATGGGTCGTGAGCACGTGATAGGAGTCCCCCGAGAAGTTGTCCGCGGAGGTCTTCCAGTCGTGGTCTGACTCCCAGCGGTGTGGCTCTCCCACGACGGTCATCCCCTCCGCCGTCGCGCCGAACAGCACGTCGAGATACCACCTAAAGTCACCCAGATACGCCTCGAGCGACGGTCCCTCGTCGGCGATACGGCCGAAGACGAGCCCCTGATAGCTGTCGATGTGGGCCGCTTCGAGTTCGATGTCGTCCGGGTCGAGGTCCTGATAGGCCTCCGCCATGTGGGGCATCCCTTGGAGCGTCCCGTCGTTCTTGTAGGTCCACCCGTGGTACGGGCACCGGAAGTGCGAGGTGTTCCCGCTTTCGGCGGTACAGAACTGCGCCCCGCGGTGCATGCAGCTATCGAGGAACGCGTGGAGTTCGCCGGTCTCGTCGCGGGTGACGATGAAGGGGTCCTCGCCGATGTACCGGCGTGCGTAGTCCCCGGGCTCCGCGAACTCCGACTCGTGGCCGAGGTAGTTCCACGCGCGCCCGAAGACGCGCCGCAACTCCGCTCGGTACACGTCGGGGTTGTTCGTGAGCGCCAGCGGGTACTGCCCGTCTTTCAGTGCCGCTCCGGTCCGTTCGACGATGTCAGCGACCGCGGTCGGGTCGCCCTCTCTCTTCGGTTCACTCATGTCGGTCTCGTCTCTCTCGTCCGTGTGTGGCGGCTTCGCTCTCGACGGCGAGATTCGGGGGGTGGGCCGTCTCACGCCCGCGTGCATCACGCGCCGGTCGTCGCGTCACGACTGGGGTACTTCCCCCTCGATGCCGTCAACGTAGCTGCTCATCTCTCCGAAGAGGAACGGGTCGGATTCCCCTTCGAACTGCGTGCCCTGCCAGACGGTCCGGTCGCCGCCAGTGAGTTCCGACTGTTTCGTCTCGACCTCGCTGACCACCTCGTCAGGGACTTGCGGCCCGAAGTCGTCGACGCCGACGACCCCCGAGTCCAGCCCGTCCCAGTACGCGTCGGACTCCCACGTCCCGTCGTGGATTGCTTGCAGGGTCGGCCGGTAGAACTCCTCCCAGTTGAACAGCGCGGAACTCCCGTACCAGTCCCCGCCCGCTTCGGCCATCGAGGTGGTGTAGGTGAACGCCCACGCTTCGTTTTCCGCCGCCGTCTGAACGGCCGCGGTGGAGGTCTGGTGGTTGTTGATAACGTCGGCCCCGTCGTTTATCAGTGCGTTGACTGCCTGCGTCACGGCGGGCGGGTCGAGCCACGCGTTGGTCCAGCGCACGCTGGCGGTCACGTCGGGGTTGACGACTCTGGCTCCCCGGACGAAGGCGTTTATCTGCCGGACGAGTTCCGGAATGGGGAACGCGGCGACGTACCCCAGTTGGTTCGTTTCCGTCAGCAGGCCGGCGGCGACCCCACACAGGAACCGTGCTTGATACAGCCGTCCGTAGTACCGCCCCATGTTCTCCCGCGTCTGGAACCCCGAGCAGTGCTCGAAGACAGTATCCGGGTACTCCGGGGCCATCTCGTACATCGGGTCCATGTACCCGAACGTCGTGCCGAAGATGACGTCGGTACCGTTGGCGATGTACTGTTCCATCACCCGCTGTACGTCCCCGGTAGCGACGGCCTCGGAGTACTCCGTCTCCAGCCAGTCGAACTCCTCGGTCACGGCCTGCCGAGCGTCCTCGTGTGCGCGGTCCCAGCCCACGTCGCTGACCTCCGCTTGGTAGATGAACGCCGCGGAGAGCGGGTCGTTCCCGTCGGTGCTGGTCCCATCGCTGGTCGTGGTTTCGCCGGAGGACCCGTCGCCGCTGGTGCCGCTACTGTCGGAACAGCCGGCGAGCCCGACCAGCCCGGCGCTCGCTCCCGCCTTCAGTGCGTCTCGTCGCGTCAGCGTTCTCCCGTTCATTGTTTTAATACTTCAACTTCTGAGCCCATTATTTGCACTAACATCTTAACATCTAGCATTTTTCCACTCACATGACCACGTATCCCCACGTAGGTATAAGTATTGTCGATGCGATGGATTTTGCGGCCGCAGCCGGACGGGTCGACTGTGACGTTCCCGGTAGTCGTGGTCCACGCCGACGGAACGCTGGCCCGAACGACACCGGCCTCAGTCCGTCTCGCGGCTGTACGACTGGACCAGCGCCGACGGCTGAGCCAGTTCTCTGTTCTCCGCCCGAACGACGGTGACGACCAGCACGACCAGCGTGACGAGGTACGGATACGTCGACATTATCGTCGGGTTCAGGACGAAGGCGACGACTGGGTTGACGACGCCGGCGAGTGGCGTACCGGCCGCGAGACTGAGGTCGAGGCCCTGTGAGTACAGTTGCAGGGCGTTGAACAGGCCGAACAGGTACGCGCCGAGGAGAATCCGTTCGGGTCGCCACCGTGCGAAGATGACGAGTGCCACCGCTATCCACCCGCGGCCGGCGGTCATCGTCGCCGACCAGATCTCGTTGAACGCCAGCGAGAGGTGTGCGCCCGCCGCCCCGGCCAGCATCCCGCCGATGACGACGGCCAGATACCGCATCCTGAACACGTCGACGCCCATCGTGTCCGCCGTCTCCGGGTCCTCCCCGACCGAGACGAGTTCCAAGCCGACGTTCGTCCGGTAGAGGAACAGCCAGACGGCGGGGACGAGCAGGAGCGCCACGTAGTCGGTTACGGTGCTGTGAAACAGCGCGGAGCCGACCACCGGAATCTCGACGAGGGCGTCGCCGACGAGTGGCAGCGTTCGCTCCGGGAACCCCGAGATGGACTTGCCGGACCAGCTGTTGCCGAAGTACGTCGTCAGCCCCGTCCCCAGCAGCGTCAGCATGATGCCGCTGACGGCTTGGTCGGAGTTGAGCGAGACACAGAGGAAGGCGTGGATGAGCGACATGAGGCCGCCGGCGGCGACGGCGACGCCAAGGCCCAACCAGTGGCTGCCAGTCGTCCACGTGGTGACAAAGCCCGACAGCGCGCCGACGAGCATGATTCCCTCGACGCCGAGATTGAGTACACCGCCCCGTTCGCTGATGAGTTCTCCGAGGCCGGCGAGAATGAGGACCGTACTCGCGTTGACCGTCGCGTTCGCCAACCCGGTGAGCAGTCCCGCCATCAGACTTCTCCCTCCGGTCGACCGGCCGTCTCACGACCGGGGCGTCGGCGCACCGAGAGGTCGACGCTGTACTGCTTGAAGAACTCGGCCGTGATGAGAAACAGGATGATGAGCGCCTGCACGATGTCGACGATGGCCGCTGGCACGCTCAACAGCGTTTGGATGCTCGACCCGCCGACGAACAGCACCGCGAAAAACAGCGCGGCCAACAGCACCTGAACCGCGCCGTTGCGGCCCAACAGCGCGATGGGGACCGCGGTGAAGCCGTAGCCGGGCGCGAACTGCGCGCGCAGTCGGCTCTGCACGCCGGCTATCTCGCTGATGCCGGCGAAGCCGGCCATCGCACCCCCGACAAGTAGCACGAGCGTATACACCTTGAGCTTGCTCATGCCGGCGTGTTCGGCCGCCTCGTCGTTGGACCCGAGGACGGTAATCTCGAACCCGAGCCGCGTCCGGTTGACGAGGAGGTAGGTCAGGCCGACCAACAGCACTGCAAAGACGATGCCGACGGGGTAACCGAGTCCGGGAATGTCCGGTAGCTGAGCTGCCGCCGGGAGCTGTGCCGTCTGCGGGAAGTTCGCACCCGACGCCTGCATCGGGCCGCGAACGAGGTAGTTCTTTATCTCGGCGGCGACGAAGACGAACAGCAGCGTCGTGATTATCTCGTTGATACCCAGCCTCGCCCGGAGCAGGGCCGGCACCGCTATCCACGCTGCCCCGGCGAGCCCGCCGGCGACGAACATCAGGGGCAACAGCGCGACCGCGGGCAGTGACACGTTCAGGCCGACCCACGTCCCCGCTATCGCGCCGAGAAACAGCTGTCCCTCCGCACCGATGTTCCACAGTTGGGCCTTCAGTGGGAGGTACACTGCCAGCCCGACGAGGATGAGCGGGACCGCTTTCGCTATCGTCTCTGTCAGCCCGAAACTCGTCGTGACTGTCTGCACGAACAGTATCCGATAGGCCGACAGCGGGTTCACTCCCAGTGCCTGCAACGCGAGCCCGCTCACCGCCAGCGCGGCCAGTATCGTGAACACCGGCGTCCCGTAGGCCATCCAGCGTGGCACCTCCTCTCGCGCCGTCAGTTCCACGTCTACCCGCATCACTCGCTCCGCCCGCCGTCGGCGGCGGCTCTGGGCGACTGTCGGCCGTCGCCGCCGTTCATCTCCAGCCCGATGCGCCGCCGGCTGGCCGCTTCGGGCGTCGTCTCGTGGACGATTTCACCCTCGTAGACGACGAGAATCCGGTCGCTGAGGTCGAATATCTCGTCTAAGTCCTCCGAGAGGAGCACGACGCCGGTGCCGCGCTCGCGCTGTTCGATGAGGCGCTCGCGGATGAACTCTATCGCGCCGACGTCGACCCCTCTGGTCGGTTGCGTGGCGACCAGCAGACTGGGGTCCCGAACCATCTCGCGGGCGAGGATGAGCTTCTGTAGGTTCCCGCCCGAGAGGTCGCCGGCCTCGGCGTTCCGAACGTCGCCGACGCCGCGCACGTCGAACTCCTCGACGAGCCGCTCGGCGTAGTCGGCCGTCGCCTCGTAGTCTATCCACGGCCCCTCACAGAACGCCTCGTCGGCGTAGCTCTTCATCACGGCGTTGTGCATCACCGGGAGGTCCCCGGCACACCCCTCTTCGTGGCGGTCCTCGGGGACGAACGACACGCCGTTCTCGATGAACGCCCGCGGCGACTCGCCGGTGAGGTCCGTTCCGCCGACGGCGATACTCCCGTCGGTCGTGTCACGGACGCCGACGAGCGCCTCGGCGAGTTCCTTCTGACCGTTGCCGCTGACGCCGGCGAGACCGACGATTTCCCCCTCGCGGACGGTCAGGTCCACCCCGGAGAGCACCTCGATACCGCGGTCGTCGACGGCCCGGACCCCGGCGGCGTCGAGCACCACGTCACCGGTCGGGACCGGGTCTTTGTCCAACTCGAACAGCACGTCGCGGCCGACCATCATCCGCGCGAGTTCGTCGGAGTCCGTCGCGGCCGTCTCGACGGTACCGACCCGCTCGCCGTCACGGAGAACGGTCACGCGGTCGGTCACCGCGTCGACCTCGTCGAGCTTGTGGGTGATGATGACGATGGTGAGACCTCGGTCCGCGAGCCGTCGCAGCGTCTCGAAGAGCCGGTCGGCCTGCGTCGGCGTGAGAACCGCCGTCGGTTCGTCGAGGACGAGCAGGTCGACGTCTCGGTAGAGGGCCTTGAGTATCTCCGCGCGCTGGCGCTCGCCGACGCCGAGTTCCCAGACGTTCGCAGTCACGTCGATATCGAAGCCGTAGTCGTCGGCGAGGGTCTGAATCTCCGCCGCCGGCGCGTCGAGACCGAGCGTGAATCTGGTCGCCAGCGCCCTGAGGAACCGGTTCGATGTCAGCGACGAGAGCGGCCCGGTCCCGCCGTCGTCACGGAACGGGGCCGCCGGCTCGCGCATCCCGAGGACGATGTTTTCGGCCACGGAGAGACGCGGGATGAGCTTGAAGTGTTGGTGGACCATCCCGATGCCGGCGTCGATGGCGTCCTGTGGCGACGCCAGTTCGAGGCGGTCGCCGTCGAGGTAGACCGCGCCGCTATCGGCCGAGTAGAGCCCGTACAACACCTTCATCAGCGTGCTCTTGCCGGCTCCGTTCTCACCGAGGAGACCGTGTATCTCGCCGTGCTGAACCGACAGTGAGACGTCGTCGTTCGCCACCACTCCCGGAAACGTCTTCCTGATGTCTTCCATCCGGAGAAATTCGCCGTCACTCATACGTTCTGATTACGCAGAGAAGTCGGTGCAGTAGTATATAATAACACCCTCCACGGACAAATTTGCGAACGCACGGTCGGCAGATTTCGATACCGCTATTCTTTCGTCAATTTCTGGACTCCGCCGTCCGTCTCCGGTCGGTTCGCCCTCGGGCGAGTACGAGAAATACAGCATTCAGTCGCTTCTGTTGGCGGTTATTGACTCACCACCCCGCCCGCGGCGTTACCTGATAGTGAACGTTTATTTCTGTGGCTCCGAACTGCCTGTGTATGGAGCGGCAAGCACCAACAGTTACAGTTCCCGGACCGAGACGGCGGCCGCGCGGTCACCCGCGCCGGAGGCGGCGGTGACGGACCTCCTCGTCACGAACGGGCGGGTCGTCACGCAGAACGCCGACCGCGAAGTCATCGAAGACGGTGCAGTCGCGGTCGAGGGCGACCGGATAACCGCGGTCGGACCGACGGCGTCGGTCGCCGCCGACCACGACGCCGACCGCGTCATCGACGCCGAATCCGGCGCGGTCATCCCCGGCCTCGTCAATCCGCACACGCACGTCTCGGACATCCTGCTCAGGGGCTCGTTCGCCGAGGACCGCGGCCTGCTGGACTGGCTGTACAACGTCAAGCGGCCGGGCACGCTGGCGATGACCCCGGAAGAACACGAGACGGCGGCGACCCTGTACTGCATGGAGGCGATACGGGCGGGCGTGACGACGTTCGTCGAGAACGACACGGAACTGCTCTGGGACGACCTCTCGCCCGTCACGGCGAAACTCGGCGTCTACGAGCGCGCGGGAATCCGGAACGTCTACGGCGCTGGGATGGTCGACCGCGCGACCGACGAGGCGTTTCAGGACCTCCTCACCGACGTACAGGCTCGGGACGACGGCGTCGACCATCCCCCGTTCGACGCCTTCGTCGTGGAGACCGAACCGCTGTTGGACGAGGTGGCGTCGCTGCTGGAAGCGCACCACGCTCCCGACGGACGGCAGTCCGTCTGGCCGGCTCCCGTCGTCGTCGAGACCACGACGAACCGCGGGTTCCGTGGGGCCTACGAACTCGCCGAGGAGTACGACGTGATGACGACCGCTCACGTCGCCGAGGCCGAGGCACAGGAACAGCGGTCCCTGTCGAGCATCGAGCACCTGCGTAACGTCGGGTACCTCGGTGAGCGGGCGCTGCTGGGTCACTGTGTCCAACTCTCCGCGAGCGACGTGCGACTGCTCGCGGAGACGGACACGTCCGTCGCGCACAACTTCATGGCGAACATGCGACTGGCGACCGGGTTCGCGCCGGTGGCGTCGATGCTCGACGCCGACGTCACCGTCGGTCTCGGAACCGACAACACGACCCTGAGCGACACTGTCAATCCGCTGGACGACGCCCGTGCGATGGCGGGCGGCCACAAGGGGTACCACCGGGACGCTGGCGTCGTCCCGGCACAGACGGCCTTCGACATGCTCACCATCGACGCTGCCCGCGCCATCGGGCGCGCCGACAGCCTCGGCTCGCTCGTCCCGGGCAAGCAGGCCGACCTCGCCGTCGTCGACCTCGATTACCCGCACCTGACGCCTTGCCCCGACCCCGTGTTCGGCCTCGTCCACGCCGCACGCGGGTCCGAGGTCGAGACGGTCGTCTGTGCCGGCGACGTGGTGATGCGGGACCGCGAGATACGCTCTCTCGACGCCTCCACCGACGCCGTGCTCGCGCGGGCGTCCCGCTCGGCGACGGATATCGCCGAGCGAACCGGCTTCGACTAGCGGCGCGCTTTCTGACGCGGTCCGAACACTGAATACGACGGGCGGACTGGTATTGCCCGAGACGTGTTCGACATTGGTGAGCGAGCGTGGACGGTGAGATAGGTGGCTGACGATAGCTGGAGCGCGCCGGCGACCGTCCTCCGTCGCCGTATCGCGGCCGCAGTCGACCAGTCGGCTACCGGGGTCCTCGCGACGGTGGCCGATGTCGACGGGAACGCCTACCGGCGGCCCGGGGCCAAGATGGTGTTCGGTGCCGACGGTGCCGAGACCGGCGGCGTCACTGCCGGCTGTCTGACCGCGGAACTCGCGGCCGCGAGCGAGCGCGTCCGCTCTGAGGGGACGCCCGAGGTCGTCACCTACGACCTGTCGTCCGACGACGGCGACGCGTGGGGCCTCGGCGTGGGCTGTGACGGCGTCGTCACCGTCCTACTCGAACCGATTACGACCGAGTTCCGGCCCGTCGTCCGGGCGTTCGAGGCTCGGCAGGATATCGGGACGGTAACAGTGCTGACCGACGACGCCGGCGACCTCGAACTGGGCGAGAAGGCCTACCTGACCGAGGAGACGGACGGACTGACGGCCGACAGCGACGCGCTCCGGGAGACGACGGAACTGGCCGCGGCCGCGCGTCGGTGTGTCGAGTCCGGTCGCGCGGAGACCGTTGCGGTCGACCGCGATGGGGGGACGCTGACGGCGTTCGTCGACGGCATCTGCGCGTTGCCCGAACTCGTCGTCTTCGGAAGCGGGCGCGACGCCGGACCGGTGGTCGAACTGGCGACGAAAAACGGCTTCAGGGTCACCGTCGTCGGCTTCCGCGGCGGCGTCGACCTGCGCGAGCGGTTCCCCGACGCGGTGCGGACGGTCACGACGCGGCCGAGCGCTGTCGCCGACGCGGTGGAGCTGACCGACCGGACGCACGCGGTCGTGATGACACACAACTTCGTCGACGACCGGCTCACCGTGACCCGGCTCTTGGACACGCCGGTGCCCTACATCGGGCTGATGGGGCCCAGAGAGCGGTTCGAGGAACTGCGCTCGGCTCTCGACAGTCCTCTGACCGACGAGGACCTCGACCGCGTGTATGCACCCGTCGGCCTCGACCTCGGTGGCGGGTCGCCCTATCAGATAGCCCACAGCATCGTCGCCGAACTGCTCGCGGTGGCGAACGACACCGACCCGGGACATCTCGGGCACCGCGACGGTCACGTCCACCCGCGCGATACGTGACACGGTTCGCGGCCGGGCCGAGAAAGCGTTATTGACGCACGTTTTGTTATATGGCGAATTCTTGCCTATATATTCTACTACTACAGTCGAAGAGTATAAATCTGAGCTTCCAGCATGGTACAATAAGACACATGCAATCGGAGAAGGTAGACGTGACGCTGACGGTCAACGGCGAGTCACACGACCTCGCCGTCGAACCCCGCGAACTGCTGGCACAGACGCTCCGGGAGCGACTCGGCTGTACGGAGGTGAATATCGGCTGCGAGTCGACCATCTGTGGGGCCTGCACGGTGCAGTCCGACGGGAAGTCGCTGAAGTCGTGTACTCGGCTCACTGCACAGGCCGACGGCGCGGATATCGTGACGGTGCGTGGTCTGACCGACGAGGGTGACCTCGACGAGATTCAGACCGCGTTTACCGACGAACACGCGCTCCAGTGTGGCTACTGCACCCCGGGGATACTGATGGCGGTCGACGAGTTCCTCGACGCACACGACGACCCGTCCCGGGAGGACATCCGCAGCGACGCGCTGGCGGGCAACCTCTGTCGCTGCACGGGCTACGAGAACATCGTTGACGCGGTCGAGGTCGCCGCCGACACGCTGGACGAGTCCCGACATGACTGACGACAACACGCCGTCTGGCATCGGCAGCGACGGTCGGCGGACGGAGGATGCCCGGGTTCTCACGGGGAACTCGCTGGGGACCGCCGACATCACCCGCGAGGACGCCTTGCACGTCCAGTTCGTCCGCAGCGAGGAGGCCCACGCGCGCTTCAGCGTCGACGCCGGTGACGCGCGGGCGAGAGACGGCGTCGTCGCTGTCTACACCGCCGCCGATGTCGCGGCCAGCGAGACGCCGACGCCCGAGCCGTTCTCGCTGTACTCGGCACCGATGGTCGGCGTCGACTACCCGGACGACGCCTTCCTCCAGCGGTCGCTCGCCGACGACAAGGCCCGGTACCACGGCGAGATACTCGGCATCGTCGTCGCAGAGGACCGGCGAACGGCCCGGGACGCACTCGACGCGGTCGAAGTCACGTACGACCCGCTCGACTCCGTCGTCACGACCCGCGATGCCCTCGCGCCCGACGCGCCGGTCGTCCACGAGTCGGCGGGCGACAACGTCGTCTTCGAAGGCGCAGGCGGGGACGAGGAGCGAACGGCGGCGAACTTCGAGCGGGCGGCCTACACCGCCGAACTGGAGAAGGGGCCACAGCGCGTCTCGCCGTGCCCGCTCGAACCCCGGGCCGCGATTGCGAGCCACGACGACACCACGGGGCAACTGGAGTTCGTGGCGACGACACAGATTCCCCACGGCTACCGCCGGCTCATGTCGCGGATGCTCGACCACCCCGAGCACAGAATCGACGTGTCGGTGCCGGACATGGGCGGGGGATTCGGCAGCCGCCAACACCCGTACCCGGCGGACGTGCTCGTGGGCTGGTGTGCGCTCGACCTCGACGCGACCGTCCGGTGGCGCGCGACGCGCACCGAGAACCAACTCGTCGAGAACGACGGCCGGGGGTACGAGGGAACGTGGGAGATAGCTCTCGGGGAGGACGGCGACATCCTCGCTCTCAGGGCTGACATACGGTACGACCTCGGGGCGTGGGTGGCACGGGGGGCCTGCGGGCTCGCCCAGTCGGGCAACTCGGTGATGACCGGCCAGTACGACGTGCCGGCGGTGTACTCCCACGTCACCGGCGTGGCCACGAACACCGCCCGAATCGACGCCTACCGCGGGGTCACGGAGACGCCGATGCTGATGATGCTCGAACGGCTCGTCGACGCGGTGGCGGAGAAAGCGGGACTGGACCCGGCCGCGGTCCGGCGGCGGAACTTCGTCGCGCCCGACCAGTTCCCCTACGAGAACGCCGCCGGCGCGCGTTACGACAGCGGCGACTACGAGCGCAACTTCGACCTCGCTCTCGACACGGTCGGCTACGAGACACTCCAAGAGCGCAAGCGGGAGTTCCGCGACGAGGGGCGGTACCTCGGCGTCGGTATCTCCTGCTGGGTCGAGGGCGCGGCACTGGGGCCGTGTGGCGAACTCGACGTGCCCACGTGGGGGTACGGCCGCGTGCAGGTCCACCCGACGGGCGAGGTGACCGTCTACTCCGGGGGCGCGAACCACGGACAGGGGCACGAAACGTCACTCGCACAGGTCGCAGCGTCGGAGCTGGGGGTGCCGTTTTCCGACGTGCGGGTCGTCGAGAACTCGACGCGCGAGGTTAGCGACGGCGTCGGGACGTTCGCCAGCCGGACCGCCGCCCTCTGTGGCGGTGCCGTGGCCGAAAGCTGCCGGAAGGTGCTTCGGAAGGCCCGTGATGTGGCCGCACACGAGATGTCGGTCCCCGTCGACGAGGTCGCGGTCGACGACGGCCGCTTTCGCCACCCGGCCGGCGAGACGGCGCTGGACTTCGACACGGTCGCAGCGCTGGCCCACAACGGGGCGGAGATACCGGACGAGGTCGAGCCCGGACTGGAGGAACAGACGTACTTCGACCCGGCGACCCGCACGTGGTCGTTCGGGACCCACATCGCCGTCGTCGAGGTGGACCCCGACACCGGTGAGTTCGAGTTCGAGGACTACGTCGCCACGGAGGACTGCGGCGTCCAGATAAACCCCGAGATAGTCCGCGGACAGATACTCGGCGGTATCGCACAGGGGCTGGGGCAGACCCTCTACGAGACGGTCGAGTACGACGACGACGGCCGGCTACTGTCGGACACGCTGCGCGACGAGACGTTGGGGTCGAGCGGCGGCTACACGCTCCCGAAGGCCGAACACATGCCCGAGGTGACCGTCGAGAGCACCGAGACGCCATCGCCGAACACGCCCCACGGGGCGAAAGGCACCGGCGAGGCCGGCGCTATCGCCGCGCCCGGAGCTATCGTCAACGCCGTCGAGGACGCGATAGCGCCGTTCGACGCGGCACCGATGACGCCGCCGATAACTCCGGAGAAGGTCTGGCGAGCTATCGAGGAGGGGGGACAGTAGCGTGTACGCGAAACCCTTCGACTACCACCGCGCCGAAAGCGTCGCCCACGCCATCGACCTGCTCGCCGAACACGACGACGCGGCGCTGCTGGCCGGCGGCCACGGCCTCATTCCGGCGATGAAAAAGCGGGAACTGACGCCGGCGACCGTCGTCGATATCGGCGGTCTCGACGCTCTCGCCGGCATCGAGCGCCGAGAGACCGAGACGCGTATCGGTGCGCTCACCACCCACAGCGCCGTCGGCGAGTCCGCGGTCCTCGACGAGTGGGTGCCGCTGTTCCCGCGGACGGTCGCCAACATCACCGGCGGCCAACAGGTCCACAACTTCGCCACCATCGGCGGCAACATCGCCCGCGCACACCCGGGTTACGACTACGAGGGTGCGCTGCTGGCGACCGACAGCGAGGTCCTCGTCCGCGAACGGAGCGGCGAGCGGCGAGTGCCGGCGGCGACGTTTTTCACCGGCGCTTGCGAAACGGTACTCGACGGGGAGCAGGTCATCACGGGCGTCGCCGTCCCGGACGTCGACGGGGCGCGACGCGGTGGCTACGCCAAGAAGAAAGAGCCGGGGTCGGGCAACGCCGTCGTCGGCGTGGCGACGGACCTGACGCTCCGGAGCGACGGGAGCGGCGTCGTGGAGACGGCCCGTCTCGCCGTCAACGGCGTCCAAGCCAGCGCCGTCCGTCTGTCGGCCGCCGAGGACGCGCTCCGGGGGGCGCGACTCACCGACGACGCCATCGAGCGGACCGCCTCGGTCGCGGGCGACTCGCTCGACGCGGACGAGACACTGGACAACAGGAAGGCCTCCGCGGCGTACCGGCGCTCGCTGCTCGGCCCGTACGTCGAGCGCTCGGTCCGCCGAGCGTCGACGGCGTGAGCGGCCGGACCAACGGCGTCGTCCGGCGTTTGAAGCGAACCGCTTTTGTGCGTCGTCGGTCTGCTCCGTACTGTGAGACCGTCCCAGTCCGAGGCACGGTTCGCCGCTCGGGCCCGGAACGGAGTCGGTCGCGGGGCCAGTCGACGCTCTCGGAGGGCCGTCCCGCAATCTCACCGGAGACGACGCGTTATGAGAACCCACCAATCCGATTCACGACCCAGTCGAACGGACGCACGAACGACCCGCCAGTCGACGGGGGAACGATGACCGACATCGTCGTACTGGACCACAAGATACACGGCCTCTCTGCGGCCGACTACGCCGATACGCTCCGGGCGGCACTCCCGGACTACGATGTCACCCTCGCCCGGACCCCGGCCGAGCGCGACCGTCGTCTGCGCGAGGCGACCGTGGCGACGGGGTATACCGTCTCCGAGGCCGCGGTCGAAGCGTCGGAGTCGCTTTCACTGTTCGTCTGTACCTTCGCCGGTACGGACCACCTCCCGAGTGACGCCCTCGAAGCCAACGATGTCGCCGTCGAGAGCGCCTCGGGCGTTCACGGGCCGAACATCGCCGAACAGGTACTCGGCAACATCCTCACCTTCGTCCGGCGACTGGACCGGGGCTGGCGACAGGAGCGCCGCGGGGAGTGGCAGCACTATCAGGCTGGCGAGCTCAGAGGGTCGACGGCGACCGTCGTCGGTCAGGGCCCCATCGGGCGGACGATAGTCGAGCGGCTGAACGCCTTCGGTGTCACCACCGTCGGCGTCCGCTACACGCCGTCGAAGGGCGGCCCGGCCGACGAGGTCATCGGCTTCGACGACGAGGCCGTCCACGAGGCGCTGTCGCGGACCGACCACCTCGTGTTGGCGTGCCCGCTGACCGACCTCACCGAACGGCTGGTCGACGCCGAGGCGCTACGGCTACTGCCGACCGAGGCCACGCTGGTCAACGTCGCGCGCGGGGCGGTCGTCGACACGGACGCGCTCGTCGCGGCGCTGCGGACGAACGAGATACGCGGCGCAGCTCTCGACGTGACCGACCCGGAGCCGCTGCCCTCGGACCACCCGCTCTGGACGCTCGGGAACTGTCACATCACGCCCCACAACGCCGGCCACACGCCGAACTACTGGAAGCGGTGTGCGGACATCGTCGCCGACGCGGTCGCCGAGCGCTGACACCGCGGCGGGGTCACGGGCTCTCCCCTCGGGAGTCGGCCCGAGCCCCGTCGAGGTCGATGGCGTCGGCGACCTCACGCGCCGCCGCTCGTATCTCCTCCGCATCCGCGCTCCGTACCTCGCCGTCGGCCATGAGGACGTCGCCGTCGACCATCGTGAACTCCACGTCGCCACCCCGTGCGGCGAACACGACGTAGGAGAGTACGTCGTACAGCGGAGTCGCGCGCGTCCCGTCGGCCGAGAGTCCGACGATGTCGGCCCGCCAGCCGGGCCGCAGTTCCCCGAGGCGGTCGAAGCCGGCGGCCTCGGCACCGTTGACCGTCGCCATCTCGAAGACAGTCTCTACCGGCGTCGCAGTCGGGTCCAACTGATCGACCTTCTGGAGGGCGCTGGCCTGTTTCATCTCGGTGAACGGGTCGAGCGTGTTGTTACACGGCGCGCCGTCGTTCCCCAGCGCGACGTTGATGCCGCGGTCGAGGTAGTCGACGACCGGCGCGACGCCGCTGGCGAGTTTCATGTTCGACGACGGGCAGTGGGTGACGTGGGTCCCGGTCTCGGCCAGCAGTTCGCGTTCGGACTCGTCGGTCCAGACGCAGTGTGCGAGGACGACGTCATCGCCAGTGAGTCCGACCTCATCGAGCCAGTGGATGTTGCGCTTGCCGGTGTCTGCCTCCACCGTCTCTATCTCGTCGTGGTTCTCGCTGGCGTGGGTGTGGATTCGGACCCCGTCGTAGCGGTCAGCCAGCGTTCTGGCCCCCCGGAGACACTCCTCCGTGCAGCTGACGGCGAAGCGGGGCGTGACGGCGTAGCGGATGCGGTCGTCGAAGCTGCCGTGGTACCGCCGAATCAGTTCCTCGGTACGGTCGAGTCCGACCTGTGTCGCTTCCCGGAGGCCGTCCGGCGACCGCTGGTCCATCAACACCTTCCCGAGCAGTCCCCGTACTCCCATCTCGCCGGCCGCCTCGAACGCCCGGTCGGCGTGGTCGACCGAGAGGTGGTCGATGGCCGTCGTCGTTCCCGTCTCGATGAGTTCGAGATACCCCAGCCGCGCGGCGACCTCCATCTCGTCGGCCGACAGCGTCGCCTCCATCGGCAGCACGTAGTCGAACAGCCAGTCCAGCAGCTCCCTGTCGTCACAGAGGCCGCGCCCGAGGCTCTGGACGGAGTGGACGTGGCTCCCGACCAGCCCCGGCATGACGATGTCGTACTGTCGCTCTCGGTGGTCCGGATACCGGTCGGCGAGCGTCGCCCGGTCGCCGACGGCGCGTATCTCCTCGCCCGCTACCACGACGGCTCCGTCCTCGACGACCGTCGTCGAGTCCTGTATGACGGTCCCTGATACCAACATCCAACGTCCGTAGCACCGACGCTCTCAAAAAACTACGGGAACGCACCCCGCTCCGTCAGCGGCCCCAGTCCGGGACGGCGCGACGGAGGAACCGACCGTGGCCCGGTTCGGCGACGATGTCGCCGTCCTCGGCGACCAACTCCCCGCGGACGAACGTCTTCTTCACTCGGCCGGTCACCGTGTGGCCGTCGTACACCGAGTAGTCGGCGTTCGAGTGGTTCCGCTCCGCCGAAACCGTGTACCGTTCGTCGGGGTCGAAGACGACGAGGTCGGCGTCGGCACCGGGTTCGATTCGCCCCTTCCGGGGGAGGCCGAAGGTGTCTGCCGGGTTTCGGCACATGAGCCGGACCAGCGCCGGGTAGGAAAGCCCCCGCTCGTTGACCGCCTCCTCGTGGAAGACCGGGAGGCTCGTCTGGAGGCTGTTGACGCCGAAAGCGCTCTCCCACCACGGGCCGCCCGCCTTGCGCTCCCGCGGGAGCGCCACGTGGTCGGTCGAAACCACCGAGAGCGCCCCCTCGCGGAGGTGGTCGAACAGCGCGTCGGCGTCGCTGGGCTCCCGCAGCGGCGGCGACATTATTGCGAGGTTCCCGCGGTCCCCGTAGACAGACCGGTCGAGCGCCGTGTAGTGCGTACACGTCTCGGCCCGCACGTTGGTGCCGTCCGCCCGGACTGCTGCGATGGCGTCGGCCGCCGCCGCCGAGGTCGTGTGGACGCCGTAGTACTTCGCGTCGGCGGCGGCGGCGAGACGGGCGACAGACCCGGCGCTCATCGCCTCGGCGTAGTCCGGGCGGGAGTCGGGGTACGCCGTCGCCGACGCACCGTCCGGGGCCGCTTTCACCGCCTCCGTTCGGTGTTCGCACACCGAGTAGTCCTCGGTGTGTACCATGCCGACGGCCCCGAGGTCCGCGAGTTCGCGGAACACTTCGCCGATGAACCCGTTCGACAGCCTGATGCTGTCGGTCGTGAACATCTTGAACGACGTGACTCCGTCCGCGACGAGGTCTGGCAGCGCCGCCAGCACCTCGGGCGTCTCGCGCGTGATGGTCGCGTGGAGGCCGTAGTCGACCAGCGGCGACGCCGCCGACCGGTGGCGCTCGACGGCCTCGCCGAGGCGCTCGTCGTCGGTCCACGCCCCGTCGTCGTACCCCTGCCACGCGAACGTCAGCAGGCTGGTCACGCCGCCGGCGGCGGCCGCCGCGGTTCCGGTCTCGTAGCTGTCTATCGAGTTGTAGCCGAAGACGTGGACGTGGGGGTCGACCACGCCCGGTAACACGAGGTTCCCGTCCACGTCGATGCGGTTCCGGGCCGACGGCAGCGTGCGCTCGTCCCCGACGGCGACGATGCGGCCGTCGTCGACGCCGATTGCGGCCTCGAAGGTCCCGTCGGCCGTGACGACCGTCCCGCCCGCAAGCACCGTCGCTATCTCGGCCATCAGTCAGTGCGCTCCGCTCCGGTCGGCGCGGTGTTCGCGCGTCGCCTGCGGGTCGTCGGTGCGTTCAGTCATCGGACGACGGGGTGGCCGCGTCCGGGAGGTCCTCGCTCACGTCCATCGGCGTCTCCGGCGTGAGTCCGTCGGTGTACTCGGTCGGTCCCGTCCCGACGCCGCCACCCGGGATGACGACGTTCAACACGAGCGCCGCGATGCCGCCGGTCACGAGCGCGGAGCCAAACAGCGTCTGGACCGCCGTCGGGAACTGCTGCAGGACCTCCGGGCGGAAGGCGACGCCCAGCCCCAGCGCCATCGACAGCGCGAGGATGGTGGAGTTCCGGTGGTCGAGCGTGACGTTCTGGGAGACGATGCGCGCCCCCGAGGAGAAGATCATCGCGAAGAGTATCAGCGCGCCCCCGCCCAGCACCGCGTCCGGCATGGCGGAGACGACCGCGCCGACCTTCGGGACGAGCCCGAGCACGACGAGAACGACACCGCCGATGCCGACGACGTAGCGGCTCGCAACGCCGGTGAAGTTCACGAGGCCGACGTTCTGCGAGAAGGAGGTGTTCGGAAGCGCGTTGAACACGGCCCCGAGGGCGCTCATCACGCCGTCGGCCAACAGCCCGCCGCGCATCTCCTCGTGGGTGGCGTCCCGGCCGGTCGAAGCGACCGTCCCGGAGATGTCGCCGATGGTCTCCATCCCGGTGATGACGTAGAGAAACGCCACGGTGACGATGGCGCTCGGCTCGAAGGCGAGTCCGTACTTCAGCGGGACGGGGACGGTTATCCAGCCCGCCGAGGCGACGGCCGAGAGGTCGACGACCCCCAGCGCGAACGCGGCGACGTAACCCACGACGATGCCCGCGAACACGCTGATGACACGGAGGAAGCCGTCGAAGAACTGGTTCAGCCCGACTTATACGACTCCCCATCCCTCTATCCCTATTTATAACCTCTCCTTATCCTTCTCCTCCTTTCTTCTTTTCCCTTCTCTACTAACACTTAACTTTCATCTCTTTATTCCTCTCTCAACCCCCTAATCCTTTTCTCTCTTTTTTCCAGACCACCTTCCCTTACTATCCTCTTATCCCATTCCCCACACTCCCCTTATCCTCTCCCCCTTTCCCCTCCTTCCTTCTCTCTTCCTACCATTCCCTCACCTCTCATCTCTTTCCCCTATTCCCTTCTCTACCTACCCACCCTCTTTCTCTTCTTCCTTTCTTTTTCCCTCATCCCTCACTACTCCTCCTCCCCTCCCCCTCTTCCCAATTTACTCTTCCCACTAACTCCTTATCCTACCTCCCTCTCTTCCTCTTCAACAATTTTTTTCTAATCCTCCCCCAACTCCCCTATCATTCATCCCTATATTACATCAACTTTACTGATCCTTATTAGACGACGATGAAGGGTCCCTACGGATCACCTACTTACTCTTCACCCTCCTACCATTTTCATCTCACCACCACCCCATCCCCCCCCCCCCCCCTTAACTCTCTTATAACAATTACCAACCCACTATACAACAAACTCTACCTATAACATACCCCCCCCCCCCCCAACTATTATAAAAAAACCCCCCCACCCCCCCCCCCCCCCCCCCCCCCCCCCCCCCCCCCCCCCCCCCCCCCCCCCCCCCCCCCCCCCCCCCTCCCCCACACACACATTTTCTATTCCAGATTGGTGGAGATACACGGGACCAGTCCCGGATTAGGTGGACGTGCGGCCGGTTAGATCAGCTCGATGCGACCGGTGACGGCGGCCCCGCCGGCAGCCGTTGCGCCGACCGGGAGATACTAGTGGGCCGTGGACGGACGGCTAGCGGAATGACCGGAGTCTCGCTATCAGAACTCAACGGCGCGGACGAGACGGCTTTCGTGGAGCTACTGGGCGGCGTGTACGAGGAGTCCCCGTGGGTGGCCCGGCGGGCGGCCGCCGACCGGCCCTTCGAGTCCGCCGCGGACCTCGTGGCGGCCTTCGAGGCGGCCGTCGAGGACGCCCCACGGGAACGGAAACTGGAACTGCTGCGGGCGCACCCGGACCTCGGCGAGCGCACCGCGATGACTGACGACTCAGAGGCCGAACAGGCCGCTGCCGGCCTCGACGAACTCGGGCCGGCCCAGTACGAAACCTTCCAGCGGCTGAACGAGACCTATCGGGACCGGTTCGGGTTCCCGTTTATCATGGCCGTGCGGGACGAATCCCCCGACACGATACAGGCCGCCATGGAGGAGCGGGTCGAGCACTCGGCCGACGAGGAGTTCCGGACCGCGCTGGACGAAGTTCACGAGATCGCTCGCCTGCGTCTCGCAGAGCGTCTGCCGCCCGACGATTGGGACTGAAACGCACCGACAGCTTTCGCCGCGGTAGTTGGACATCCTTTCACCAAGACAAAGATACTTGTACAGGGCGACGGGATTTAGCGGTAGACGATGACAAACAAAAGAACCGCACCGAGAGGTCCGTCGACGCAGCGCCAGACCGTCCGACCGACGCAGTCCACGGGGAGCTGACCGATGGGCGATAGCTCACAGGGCGGTCGCACGATGAACTACGGGAAGGAGAAAATCGCCGTCTACCGGACGTACGCGACGCCGCTGGAGGGCGTCGGCACTATCCCCGAGTCCGAGTTCGAGGGCCGGGACAACACCCTCTTCGGGGTCGACGTTCGGGTGCAGGTCGAGGGCGAGGCGTTCCTCCCCTCGTTCAGCGAGGGCGACAACAGCGAGGTGGTGGCGACGGACTCGATGAAGAACTTCGTCCTCCACCACGCCGGCGAGTACGACGGGGCGACGGTCGAGGGGTTCTGTCACTACATCGCGGCGGCGTTCCTCGACACGTACGCCCAGATGAGCGCCGTCAGCGTCTCGGCCGAGGAGTTCCCCTTCGACGAGCGGCCGGTTCCGACCGAGGACGGCTTCGAGCCGAGCGACCTCGTCTTCCGGGTCTCCGACGACGAGTCGGCCACCGGCGAGATGTACCTCGCTCGTGGCGACGACGGGCCGGTCGTCGAGGACCACGAGAGCGGCGTCACCGGCATCGACCTGGTCAAGGTGTCGGGGAGTTCCTTCACCGGCTACGTCCAAGACGAGTACACGACCCTCCCCGAGCGGGAGGACCGGACGCTCTACATCTCGCTGGACATCTCGTGGACGTACGCCGACCCCGAGGCCGCGCTGGGCGAGGAGCCCGAGCGGTACGTGCCCGCGGAGCAGGTCCGGGACATCGCGCAGGTGGTCTTCCACGAGGTCGACTCCAACTCCATCCAAGACCTCATATACCGCATCGGGCTGCGGACGCTCGAACGGTTCCCGCAACTCGAAACGGTCGAGTTCGAGGCCAACAACCGCACGTGGATAGAACAGCGCGACGACTTCGAGGGCGAGGGGACGGTACTGACCGAGCCGCCGCGGCCCTACGGCTTCCAGCAGTTCTCGGTCGACCGCAGCGACCTCGACGGGGAGGACCCGGCATGAGTGGCGGGCTGACCACACACGTCCTCGATACCAGCCGCGAGC
Organism: Haloarcula sp. MBLA0138; assembly: GCF_055632455.1. Classification (NCBI taxonomy): domain Archaea; kingdom Methanobacteriati; phylum Methanobacteriota; class Halobacteria; order Halobacteriales; family Haloarculaceae; genus Haloarcula; species Haloarcula sp. MBLA0138. Next base: position 397,883 of record NZ_JBVMVU010000002.1, on the reverse strand, counting down.
GGCCCGCTTCCGGCGTGGATGTGACGCTCCGGCGGGTCGCTGACGACGAGACGCTCGCCGAAGCGACCACCAACGACGACGGGCGACTCGACGAACCGCTGTTGTCCGCCGAGCGGATGGCGACCGGAACGTACGAACTGCTGTTCGACGTCGAGCGCTACTACGGCGGGGAGTCGAGCTTTCTCCAGACAGTTCCGGTACGGTTCGTCGTCGACGACCCGGACGAGCACTACCACGTCCCCCTCCTGCTGTCGCCCGGCGGGTACACCACCTACCGGGGTAGCTAGCCCGCCGACCCAGTATGACAGCCGACCAGCTTCCAGTCGACGGCGAGCGGCTCCGGCGCGACATCGAACGCAACGCCCAGTTCGGCGCGATGGCGACCGACGAGGGGCGGGCGCGGACGGTTCTCCCGGGGACCGAACCGAACGGGGCCGCTCGCAGACACCTCGTCGACCGCATGATACACGCCGACTTGGACGTGCGCGTCGACGCTGTCGGGAACATCGCGGGCGTGTGGGCCCCCGACGGTTGCGACCCCGACGCCGAACCGGTCGCCGTCGGGAGCCATCTCGACTCTGTTCCCTACGGCGGCATCTTCGACGGGCCGCTGGGCGTCTACGGCGGGCTCGAAGCGGTCCGGGCGTTACAGGCGGCCGGCGCGTCCCCGGCCCGACCGATTCAAGTCGTCTGTTTCACCGGCGAGGAGGGCACCCGCTTCGCGGACGGCGTCCTCGGCTCGTCGGTCGCCGCCGGCCGCCTCGACGCCGAGGAGGCGCTCGCGCGGTCCGACGGGGACGAGACCCTACGCGACGCGCTGACGAGCATCGGCTTCCACGGTGACGGACGCCTCGACGCGAGCGACTGGCACGCGTGGCTGGAACTCCACGTCGAGCAGAGCGAACAGCTCGAACGGCTGGGGCTCCCGGCCGGTGTCGTCACCACTATCGCCGGGACGACGCGGCTACACGTCACCTTCGACGGGACCGCCGACCACACCGGGACGACACCGATGAGCGAGCGCAGCGACGCGCTCGCGGCCGCGAGCGAGTTCGTCCTCGCGCTCGAAGCGGCGGCACAGCGCGTCGATGGGGGCGACGCGACGGCCGTCGCAACTGTCGGCGAGCTGTCCATCGAACCGGGAGCGGTCAACGTCGTCCCGGGACGGGTCACCCTCAGTGCCGACATCAGGGACGTCGACCGAGCGACCATCACGCAACTGCTCGAAACGGTCGAGGAGGAACTCGACGCTATCGAGTCGGACCGAGACGTCACAGCCGAGGTGCAGTGTTCCTACGACGTCACGCCGGTCGACATGGCACCGGTCTGCCGGACGGCGCTCCACGACGCCGGCGAGCGGGTCGGCGTCGAGACGACGACCGTCCACTCCGGCGCAGGACACGACAGCATGCAGGTCGCCAGAGCGACCGACGCGGGGCTCCTGTTCGCGCCCTCCCGTGGCGGCCACTCGCACAACAAGCTCGAATGGACCGATTGGAACGCCTGTACGGCCACGACTGAGATACTGGCGGCGGCACTCCACATGCTCGCCGGAGCCCCACGCCACAACCGAGAACCACCGACACACGACTGATGCCAACTGCTACCGTCTCCGTTCACGACCGAAGTCGAATCGCCCACAACAGACCGAACGACCGCGGGGAGGCCAGCCGATGACCGACCTCGAACTGGTCGTCGACGGGGACGTGCTGTCGGCCGAGTTCCGACAGACCGACGCCCCCGAGTCCGTCGCGGCGGTCAGAGAACTGGCACCGCTACGGACGGAACTGATGCACGTCCGCTGGAGCGGTCACGCGACGTGGATAAACATTGACGAGATAGAACTCCCGGACATCCCGCGGGAGAACCACACGGTGTATCCCTCATCCGGCGACCTCCTGCTGTATCCCGGGTACCGGAACGAACAGGAGATACTCGTCCCGTGCGGGCCGACCTGTTTCAAGAGTCCGGCCGGCGAACTGGCCGGAAACCACTTTGCCACGCTCGACGCGTCGCGCGACGAACTCGCGGCGATAGAGGAACGGACTCTCCGCGAGGGCGTCCTCGACGCGACGCTCCGGCTGGCTGACTGACAGCGACTGCACGCGACGCCACCCCACCCTCGCTCTGATTGCCTTTCAAAAATAACACTAATCGTTTGGTTATTCATTGTATAACACTACGAACATAGCACTATTGGCATTTACAATACGGGAACAGTAAAGTATGTGCCGGTAATACCTCACGATATGGCAACGAACGGACCGCGGACGCTGAAGACGGTCACGACGGCGACGACCGTGCTGGAGACGCTCGCGTCGATGGACGGCGCGGGCGTGACGGCGCTGGCCGACCGGTTGGACCTCTCGAAGAGCACGGCCTACAGCCACCTGAAGACGCTGGAGGAGGCCGGTCTGGTTACGAGACGCGACGACGAGTACCACCTCTCCTTCAAGTTCCTGCAGTTCGGTGAGTACGTCAAACACCGGAGCTTGCTCTACCGAGTCGGGAAGCCCGAGGTCGACGAACTGTCGGAACAGACGGGGCAGTACTGCCATCTCGTGACCGAGGAGAACGGACGCGGCGTCAACCTATACAAAGTGAAAGGCGAGACGGCCGTCGGTGACGACTATCAGGCGGCCAAACTCCAGCACAGGGACCGCCTGCACATGACCGCCGCCGGCAAGGCAATCCTCTCGGCGCTCGACCGGGAACGCGTCGAGGCCATCGTCGGGGAACACGGACTGGTCGAGTGGACGGACCAGACGATTACCGAGCCGGAGGAGCTGTACGAGGAGCTGTTAGAGATACGGGAACGCGGATACGCGTTCAACGACGAGGAAGAGGTCGAGGGTCTCAGAGCGGTCGGCGCACCGATACGAAACCGAGACGGTGAGGTGCTCGGAGCGGTGAGTATCTCCGGGCCAACGAGCTTCCTCGACGGCGAGACGTTCCGGGAGCGGATTCCGGAACAGGTCGTCAGTACGGCTAACGTCATCGAGGTCAACATCAATATGTCCGAACGCAGCGACGAACTCGTCGGCGACTGACGCGGCCGGCGTTCCCGAGAGGGGAACGCGAGCGACGTGCGAACGCCGTTCGAGATAACGGGAGTACGCATGTTATTACCGAGTCGTGCGGTCCCGACGGGTACCGGTACGGAACAGTCCGTCTCCGGGTTCGCCGGAACTCCGTTACGAACGCCTCCGTCGGACTGCCTCCCACTCCCCCAACGGGCGTTGACTTAGTGACCCGCTACGCACTCTCCCCATAGCCAGTGGGAACGCTAGGCTGTTACCACCTATGGCTAGTTGTACGCGAATACGCCGCTGAGTACTGTATAGAGCGCACTTCTAACCCAAATAAGATAAAAGAGATGTGGATATGGTAGTAATGAACTAATATTCCCCAATACCACTTAGAATATCCCACATCTGAGTTCGTATTCACTCCCATGGATTCGACGCCACGGTGTTGAGGACCACCAGCGCGGCGACGGCGACGACCACCAGCAGTATCGCCACCGGGTAGGCGCTGTCGAGCCCGAGTTCGACGAACGCCACCCATATCTGGACTGGCATCGTCCGGGGGTAGTACGCCACCATCATCGTCGCGCCGAACTCGCCCATCGCCCGCGCGAACGCGAGCGTCACCCCGGCGAGGATGCCGGGGGCGGCCAACGGCAGCGTGACGCGGCGGGCGGTCGCAAACCGGCTCTCCCCGAGCGAGCGGGCAGCGTGTTCGAGCGTCCGGTCGACGCTCTCGAAGGCCGCCTTCGCCGTCACGACCACGAACGGCGAGGCGACGAACGTCTGCGCGAGGACGACGCCGGCCAGCGACCGGGTGAGCGGGACGCCGGCGGCGCTGGCGGCCGCGCCGACGGGCGAACCGGGGCCGAACACCGTGAGCAACACGATACCGCCGACCGTGGGGGGCAACACCAGCGGGAGGACCACGAGCGCGAGAACGGCCTTCGTCGCCGGCCCCTCGCTTCGCGCCAGCCAGTACGCCAGCGGCAGGCCCAACAGCGTCCCGGCGGCCGTGCTTATCGACGCCGACAGCAGCGACGTGGTCGCCGCGTCCACGACGCTCGGGTCGCCCAGCCGAGCGAGCACGGCCCCCGGCGGGACTGAGAGCAGCAGCGACGCCACGGGCGCGAAGTAGTACAGCAGCAACACGCCGCCGAGCGCGAGCGCGACGCCGAGCCAGTCGAGCCCCGTCGTCGCCGGTCGCGTCAGGGTCCAGCGCCGCGGCATTCAGACTAACACGGTCACGTCCGCGACCGCCGACGAGAGCGCCGGCGGCCCGCGGCGAGACCGCGCTTCGCGGTCCTCGGTCGGTCGGTCGCCCGTCGCGCTGACCCGTCGCGGCACATCGCCCTCGTAGCTCGGGAACCGCTCGCGCAGGAGGAACCCGTACTCGCCGAGGTAGTCGCCGGTCACGAGCGCGTCGAACACGGCGACAGCGGCGTCGCTCTCGTGTCGAACGGTCGCCCCGTAGCCGACGAGTCCGCCACGGACCGACCGCCCGCCGGGCAGCGTGTACGAGACGGTCCCGTACCAGTCCTCGGCGTAGCGCGGGTCGCTCAGGTCGATCTCGCTCGGCAGGTCGACGAACTCGTAGCCCCGCTCGACGGCCATGTTGCGGTAGGCGAAGGCGGCGTCGATGGCACCGGTCTCGAACCGGCTTATCAGTCCCGTCTCGGGGTAAATCTGGTCCCGCCGCGGAATCGCCGCCGCGAGGTCCCCCGCGCCGTCGTAGTACCGCGAGGCCAGTTCGAGCGCGAACAGCGTCCGGTAGCCGAGCGGGTCCCGGTCGGGGTCGGTCCGGCCGAGGTCGACCCGTCCCGCGACCAGCGGCTCGTACCACCGCTCCGGGCCGGCCGCGGCCACGCGTCGCCCGCCGTCGGTCGCTGGGTTGTACGCGACGACGACGGCGTTGCTGGCGAAGACGGCGTGCCACGGGGGCGAGAGCGGCCCGTCGAACAGCGCCACGTCGGCGACCGCGACGATGTCGGGGTCGCGCTGACCCTCGGCGACCATGCGAGCGACCGTCGCCGAACCGTGGGCCTCGACCCGCACCGGCACGTCGAGGACGGGGGCGAGCCCGTCGGCCAGCGCGTGCTGGAGGCTCCCCGCGGCGAGGACGGCGACCGTCGCCGAGCGCCCGCCGTCGCGCCCGGCCGCTCCCGCCGTCGCGCCCGGCGCTCGCTCCCCGTCCGCACCGCCGGCGTCTCCGCGACAGCCAGCCACGCACGCAGCGGCCGCGACGCCGGCCCCGCGCAGAAACCGCCGGCGCGAGCGGTCTGATTGGCCGCTCGGTCGGTTCGCCATCGGAATACCGGTCGTTGTTTCCCTCGCGGCATAACCGTTTTGGTCACGGCGTGCGACGGGGTCGTATGGACCTCGACGCGGAGTTCGACGCCCGTCTGGACGCGGCCGGAGTGCGGTTCGCGGCCCGTGATGCGGCCCTGCTCCGGGCGATACGCGAACACGGCTCGCTCAACGCCGCGGCGGACGCGCTGGGGCGGTCGTACTCCCGCTCCCAGCAGCGCGTCGTCGAACTGGAGGACGCCGTCGGACAGTTGGTCGAGCGCCGACGGGGCGGTGCCGGCGGCGGCGGGAGCACGCTGACCGAGGCCGCCGACCGGCTCCTCGCGGAGTTCGACCGGTTGGAGACGGAGTTCGCCGGGCTGGCCGAGGTCGACGAGACCCTGTTCCGGGGGACCGTCACCGAACGGGACGGCGAACTCGGCTCGGTCGAGACGGCTGCGGGCACCGTCCGCGCCATCGTCCCGGCGTCTGCCCGCGACGTTCGGGTCGCGGTCCGGGCCGACGCCATCACGCTCCACCCGCCGGGGAGCCTCCCCGAGGCGGAGACGAGCGCGCGCAACCGGTTCCGCGGGACAGTCGGCGACGTGGTCACGGGCGACGCCCTCGCGCGGGTCGCGCTTGACGTCGGCGCGGACGCGGCCCTGACCGTCCTCGTGACGCGGACGAGCGTCGAGACGCTCGCGTTGGCCGCGGGCGACGAGGCCGTCGCGTCGTTCAAAGCGACGGCGACGCGGGCTTCGCCCGCCCCCTCGTCACCGGAGTGAGACACCGACCGCTCGGGGGTGAGACGGACCGCGAACCCGTGCCAGCCATGTTTTAGGTTGGACTAAAACAAAACAATTTTGAAGTTTTAGCCCAGACTAAAAACATGGCAACGACAGAGGAAGTCGCCGACTTCGTACAGGCCGTCGAGTTCGAGCAGTTCGACGACGGGACCGTCGAGGAACTCAAAAAGCGGGTGCTCGACTCTGTCGGCATCGGTATCGGGGCGCTGGGCGAGGAGTCCGTCGAGGTGGTCGCGGAGACAGTCACCGGCGCGAGCGACGGCGGGGACTGCTCGCTGTGGGGCCGGTCGGCCACGGCCTCCCCCGCGCAGGCGGCCATGCACAACACGGCGCTGACGCGCTATCTGGACTACATGGACTCGTTTCTCGCGCCGGGGGAGACGCCCCACCCCAGCGACAACATCGCCAGCGTCGTCGCCTGCGGCGAGCGGGTCGACGCGTCGGGCGCGGAACTCCTCGAAGCCGTCGGCGTCGCCTACGAGCTACAGGGCGAACTCGCGTGGAACGCCCCCGTCCGGGACAAGGGCTGGGACCACGTGACCCACACCGTGCTGTCCGCCGCGGCCGGCGCGGGGGCCGTCCTCGACCTCGACCGCGAACAGCTCCGCAACGCCGTCGGCATCGCGGGTACGGCCCACAACGCGCTCCGTGTCACCCGGACCGGCGGCATCAACGAGTGGAAGGGCGTCGCCAGCGCCAACGCCGCGCGCAACGGCGTCTACTCGTGTCTGCTGGCCGAGAACGGCATGGAAGGGCCGACGAACCTCTTCGAGGGCCAGAAGGGCTGGCAGCAGGTCATCAGCGGCGAGTTCGAGGTCGACCTCTCGCCGGGATGTGAGCGCGTCTTCGACACGATGACCAAGCGGTACGTCGCCGAGACCTACGCTCAGTCGGCGGTCGAGGGCGTCATCGAACTCGCCGAGGCCGACGACCTCGACCACGAACGGGTCGAGTCCATCCACCTCGACACGTTCCACGGCGCGAAGCTCATCATCGGCGGCGGCGAGGGCGACCGCCACGAGGTCGAGACCAAGGCTCAGGCCGACCACTCGCTCCCGTACATGCTCGCGGCCGCGCTCATCGACCGCGAGATGACCAACGACGCCTACGACCCCGAGCGCATCCGGCGGGACGACGTGCAGTCCCTGCTCCGGACCGTCACCGTCGAGGAGGACCCCGCCTTGACCGACCGGTTCGAGGCCGGCGAGATGCCCGCGAACCTCACCGTCACGCTCACTGACGGGACGACCTTAGAGGTCGAGAAAGACGACTTCCAAGGCCACCCGAACAGCCCGATGGACTGGGCGCAGGTCGAGGAGAAGTTCGAACTGATGACCCGTGACCGCTACGACCAGCAGCGCCGCGACGCCATCGTCGACACGGTGAAACACCTCGAAGAACACGACGTCGCCGACTTGGTCGCGCTCCTGACGTAGGCCCGCGACCGACGCCGCCCCGCCGTCGTCCGCTCGGAGACAGCGACGCGACTGGCGAAAACTGACGAATCTAAACTTTTAGTCCGGCCTAAAAATTATATGGGTGGCCGACGTACGCTAGCTTGCACATGTCACGAGCCTTCGACTTCCTGCACGTCAACGACAGACCGGACAAGCCCCGCACGAAGGGTATCACCGAGATACGCGGCCCCTACTACGACCCGATGGGGCCGCGGGAACTGCGCGACATCCTCGAGACGATGGGGCGGTACGTCGACATCTACAAGTTCTCCGGCGGGTCGTTCGCGCTGATGGACCGGAACACCGTCACAGAACTCATCGACATCTGCCACGAGTACGACGTCGACGTCTCGACGGGCGGGTTCGTCGAGAACGTCCTCGTCCGGGACAACGACAAGGTCGAGGACTACGTCGCCGAGGCCGAGACACTCGGGTTCGACATCGTCGAGATATCCAGCGGGTTCCTCGCCATCGACACCGACGACCTCGTCGCGCTGACGGAACTAGTCGCCGACTACGGCCTCAAACCCAAGCCCGAAATCAACGTCCAGTTCGGTGCCGGGGGCGCGTCCGACCCGGACGACCTAGAGCGGGAGGGCCAACAGGACCCGTCGATGGCGATTCGCGAGGGCCAGCGCCACCTCGACGCCGGCGCGGACCTCCTGATGGTCGAGGCCGAGGGCATCACCGAGGAGGTCCACGAGTGGCGGACGGACGTGGTCTACGAACTCGCGAACGAACTCGGCATGGAAAACCTGGTGTTCGAAGCGCCGGGGCCGGAGATGTTCGAGTGGTACGTCAAGAACTTCGGGCCGAACGTGAACCTCTTCGTCGACAACTCCCAGATAGTCGAACTCGAGTGCATGCGCTCGGGCCTGTGGGGGAAGGCGACGAGCTGGGGCCGGACGACGACGTTCCGCCGCGAGGAGTGAGCCGGCCGCCAAGCGCCGCCCGGGACGGCCGTTCGGCCGCGGTCGACCGCCGTATCGCTCGACTGACTGACGGCGGCCACGCGCGTGGCCGCCGCGACCGCGCGCCGCGGCGGACCACCGTCGGTATCGTCGGGACCGCGTGGCCGACCCTGCTGACGCCGCCATCCACCAGCCCATGACAGCGATAGTATTCCTGCGACACGGAGAGACGGAGTGGGACCGACAGCGCCGGCTCCACGGGACCGCGCCCGTCCCGCTCACCGAGACCGGCCGCGACGCCGCCGAGGCCGTCGGCCGCGAACTGTCCGCGACCGGCGCGTTCGACCGCGTATACGCCGCCGACACGACCGCCGCCCGCGAGACGGCGTCGCTCGTCCACCTCGCCGGCGTCGCGACGCCCCCGCGCACGGAGCCGGCGTGGCGGCCCCGCGACCCGGGCGCGTACCAAGGCCTCGCCTACGACCGCTTCGAACCGACCGACGACGCGGCCACCCTCCGGACAGATGTCGACGCCTTGCCGCCGCTGCCCCGGGACGGCGAATCCGTCACCGACGCCCGGGAGCGCGTCCTCGGCCGGTGGCGACGGCTCCGCGAGAACTCGACGGCCGGCGAGCGCGTGCTCGTCGTCACACACGATTTCCCGATTGCGGCGGTGCTGGCCGACGCTGCCGGCGCGGCGTCGGTCGCTGACCTCGGTCGGTTCGCGCCCGGCGAGTGCGCGGTGCGGGCGGTCCGGCTCACCGACGAAGGGCCGGTCGTCGACGACGCCGGGGTCGACGCCGGGCCGTCACCGAGCCGGTTCGACTGAGCTACTCGCTGACGATGTCGGCGACGCGGTCGCGGTCGAACAGCCGCTCGGACGCGGGAATCTCGGGGTAGGACTCGCCGTCGCCGTAGCCGGGCCACGCGCCGAACCGCTCGGGGTAGAGCTGTTTGGCCGTCATCTCTATCTGGAAGAGGTTCATGACTGGCCCCTGTCGCGGGTTCCCGGAGGCGTAGAGGCGGTCGTCGCGGACGGCGCGTAGCTCCGACCCGACGCTGTGTTCGCGGATGGCTCGCTTGGTCTCGGGCACGTCGTAGTACGCCGAAATCCCGTGGTTCATGATGACGACCTCCGGGTCGGCCTCCAGCATCGCCTCGTAGTCCACGAGTTTGCCGCCGTACTCGCCGGTCTCGATACCCGCGAAGACGTCGACGGGGTCCAACGGGCGCGTGTGTGCGAAGAAGTACCCCGGCTGGTTGAGTCGGTGGACGTAGAAGGAGTTCTCGGCGAGTCGCGGGTACACCATCGCAACGGTGGGGCGCTCGCTCCGCTCCGGGAGTCGGGACTCGACCGTTGACAGCAGGTCGTCCCGGACGGCGGCCAGCCGCTCGAACCGGTCCCGTTCCCGCAACACGGCGGCGTACGTCTCCGTGAGTTCCCAGAGCGTGTAGTACTCGTAGGCGTCGCGCCACGACGCGGGCGGCTGGCGGTGTTTCCGGCTGTACATGTTGCCGAAGAACGGGCCGACGTTCGACGCGATCTCGTCGATGTCGGTCGCGCTCCACCCGTCGAGCGTGCTGACGTACGCGGGGTCGAGGAAGTGCACGTCGCTGTCGAGTTCGTACAGCGTCTCCTTGCTGTACCCGCCCGCGTCCCGGAACTCGATCCAGTCCGTCGAGACGTCGAGCGCGCCGTAGCAGTACTCCAGCGACGGGACGGACGAGGACGGCCGGACCGTCGCCTCCACCGCCCGGCCGTGGCCCAGCGCTCCCGCGATGTCGATGTAGCTGGTCGAACTCGCCAGTATCTCGCGTGGCACGGCGTCGAACTCGACCGCTCCCATCGGTGCCATCGTCACCGAGTACGACCGGTCCTCGGGCGTCGACGTGGCGGTCGCTGCGCTGTCGCCGGTCGCCACGCTGTCGTCGTTCGGCCCGCCGTCGTCGCTGGACTCGCCGCTCGAACAGCCCGCGAGCAGGCCGCCGCCGACGAGTGCGCCGCTGTACTTCACGTAATCCCGCCGGGTCGGTGCGTCGCGAGTCGCGTCGTCCCTCACCATATTTTTAGTCCAACCTAAAGATTGATACTCGCTTCGGTCGACGACGCCGGGTGACTCGGACGGGTCAGATTTCACCCATCTCGTCCTGTCGCCGCATGAGATAGAGGAAGTACGGGCCGCCGACGAGCCCGGTGACGATGCCGACCGGAATCTGGACCGGGTTCAGCGCGAGCCGCGCGCCCACGTCGGCGGCTATCATCAACGCCGGCCCGGCGAACACGCAGCCGACGACGAGCTTCCGGTAGTCGCTGCCGACGATGTTGCGGACCATGTGCGGGACGATGAGGCCGACGAAGCCGACGATGCCGGCGACGGCGATGCTCGCCGCGGCCGCCAGCACCGCCACGCCCGACAGCGCGAACCGGACCTTCTCGACGCTCATCCCCAGCGACGACGCCGTGTCCTCACCGAGCAACAGGACGTTCAGCTGCCGGGAGCTGACGAGCGCGAGCACCATCGCGACGGCGCTCCACGGCAGCGCCATCCGGACCTGCTCCCAGTCCGTGCCGGTCAGCGAGCCGGTCGTCCACGCGATGGCGGACTGGACGACGCCGATGTCGTCCGCGAAGAAGAACAGCGCCGTCTGGAGCGACCCGAAGACGGTGCCGACGATGACGCCCGCGAGCACCAGCCGGACCGGCGACGTGCCGTTCTTCCACGCGATGACGTAGACGACGAGGAACGCGATGGCACCGCCGAGGGCGGCGACGAGCGGGAGGAACGTCGACAGCCCCGAAAAGACGACGAGCGTCAGGAGTATCATCAGCCCCGCGCCCGAGGAGACGCCCAGAATGAACGGGCTGGCGAGTTCGTTCCGTGTCACCGCTTGGAATATCGCCCCGGAGACGGCGAGGTTCATCCCGACGAGCGCGCCGACGAACACCCGCGGGAGCCGGATGTTCCAAACGATGAGGCTGCGGTTGTTCATCTCCGGGACCTCGCCGCCGAGCAGGAACGCCTCCCACGTCTGCCGGTTGAGTATCACGTCGGGGTTGAAGACGGCCTGCCACGCCTCGACGATGGTCATCGAGAACGCGCCGAAGCTGACCTGTACGAGGCCGCCGACGACGGCCACGACGAGGCTCCCCACACAGAGCGTGAACAGCGAGCCGTCGAACCGACCCAGCCACCGGTCGCGCCAGCCGGCGGGGTCCGCCCCCGACCCTGAAGACGTTTCGGTTGCCATCAGCGACCCCCCGCCGCATCCGGTTCGCGGGCACGGCCGTTGGTCCGTCCGTCCCGGCGGCCCTCGCCGCTCGACAACTCTGTGGCGGTCACGCTCCGCCCTCCCCGGTGACGATGTCGACGACGCGGTCGCGGTCGAAGAGCCGCTCGGACGCGGGAATCTCGGGGTACGGTTCGCCCTCCTCGTAGCCGGGCCACGCACCGAACTGCTCGGGGTAGAGCTGTTTGGCCGTCATCTCCAACTGGAAGAGGTTCATAATCGGCCCCTGCATCCCGTTCCCGGAGGCGTAGTACCGCTCGTCCCGGAACGCCGGAACGTCCCCGGCGAGCGCGTTGTCCAGCACCTCGGCGCGGTTCTCGACGAAGGTGTCGCCAAGCGCCGCGCCCCAGTAGCGCAGGACCACGTCGGGTTCCGCCGCCACCATCGCCTCGTAGTCGTAGGACCCGTCAGTGCCGGGGCCGCCGTCGATGGTCGTGAAGGCGTTGGTCACGCCGAACGGGCGGACGTGCGCCCAGAGGTAGCCGGGCTGGGTGAAGTCGTAGGGCCAGAAGGTCCCGCCGCTGTAGGCGACGACCGCGAGCGACGGCCGCTCGGACTCCGGCGGTAGCCCCGCCTCGATTTCGGCGAGTACGTCGTCGCGTACCGACTTGAGCGCCCGGTACCGCTCTCGCTCCCGGAACACCGCCGCAATCTTGCCGATGTACTCCCAGAGCGTGTAGTAGTCGTAGTGGTCCCGACACGCCGCCGGGGGCTGTGCGTTCGTTCGGCTGTAGTAGTTCCCGAACCACGGGCCGATGTCCGAGGCGAGCGCGTCCACTTCCGCCGCGTCCCACCCGAACGAGCCACTCTGGAGGAGACAGGGGTCGAGGAAGTGCACGTCGCTGTCGAGTTCGTAGAACAGTTCCTTGTCGAGCGTGTTCGGGTTGTCGCTGGGCGTGACCCGCCCCAGTTCCTCCCACTCGAAGTCGACGCCGTCGAGGCTGTCGTAGTAGTAATCGACCGTGTCGCCGAACAGTTGCTTGTCGTAGCCGATGGCGTTTATCGCGTCGCCGTGGCCGAGCGCGGCGACCGTCCCGGCGGCGATGGGGTAGTACGTCAGGACGCTCGTCGGGACGGCGTCAAGTTCCACGTCGCCGACGGGGGCCATGCTCACCGTGTACGACCCCGTCCCCGCTGCTTCCGCGGTTTCCGCCTCGGTTTGCGTCGGCGGCGTCGAATCGGACTCGCCGTCCGAACAGCCGGCGAGCAGGCCGCCGCCGACGACTACCCCGCCGTATTTCACGTACTCGCGTCGCGTCGGTGCGTTGCGTTCCGTTTCGTCGCTGGCCATATTTTTAGGCCCACCTAACTACACAAAACGGTTCCGATTATTAGGCGGGCCGAAAACACGCCGACGGCGCGGTACGGGCGCGTCAGCCCCTTTCGCCCGGTGAACCGCTTCGCGTTCCGGGACCGCACGGGCTCGGCGTCGACCGCTCAGTCAGCCGCCTGACCGCCGTCTATCGGCAACGTCTGTCCGGTGATGTACGACGCGTCCGCCGAGCAGAGGAAGACGACCGCGCCCGCCATCTCCGCCGGTTCCGCCTGTCGCCCCATCGGAACGTCGACCATCGCGGACGTGTCGAAGGGCAGCGCCGACGGGTCGCGCCCGCCGGTCATCCCGCGCTGGATGTTCGTCTTCGTCGGGCCGGGGGCGATAGCGTTCACGCGGACGCCCCGCGAGGCGTACTCCAGCGCGACCGTCTTCGTCAGTCCGACGACGCCGTGTTTGCTTGCCGAGTAGCTGGCGAGTCCACCCATTCCGACGAGCCCGGCCTCCGACGCCGTGTTGACGACGGCACCGCCGTCCTGTGCTATCACGGGCAACTCGGCTTTCAGGCACGTCCAGACCCCCTTCAGATTGATGTCGACGAGGCGGTTCCACTGCGACTCCTCGATGTCGGTCACCTCGTCGAAGCCGGTGAGGACGCCCGCGTTGTTGTGTGCGAAATCCAGACCGCCGTAGCTGTCGACGGCGACCGACACCATGTTCTCGACCGACTCCGAGTCGGTGACGTCGACCTCGACGAACGTCGCGTCCCCGCCGGCGTCCGCTATCAGGTCGACTGTCTCCCGGCCGCCGTCGGCGTTGACGTCCGCGACGACGACGTTTGCTCCCTCCTCGGCGAACCGCCGCGCCGACGCCCGTCCGATGCCCGAGGCCGCTCCCGTCACGACTGCCGTGTTGCCGTTGAGTCCGTCCATAGCGTCTCTCCGGTTCGGAGTGAATAGTCAGTGAATAATAAATTTATCTCGGGGCACACTTCACCACTCATGGCATCCCTCTCGGCACGTCTCCGCGAACTGCCGCGCGAGCGCCCGGTCCTCGCGCTCGCAATCGCCGTCCTGACCGTCGAACTCGTCGGCGCGTCGGGTTCGGTCTTCACCGTACAGGGGCTCGACCCGTGGTACGCGACCCTCCGGCGGCCGGCGCTCGCTCCCCCGAACTGGGTGTTCGGGCCGGTCTGGACCGCGCTGTTCGCGCTCATGGGCGCTGCGCTGTGGCTCGTCTGGCGACAGGCCGGGTCGTCGCCCCGCGAGGTCCGGGTCGGTTTCGCCGTGTTCGCGCTCCACTTCGTCTTCAATCTGGGCTGGTCGGCGGTCTTTTTCGGTGCGCGGGAGATCGGCTGGGGGCTGGCGGTAATCGCGCTCCTCTGGGCGCTCATCGTCGCGACGATGTGGGCCTTCGCCCGCGTCGACCGGCGCGCGGCGCTCTTGCTCGTCCCGTACCTCCTCTGGGTCTCGTTTGCCGCCTCCCTCAACTACCGCTTCTGGGTGCTGAACTAGCCTGCCGTCCGGACCACGGGGCCGGACGGCGACGTTCTCCCCGCGGCGTCGGCCTCGGCCACCACTTCTCGGAGGGCCTCGTGAAACGCGTCGTCCGCGGTACCCGCGGGTACGTGCCGCTCGTCGGGTGGAGCGCTACTCTGCTCGGGTTCGGTGCTATCGTCGTCTTTCGGAGTCATGTGTCGTTTCCCGGGGTGGGCGAAAGACCGCCGGCGTCGAGAGTCGCTACCTGACATGTCGGGGCCAACCGAGGGGGGCGACACGCGTCTTCTGTGGACGAAACTGGGCACGTAACGGTATATAAATGTGGGTCGCTGGGCATGGTCCGTGAATTATTAGACCTGTCAAAATAATAGATTCGATAGAAAGTACTATATTATTTGTACCACCAACATCAAATAGGATGGCAGACCAAATCCAGTCGACGTCCGAGTATCGTCTCTCACGAAGACACGCCATCGCTGCAGGGGCCGGACTACTCACTACCAGCCTCGCCGGGTGTACGACCGGTGAGGGAGACACGAGTGACGGCGGCGCTGGGGACGGGACCGGTACCGAGAACAGCGGGGCGTCGGGAGACGGGCCGTCCGTCGCGGTCGCCTCGTTTTTCAGTTTCTACGATTTCGCGCGTCACATCGTCGACGGGACGCCGGTCAGCGTGGAGAACCTCGTTCCGACCGGCCTCCACGGCCACGGCTGGCAACCCAACGCCAGCGTCACCCGACGGATAATCGAGGCCGATGCGTTCATCCACGTCGGTCCGGGGTTCCAGCCGTGGGCCGACCGCGCGATTCAGACGATTCAGGACGACGACGTCGACACCCGGCTCATCAACGCCCGTGAGGGAGTCGCCCTCGTCGACCTCGCTGCGACTCTCGACCCCGACGAGGAGGGCGTCGGTGAGCAACGGGGGAAAGACCCCCACTTCTGGCTCGACCCGCGACGTGCGAAGACCTCGATCGATAACATCACCGACGGGCTGGCCGAACTCGTACCGGACCGAGAGGGCGCGTTTCGGGACAACGCGGAGACCTACACGTCCGAGACGATCGACCGCATCGACGCGGACTATCAGGCGATTTTCGACGCCGCCGACCGCGACGTAGTCCAACTGGCGGCACACAACGCCTTCCAGTACATCGGCGTGCGGTACGGGGTCGAGATGCGCCCGCTCGTCACCAACTTGGCGGCGAGCGGCGATGTCGCGCCGGAAGACATCCGCCAAGCACAGGACGTTATCGAGGAACACGACATCCGGTACATCGCAAACGGCGTCTTCGAGGCGCGCCGTCCCGCCGTTCAGCTAATCGAGGAGACCCGAGCCGAGGCGTACTTCCCGGTAACGCCGTACGCAGGCGTCCGCGAGGACTGGGTCGAGGACAACTGGGGGTACGAAGAGATCGCCTACAACATCAACATGCCGACCTTCGAGGTCGTTCTCGGCAACGAACCGCCCGCGGAAGCCCGCCCCGACGGCTGGGCGAACGAGTGGAGAAACTTCGAATGAGTACACACCCCGATACGCGAGCGACGCCGGACCAATCGCGTGGCCAGCCTTCCGTCATCGAACTCACAGGCGTCGACTTCGGATACGCGGCCACACCCGTGGTCACAGACATCTCGCTCCAAGTCGACCCCGGCGAGTACGTGGCCGTGGTCGGCCCCAACGGTTCGGGAAAATCGACGCTAATGAAGCTGATACTGGGGCTTCTCGAACCCGACGACGGCGTCGCACGGCTGTTCGGCGAGCCGTCACACGCGTTCGACGACGGCTCTCGGATAGGCTACGTCGCCCAGCACGCCAGCGCCTCGAAGGCGATGCCGATTACCGTCCGGGAAGTCGTCAAAATGGGTCGGTTCCCCCACGTCGGCTTCGGGTTCCTCTCCCGAGCGGACTGGGAAATCGTCGACGACGCGCTCGAGACGGTCGGGATGACGGCGTTCGCGAACCGCCGGGTCACGCAGCTCTCGGGCGGACAGCGCCAGCGGGCGTTCATCGCCCGCGCACTCGCGAGCGAAGCCGATCTGCTCGTCCTCGACGAACCGACCGTCGGCGTCGACGCCGAGTCGGTCGAGGCGTTCTACGGATTGCTCGAGGCGCTGAACGCCGACGATATCACCGTCTTGCTCATCGAGCACGACCTGCGCGCGGTCACGAACCAAGCCGAGCGCGTCGTCTGCCTCGACGGTGAGATATACTTCGACGGACCGACCGACGAGTTCGTCGACAGCGACGCACTCGCCCGTGCGTTCGGGACCGCGGCAGCTATCACGGGTGACTCGGAGTGATCGAGCCGGTTCTCATCCCGCTACAGGGCGGGGGGCTCGATGCGATACTTACCCCCCTGTACTGGATTCTGTCGTTCTGGTCCGGGATACTGTCGTGGCTCGCTGACGTCACCGGGCTCGAACTGCTCACGTACGGGTTCATGCACCGAGCTATCCTCGTCGGGCTCTGCATCGGCGTCATGGCCCCGCTCATCGGGACGTTCCTCGTCCACCGGCAACTCGCGCTCATCGGCGACGCCCTCGCACACACCGCCTTCGCCGGTGTCGCCGTCGGATTGTTCCTCAACGCGGTCATCGACCTCGGGGTGACGCCGTACCTGACTGCCGTTGTCGTGGCGATGGTCGCCGCGCTGTTTATCGAACTCATCTCCGAGGCGACCGACGCCTACAACGACGTCTCGATGGCGATCGTCCTCTCGACGGGATTCGCGCTCGGGACGACGCTCATCAGCATCAACGCCGGCGGACTGACCGTCAGCGTCGACCAGTACCTGTTCGGGAACCTCTCGACGGTCACACAACAGAGCGCCGCAATCCTGCTGGTACTCTTTGCCGTCATCGTCGGCGTCGTCACACTCACTCGGAACCAGTTGCTCTACGTCACGTTCGACGAGACAGCTGCGGAGGTATCGGGGCTCTCGGTGAACTGGTACAACCGAATCATGGTGATGCTGACCGCGCTGGTCGTCGTCGGCGCGATGCAGATAATGGGTGTCATCCTCGTCGCGGCGATGCTGGTCGTCCCGGTCGCCGGCGCGGCGCAGGTCTCCCGGAGCTTCAACGCGTCGCTGCTCGTCTCGATCGTCCTCGCCGAACTGTCCGTCCTCCTCGGCATCGGCGTCGCCTACTACGCCGGTGCGACTGCCGGCGGCGTGGTCGTCCTCGTGGCCGTCGCCATCTACGTCGTCGCCGTCGTCGTCGGGAAGGTACAGACGGCGCTCGGAGCGGAGTCGACCCCGGAGACAGGGAGCATCGAGTCGGGAAAGAAACCGACCGGCGACTGACCGAAACGCGGTCAGAAAGCGAACCGCGCCGCTCCGAGACACGCACTCGACAACTCCGATGGACTCCTCGGACGCCACGCCGCCCGCAACATCCGAACCGGCCACGTCGTTGACGCCGAAGATGGAGGACGACCTCCGTCGCATCTATCGGCTCCGACAGGGGTCGGCGAGTCGCGTTTCGAACTCGGACCTCGCCGACCCCCTCGATAAATGATGAAGCGGTATATGGTTTATCACGTCGTGGGCGAGTCCTCTCAGACGCCCCAGAAGAGCGTGATGCCGCCGACCGTTACCACCGAGAGGAGCAGTTGCAGCGGCGCACCGATACGGAAGTAGTCGCCGAAGCGATACCCCCCGGGGCCGTAGACGAAGAGGTTCGTCTGGTAGCCGACGGGGCCGAGAAACGTCGTGCTCGCGGCGAAGGTCACCGCCAGGACGAAGGCGAACGGGTTGGCTCCGAGGCGGGCCGCCGAGGCGGCCGCTACCGGGACGAGCAGGACGATGCTCGCGTTGTTGCTGATGACCTCGGTGATGAGTCCCGTGGCGATGTAGAACAGCCAGAGGACGACGACGACAGGAAGTGCCGCACCGAACGCGACGACCTGCCCGGCCAGAAACGTCGCCGCGCCGGTGCGTTCGAGCGCGATTCCCAGCGGAATCACGCCGGCGAGCAGGAAGATGATGTCCCACTCGACCGCGTCGTAGAGTTCGTTCGGTTCGAGGACACCGGCCAGTACCATCGCCACCACCCCGGCCAGCGCCGTCACGAGGATGGGAAGCACTTCGAGCGCGGCGAGGCCGACCACCCCGACCATGATGCCGACTGCCAGCGGGGCCTTCTCCGTCCGGTAGTCCGGCTCTCGGGGCTCGCGCGCGACGATGACGTCGGGGTCGCGGCTGAGGCGCTCGATACCCGCCTCCGACACGTTGACCAAGAGCGTGTCCCCGACGCGGAGGCGACGGCCAGCGATGCGGTTGACCACTCCGTCGCTCCAACTTCGAACGCCGAGGACGGCCGCCC
The DNA here is from genome assembly GCF_055632455.1 of Haloarcula sp. MBLA0138. Classification (NCBI taxonomy): domain Archaea; kingdom Methanobacteriati; phylum Methanobacteriota; class Halobacteria; order Halobacteriales; family Haloarculaceae; genus Haloarcula; species Haloarcula sp. MBLA0138. The sequence continues at coordinate 379,008 of NZ_JBVMVU010000002.1, read as the reverse complement.
CGTACTCCGTCCGGAACAGCTCGGGGTCGAACCGCTCGCCGACGAGCCGCGAGTCCATGGCGACGACCAACTCGACCAGCGTCCCGGTGTCGCCCGATTCGAGCGCCGCCGTTCCGGACCCGCTGACGACGAGCCCGGGAATCTGTGGCCCCCCCGCGACGACTTCCCGATTGGTCCGGACGACGAGTACGTCGCCCCCGTCGAGTCGCTGCTCCTGTCTCGGCGCGACGGTGTCCCGGCCCTCGCGGACCAGTTCCACGACGTCGACGTCCGGGCCCAGCGCCGCGGTCACCGCTTCGACGGAATCGCCGACGAACCGCGATTCGGGGCTGACCGCGAGTTCCGTGACGTACTCGCCGACCTCGTACTCCGCCAGATAGTCCGCTTCCGGCGGGACTCGCGCCGGTAGCAGTCGGTAGCCGACGAAGACGAGGTACGCCCCGCCGACGAGAACGACCAGCACCCCGAGTCTGGTGAACTCGAACATCGAGAAGGCGTGCAGCTCCGGATAGCGCCCGGCCAGTCTCGCGCTCACGTCGCTGGCGAGGATGTTCGTCGAGGTGCCGACGAGCGTGAGCATGCCGCCGAGCTGTGAGGCGTACGACAGCGGGATGAGCAGCTTCGACGGCGAGGTCCCGCCGCGGTTGGCGACGTCGGTGACGACCGGAACGAGCAACGCGACCACCGGCGTGTTGTTCAGGAAGCCCGAGACCGGCCCCGCGACGCCGACGGTCGCAAACAGCTGTCGCCGGAGGTTCGTCCCGGCGAACTCGGCCATCCGGCGGCCCAGTCGTTGGACCAGTCCGGTCCGGCTGACGCCCGCGCTCAGAATGAGCAACGCGAGGACGGTGATGGTCGCCTCGTTGGAGAACCCGGAGATAGCTTCGTCGGGCGAGATGGTCGTCCACGGTTCGAGCAGCGTCAGGACCAGCAAGACGACGATGGCCGTCACGTCCACCGGCAGCGCCTCTGTGACGAACAGCACGAGGGCCAGCAACACCACCCCGAGAACGACGGTGATGTCCGTCGAGACACCCGCTTGGAGCAACTGCCCGTGGGCCCAGCCCATCGCTGATGGGTTCCGGTGTCGGACGCAAAGTTACCGTTCGGTTATCGACGCGTCCGGCTGTCTACCGGCGGCCTCGGCCCCGCTGTCCGCCGATTACCGGCGGAGTCGGACGCGAACGAATCTTCGGTCGGTAACGGCAGCCTAGTCGTCCTCGCCGTCGATTCCGTTCCCGACCGCCACGGGGAACGTGCTACGAGTCGTGGCTCTCGAACGCCTCGCCGGTCGTCTCCGCCTGCTCCGAGGCCAACACGTCCGCGTACCGCTCCTCGAAGACGCGAACGGAGTTCCCGAGCTGACGAGCGCCGGGGTCGGCCCCCTTCTCCTTTGCGAGGACGCGACCGACGCCGCGGCGGGCTCCGTGGGGTTCGAGGTACGCCTCGTCGACGTCGATGTCCGCGGCGTCGGTGAGCGTCCGGAGCAGTCGCCGCGCCCCGTCGGCGGTCATCGCCGGCGGCGAGCCGTCGGCGGCCCGCAGCGCGTCGAAGATGCTGGCGTACCCGTCGAAGCCGTCGGTCGGACACCCCGCCTCACGCAGCGCCTCGTACAGTGACGGGTAGTGCAGCGTCGGAACCACCGGCCAGTCCGGGGCGGGCGAGAGGACGGTGGCCCACCGCTCTAGCGCCGGCCGGGCCTGTGGCGGCACCGACCGCGTCTCCCAGTTCTGGGTCTTGCCGAGGACGGTGACGCTCTCGTAGCCGTCGCCGAGGTCGCCCCACTGCGCTCCGACGCGGCGGTCGTCCTGCGAGTTCGCGAACAGTTCGCTCGCTCGCAGCCCCGTGTAGGCCAGACTGTAGACGACTGCGCGGTCCCGGACCGGCTTGTACGCGTCCGTGCCGTCCTGCGTGATGGCCGCGCGGGCCCGTTCGTCGACGTGGAACAGCAGTTGCGTCCGTTGTTCGCGCGTCCACGACTGCTGGCGCTGTTCCTTTCGCGTGTCGGCCTCTGGCAGAAGTTCGCGGGCCGTCTGCTGGTTCCCGTAGTGTTCCGGCACGAGCCCTTCCCGCTGTGCCCAGCCGACCCACGCGGAGACGTAGTCGAAGTACTTCCGCACCGTTCGGGCCGAGAGGGCTCCGTCCAGCAGTTCGTCCTGTACGTACTCGCGCAACACCCGGGCGTCGATTCCCCGGAGGGTTCGGATGTCGCGGCCGGCGAGGTAGTCGATGAACTTCGTGAGTTCGCGCTCGGCGTTGCGACGGTAGGTCCCGCTCTGGTTGTCCCGTCCCTTCCCGCGTGAGAGCAGGTAGCGGTCGCGGGCACTCGTGAGGGCGTCTGGGCGGCCGTCCTCGGCCGCTGAATCCCCGGATTCGTCGTCTGGCATCGGGTCGGCTTCACCGAGGGCACGGTGTCCCATAAATCCACTCGTGATTCTCACGTGAATCACGAGTGGACACGATTCCGATAGATTCCGGGCGTACAGTACGCTAACGCTCTTGCGGCGTCTTTTCGTGCATCTATAAATCTCATGCCGCTATATTCAATCGATTCCCGGGGAAGTTGAGACTACACCGGGTTTAGCGGGGCTGTGATGCGTGATGTCGGGCGGTTTTTCGAGGCGAAGCTGCTTTGAATCTCCTCTCGATGGTCTTCTCGTGTCGCACTACCAACTGGACTTGTGAATTTCCAAGATTCCCGACAGCGTTGCCACTCAGGAATCCGTACTGGCCCGAACAGAGGACCGCCCTATCCAATTCCGGTCTCCTTCTTCAACAGCGTCAGCGTATTGTCGGCCGTCACAATAGGCGAGTGCTCGTACTCGTCGGTTAATTCAACCTGCACGAGCAGATCGACCGCTCGCCAGATAGAGTACAGCAGACACGCAAACGCGAAGTAGAAGAATCGAAGCCCGAAATCCTTCGACGTCGTCGCTGCCATGAACCGTTTGATCGACCGATAGCCACTCTCGATTTCCCACCGGTAGCCGTACTCCGTGAGGTGCCCACTCCCGCAATTCGTCATGAACACCGAGTACTGCCGGTGGTCGTCGTGCTCGGAGTCCTCTTTCCGGCGGTAGATCAGCGTCGTCTCGTGCCACTCGTTCTTCCCGAGGTGGAGCTTCCGGTCGGTCTCGTATCGGTCCCGGTCACGCTGGAGCAATCGCTTGGCCTGGGCTTTCTCGCTAGTCTGCATCCGCTTCGGAACGACGTAGGAGAGCCCTCGCTGGCTGATCATCTCCAGGACGTGCTGGCTATCGAACTCCCGGTCCATCAGCACGTTATCGACGTGAACGAGGTCCTCAGCCGAATCGAGCAAGTCTTCGACGATTTCCAGTCGTGTCTCCCCCTTTCGGACGGGGCGCGCGTCCAGCACGATTGGGACGGCATTGCCGACCAGCTGTACTGTCGCCCACTGGTAGGCGTATTGGTCACTCTTCTCTTTCGTTCCGATGATTTCGTCTTCGTAGCCCGTCCTGTACCGGTGAAAGGGTCGGCTTCGGTAATGTCGATGGCGACGACTCCGGCTCGAAAGAACTGCTCTGTCTCCGCAACTTCGTTTAGGAGCCGAGTGGTGGCCTGCTGGTACATCGCTCGAATCTTTTCAATCGAGAGGTCTCGAATCTGCTCCCGATGAGCGTGCCCCAGCGGTGTCCGATCCCGAGTCGACTCGTAGAGGAAACTACGAGCACCTTCGTTTGCAGCCAGCCGCTCGCGAAGTCCGAGATATGTCTGCAGGCCCCAGTAGGCGTTCTCGTGGATCTCACAGCCCTCTCCACGGTCCAGAGAGAACGCGGGAAAGACGACACGGCTGACGTGCTTGGTGACTCTATCGGCGTTGTCTAGAATGGCTCGATCGTCTGGAACCGATTCGTCCACGTCATCGCCACGAGCCGGGAGGATCTGCTCCGGTTCGCGGGGGACGATGACGTCGGCGTTCTGCGCTTTGATGAGGATCGTTCGAGCCGCTTTCTGGACCGTCTCGCGAAGCTCATCGCTGAAGCGCGTGTGCCAACTGCGCCAGAGTGTCGATTGGTCAGGCACTGTCTCCAGCCCAAGCCGCTCGCAAAGTTCCGGATGACTTTCGAGGTACTCGTAGAGTGCTGTTTCGTGCTCCCATCCGTGAAGTTCTTTCAGAACGAACACGCGAAACAGGGTGTCCATCTCGTAGTGTGTCGGACTCTCGTAGCAGTCGTGGGTCTCGAATTGGAAGTAGGTCAGCGGAAGTTCGAAGACGAACTGCTCAACAGAGATGTGCTTATCGTGGGCGAACCAAGCTCCTGAGACAATCCGGACGTCCGATTCTAATCCGGCAAGTGAGGTGCGATCGTACAACGGTGTCGAATCGTACGCTGGCCACTCAACGTACGACCGTCGTGCAATTTGTCGAAAGACGGTTCTCCGGGATTCAGTAGTAATGGGCACTACCGGACAATCGCTATGGCTCCCTCAATAACAAGTCTACATCTAACCAAAAGGCCGGACCCGTACAGAAGCTAACGTTTTATTTGTGCTCTTTTGATTTAGTCGCTTCCACGCACCCCAGTTTGGAGATGTCACCAGCTTCGCTTGCCGAGGCAGCCTCTTTTTCGATCGAAGGACAGTATCACGCATAATGTATTTATAGACTGTCCATCCAAAGCTAACTTGAGAAACATAAACAGCACGCAATTGGAGACTCATCCAAACACATATTGTAATAGAACGATTACTTCTAGGAACTCACTACGGATGCATTCTATCCTAATTGCTGACGATGACGAAGAGATGCGTGAACTGCTTAAATTCAAATTACAGGGTGGATACGAAGTCACTGCCGTGAGCGATGGCGAAGAGTGTTGGAGCTTTCTTGTAACAAATTCAGATAACCTCCCGGATTTGATGGTTCTCGATGTCATGATGCCCGGGTTGAACGGGTACCGGATTCTCGATAGAATGCAAAACGACGATCGCTTCGATGAGGTGGATGTGATCATGCTAACATCACGCGGGAAAAAAGACGATATCGTTCGCGCACTTGAGTCCGGAGCTACCGACTACATGACAAAGCCGTTCTCAGCGAATGAACTCATCGCACGAATCAAGAGAGTGCTTGAATGAGTGGTATCTCCGGCATTTCTTTCGATATTTTGATACTGCTCAGTTCTATCATAACGGTTCTACTTGCCGTCATTGCGATACTCACGATCTCTAAGTCAATTGTATTGAGACGTAGAGATCGACGTGACACCGAAGTAAGATCAAGTGTTCGGCAGACACTTCTCGGACGAATGGAGATGGAAGACCCAGAATGGCAAGAGTGGGTCGAAGGTCTAAGTGTATCTGAACGACGTGTTGCCACTGAACTGCTAGAAGAATACCTTCAGCGAATTCGTGGACGTGATCGAGCGGTCCTGCAACAACTCGGCTACGCGCTTGGGGTCGATCAACGGGCCCGGCGTAAACTTCGTGTTGGCGATCCTTTCGAACGCCGCTGGGCACTGCATTGGATTGCCCGTCTCGATATCGATATCGAAATAGAGACGCTCCAGATCAGTAGTGGAGACTATCCAGAAACGAGAGCTGCAGCAGCGCGAGTGCTCTTCGAGCAGGAGCGTCCGGAAGCAGCACGAACGGGTACCGAGTTACTACTGCAGGGGCCGAAGCCACTGTCTGTTCTCGGCATCGATACACTCTATCAACTCAATAAGCTCTCGCCTGAGCCACTGGTTTCAGCTACGAAAAGCTCGTACGATGAGTGGGACGAATCGCGACTCATTCAGGTGTTACAGGTGATCGGTGAAGCAGGTCCCTCGAAGCCGGATACAGCTCTTGGGTGGATTGGTTTTCTGTTCTTGAGTGAGTCTCCGAAGGTCCGAGCGGCGGCAGCGCAATCTCTCTACGGGTACGGGTGGCACGATGATGTTCGATCTGCAGTCGATATCGACCAAGTGCGAACAGACGAGTCCCCGCAGGTCCGACAGGCAGTCTATGGAATGCTCGGAACATGGGAGGATGACGCGTCAACGAATGCACTCCTCGACGCTGTCGGAACTGAATCGGATCCGCGGGCGGCGATTGACGCGATTACCGCTCTCGGAGAGCGGGCCGAACAGATCCCCGAAAGCGAACTCAGCACTCCCAGTTCGGCAGCCAGAGACTGGGTTGTTGCTTCGACGTATACGAACAAGGAGGCCACACAGTGACGACCTTGAGCGATATACTACTGTTTGTCGGCTGGGTCGTGCTAGGGTATTACCTGTTGGTCAACGGTGTGTATCTGCTGGTACATATCGCAGCACTGTACGAACTCCGTGCCGATCTGAAGAAACAGGCCGCAGGAACGATGTTCCAGCGGTTTTCCTCACCTTTCTTTCCGGGCGTAACCGTCGTAGTTCCCGCGTACAACGAGGAAGCCGTAATCGTCGAATGCGCCCAGTCGCTGTTGAATCTCAACTATCCAGAACTCGAAATTATCGTCGTCAATGATGGCTCAGACGACACGACCCTCTCTCGGCTCCGCTCAGCGTTCGATCTCCAGCCGATCGACGCTCCAGTTCCGTTCGATGTCCCGAGCGAACCGATCGAAACCGTCTATCAATCCACTGATGCGAACAACCTAAAAGTCATCGACAAAGAGAATGGAGGGCGAGCTGACGCGGTAAATGCCGGTATCTGGCTTGCCGAGCAGCCACTGTTCTGTACGGTCGACGCCGATTCGATTATCGACAGAGACGGACTACTGCAAGCAGTCGAACCGTTCTTGGAGCAGCCGGAGGAAACCGTCGCCACCGGTGGGACGATTCGTGTCGCAAACGGGTGTACAATCGAGAACGGCACTATCGATTCAGTCGGCCTCCCGAGTAACCGATTGGCTGGCATCCAGACGATGGAGTACCTCCGGGCCTTCTACTCGGGGCGACTCGGACTCGACCGGTTGAACGCCTTGGTTTTGATCTCTGGAGCCTTTGGCGTCTTCCGAACGGATCTCGTCCGCGAGGTCGGTGGCTACGAAACCGACAGCGTCACCGAAGACTTCGAGTTGACCCTTCGGTTGCATCGCTACCTTCGAGAGCAAGGCCGCGATTACAACGTCGAATTCGTCCCGGAACCAGTCGTCTGGACAGAAGTCCCGGAATCGCGCACCGCGTTCAGTCGACAGCGACGACGCTGGTATCGTGGGCTTCTCGATACGATGACTCGGCATCGACAGATGGTCGGTCGGCGACGGTACGGATCACCCGGGCTATTCGGGTATCCCGCGTTTCTGCTCGCCGAAGTGCTTGGACCGCTCGTCGAAGGGTTCGGCTACGTGATCGTACCACTGGCGTTCGCGATCGGGGCAGCAGATCTATCGTTCGTACTCATGTACTTCGGGATCACAGTCGGTGTCGGAGTGTTTCTGTCCTGGTTTGGCATCCTCAGTGAGGTGTGGAGCTTCAGACGATACGATCGACCGAAACAAGTAATTCGACTGTTAGGCATGGGAATCATCGAAAACTTCGGGTTTCGTCAGTGGAAGACACTGATCGCATGGCGGGGGCTATACGAATATATCCGTGGAGACACATCGTGGGGAGAGATGCAGCGCTCCGGTTTTGACGCCGACTAGCGAGTGCGATTCTACTCAGGACAATCATCTTCACTCGGGATATCGCGAACGAGAACTGGCCCAAACAATTGATAAAAGAATACTGTTTAGATGTAATAATGAATCATACAGACCGCGGGGCACCCGATTCGATTCACGTTCTATATGTAAACGACGATGCTGACTTTGCCGAGTTGGTTCAAACCAAACTCCTGAATATTTCACCAGTCTTTGAGTTTACGGCTGTCGGCACTGCGGAGGCTGCTCTCGAAGAACTGGCTATTTCTCCTATCGATTGTGTTGTCACCTCCTATTCACTACCAGATGAAACTGGAATTGATTTCTTGGAGCAGTTACGAGCCGAACGGGACGAACTGCCGACCATCTTGTTTACTGGTAGAGGAAACGAACAGATCGCAAGCGAAGCGACAAAAGCCGGCGTCTCTGATTATATTCCGATCCATGCCGAGCAAGACAATTTCGAGTTGCTTGCCCGCCGCATACAGACCCTGATCGAGGCGGCTCGTCAAGAAGAAGTCGCCGAGCGGATGTTTGACCGTTTTCAGCGGACGCTCGAACGCGCAGCTGACGCGATTTACGCCGTTGATACCGAGTGGCGCATCGAGTATATGAACGGGAAGATGGCCGAGCGAGTCGACTGTGACCCGGACGCGGTCGTCGGAGAAATCATCTGGGAAGAGTTCCCGTCGATTGTTGGGACGGAACTCGAAGACAAGTATCGAACGGCGATGGAAACCGGTGAACCAGTATCGTTCGAACAGCACCTGGGAGAGCCGTTCGACTACTGGGTCGAAGTGCGAGCGTTCCCAGATGACGACGGGCTGACCGTCTTTTCACGTGAAATTACTGCCGAGCGAGAACGGAAGCTGGAGCTAGAGCGCAGTGACGCGATTCTGGAGAACATCCACGACGTCGTGTTTATCCTAGACGAAACGAGGCACGTCGAGTTCGCGAATACGGCTGCGAAGCGGTTGCTCGCCGGAGATCAGTCGGCCCAGCTCACAGGACAACAGCTCGAAACGGTCGTCGGTGGCCGCGTTAGCGATTCCGATGTAACGCGATTCTCTCAGGCAGTCGAATCGACGCTTGACGAGATCGAGAGCGATGGTGGGTCCACGGGGTTGTACGATGCAGACCTCCAACTCGACGTCGTGGTCGGGACCAGCGAGCGGACATTCGACGTCCGGGTAACCCCGTTCCAGAGTCGCAAAAGCAAGCAGGTGCTCGTTGTCGCTCGAGACGTGACCGAACAAAGCGAGGTAAAGCGTCAATTGGAACGAGAGCGGGACGCACTCCAAGACCTCCAGGCGGTCATGGGAGAAAGCGATGTCTCGGCCGAGTCGCGCCTCCAGAATCTCCTTGAAGTCGGTTGCCAGACGCTCGGACTCGAAATCGGTATCGTCTCGCGGATTCAGGACAGCGACTACACGGTCGAAGCAGTTCATGCACCAGAGGCAGATATCGAAGCTGGCGATCAGTTCGATCTCGAATCGACGTACTGTGCTGAAGTCGTCGGCACGGATTCGGTCTGTTCGTTCGTCGACGCCGTTAGCGCTGGGAAAGAGACGCATCCTGCCTACCGTGAGTTCGAGTTAGAATCGTACATCGGCGTGCCACTCGTCGTCGATGGCACGCGTTACGGGAGCGTCAATTTCTCGAGTCCGACGACGCGGGTCGCGCCGTTCGGAGCGCTCGAACGAACGTTCGTCGAGTTGGTCGCACAACTCGTGAGTACCGAACTCTCGCGTCGTCGTGACCGTGCCGAACTCGAACGTCAGGGGTTCCTCTTCGACCGCGTTCAGGACATCGCAGATATCGGTATATGGGAATTCATCCCATCGAGCGGCGAACTCGCCTGGTCTGACGGGGTCCGTCAGATTCACGGTGTCGACGAGGACTACGAGCCCTCCCTCGACGACGCGATCGAGTTCTACCACCCCGACGACCGAGAGACGATTACCGCAGCAGTCGACCGAGCAATCGAAGACGGGGAACCGTACGACCTTGACCTCCGAATCGTTCGACCCGACGGCGAGGTGCGTGACGTTCGGGCGTGGGGAGAATACGTCGACGACACACAGCGCGGCGACTCAGCACTTCGGGGCGTTTTTCAGGATATAACGGAGCGAAAAGCGAAACGCCGTGAGCATCGAGAGCTCGCGGAGGAATACGAGGCGTTGCTCGAAACGTCCGGGGACGCGATATTCTTGCTTAACGTCGATACTGCTGGTGAGGACCCTTCATTCGAGTTCGCCAGACTCAGTCCCGGATACGAGACGCAGACCGGACTTACAACTGAGGAGGTCCGCGGCAAGACACCCCGAGAGGTGTTCGGCGACGAGCAGGGTGCTGAACTCGAGGCTAACTACACTCGCTGTGTCGAGCAGCGTGCACCGATTTCGTATCGTGAAGAGCTCGACATCGGAGAGGATGCTCGGTTCTGGGAGACCAGCCTCGCGCCAGTCGTCGTCGACGGCGAGACCGTTCGAGTCGTGGGTATCGCTCGAAACGTTACCGAGCAGGTCGAACGGGAGCGTGAACTTGAGGCGACGAACCAGCGACTGGAATCACTCATCGAGGCCACGCCACTCACCGTCATGGAGATAGACACCGACGGAACCGTCGTCCGCTGGAACGACGAGGCTGAAAATATGTTCGGCTGGTCGCGCGAAGAGGTGCTTGGTGAGTTCAATCCGATGGTCCCGGACGAGCAGCAGGAAGAGTTTGCCTCACACCGGCAGCGCGTCCTGAACGGCGAGCGAATCCGAGCAAAGGAGATACGGCGAGAGACGAAAGACGGAGACGAACTGGACCTGCTCTTGTCGGTCGCGCCGGTTACAGGCCCCGACGGAGAGACTACGAGCATCCTCGCCGTCTTGGAGGACATAACCGAACAGAAACGGTTGGAAGCTCGCCTCCGCTCGCTTCAGGACACCGCACAGCAGCTGAGCGGCGCTGAATCAAGCGACGAGATCGGAGCGATTGCCGTCGATGCCGCGGCCGAGATACTGGACCTCGATATCACCGGAATTTGGGAGTACGACGACCGAGAGAACGTGCTCGCCCCAATTACGGAAACGTCTGAAGCACGAGACCTGTTTGGCGAGTCTCCCCGGTTCACTCCTGGAGACAGTCTGGCCTGGGACGTGTTTGAGTCCGGAGAGACCCAGGTATATGATGATATCCAAGCTGAGGGGCAACCCCACAACCCGAACACAGAGATACGGAGTGAGATTCTCGTCCCACTAGGTGAGTATGGGCTCATGTCGACGGGGTCAGTTTCCACGCAGGTCTTTTCTGAGACGGACGTCGACCTGTTCCGGATTCTTGGTGCGACTGTCGAGGCAGCACTCGCACGAGCGAGCAGGGAGGAAGAACTACACCGACAGAACGAGCGACTCGACCAGTTCGCGAGCGTCGTTGCCCACGACCTTCGAAACCCGCTCTCTGTCGCAATGGGGTTCCTCGAAATCGCGGAGGAGACCGGGAAGGCCGAGCACTTTGAGAAAGTAGAATCCGCACACGACCGAATTGAACGACTCATCGAGGACCTCCTGACGCTGGCACGTGGGGAGACAACGATTGAGGATGCAGAAGAGATCGACCTCGAGAGTATTACGACGGAGGCGTGGGGATACGTCGACACGGAGGAGGCAACGCTTACAGTCGCAGATGGAATTCCGACAGTCACCGGGGATGCAGGGCGGCTGACCCAACTCTTCGAGAATCTCTTCCGAAATGCAATCGAGCACGGTGGTGCCGACGTCACGGTGACCGTGGGTGGACTAGACGGAGACGATGGATTCTACGTTGAGGATACCGGCAGCGGGATTCCCCAGGAGAAGCAAGACGACGTGTTCAAACACGGCGTCACGTCCAGCGAGGGGGGAACCGGGTTCGGGCTCTCGATTGTGGCCGACATCGCGAAGGCGCACGGTTGGACGGTTTCGGTGACAGACGGAAGCAATGGCGGGGCACGGTTCGAGTTCAAGCGGTCGAAATAGTACCCGTTGTCAGTGAGCAAACCGTGCCTGCGGTCTATGCATTGAGAGAACCAGTCTCAACTATCAGCGGCTGCTCCAGAGGCCAGTCTTAAAGACTAATTGAGACTCAGCCCTTGTGCAGTAAATTACAATCTCTAGTATCTGGTATGCAAACATTCATTCTCTCTAATAACCATTAGATATGCAGTAATCGCACTATGAATCCCGAGAAATTCCTCCAATCTCTTCTAGATTCCCGGGTACAAGCCAGTGCTAGCTCCTCACACCGGGGGCCGCATCCAACGCGTATCCGCGTCTTGCAAGCTCTCCAACGTGGAAGCCTCTGTATTCCCGATCTTGCAGAGATGACAGGTGTTACTCGCCAGACGACGTATCGAGCGGTTGCCCCACTCGAAGAAGCCGGTCTCGTTCGAGAGCGGAACGAGCGGTACACGTTGACCTGCTCTGGAGCGAGACTGCTGCAGGCCTACTCCGATATCGATGCGAAGGTAACAATCGAATCGCTTGCCCGCCTCGCACGCTCATCACACCAACAGTGGCTACTCCGTGCTCTCAGTGAAGAGTCCATTAGAAAGTGCAATCTCGTCGAGCGTGCCCGAGATGAAAGAGCAATCTCTCGTACAACGGTCCATCGGATAATCACCTGTCTACAGAAGGATGGCCACGTCGAGCTCCGAGCAGGTGTCTATGAACTATCAGAGACAGGTGAGCTGCTTCAGCAGGCATTCGAACAACTTCAGACCATAGCAGCAGGAGCTATTGAATACAAGAAGTTCATCCGATGGCTACCCGCTGAGTTCGATTCGTTTCCGCTCGAAGCCCTTGAAGATTCCACGCTTATCCATAATACTCCTGACCAGCCCCACAACGTACTGAACGCGTTCGTGAGCGGCGCTAAAGTAGATTTACAAGGATTACAGGGTATGAGTGCCATCCGGAGCCCCGCACTCGATCAGGCATACCGTCCCGTCATCGAACACACCCCTAGTGTCACTATTATATTCACCGACCAGGTTCTCTTCCAGTTTCACAGCGACCATCGATTTGTCGATTATGCCGCACAAGACGATTATTCCGTGTATCTCGAAGAGGGCTCCATCAGGCCAAGTGCACGACTGCTGTTCGTCCCTGGACCGATACCGCTTCACCTCGCGATATACGACGATTCGCGGGTAATCATGGCACCTGCTCCCTCAACTGGAGTTACGGAAGCAGAGTCAACAGCTCTCGACTCATCCGACTCCTGTGTTATAGAATCAGTACCTCACAAAGCTCGCAAGTTGAAGGAGTCCGCTTGCTGAGTTGTGTCCAAGCAAGCAAAGCAAGCGGACAGTGAAATCCACGAAGACCAACTTCTTAACTTCCTCGTCAACCGGCTTGACGAGGAAGTTTCTCTCACCCTGGCGAATAACGCTGAAATCGATCCCGAGGACATCTACGAGGTCCTCGTCGGCGCGACCGCCGACGGGACCTCGATCTCCACGCTGTGCAACTCCAGTGAAGACTCGCCATCGGCGAACACGATCCTCTACCACCTGCGGACGAAGTTCGAGCCGGAACGGCTCGAACGAGTCGCTAACACACTCCTTCGGCAGGATGTCGTCGAACTGCTCCCCGAGCAGGTGGAGGTCTGCGCAGACCTCCACCTGCGGCCCTACTACGGTGACGAAGCCGACACAGACGGCCTCTACCACTCGGAAGCGAAGCGGGGAACCACCGCGTTCCACGCGTACGCGACACTCTACGCGCGTGTGAAGAACAAACGCTACACGCTGGCGGTGCGCCGTCTCGAAGACGGCGACACCGCCAGCAGCGTCCTCGCTGAGTTCCTCGGTGTGCTTGACGGCCTTGACACCGAGGTCAAGGCCGTCTACCTCGATCGCGGATTCTACGACAGCAAGTGTCTCACGCTGCTTCAGGCGCATAACTACGCCTACGTGGTCCCGATCATCCGGTGGGGTGAGGCGATTCAGCAGGAACTCTCGGAAGGCTGGAGCCGCGTCATTCAACACGACCTGACAGGGAAACTCGACGGTCATAGCTGGACCGTCGAGTTTCCCGTCTACATCGACTGTACGTACCTGAATGGACGGTATGACGAGAACGGCGTGGCGCGTCACGGCTACGCCGCTGACGCGCCGTTCATCGAGACTCCACGCGACGCTCGATACCACTACTCGAAACGCTTCGGTATCGAGTCGAGCTATCGCTTGTCCGAGCAAGCGATAGCGACGACAACGACACGAGACGCAACGGTGAGACTGATGTACGTCGTGGTGAGTCTGCTGTTGCAGAACGTCTGGCGGTATCTCCACTACGAATACGTGGCGACGCCCCGCCGAGGTGGGCGTCGCCTCTGGTGGTGGCCGTACAAGGAGTTCGTGAATATGGTTCGCCGGGCCGCGTGGACGGCCCTCGCGGTGCGTCGGGCCGTCCCCGCAAACCGGCCACCTGACGACCGGTTTCATCGGTAGTCACTTACCAGGATCGCCGCCTTGTGAGTGGCTACGCTGTCGCGTCGGCGGCTGACCGCCGCCGACAGCGACAGCTCCGTCTCCGATTAGTGTTGTTCAACCGCTATCGACGACTCATCACGACAGAACAGGTGACTTAGGTCAGGCTAACTGGTGATGCTTTGTGAGGTACTGAGGTTCTCTTGGCCGAGGTTTTCCATCGATAACTGGAATGAATCGTGCCCTTCTCGGAGTCGATTATTCGCCGACGGTGACCGAGAGTGAGCAGCATCATATAACTCATCGGATGACTGCTCCGTAGGTCGCCACCACACTCGACCTCTCGCCCCGACTTTCTTTGTCTCAAGAGCACCTTGGTTGACGAGGACATCTAACTTGTTGTAAATCGTGCGCGCTGTACAGTCGAACTCGGCTGCGACCTCCGTCGTCGTCACCGGCGTGCCAGCAGGTGCGAGCGTGTCGACAGCATTCAACACGGTGGCTGGCGAGGGTGACGCAGAACTCATACATATTAATTGCACGCGAGGTCAAAAACGATTCCGTCAAAAGAAACGTGGAGAGAGGCGTTCTGGGACCGCCATCGAATCACGAGGCGATCGACGACTGCGTCTGTTTTATCTCTCCGTCTTGATGACAGGCGATCAGACACTCGTCTGCCTCCACAGCGACGAGAGCTATTGGGATTATCGGTCCCCAGCACCACCAAATGTGGTTCCGAACTCTGCATCGGCATCGCCTCGGAGCAGTAGTGTGACCGCGTCCCCAGCCTTGACCGTCGTCTTCCCACGGGGGGTGATGATGACGTCGTCTCGTTCAATCGTAATTACCAGCACGTCCTCATCGAGGAGATCGTTGGCGTTCGCTTCTTCGAGCGTCTTGCCTGCGATGTCGGCTCCCTCTTCGACGGTGATTTCGAGCAGCTCCGCGTCCCCGGCAAGACTGAGAAAGTCCGTGATCGCTGGCCCCTGTTGTGCGCCATCTGAGTCGAATTTCCGGTACGGGCTAACGTGTTCACGTCGAACCAGATCCTCTTCTTCGATGTCGATACCGAGATCAGTAATCGCCCGGGCGATCTGTGAAATCTCGTCCGTGTCCTGGCCGATAGCTGTAATCCGCAGATCGGTGTGTCCGGTCATAATCTCACGGATGTTGACCACCCCGGGGATCTGGAGTGCCTGTCGGGCCAAACGTTCGCGGTCGCTCGCCGACGTGGTACACATGAACAGGTTCGTAAGCAGACCGTCGGCCCGTTCGTAATCGATCTGTGGGTGATACCCCTTGATCACACCGCTCTCCTCGAGTTGTTTGATTCGATTGCGCACCGTCTGGGCGGATACCCGGACGTGGTCGGCGATATCTGTGGCCGAGTTACGTCGGGCATCCCGAGAGAGATGATAGAGGATCGATCGGTCGATATCGTCGAGTCCGTATACCATACAATCTGTATTTGGGTAGCACCAATATATCTGGCTTCTCTTACTGAAAGTCCTAATTCATCGTGGAGACCTCGTCCCGGAAGCACTGTCAGCCTCGGGGAGGACGATAACCGGCAGGTCGCTTGAGGAAACAAGCGTTTCCGTGACATCCCCCGTGAGAAGCTTGAGCCATCGACTCCCACCGCGGGGAGTGAACGCAATCCCGTTTGCTTGATGAGCGTGTGCTCCCTCAATGATCGCCTCTCCGATGTCAGTTCCATATAGAACGTCTGTTTCATACGAGAGACCTTGCCCTTCAAGCACGGTGTGAACACCGTCGAACAGCTTCTGAGCGTATGTTTCCTGCTGTTCGACCGACGCTTTGTCCGGGGCGCCGCCAGCTTTCTCTACGACGTACACGAATATGCCGGTACCCCCGTCACCATTCAGAATTGGCCGAACCGCGGTAGCAGTCGCGTGCGCGTCCGATTCGGACGCGACTGGGACAAGAATGCGCCTGAATACGCCCGTACTCATGCCGGATCACCGCGCGTTAAGCGGGTCCCGGTAACCGCACTGTTGAACGCTGGGTCGCCAGACCTGACTGGAGACAGCGGGGTGTGGTGCATAGCGCAACTGACGGGTCGACCGTCTTAAAGTTTGTGTAGTAAATTTGTCTTTATCTTGTAAATCCAAATTATAGTGGCTAATATTATGTCTTACACTCTAATCGAGGGTTTGAAATTGTTTTATCTCGGAGAGCCAGATATGCACAGCGAACTGGCTGCGGATTGTGACACGCGTTGCACACGCAGGAAGGGGAACCGTATCGGACCGGGTCACCCAGGTTATCTGCCGGATGAGACGTGTTGTCTGGTAAACCCTTCTCAGCGGACGGCGCTCACTGAACGGGAGGGGAGCTGATGGGTGACGAGGAACTCGCGAAGGACCTCGGGCTGCTCTCGGCGCTGACCATCGGGATCGGAACGATGATCGGTGCCGGTATCTTCGTCTTGCCCGGCGTCGCAGCCAGCACGGCTGGTCCCGTCGTTGTTGTCTCGTTCGTAATCGGCGGGTCGATCGCGATGGTGAATGCACTGTCGGTCTCGGAACTCGGGACCGCGATGCCCAAAGCTGGCGGCGGCTACTACTACGTCAATCGTGCCCTCGGTCCGCTATTCGGGTCGATCGCCGGCCTCGGTGACTGGACGGGGCTGGCGTTCGCGAGTGCGTTCTACAGTATCGGATTCGGCCAGTACCTTACCACACTGCTCCCGATCCCGGGTGTCTTGTTCCTCTCTGATATCCAAGTGGGCGCGCTCATCGCTGGTGTGGTCTTCGTCGGGGTCAATTACATCGGCGCCAAGGAGACCGGCGGCGTTCAGACGATTATCGTGACGATTCTGCTGTCGATCCTCGCGCTGTTCGCGATCCAGGGGTGGCTCTCGTTCGACTTCGGGACGCTGCTCGGCGACGGCGGACTCGCGCCCCTCGGGTATGGAGCGATCCTTCCCGGGACGGCACTAATTTTTGTTTCGTTCCTCGGGTACGCGAAGATCGCGACCGTCGCCGAGGAGCTGAAGGACCCGGGCCGGAATCTCCCGCGAGCCGTCATCGGAAGCGTTGCCGTCGTAATGATCGCCTACGCGGTCCTCGTGAGCATTATGCTTGGTGTGGTGCCATGGCCCGAATTGAGTCAGACCGCACCCCTCACGCAGGCCACTCGGGTCGCGTTCCCCGGTGGGGTAGCCGGCATCGCCGTCACGGTTGTGACACTGGGTGCACTGTTGGCGACAGCCTCGAGCGCGAACGCGTCGATTCTCGCGTCGGCACGCATTAATTTCGCAATGGGTCGCGACCGGATCGTCACCAACTGGCTCAACGAAATTCACCCCTCCTACGCGACGCCGTACCGGTCGATTCTGGTCACGGGTGCGATGATCGTCGTCTTTATTACGCTTCTCGGACAGAACATTGAAGTTCTCGCGAAGGCGGCGAGCGTCCTTCATCTGGTCGTCTACGCGCTGATGAACGCCGCACTCATCGTGTTCCGCGAAACCGATCCTGAATACGAGCCCGCGTTCCGTGTCCCGTTCTATCCACTGACGCCGATCCTGGGAATGATCCTCTCGATCGGGCTGCTGGCGTTCGTCGGCCAACGCGAACTCCTCCTCTCGGCGGTATTCGTCGTCGCAGCACTGGTGTGGTACTTCGCGTATGCACGTCGTCGAACCGAGAACCAAGGGCTCCTCGGCCGACACGTTCTGAACCGGCAAGAGGAGTTTCCCCGAGCCGTGGTCAACGCAGCAGCGACCGTTGCTCCGGACGGCGCCGGTGAAGAACCCGACATCCCGACGACGATGGTTGCGCTCTCCAATCCTCGGACGGAACGCGCGCTTATCACGTTAGCGGCGGCGCTCGCGAGGAACGATGGCGGACGGCTCCTTGCGACTCACGTTATTCAAGTACCAGACCAGACGTCGCTTACAGCCGCCGCTGACCAGCGTGAGCGCCTGCCGGAGACGTCCGAGCAGTTGCTGGCCGACGCCCAAACCGATGCTGCCGATCTCGGAGTCCCAATCGAGACTCGAACGATCCTCTCGCATCAAGGTCTCAAGGAGGTGTTTGACGCGGCCCACGAGCACGACATTGACAGGCTGATTATGGGCCACCGAGGGACGCGCTTGGCCGGACGCCGTGCCGAAGGCCCCCTCGACGAGTTGCTTCACGAACCACCGTGTGACGTGCTCGTTCTCGATGAGCGCGGATTCGATGCAAGTGAAATCCTGTTGCCGACTGCTGGTGGTTACTCTTCAGACCTGTCCGCGGAGGTCGCAAAGGCGCTTCAAGCAACAGTTGGTGCGAACGTCTCGGTGTTGCATGTGGCCGATAATCCGACCTCGGGCCGAGAGTTTCTTCAGAACTGGGTCGCCGATCACGAGTTAGAAGAGGCCGAACTATTGATTGAGACGGGCGACGTGGAAACTGCAATCGAGAACGCATCGGCCGGTCGGACACTGGTCATCGTGGGAGCAACAGAGCGTGGTTTGCTCTCTCGAGTCGTGGGCGGATCGCTGAACATATCCGCCCTTGATGATCTCGATACGACGGTTTTACTCGCCGAACGGCCACACACTCGCTCGCTCCGACAGCGTCTGTTAGGTCGATAGAGTCCCATGATTCTCTTTCTGGAGTTGCAAAGAATACATTCCATATGCATTGGGATGGTCGGTCTCAACTACTGGATTCCCGGCAGGTGAACGTGATGAAGTTCGATACCTCGATGTTCTACAGAACCGTTACCGTCTGGGTGGAGTGAATCTGACCCTCGCAGGTGCTGTGTGAGTTGGTCGACGGTCGTGCCGTCGGGTGTCTTAGCCACTCGGCGGAGGATCTGTCGTCGCTGCTGGTTGGTCAGCAGCTCTAGTGCTGTCTCGGTCGCTATCCGCTGTTCTGAGTTGCTCATGAGTAGTCCCACCATATTCAGTTGAGACGTTAATTCGCGTGAACATGGACTAGATACTTCACAGGCTTAGCGGAAACCCGTGTCGTTAACCCGAATTCTCAAATGATGTTGGTGAATCGGTGGAAAAGTGGATTTTTCGCGGACAGCTGAGTTCAAATCCGTATGCATTGAGAGCGCCGGTCTCAACTACTGAGTACCCGCAGGAAAGTTTCGGAGCATATACCAGTTCTGGGTCGATTCGACGTCGATTCGTGTTCCATGAGTCATTCGACAGGCACGACCCGAGAGCGGGCCCAGCGTGTTGGCTACCGTTCCCAAATCTGTCGGCATTTCACGTCTACAGGCAGTCCAACTGAATAACGCGATTCTCACTAAGAATGTCAGGATTACGGGTTTGGAACCTTCTTTTTCTAACCATTGCTTACTTCTCTCGTCGGGTTTCTATCGAGAGTATGGCATCTCTCGACGAGACCGACATTGAGATTCTGCAACTGCTCAGTCACGACGCCCGACAGTCATATACTGACCTCGCTAAGGAAGTAGACCTCTCGGATCCCGCCGTCGCTGACCGCATTGAACGGCTGCAAGACGCGGGAGTGATCAACCGTTTCACCGTGGATATCGACCGGACCCAGCTCGGTGCTGGGGCACAGATTTTCGTCCAAGTCGACCCCAAAGGCTCCTTCACAACGCTCCGGTCGCGTCTCGACGAATCTGACGCGGTGGAGCACGTGATGGTGACCGCTGGCGGCGAGCTGTGGTTCAACGCGAGGGTCGATGTTCATAACGTCCACCCTTGGCTCCGCAGTCTACTAGACCCAGCCGAGGACGCGGAGTACACTGTGACGCTCATCGACGAAATCGAGTGGCAACCATCGATCGACGGAACAGATTTCGCACTCACCTGTGCGGAATGCGGAAACAACGTGGATAATCAGGGCGAATCCGAATGGATCGATGATCAGATGTATCACTTCTGTTGTTCCACTTGCCAGCGTCAGTTCAAAGACCAGTTGAATCAGCTCAAAGAGGGCATCTGAGTGATTCGAGATACTGCGGGGTTGAACATCTGGAGAGCGTCAGCGGTTCGGCGGAAGTTCGATCGAACTTCCGACACCGACCGAGCGAAATGCACTGGGGAGCCGCTCCGAGAAGATCTTCTCCGCTTGGAAGCCGGTACAGTGCGTCCCGGCGAACACGTCGAGTTTGCCGTCTAGCCAGTCCGCTAGTTCGTGGATTTCGTCGGCGTCACGGGCGACGAGGTGTGTACCGCCGATGACGTGACGAACTTCTTGGCCGGTGACCGTTTCGGCATGCTCGACGGTATTTCGAAGGCCTGCGTGACAGCATCCGAGCACGAGCGCCGTCCCGTCGGTCGTTTTGACTGCGACTGATTGGTCGTCGGGCACCGAATCGTCGACCAGTTCGCCGTCTTCCTGACGCAGGTGGACGGGGTTGTCAGCGTGGGGCCGTGGAATCTCACCGAGCGCGAACACGCCCTCGCTCACTTCTACGGGGTCGCGGTGTTCGACTATCTCGGCGCCTGTCTCCACTTCCACACGAGAATGGGGAACTCCGATGTGAATCGGTTCGTCCAGAATCCGTCCGTTCGCCGGTTCCTGAATGAATCGGCCGTTCCAGATGTCAGGATGGCAGTAGACAGTCGGACGCTTCTGCGGATCGAGGAACGGTTCGAGCCCTTTAGTGTGATCGTAGTGCGCGTGGCTCAACACGATGTCTTCGAACTCCGTTCCGATATCAAGCAATCGCGCGTTATCCAGAGCGGCCGACGACTGGCCGGTGTCAAATAGCACGTCGCCGACCGCTGCCGCGAACCCCCACTCGCCGCGGAGGCCCTTCGGGATTCCCGTCGCCACTGTATTGTCCGCTAGAATTGTGACGTTCATGGGTCTTGACCGTCCGAAGGCACGCAATAGACCGTCTCATGTCGGTCGTTGTTCCGACCTCGGACACCGACCGAACGGACTCTCGAACCGGGACTCGTTGTTGTGCTCACGGCAATTGGTAGGAGTGTGTTTCTGATTTCTGTTTTCGATAAAAAATCGAAGCTCAGCGAACCGTCGTCTTAGGTTTTGAACCGCAAATCGACGCGTGGCGCATATTTCCAGAGTGTCGGGAGAGAAATCTGTCGGGTTCTTGGCCTCTCTTCTGACGTGGGTCCCCCAAACTGGGAACGAATTAGACATTAACACCCGATGTCGGGAGTCTAGTTCGGTCGACGATTGTGACTCGCTTTTCTAACCTATGGGCAGGACTACCCCCTCTTTTTCTAATACAAGCCACATTAAGAGTACGGGCCGAATATCGGGGCAACCCGAATGAACAGTGAGACTCATTCCGCACGCTGTGCCCAGTGAGCTTTCGGGAACGGTTCGGGTCTGTGGACGTGATGTCACCGAGACATCGCAGGCTGAACTACGAATCGTTCGGTACAGAAAACGACAACACCGACGGCTATCCTCCAATAATAAGCTTGAGACCGATGAAGGGGGCAGCGACGACGCATAGCAGTACGAGGACCGCCGCGAAGCGAAGTATGCCTACCGCCTGTCGCCGGTTCTTGGGGAGGGATTCGGCGAGTCCGGATAGCGCAGTTCCGACGATAAGGAATAGTACCCACAGGACTTCTCCAGCGTCGCCGACGCTCCAAGCATACACGAATATGCACAGGAAGGAAAGCGCCACGCCAAACTGGACGAGTGATTTGGGACGGCCTTGTGGCTCGTTGAACAGAAAGTCGCTGATATATGGGACCATAAGCGGTGTATTCCTGCTAAAGATACAAAATTATGACTCACTGAGATGCCAGTTGAACGCCCTTTCCCGTGCTACGCGATTCCACGACAGGGACTAGGAGGTAACATACTGCCGGATTCGCGCCCTGTGTTCAGGACGACATTCCGATCAAGGTCTGAGTATTTCGACAGAGCCGGTGTAACTTGTTCTCGTATTCGGATATCTGATTTTGACCCCGAGAAATTCGAACCGTGATCGTTTCTTGTCATTCGCAACGCAACAGTGCCGTGGTACGCAACCAGCGAGACACTGGTGAATCGAAAACACCTCTCTGGGGTACGAGTGATAGCTGCCGCGGCAGCGAGACGAGAAGCGCACACCCCCACGCAACACTGCTACTTTGCTATCTCGGTGTGATTCGATGTCCATACTATTTTTTGTCTGCTACTAGTATCGCCGGGCGATGGACCCGCTCGAAATCGGTTTGCGGATTCTCGGTGGCATCATCCTCATCGGCGTGAACGCCTACTTCGTCGCCATCGAGTTCGCCCTGACCCGTGTTAGACAGTACCCCAAGTCGGAGTTCGACGCCCCGGGGCTCGAACTCGCCTGGGAGATGACCAACGATCTGGAGTTTTATCTAACGACGTGCCAAGTCTGGATATCCGGTACGAGTATCGCGCTGGGTATCATCGCCGAACCCGGACTCGCAGCCATATTCGAGCCGCTGTTCGAGAACACCACGCTTGCATCGGCGGGAGCCGGTTCGCTACTCGGATTTCTCGTCATCAATCTGGTCCACCTCACACACGGGGAACAGACACCGACGTACCTCGGCGTCGAGCGCTCCAAACAGGTCGCCCGGTACGGGGCGCGACCTCTGTACTGGTTCGCCAAAATCCTCGCCCCGGCCATCTGGGTCGGTGACTCGGTTGCAAAAGCAACGCTCGGGCTGTTCGGCATCGAGATGACCCAGTCGTGGACCGAGACCGAGCAGGAAATTATCGAGACTCGCGCCGACCTCCGAAACCAGCTTGGGTCGGTTCTCGAAGACGGTGACGTGGCTGCCGACCGCCGCGAGGAGGTGATGAACGCCCTCGCTATCGGTGAAAAGCCGATACGCGAGGTGATGGTCCCCGCAGACGACATCGTCGCGCTGTCGACAGCGGTCGACTCGGAAGAGAACTTCCGACGGATGGAAGCGAACCCACACACTCGGTACCCGCTAATCGGTGACGAGTTGACCGACTTCGAGGGAATCGTCTACTTCCCTATTCTGGCGCGACATCGCGAGGAGCTCGCCACGGGGAACGTCGACTTCACCGAACTGGCAGCACCACCGATGACGCTCTCCCCGGACGTGGATGTCAGTGACGCCATCGACCAGTTCCAAGCAGCGAGTCAGGAACTCGCTCTCATCATCGAAGACGGCGAGGCCGTCGGGATGGTAACTGTCACAGACCTGCTCGAATCGGTGATGGGTGATATCGAAGACCCGATCGACGCCGACGACCTCTCAACAGACGAGCCCCGCTAATACCCGCGCAGGGCTCGTCGATACGAGTGGGCGCTCCGCGTTCAGTCGCTCCCGTCTAGGTTCAGTGCGGTCGGCTCTCGAGTGACCACTCGGGTACTCGAATCTCGGACGCCAAAACGGCCACAGGAGCCCGACACGGGGACTGCTCTCACAGGGCCGCTACTCTCCGTGCCCGACCGTGATGACGGGAACGGGGACAGAGCGGACGGTCTTCTCAGCGACGCTCCCGAGGAGGATTCGGTCACTTCCACGCCGCCCAGTCGTTCCCATCACGACGGCGTGAACGTCGTTCGACTCGATGGTGTCGAGTATCACTTCGAGAGGGGACCCACGCTCGACGTGCCGGATCGCGTTCGATACACCGCGTGTCTCCGCCGCAGACACGATGTCGTCCACGGCATCGGTCGCGGCCTGTTCACGCTCCCGTCCCGAAACAGTCGAGCGAACGTCCAGCCCCAGCGACGTATCGTCGACGACGGAGAGCACGTGAACCGTCGCGTCAAGGGCCGCTGCAAGGTCGAGACCGTGTTCGGCAGCACGCGCTGCACTGGGGCTCCCGTCGGTCGGTATGAGGATGTTCTCGTAGGGGAACACCAGTTGTTCGTCGGGGCGCATCCGTGCCGTCAGAACCGGGACCGAAGACAGACGGACGACCTTCTCCGTGATACTGCCGACGAGGTACCGTGACACCCCCTCCCGACCGTGGGTCGGCATCACAATCACGTCGTAATCGTATCGCTCGGCGTACTCGACGATTGTCGGTGCCGGATTCCCTTGGACGACATCGGACTCGCAGTCGACAGCGAGTGTGTCCAGCGTCCTCTCTGCGCTCTCGACGATGTCCGCACCCTCCTGAACAAGGGCGTCGACGACCTGCGTATCGACGACCGTGACACTATCGCGTGCCGTATCCGCGACGAACAGAACGTGGATAGTGGCGTCGGCCCAGTGTGCGATCTCGGCCGCGTGATGCAGCGCCTCCGCGGCCCCGTTACTGCCATCGAACGGGAGCAAAACGTCCTCGTACATGTGTCCTGTGAGTATCTACGGGCATCACTGTCAAGTGGTTTGTCACCACCCAGCAGAGGGGTCACTCGTCACCCGAGTTCGACTCCTCGGGAAGTTCAGACGATACCTGAAACCTCACCGGGTTTCGGGGATAGGAGCCCCCGATTGGACCGTGGGGTACCTCCCCGGCTCTCTGCTGTCCGGGCAAGCCACCGACCCGCTGATAGACTCTATCCCCAGTGTGGACTCTGTCGAGATACGCTGCTCGTGATGGGCATGCCGGACGAGAGACAATTCCGAACAGTGAAATGATGGGCTGGCGACATATACTCCTGTGCAACGGTCCATTCGCTACACCCTCTCGGCGGTTGTCGGCCTCGGAGTGATGGCGCTGACAGTCGCCGTCGACGACGGTTCCCTCGCTCTCGTGGCGATGATTCCACTCATATACGGGACGGCGACGGCGTTCGCGCTCGACAGCGTAGAGACGCTCCGAACCATGTCCGGCGGAGACGCGTCACGGAAGGTCGGGGCGCTCGGCGGGGGAATTGGTGCAGGAAGTACCGTCGGTCTGTTCCAACAGTCGTTCGCGGCAGGAATCGTAGGTTACGGGCTGTTCGCATTCGGAATCGCACTGGTCACCGTAGAAGTCGGCAACCAGATACTCGAGTAACTCCTCGCGGTGACGAGGCGCATCGCGTGCCAACCGCTGTCACCGGTAGGGGGTTCCAAGGGAACACCGTGGGAGGAGAGGTGCGCTCGGTCAGTGCGGGGACACGAACAGTAGGCCTAATACCGAGAGTACAGAGACACGAGACGTGCTTGTAGACGCTTGACCGATAGCCCGGTCTTTCCCACCTCTTGTCTATCTGTTTTCATATGGCCAACAGTGCCCTCTCCCGTCGCGGGGTCCCACTCGTCGAACCCCGGAGACAGGGGGACCGACGGCGTCAGCGACTGTACCAGCGCTGAATCTCGACGGTCTTGTCGGTGTAGAAGTTCACGGCGTCCTCGCCTTGGGCGTGGAGGTCGCCGAAGAACGACTCCTTCCGGCCACCGAAGTGGAAAAAGCCCATCGGCGCACAGACGCCGACGTTGATGCCGATGTTGCCCGCGTCGACCTCGTAGCGGTACTTGCGGGCCTCGGCTCCGCTCTCCGTGTACAGCGAGGAGGCGTTGCCGTACGCCGTGCTGTTGACCATCTCGATGGCCGCGTCGAGGTCGTCGGCCCGGGCCAGTGCCAGCACCGGTCCGAAGATTTCGGTCTGGGTGATATCCATCTCGGTGGTGACCCCCGCCAGCAGCGTCGGTCCGAGGAAGTTCCCGTCGGGGTACTCCGGATGGTCGAACCCCCGGCCGTCGACGACGAGTTCGGCCCCCTCCTCGACGGCGTCCTCGACCATCCCGTCCACGCGCTCGACGGCTTCGGCCGTGACAAGCGGGCCGACGTCGGTGGCCTCGTCCAAGCCGTTCCCGACAGTCAGGTCGGCGACGGCGTCGACGAGCCTCTCGCGCAGGTCGTCGTACACGTCGCCGACGCCGACCACCACGTCGTTGGCGAGACAGCGCTGGCCGGCGTTGCCGTAGACGGAGCCGACGATGTTGGGGACGGCCCGGTCGAGTTCGGCGGCCTCGGTGACGACGGCGTAGTTCTTCGCGCCGCCCTGTGCCTGCACGCGCTTGCCGTGTCGAGCCGCCGTCTCGTAGACGTGCCGGGCCACGGGCGTCGACCCGACGAAGGAGACGCCGGCGATGTCGTCGTGTTCCAGCAGCGCGGTGACGGTGTCGACGCCGCCGTTGACGAGGTTGACCACCCCGTCGGGGAAGTCCGCGGCCGCGACGGCCTCGAAGATGAGCTGTGAGCTGAGCGGGACCGTCTCGCTGGGCTTGAGGACGAAGGTGTTCCCGGTCGCCACGGCGTAGGGCAGGAACCACAGCGGTATCATCGCCGGGAAGTTGAACGGCGTGATGGCGGTGAACACGCCCAGTGGCTGGCGGACGGCGTGTTCGTCCATCGCCGGGCCGACCCCCTCGACGTTGCCGCTGCCCTCCCGGAGCATGTTCGGGATACCGGCGGCGACCTCGACGTTCTCGATGCCGCGGCGGACCTCCCCGCGGGCCTCGTCGAGCGTCTTCCCGTGTTCGCGGGTCAGCGCCTGCGCGATGGCCTCCTGTCGCTCCTCCAGTTCCCGCTTGAGGTTGAAGACGTGCTGCACGCGGTCGGCGGGCGACGTTGCGCGCCACGCCTCGAAGGCTTCGCTGGCCGTCCCGACGGCCGCGTCGACCGCCGCGTCGCCGGTGAACGGCACGTCCGCCAGCGTCTCGCCCGTCGCCGGGTCGACGACCGGGTGCCCCTCGTTGCCCTCGACGGCGACCCACTCGCCGCCGACGTAGTTCTGCACCGGGTCGGGTACTGTAGTCGCCGCCGTCTGCGCTCGGTGGTCCGTCATGTGTCGGCGACGACGGCGTGAAGAACCATTATACAATCGCTCTCTCAGTCGTCGCTCGCGACGCGTTCGAGGTAGTCGAACTGCGCTTCCAGTTCCCGGCGGCGCTGGCGCGAGATGACGGTGGCGTCGAGCATCTCACCGACCAGCGCGAGGTCCAGTTCGAACTCCGTCGTCGCGGTCACCTCACACTCGTCGTCGACCGACCGGAGCGTGAACGCGGTCCGCATCTCCTCGAAAATCCCCTCGCGTTGCTCGTAGGCCAGCGCGGCGTCAGGGTCGTCGACGACCGCCAGTTCGAGGCGTATCTCCGCGATGCCGACCGTGTTCGAGACGTGTATCGTCCGCCCGTCGACGGTGACCTCGTCGAACCCCGCGGCCTCGGTGAACGGTTCGAGGTCCAGCATCGCCTCGCGGACCGCCGCGACCGGCGCGGCCGCCGTTCGGCTCGCGGTGACGGTTTCCATGCCCGCCGCTGGGTCGGGGCGCACAATAGTTCCCTTGGTGAACATCTCCGAGCGGCGCGTCCCACGGCCCGCTCGAAGCAGTTCGCCGTCTGAGTCCCGGATACCGAACCCGTTCGGACACACCGTTTTCCGACGCCCGTTCCGAGAACGACTCGGATGAGTACCTCCCCGAACCGCGACCACGGTGATGCCGAACCGGTCACCGACCGCACGCACGACAACTCGTGGTCTGCGAACCTCGAAAAGCCGTGTCACGCCGCCGACGCGGACCTCGTCGTCTCGCAGGCCGTCGACGCGGTCGAACACACCGAACCGGGGTACCACGTCAACCTCGTCACCCACGCCGACCACGGCCACCCCGCCGACTACCTCTATCCCGCCCTCGAAAACGCGCTTGCCGACGACGTGAAACTTGAGTACGTCCGCCAGTGTGGCTGCGGGGGACACGTCACCCGCGTCCACGTCGCGTGAGGCCGGTCGCAGTCGGCTTCCCCGGCGAACGTGTTCGGGGACAGCGACAGGCGGCGACCGCCCGTACGGCCCTACATGGTCGGCGTCCCATCACCCTTCGGTAGCGGCACCGACGACGCGCTCTTCGACGGCTACGACGAGTTCGCCCCGGAACACCTCCCCGACCCCGGTCCCTTCCTCGACGGCCATCGTGTCCTCGACGGCACCGAACACGCGGCCTTCCACGCGACCACCCGCGACCTGTTCGAGGAGCGGACGGTCTACGACGTGACCTTCGACTACAATCTGGCGCGGCTGAACCTCGACAGCCGCCACCCGGACGCCGGCTACCGGTACGCCGAGGACCGCGACGACCCCGGGGTCCTCCGGGCCGAGTTCACGCCGACGACGCCGTTCTGCCCGCAGACGCACACGCTCACCGTCGGCTCCTTCCGGGCGTGGAACGACCTCTCGGAGCGCCACGAGTACGACCTCGTCAGCGTTCGCGCCGCCCCGACCCACCAGCGAAGCGACGAGATAAACGCCGAACTGGCCGACCTCGAGGAGACGTTCCGCGAGACCGGTTCGCTCCCGGACCCCGATAGCGAGCCCGGCGCTGCCGGTTCGGGCGGGAGCCGTCCGGCGGACGGCGGACCGAGCGGCGGCGGCACGCCCTTCTGAACCAGCGTCCCGCGACACCACTCACCACACCGTTTACGACATCGCTCGCCGCGGCGGCCGCCACCCACGGCGCGGGTGGCGGTCAGCGGCCGTCGGCGGGGTCGACCGACTCGTCGGACGCGGGCTCGTCGCCGAACGTGCCGAAGAGGAGGCCGGGCAGCGAGTGCGGACTGTGTTCACGGACGACCCACCCGACGTTCCCGAGGAAACAGAGCGCCCCCGCGAGCAGGAGTCCGCCGCCGACGGCGGAACTCGGCGAGGGCAGCGCGAACAGGTCGGCCGCGACCAGCACCGCCGTCCCGCTCCCGAACAGCGCGAAGTCGGCGGCGGCGACCCGGTCGCTGTAGAGGTCGTCTATCATCGGCACCGACTCGTACCCCAGGCGGTCGCTGTAGCGGTGGACCCAGACGACGAACGGGACGACGTGATAGAGCGTCCCGAGGACGACGAAACCGACGACGCCGAGGACGAGCAGGTGGACCGTCCCCGGGGCCCCGAACAGCGCCGGCCGGGCCAGCGGCTCCGTCAGCCAGACCGGCGCGGCGAGCGCGGCCCACAGCACCGTCGCGGCGACCACGACGGCGTACCGCGAGAGCATCGGCGTCCACGCGACCTGCGTCTCGTAGAAGCGCCGCCCGAGTACCGCGCTGAAACCCAGCAACGAGAGGACGACCAGCCCGCCACCGAGGCGCGCGAGCCACGCGCCCCCGAGCAGTCGCCCCGCGGCGAGGAGGACGACCCCCGCGGGGTAGCCGACCTCCTCGAACCGCCGGAGCCGGTGGTCGACCCCGTGGAGTTCCGTCTGCGTGAACATCGTGGCGAGTTGGTAGAGCGCGCCCAGCACGGTCGTCAGCACGGCCCCGAACACGGCCAGCGTCGCGTGACTCTGGACGACGGCCGCCCGCGACACCGGAAGCGACGCGAACACGGGGACGACGAAGCCCAGCGCGAGGAGGTAGCCCAGCGCGGTCAGGGCGACGAAGAAACCCAGCGCGAGACCGAAGTGACGCTCGGTCACGTCCCACGAGGGACTCGCCCGGAGCGTCCGGCCGACGTTGTACGCGAACGTCCAGAACCCCAGTACCATCGCGGCTCCGAACACCGGTAGCCACGACAGCGCCCCGACGAGCAGGCTGGCGGTGAACCCCGACAGGCCGGCCGTGACCAGCCACAGTTGGACGGTTGCGAGGCGACGGGAGTACAGCGCCACGCCCGACCAGACGGGGACGAACTGCGTCATCGCGCCCATGATGGTGAGACAGACCCACCCGGCCAGCAGGAGGTGGACGTGTGCGAGGTTCGCGTACCCTTCCGCCGTGCCGGCGGCGACGGCGACGCCGACGGCTGTGCCGGCCAGCAGGAAGCCCAGCCCGACGAGGAAGTGCCGGAGCGGTACCGTCATCGGCGGCTGTCGCTCGGTTTCGAGGTCGCCGGGAACGACGCTCATACGTGAGCGAACGCCGCCGAGACCCCTTCCCCTACTCCCGAACACGTTCGCCCCTCGGCGCGGTCGCCGTGGCGCGTACCGCCGGTTTCCCGCCTGTCGGGGCCGCTACTCCCCGGGGTCGAAGAGTTCGAGCGCGGTTCGCACCGTCTCGGCGTCGTGGGCGTGGCTCTCCGCCAGCGCCGACTCGGGGGCCGCCAACACCCCGTCGACGACGGCCGTCGCCAGCCGACGGACGCTCTCGCGTTGCTCGGCGGTGAGGTCACCGTTCGATTCGAGGCGGTCCAGCGCCCGCCGAAGCTCCCGGCGCTGTATCTCCTCGCCGCGAGCGCGGATGGCGTCCCGGACCGCCGCCGTGTCGGGGTCGTCCCGGTCGGTCGAGTCGGCCCGGAACAGTTCGTGTGGCTCTGCTTCCATCGTCGGTTCACTCGGCCGCGGGGGCGTCCCCGGTCGCTAGCGACTGTTCGGGGCGCGGGCCGTCGTACTCGTCGGGGACGTAGGCACAGAGCGGGTCCGCGGCTAGCGGGTCGCCGGTGTAGGCGTACGCCCGCGACCGGCTACCGCCACAGACCTGCCGGTACTCGCACGCGCCGCATTTCCCGCGGAGCGCGTCGGTGTCGCGCAGCGACCGGAACAGCTCCGCGTCCCGGTACGTCTCGACGACGCCCTCCCGGCGGACGTTGCCGGCCGACTCGGGCAGGAACCCCGACGGGTAGACCGAGCCGGTGTGACTGACGAACGCGAAGCCGTCCCCGGCCGTGATGCCGGTCCGACGGCCGATGGCGTCCGAGGGCGGCCCCGCGGTCGCGTCGCCCCCCTCACGGCGCTGCATCGCGACCCGCCGGTAGTGGGGGGCCTCCGTCGTCTTGACGCCGAAGGGTGCCTCGTCGGCGACCTCGCAGAGCCACTCCATCACGCGCTCGGCTCGCTCGGGCGAAATCGGGTCCAGCACCCGCCCGCGGCCGACCGGGACGAGGAAGAACACCGACCACAGCACCGCGCCGAGGTCGGCGACCAACTCCCGAATCGCCCGGAGTTCGTCGACCGTCTCGGCACAGACCGTCGTGTTGACCTGCAGGGGGAGGTCGGCGTCCCGAGTCGCTCGCGCGGCCGCCATCGTCTGCTCGAAGCTCCCGGCCTCCTGCCGGAACTCGTCGTGTGCCGCCGCCGACCCGCCGTCGATGCTCAGCGCCATGCGGCGCAGTCCCGCGTCGGCGAGGTCCCGCACCCGCTCGGGCGAGAGCGACGCCGTACCGCTTGGCGTCGCCGTCATCCGGAGCCCGATGTCGGTCCCGTAGTCGACGAGGTCCACCGTGTCCCCGCGGGCCAGCGGGTCGCCCCCCGAGAGGACGACGAGTTGCCCCTCGCCGAACCGCCGCGCGTCGTCGAGGAACGATTTCGCCTCCTCCGTCGTCAGTTCGTCCAGATGCCGACGCGGCTCGGCGTCGGCCCGACAGTGCTTACAGGCCAGTTCGCAAGCCTGCGTGACCTCCCAGATGAGCACGAACGGCCGTTGGCTCGTATCGATTTCTCGCGGGTTCATCGTGAATCACCTGTCGGCGGGCACGGCTGCCGCGGTCCGGTCTCCCGGGCGCGGTCGCCACGTCCCGCGTCCGCCACACTGCGGGCTTGGATGCCCCCGTGGGAAAGTCGACCTCCGAACACGTTCGACCGTCCCGGTGGCCGCCCGTAGCTGCGCCGTCGAGCGGACCGGCGAACATCTTCGGCACAATCGCCTGAACCGCACGGCTTGAATCCCCAATATGGTCGAGTCGACCGAAGCCGTCGCGGCGACCGCCGCACCGTCGGACCGCCCCCGCGAGACGATGGACGCCCGGGACCTCCCGCCGCCCCAGCCGCTCCAGCGCACGCTCGAACGGCTCGCCGACCTCGACGACGAGGTCCTCGTCCAACTGAACGACCGAGCACCGCAGCACCTCTATCCGAAGCTCCGCGACCGGGGGTACGAGTACGAGACCGTCGAGACCGACGACGCGGTCGTGACGGTCGTCTGGCGGCCGTGACCGCGGTTCGGCGGCCGTGCGCTACTCTTTCGGGAAGGTGGCGACGAACTCGTCGTCGGCGCGCCGTTCGACCTCGTAGCCGTCGGCGTCGAACGCCTCGACCTCGGCTCGCATCTCGTAGAACAGCGGCGTGGGCTCGTGGTCGTTGACGAGCGTCAGCGCCTCGCCGCTGTCGAGGTCGGCGAAGGCGTCGTGTATCTTCGGATGTCGCTGTGGCGGCGGTATCTCGCGGACGTCGAGCGTCGTCTCTGACATGCACGTGTCGGTTGTCGCCCGCTCGGCGTGGCTCTTGTTCCGAACACGTTCACGCGTGGGTTATCGAGACGTGCCACTCGTCGTCGGCGACGTGGGCGGTCTCGTAGGCGAACCCACGCTGTTCGAGCACGTCGTACAGCGGTTCCGGCTCGAAGCTGTTGACCAGCACGAGGGTGTCGCCCGCCGGGAGCGCGTCGAGCGCGTCCGTGATGTCGCTGAAGGGTTCGCCGTCGATCTCACGCGCATCCAACACTCGACCGTCGACGGTTGTGGTGTCCACGCCCATGTGTGGCGGTCGGGACTACGCCGACAAACCCGTTGCCCCGATGGTGTTCGCCCGCAGTGACGAGCCGATACGCGCCCACGGCCGAACATATTCGGCATCACTAACTGGTGTCGGAGGCGAATACGTTCGAACGAACACCGATGCCCCAAGCCAGTATCACCATCACCATCCCCGACGGCGTCTGGATAGGCGACATCTCGCGGGACCACCCCGACGCGTCCATCCGCATCCTCGCGGCCATCTCGGACGACGGCGCGGGCGTGGGGCTCACCGAGATTACGGCCCCCGACCTACAGGGCCTCGTCGGCGACATGCAGGAAAGCGAGTCGGTGACCGAACTCGAGATACTCCAGCGCTACGAGGATACCGTCCTCGTCCAGTTCGAGACCACGGAGCCGCTCCTGTTGCTCCCGGTACAGGGCTCCGGCGTCCCGCTCACGATGCCGTTCACGCTCGAAGACGGACGGGCCGAGTGGGACATCACCGCCCCGCAGCACCGCCTCTCGGAACTGGGCGAGCAGTTGGACCAGTTCGGCATCTCCTTCACCGTCAACGAGGTCAGCCAGCGAATCGAACCCGAGAAGCTGCTGACCGACCGCCAGCTACGGCTCGTGACCGCCGCCGTCGAACACGGCTACTACGACACCCCGCGGGGGTGCTCGCTCACGGAACTGGCCGACGAGATGGACCTCGCCAAGTCGACGTGCAGCGAGACGCTCCACCGCGCGGAGGAGCAGGTCGTCAAACAGTTCATCGAGGGTCTCGACGACGCCGAACGGCTCGCCCAGTCCAGTTCGGTCCCGTAGCGTCCGCGGCCGCCCCCGCCGCCGTCGGGAAGCCCCGGCGGCTCAGCTCCATGAGCTTCTCGGGCGCTGAAACGCCTCGCAAACGTGTTCGGCGAAAACGTATACGGGTCCGTGCGTCGACACTGACACATGCCAGACCGACAGTCACGAGGGCGGGACCTCGACGCGCTGGTCGACGCGCTGGCGGACCACGACGCCGTGGCCGACGCGTTCCTCGCCAAGAGCTTCACCGACCGCCTGCTGGTACTCGACCTCGTGGAGGCCGGCCCGGTACCCGACGCCCTCCGCGACCGCCTCGCCGCGCGCGGCTTCGAGCGCGCGGGGTCGGTGTACGACGAACTCGACGGGCGGCCGACGCCCGGCGAGGCGGGCGACACGACCCGCCACCACTTCGTCGACGTTCGCACGCGCGGAACCCACCAGTCCTACGTCGTCGACTGACGCCGACGCCCGCCGAACCCCATTCTCGCCGACCCCGCCCCGTCGCGGACCGGTACCGTCTCCGACGTGTCGTGGTCGAGCCGAACGTGTTCCGGGTCGTACTCAGTCCCTGAGAAGCGGGGGACCCTTCATTGAACGGGCTGTCGGAACTCCGGACATGGAGCTCGAACGGAAGACCATCGCGAAGGTCATCGTCGTGGCCTTCGTGTTCAACCTCGCGGTGATGGGTGTCGGTGCGTGGTTCGCGTATCAGGAGGCCCCGCCCATTCCGGAGCGGGTCGTCGGACCCGACGGCGAGACCGTCGTCACCGGCGACCAGATACGCGACGGCAAGCGGGCCTTCCAGAAGAACGGGCTGATGAACCACGGGTCGGTTCTGGGCAACGGCGCGTACTACGGGGCCGACTACACGGCCGACGCGCTGGAGCTCAAGACCCAGTACATGCGGTCGTACTACGCCAGAGAGCGCTACGGCGACGACTACGACGCCCTGTCGTCGTCCGAACAGGCGGCGGTCGACGACGTCACGCGGCGTGACCTCGACGGGCAGTACGACGGCGGCAGCATCGACTACTCGGCCGCTGAGGTGTACGCCCACGAGCAGGTCCGCGAGGAGTACGTCCAGCGGTACCACGAGGGCAGCCACTACCGCGGTGTGCCCGAGGGAATGATAGAGAGCGAGGACGAAGCCCGGCAGTTCGCCGACTTCGCCCTCTGGACGGCGTGGTTCTCCCACACCGACCGCCCCGACGGCGACCACTCGTACACGAACGAGTGGCCGTACGCGCCGGGGGCGGGCAACGACGCCACCGCCGCCGCGATGACGTGGAGCGTCATCGCCATGGTCCTGCTCGTCGGCGGGGCCGGCTTCGGCATCTGGTTGTACAAGTCCGTGCAGTTGCCCGAACCTTCCGCCGAGGACATCTCCGTCCCGGAGCCCGGCGACGTGAGCGTCTTCCCGAGCCAGCGCTCGGCGCTGCGCTTTATCCCCGTCGCCGGCGGCCTGTTCCTCGCGCAGGTGTTGCTGGGCGGCCTGCTCGCGCACTACTACATCGAACGGGCCGGCTTCTTCGGCATCGAAGAGCTGTTCGGCGTCCCGATTCTCCAGTTGCTCCCCTTCGCCATCGGGAAGACGTGGCACATCGACCTCGGCGTCCTCTGGATAGCCACGACGTGGCTCGGCGCGGGGCTGTTCCTCCCGCCGCTGCTGACGGGCCACGAGCCGAAACGGCAGTCCACCTACATCGACGTGCTGCTGGGTGCCGTGGTGGTCGTCACGGTCGGCGGCCTCGGCGGCATCTGGCTGGGCGCGAACGGCTACCTCGACGGGTCGCTCTGGTGGCTGCTGGGCAACGAGGGCCTCGAGTACCTCGAAATCGGGAAGCTCTGGCAGGTCGGCCTCCTCGCCGGCTTCGGCATCTGGGCCGCCCTCACGGTCCGCGGCCTGAAGCCGCTGCTCGACCGCGAGCCGGTGTACGGGCTGGCACACATGATACTGTACGCCGGCGGCTCCATCGCCCTGCTGTTCACTGCCGGCTTCCTGTTCACCCCCGAGACCAACATCGCGGTGACGGAGTTCTGGCGCTGGTGGGTCGTCCACATGTGGGTCGAAGGGGCCTTCGAGTTCTTCATCGTCGCCATCGTCGGCCTGACGTTGGTGTCGATGAACCTCCTGAGCCGCCGGAGCGCCGAGAAGGCGGTGATGCTCCAAGCGCTGCTCGTGATGAGTACGGGCGTCATCGGCGTCTCCCACCACTACTGGTGGATAGGGATGCCCGACATGTGGGTGCCCATCGGGAGCGTCTTCTCGACGCTCGAACTCATCCCGCTGGTGTTCATCCTCTACGAGGCGCTGGGCCAGTACCGGGCCATGTCCGGCAGCGGCCAGTTCCCGTACCGGCTGCCGTTCATGTTCATCATCGCCAGCGGCGTCTGGAACTTCGTCGGCGCGGGCGTGCTGGGCTTCTTCATCAACCTCCCGCTCATCAACTACTACGAGCACGGGACCTACCTCACGGTCGGGCACGCCCACGCCGCGATGTTCGGGGCCTTCGGCTTCCTCGCGCTGGGCATGGTGACGTACATGCTCCAGATAGCCATCGAGCCGGGCCGCTGGGACGGCTCGTGGCTCAGGGCGGCGTTCTGGTGTTGGAACGTCGGGCTGGCGCTGATGGTGTTCGTCTCCGTCCTCCCGGTGGGCTTCCTCCAGTTGGAGGCGGCGTTCACCGAGAGCTACGCCGTCGCCCGCAGTGTCGCCTTCTACGAACAGCCGCTCGTCCAGACCCTCTTCTGGGCGCGCCTCCCGGGTGACACGCTCATCATCGTCGGCACGGTGCTGTACGCGGCCGACCTCGTCCGCAAGCGGTTCGTCCTCCGGCAGTCCGAGGACGACCCCGACGTCGAGGACATGGCCGTCGCCGAGGGCGTGCTGAACGACGACTAGGCCCTCCCACTCGATTGGGGCGGTCTCCCTCTCGGCTGCCTGCGCTGTCGTCTCCCGTGTCCACGCGACGCCAGCACGAACTCAATCTGCCAACTCCCCGTCGTCGGGCTGCCCTGTCTTCATCGCTTGTACCGGTCGAGTGCGTCGCCGGCCGTGAGGTCCTGCTCGTCTGCCTCGAAGAATTCGCCGAACGGCGGGTCCGCCGGCTCGTCCGCGGCAGGCCGGCAGTGGGCCGGCGGCGACCCCCAGTCCGGAACGCCCCGGTCCAGCCGGTGCAACACCGGGAGCAAGCGCGGGTCGGTCAGTTCGGCCGCCGCTTCGAGGGCGTACTCGGTGACCGCCCCGTCGCCGTCGCACAGCCCGCGACGGAGCGGCCCGACCATCGCCTTCCCGCCCGCGTTTCCGTCGGCGGCGAGCAGTGCGAGCGCCTCGTAGCGCCGCCGTCGCCGTTCGACGCTCTCGGCGGTCCACCGGTGCGAGGTGAGCCAGCCGGCCAGCGGCCGGAGGACCGCGGGCGACGCTCGGCCGACCGCGACGAGCGCCGACAGGGCCGGGCGGCGGACCCGCTCGTCGTCGTCGCGGACCCCCTCCCGCAGCGCGTCCGCGGCCGGCCGGACGCCGGCGGGCCACGCGTCGGCCACCGACTCGAGTACGCTGTACGCCGCTTCTCGCCGCTCGCTCGTCCCCTCGCGGGCCATCGGGACGAACGTCTCGCGCAACGCCGCGCCGCCGTCGCAGTCGCGCAGCACCTCGCCGAACTGATAGCAGGTCCGGTCGCCCGCCGTGACCGTCGCGTCGAGGGCGTCCCGTTCAAGCGCCGCGACTACGTCGTCGGCCGGAACCGTCACCGTCGGGGCGAGCGCCGCCAGCGCCGTCGTGAGAGCGTCGGTGTCCCGACGCCCCTCGTCGAGCCACGCCAGTAGCCGGTCGGCCACCCGCTGTGGGTCGCCGAGGTGGTCGACGACGTGCGGGAGGAGTCCGAGATAGGTCCGCGAGGGCGAGCGGTCCGGGGCCGATACGGCCCGCTCGACGGCGGCCGCCAGTTTCCCTCTCGGCACCGTCGTCGCGCCGTCGGTGACGACCCGGCGGAGCGACGTCACCTCGGCGTCGGTGACGGCGTCGTCGTCCAGACGGGCCACCAACGCCGTGACGAGGTCGTTCTCGGCGTCGGTCTGGCCGCAGACGTGGCTCGCTGCGTCGACGAGCGCACGCCGCGTCTCGCCCTCGGTGGCGCGGAGGCGGCCGGCCAGCCACCGCTGGAACGCCGGCGACGGCCACGTCCCGTCGAACAGCGTCGCCCGCGCGAGCAGGTCGGCCGCGGAACGCCGCTGACCGGCGTCGCTCTCGTACAGGTCCCGGACGAGCGCCGCGTTCGCGGTGTCCGCGACGTGGGTCGCGAGCGCGTCGAGCGCCGCCGCGTGGACCTGCTCGTCGGGGTCGCCCAACCGCTCCGTGAGCGCCGCCACCGCTCGCTCGTCGGTTCGCTCGTCGTCTCCCTCGGCATCGACGAGCGCGGCGAGTACGCGCGTCGCCGTCCGCCGGGCCGCCGGGGTGTCGGCGGTCGACCGAGCGAGCGCGGTCTCGAAGACCGTTCGGTCGTCGGACAGCGGTCTGTCGGCGACGGCGGCGAGGACCGCGGCGACTTCCTCCCCGCCGCCGGGTTCCCGTTCGAAGGCAGTCGCGAGCGCCGGCAACTGGTCGTCGAGCAGCGACGGCCGCGCCGCACCGACCGCGGCGAGCGCCTCCGCGGCCGCCGACCGACCGGGTATCGAGTCGCCGAACACGCAGTCGACGAGCGCCGGGACGGCGTCGGCAACGGCTTCGGGGTCGGCTTCGGCCACGGTCGCGAGGACGGCGGCGGCGTCGCCGGCCGTCCGCGTGTTCCCGAGGCACCCCTCCAGCGCGGGACAGACGGACCGGACCGCCGCCGGGTCGTGGCGAGCGACCGCTTCGAGCACGCTCAGTGCCGGCTCCACGGCGAGCGAGTCGGCCCGCGCGTCCGACGCGAAGATTCCCACCGGTGCCCGGTTCCGGGCGGCAGGTTCGCTCGCCAGCGCCGGCCGGAGCCGCGTGACGACGCTGTCGGCGTCGACGACGCCCTCGGCGAGACAGCCGGTGGCGAGGTCGACTCCGAGGGACCGAACGTCGGGGTTCGGGTCGGCCAGTAGGTCGCCGACGACGGCCACCGAGACAGCGTCCGGGCGGTGTGGGGAGAGCGCGAGCATCGCCTGTCCGGCCCAGTACCGGACGAACTCCGACCCGTCGGTCAGCAGGGTCCGCACGTCGTCGGCCGTCGCGGCCACCGCCGCGGGCCGCTGCCGGGCGACGGCCGCGAGCGCCCGCGCGAGGTGACTCCGCGGCCACTGGTCGTCCCGGGTACTCTCGTCCGCCGCCAGCGAGGCCGCGATGTCGTCACAGTGGGGGACGACTGCGTCGGGCGTCTCCGCCGCCACTCTGGCGAGTACCCGCGTCACACCGAGTGTCCCCGCCGGCGGACT
This sequence comes from Haloarcula sp. MBLA0138, assembly GCF_055632455.1. Taxonomy (NCBI): domain Archaea; kingdom Methanobacteriati; phylum Methanobacteriota; class Halobacteria; order Halobacteriales; family Haloarculaceae; genus Haloarcula; species Haloarcula sp. MBLA0138. The sequence continues at coordinate 340,514 of NZ_JBVMVU010000002.1, read as the reverse complement.
CCCGACCAGCGACGGGTGCAGCACCGACTCACGCGGGTCCCGCCGCGGGCGCTGTTCGCGGGGTTCTCTCGGATGCGTCGCCAGCCAGCGGACCACTGTCCCGACCACCCGAGGTCCGTCCGCCGGGTCGGCGGTCAGCGAGCACAGGAGGTCAGCGGCGACCCGGCGCGTGTCGCTGTCGCCCGCCTCGAACTCAGCGAGGAGGTCGGGGACGACCGGGCGGGCCGCCGCCCGGTGGTCGGCGGCGAGCGCGAGGTGGACGCCGAGGAGGTGCGCTCGGGCATCCGGGCTGACCGTCCGCCCGATTCCCCGGAGCGGTTCGAGCGACCCGACGAGGCGGGCGGGGTCGTCGACGGCGAGGCGTTCGAGCGCCCGCGCCACACCGGCCGCGCCGGCGTCCCCGCGCTCGTCCGGCGGGACCGCTTCGAACCCCGCGAGTGCCGCGTCCAGACCGGCGTCCGGGGCGGTGGCGACGACCGCTTCGAGGGCGGTCGCCAACCGACTCGAGCGCGGGACCGACCCGTCCAATGTCAGCCGGACCAGCGCGTCGAGGGCCGACGCACCCGCGTCGGGTCGGGCGTCGAGTCCGACGGCGAGGGCCTCGACGGCACCGTGTCGGACCGACCACTCCTCGTCGCGGGCCAGTTCGAGCAGTTCCCCCAGCGCCGGCCCCACGGCGTCCGGGTCGTCCTCTATCGCCTCTCTGAGCGCGTCCACCCGCGTCAGTCTGTCGGCCCACTCTGTCATCGGAACACGAGGCCGTACTGTTGGCGGGTAAATAAGTTCTCGTGGCACCGACGGCGCAGCTTCTCAGTCGGCCGCGGGCTCGCTCTCGTCGCCGCCGTCGGCCAGCGCGGGCCGCTTTTCCCGCTCGAACCACGCGAACTCCCGCGTTAGCTGGTCGTGCTCGGCGAGGTCCCACGGGTCGGCGTCGGTCACGCGGGGGCCTTCGAGCCACGAGACGACGATGTTCCAGACGAATATCAGCTGACCGACCACCAGCAGGACGACGCCCAGCGTCGCCAACTGGTGGAGGAGCGTGAACAGCTCTATCGGCCCGACGGTGACGTTGTAGGTCGCGTACCGGCGGGGCATCCCGGCGTAGCCCAGCAGCACCATCGGAAAGAACGTGACGTTCGTCCCCACGAGCGTCAGCCAGAAGTGCCAGCGGGCCAGCGACCGCTGGTACCAGCGGCCGGCGTAGATGGGGAACCAATAGTAGATGCCCGCGAAGACGGCGAAGGCGATGCCGCCCATGATGACGTAGTGGAAGTGCGCCACCACGTGGTAGGTGTCGTGGAGAATCAGGTCGACCGGAATCGACGCCTCGAAGACGCCGGTGACGCCGCCGACGATGAAGTTCCCGACGAAGCCGACACAGAAGAGGAACGGGACGGTCGTCCGGAGGCTCCCGTTCCACATCGTCGCCATCCAGTTGAACGTCTTGACCGCGCTCGGGATGGCGATGGCGATGGAGACGGCCATGAACGAGGCCCGCAGGCGCGGGTCCATGCCCGTCGAGAACATGTGGTGGGCCCAGACGCCGAAAGAGAGGACGCCCAGCGCGAGCGTCGAGTAGACGACGAACTTGAAGCCGAACAGCTTCCGCCCGCAGAACTTCGGCAGGATGTAGCTGACCAGCCCCATCGGCGGGAGCACGAGGATGTACACTTCAGGGTGGCCGAAGAACCAGAACAGGTGTTGCCACAGCAGCGGGCCGCCGCCGTCGACGGCGAAAAACGCCGTCCCGACGTTCCGGTCCAGCAGGAGCATCACCAGCGCGCTCCCCAACAGCGGGAACGCGAAGAGAATCTGGGCCGACTGGACGAGCACGGTCCACGAGAAGATGTCCAGATTCGCCCACGTCACGTCGTCGTCCCGCTCGGTGAAGATGGTCGCGATGAAGTTTATCGCGCCGATGGTCGCCGCGACGCCCGAGAGGTGCAGCCCCAGCAGCAGCAGGTCGACGCCGGGGTTGGCCTGCTCGACCGAGAGCGGCGCGTAGATGGTCCACGCCGTCTGTGCGGGCTCGATGCCGTCGAGAAACGGCGCGCCGAGGATGCCGCCCCAGATGAGCAGGGCGGCGGGCGGGAGCAGCCAGAAGGCGACGGCGTTGATGCGCGGGAACGCCATGTCGTCGGCCCCGATGAGCAGCGGGATGAAGTAGTTCGAGAACGCCGCCAGAATCGGCGTCCCGAACAGGAACAGCATCGTGATGCCGTGGGTGGTCAGCAAGCCGTTGTAGAGGCTCGTGCTGAGGAAGTCCTGTGCCGGGTAGAGCAGTTCCAGCCGCATCAACACGACGGCGATACCGCCCCACGCGAACGAGACGACCGCGAAGACCCCGTAGAGGATGCCGATGTCCTTGTGGTCGACGGTCGTCAGCCACCGCGTGAGGCCGCCGGGTTTCTCTCGGTGTGTCTCTCCGACTGTGGTGTGCCCGTCGCCGACCGACGGGGTGTACGAGCGCCAGTTCTCGACGCGGGCGAGCGTGGCGGCGACGCCGACGAGGAGCGCTGCCATCGTCGCCGTCCCGACGACTGAGCCGACTGATGCCATTTCGGACGGCTTCTCGCCACCGCAGTATGGTGGTTCTCCGGAACATGTTCACCGCGGTCTTGTCGCGGCTCCGGGCGCTCCGGACTCAGTCGGTCGCCCGGTCCGCGAGGACTATCAGCGCGGTGCTGTCTTCGAGCGCGCGCGGCGATATCTCTTGGTCGCCCTCGAAGCGGGCCACGTCGCCGGCGGTCACCTCGTGCGTCTCCTCGCCCACCTGTAGCGCCACCGCCCCCTCGACGAGGTAGCAGACGATGTCGCGCCCGGGGTGGGTGTGGGGCGCGACCGTCTCGCCCTCGGCGAGCGTCAGTCGGACGGTCTTTGGCTCCGCGTCCGGGAAGACGTTGGCGTGTGGCTGTCCATCGAGGTCATCGAGCGCGTGCAGCGTGGTCATGACTCCTCCCTCCGCGGGTCGAACCGGTCCTGTCGCAGCCCGGCGCGGACCGGTTCGTGTTCCGCGTCGGTCGGCGGCGGCGCAGTCACGAGCAGCGCCTCCAGTTCCGCGTCGTCGTCGGCCCTGACGCCGCGGTCGGTGCCCGCTTCGACGGTCACCACGTCGCCCGCGCCCACACGGCGGTCCGCGTCGCCGTCGCGGACGACGCCGGTCCCGGACCGGACGTGTATCGCCACGTCGCTCGCTGGGGCGTGGACCGGGATAAACTGCCCGGGCCGGAAGTAGCCACAGACGACCTTCATCCGGTCGCTGCGGAACACCTCGACCGCGGAGAAGCGGTCGTCGTCGTACTCGCGCGCCGCGTCGAACCCGGTCGCCGTCATCCCGACTCCCCCCGGCAGATGTCACACCCTATCGACCAGACGGCGATGAGCGCGACCACGGCCGGCACGTGTGCGAGTACCAGCAGCGGGAGCACGAGTCGGCCGAGATGCAACGTGCTCCCCACGGCTCGAACCGCCGTCCCGAAGAGCGGCAGCGACAGCAGTGCCGCGAGCGTTATCGCACCGCAAACCGGGAGCGACCGGCAGTCGATGGCGTGGTGAAGGTGGCGCACGTGCTCACGAATCACTCGCGTTCACCCCCGGTGTGGCGGACTGTTGCACTCGCGGGTGCTCTACCTCTGTAGGCGTTTTAGGCTCTCCTAAACACATCACATCAGGCTGCGGCGAGACGGACAAAGAGGGTTGGCGCGAACATATTCCGCCGCCGGGCCGTGGCTCGGACGTGGTGGCCGCGCCCGAGCGGCCACCCTCGTGTTTCCCGTTGCCGTCGGGACCGACCGGGTCGGCATTCCACGGGAGACGGTGCTGCCGCGCTCGATGTCGACGCCGGCCAACCCGTCGCTCTCCGGCCTGTGTCGAAAATTGTCGAAGCGGACCCGTCGCCAAAATCACCACTAGATAGTTAAAAGTGTATTTTGTAGAAGCTTTCTATCGATATATGGGACGAAAATAGAGAATATGGGCCCATATATTGGAACATGGTGCCACAGTGTGCAAACAAATTACGGAAGTCGGAATAAATGGCTGGAAAGGCGTCTCTCTCGTCAGTTTTGTCGACAGTGTCCCGTCACGCTGGTCGCCGTGGCGACGAGGACACCGTTTCGACCGGTGGATTCGGTGACGAACGCGGCGGCGGTCCGCCGACACCGCCCCTCCGCTCTGCGCTGTCCGCCGGGCGGTCCGTCACTGCCCAAAATATAACGAACGTACGGATGTTATGTACGCCACGCGGAACAGCAACGGTGGCCGGCCGTCGTCTGCCGACCGCATAACAACTGTACGGATAGTAGACCACACACTCCCGGTTCGCTGCGACGCCGTGTGTCGCCGCGACCCGCTGTGTTCGCTGTCGGCCTCCGTGTCTGTGGCGACGGGAGCAGCCGTTGGTACTATTCTGACTCTTATTCAGTATAACTGAGTATATCTACCTCTATACTGGACACGAATCAATAGATAGTGTATCCGGACGCAATTTCACGCAATATTCAGATATACTAAACAGGAGTTAGCAATACTGGACTACTGCACACGTTGGCTAAGCGACGGTAGCGTCTCACGTGTATGTGATGTTCAGTTCGATGACGTTGGCGACGCTTTTCAGTTTGGCCGGAAGCTCCTCCCGGAACCGCTCGTCCTGAAACCGACTGGTCGGACCGGACACGCTTATCGCGCCCTCGACGGTGTCGTTGTTGTTGACGATGGGGACCGCCACGCACCGGAGCCCCTTGACGCGGGCCTCGTCGTCGAACGCGACGCCGTCGTCGCGCACCTCGTCGAGGTGTGCGAACAGCGCCTCGCGGTCGGTGATGGTGTTCTCCGTCGTCGCCGGCATGCCGTGTCGGTCCAGAATCGCCTCGATTCGTTCCCGAGGGAGGTGTGCGAGAATCGCGTTCCCGAGCCCCGTGTTGTGGAGGTAGACGCGCTGTCCGATGTACGAGTCCGTCTTCACGGCGTCGACGCCGTGTGCGCGGTGCAAGTAGACGCCCTTCCCGTGTTGCTCGACGAGCAGGTTCGCCAGTTCGCCGGTCTCCTCGGCCAGTTCGGTCACCTCCTCTTTCGCGATGTCGTAGAGACGCTGGCGGTGACGCGCGTGGCCGCCGAGGTCGAGCAGTCGGAGGCCGACCTCGTAGGTGTTCCCGTCTTTGACGACGTAGCCGTCCTCCTCCAGCGTCGTGAGGTAGTTGTGGATGCTGCTTTTCGAGAGGTCGAAGGCGTCGGTGAGCTCCGTGACGGTGGCCTCGTTTCGCGCTTTCAGTTCCTCCAGAATCGCGAAGGTAGTGCGTGCGGTCTTGACTGCGTTGGAGTTTCGCTCTCCGGCCATGCCCAGTACGAGTGTGTGGGAAGGCATAAATCTATTCCAGCTATCCCAAACTGTGGTTCAGTAATACTGGACGCGCACCGGGCGTACGCACGGTCCAGCAGAGACAGTCGGTACCGACCGGTTCCGGGCGATTCCCGGCGTCTCCCTCGGCTTTCGACCGCCAGCAACAATAGATTTATATGGCATGGTTGCGGTATTGTGGACTATGGACCGTGATAGTCGCGGCACCCGTACGGTTAGTCAATCACGCGCGCTCTCCCGCCGCCAGTTCGTCGCTTCCGTCGGCGCCTCGGGGCTCGCGGTCGGACTGGCCGGCTGTTCGAGCACCGGCGGCGACAATCAGGGCGGTGGCGATGGTGGAACAGCCACCGAAGACCTAGAGTACAACGGTGAGGACATCACCGTCGAGTACAGCACCGCACCCCTGTTCGGCAACGTCGCCGACATGCTGAAAGAGACACTGTACGACGCCGGGCTTCCAGAGAGCATCGACGTCAACTTCTCCACGACAGTATGGGGGGCCGACGACCTCCAGTCGCGGTACAACCAGATTCTCTCCGCCGGCCGGGCCACGCCCGACATGATGCTCACGAACTTCGCGTACACGCCCTACTTCGCGCCCCGGGGCTGGCTGCTCGACCTCTCGGAGGTGTTCGGTGACGAGACGATACGCGAACTGGAGAACGCTTACTCGCAGGTGATGGTCGACTCGATGCGGTGGGACGGCGGCCTCTACGGTATCCCGCAGTTCATCGACATTCCCACCGTCCAGTATCGCAAGGACTTGGTGGAACAGGCCGGCTACGACCCCGAGGGCGAGAACTGGGCCACGGAGCCGATGCGGTGGGACCGCTTCGCCGAGGTCGTCGCCGACACCAAGGAACAGGCCGGCACCGACGACGGCTACACGGTCGCGCTCAACCAACGGAACCTCGGCTCCATCGCCGGCTACGAGCAGTTGGTCACCAACGGCGGCAACTACTTCGGCGACATGTCGAACCAAGCCGGCCCCATCGGCGACCGACCGGTCACCATCGACGAGGACCAGACCGTCCGGACGCTCCGCCAACTCCGGACGTTCATCTACGGCAGCGACGACCAGCACGCCATCGAGGGCCTCTCCGGCAATATCACCCCCTCCGAATCGCTCGGGTGGGACACCAACCCCTCGATGGAGTCGTTCTCGGCGGGCGAGGCGGTGGCCCACCGCAACTGGTCGTTCGCCATCGCCGACTTCGGCGCGGCGGAGAACTTCGGCGAGGACCTCGGCGTGATGCCCTACCCCTACGGAACGCCGGCGTCCGAAGCGCCCTACGAGGGGACCGGCGGGTCGAACTCCAAACTCGGCGGCTGGCACCTCTCTGTCAACCCCAACACCGAACGACTGGCCGCCACGGTGGAGGTCATCAAGGCGATGACGACCGACGAGTTCTACCTCACCATCTTCGAGGAACTGGGGTCGACGCCGCCCAAGCCGGAACTGCTCGGCACCGACCGCGCGAACAACGTCGACGTCATGAGCCGCCACCTCGACACGCTCCAGTATCAAGCGAACAACCAGTTCGCTCCGCCCATCAACGCGGTGTGGAGCGCGGAGAAGACGGCCATCGGCGAGCAGTTCCTCGCCTGTCTCAAACAGCAGAAGTCGCCGACTGCGGCGGCACAGGCTGCACAGAATCAGGTGGAGCAGATAGAGAATCAGGAGTCCTGAGCTCCCACCGGGGCCGTCACGCTCCCGCGACAACTATCACAAGCTACAAACCGATTGGCTCGGTCTACCCTAGCACACACACAATGATGCAGAAAGTCCAACAGGTGGTATCGCCGGTCTTCCTCAAGATCGAGCAGTTGGACGAGGAGAAGTACGGGTACCTCTTGGTGGCCCCGGTGTTCGCCGTTCTCTCGGTGCTCGCCTTTTACCCGCTGCTCAGAACGCTGTTCTTCTCGTTCCACGACGACTCGCTCACGGGCGTGAGCCCCGTCGGCGCGTTCGTCGGCCTCGAAAACTACGTCCAACTCCTCACCGGAGGGATGAACGTCCTTCTGAACTACCCCTTCCTCAGCCTCGAGGACCCCTTTTCGAGTGCGCTCCCGGTCACGCTCCTCATCACGGGCGTGAGCGTCGCCGTGGGGACGCTGCTGGGGCTGGCGATGGCGATAATCCTGAACAAGGAGTTCCGTGGCCGTGCGCTCGCTCGGACCGTCGTCATCCTGCCGTGGTCGATTCCCATCGTCATCCAAGGGATGATGTTCTACCTGCTGTTCCAGCCGTCGATCAGCTTCCTCGTCGAACCGCTGGCGGCGCTGGGCGTCTTCTCGGGAAATCCGCTGGTGAGCAGTCAGGACTCGACGCTCATCATCATCCTGATAGACATCTGGCGGAAGATTCCCTTCATCGCGCTCATCATCATGGCCGGGCTCGCCAGCATTGACCAGAACCTCTACGACGTGGCGAAGGTCGCAGGCGCGTCGAAGTGGCAGCAGTTCCGATACATCACGCTGCCGCTGGTCAAGCCGGTGCTGTTCATCGGGATGATATTCTACACCATCAGCTCGATGAAGATCTACGGCATCGTCGAGGCGTCGGCGGGGTGTAGCACGGTGCCGACGCTGACGTGTCTGGTGGTGTCGACGTTCAGACAGCAGCGCTGGCCCACCGCCTCCGCGATAGCGTTCCTGTCCGCGATACTCATCGCGGGCATCGTCATGGTGTACGTCCTGCGGTTCCGGGAGGCGAGAGAATGAGCGGCGAGGAGTACACCGGGACGACGGGACGACTCGTCGAGTACGCGGTCCACAACGCGACCGACGTCTACCGGCTCGGCTTCTACGTCGGGCTCACATCGTTCATCATGATCACGCTGTTCCCGTTCTACTGGCTGCTGGTGCTGGCGGTGACACCCAGCGACCGGCTCTACCAGATGGGCGTCCTGCCGGAGTCGTTCAATCCGGACGTGTTCATCACCGTCTTCCAGCAGTACCCGCTGCACCACTACATCTTCAACAGCGTCCTGCTGGCCTCCATCACCGTGGTGTTTTGCATCACGCTCGGGAGCCTCGCCGGCTACGCTTTCGGGCGGGTCGACTTCCCCGGGAAGGGGCCGCTCCTGCTGTTGTTGCTAGTCATCTCGTACTTCCCGGGCATCGCCTTCCTCATCCCCCTGTTCGAACTCCTCACGGGGTCGGTGAGCGTGCTGGGCGTGTCGTCGCCGGACCTCTACAACACGCCGTGGGGGATGGTGTTCCCGTTCACGATGCTCAGCCTCCCCATCACCATCTTCATCCTCACGACGTTCTACGAGCAGATTCCGGACGGCTTGGAGGACGCCGCACGCGTCGAGGGGACGACCCGGCTGGGCGCGCTGTTCCGCGTCATCATGCCCCTGTCCGCGCCGGGCGTGGTGACCGCGGCCATCATCGTCTTCATCGGCGTCTACCGCGAGTTCTTCTTCTCGTTCATCATGACCGACGGCTCGCCGGAGAACTGGGCCGTGTTGGTGTACGGGATTCTGAACTTCCAGCAGCAGTACACGACGCAGTACAACCTGATGGCGGCCGCGAGCCTCATGGGTATCATCCCCATCGCGGTGCTCGTCATCTTCGCGCAGGACCACATCGTCCGGGGCCTGACCTCGGGCGGCCTCAAGGAGTGATACAACATGGGACAAGTCAACCTCACGGACGTTCGCAAAGAGTACGAAGACGTCGTCGCGGTCGAAGGGATGGACCTCACTATCGAGGACGGCGAGTTCGTCTGCTTCGTCGGCCCGTCGGGCTGTGGGAAGTCGACGACGCTCGAAACCGTCGCCGGCCTCACCACGCCGACCGACGGAACGGTCGAGATAGCCGGCCGGGACGTGACCGACAAGCCGCCCAAGGACAGGGAGATAGCGATGGTGTTCCAGAACATCGCGCTGTTTCCCCACATGAACGTCTACGAGAACGTCTCCTTCGGCCTCCGACTGCGAAACTACGACGACGGCGAGATCGAGCGCCGGGTCGAGGAGGCCGTCGAAATCGTCCAACTCGAGGGGATGCTCGACAGGAGCCCGGACGAACTCTCGGGCGGCCAACAGCAACGCGTGGGCATCGCACGCGCCATCGTCCGCCAGCCGGAGGTGTTCCTGATGGACGAGCCACTGGCGAACTTAGACGCGAAGCTCCGGGTGTCGATGCGGACCGAAATCCAGCGACTCCAGAAAGAACTCGGCATCACGACGGTGTACGTCACCCACGACCAAGAAGAGGCGATGACGATGTCCGACCGCATCGCCATCATCAACGACGGCCAACTCCAGCAGTGTTCGCCGCCCCTCGAGTGTTACAACCGCCCGGTCAACACCTTCGTCGCGCAGTTCATCGGCAGTCCCTCGATGAACATGTTCGACGGCCGGGCCACCGCCGACGCCCTCGACGTCGACGAGTTCAGCGTCGCACACGACATGGCCGCGCCGCCGCTGGAACCCGACGAGCCCGTCACGCTGGGGATTCGCCCGGAGGACATCTACCTCGCGTCCGACACCGACGACATCGCGTACCCGAGTCGGTCCGTCACCGTGACCGTCGACGTGCTGGAACCCATCGGGAACCAGACCTACGCGTACTTACTCGTCGGCGACCGCGGGGCCGACGGCGAGACGACGGAACTGCTCATGAGCCTCGACCCCGACGCGGACGTCAGCGAGGGAGACACGATAGAGGTCGCGTTCGCCCGCGACAACGTCCACGTCTTCGACGGCGCGACCGGCGACGCCATCGCACACAGCCTCGTCGACGCCGCCGCTATCGCCGACGGCGTCGCCGCGGAGGGGGAGGTCTGAGATGCCCACGTCCCTCGGCCTCGCCTACATCGGGGCGATGACGGTCCTGTTCGGCCTCTGGATATACGGCGCGGTGTCGCTGTACTTCGATATCCGCCACAAGTTCCTGCCGCTGTTGCGCGGCTGGCTACGGAAGCGGCGGTCCGACAGGCGGCACCTGCTGTAGCGCCGGCCGCCGGGATTCGCCGCCGCTCACTTCTCTCGGATTTCCGTCTAATTGGTACTGTGCGACAGCACCGAGTTCTATCGAGAACCTGTCACACAAACCCGAAGAAATATAGGGGCCGGTAGCGATGTGGCTACCATGAGCGAGCTCCCAGCCATCGGTCTCGGCACGTGGCAGAACACCGACCCGGAAACGTGCGCACAGAGCGTCCAGATAGCCCTCGAAGCGGGCTACCGGCACATAGACACGGCGCAGTACTACGGCAACGAGGAGGCCGTCGGCGAGGGCATCGCGCGGGCCGACGTCCCCCGCGAGGAGGTAATCGTCGGCTCGAAGGTCCACGCCGAGAAGTTCGGCCTCGCGTACGACGAGGTCATCGAGGGGTTGGAGGTCACGCTCGACCGGCTCGGTCTCGACTACCTCGACCTGCTGTACGTCCACTGGCCGGTCGGGAACTACGACGCCGCGGAGACGATGCCGGCCTTCGACGAACTCGTCGACCGGGGGCGCATCGACCACGTGGGCGTCTGTAACTTCAGCACCGACCTGCTGGACGAGGCGATGGCCCACATGGAGTCACCGCTGTTCGCCCATCAGGCGGAGACGCACCCGCTGCTCCAGCAGGACGAACTCGTCGCCCACGCCCAAGACAACGACTACAACCACGTCGCGTACTCCCCGCTGGCCCGCGGCAACGTCTTCGACGTGCCCGAAGTCGTCGACATCGCCGAGAAACACGGCGTCAGCGCGTCGCAGGTCAGCCTCGCGTGGCTCCTCTCGCGGGACAACGTCGGCGTCGTCCCGAAGGCGACCGGCGAGTTCCACATCACGGACAACCTCGCCGCGACGGACCTCGAACTCGACGACGAGGACGTAGAGCGCATCCGGGACATCGAGCGGACCGAGCGCTACGTCAGCCGCGACGGCGCGCCGTGGCTCAACGACTGACCGGCGACTGCGGCTCCGCTTCTCACTTCGACGCACCGACGCCGAGAGCTACCGCTGTCGGTGTGGTGTCGGCCGCGGCCCCGGGACGGTGATACGGTACCGCGAGAACTGCGGTCGGCACGGGACGGTCGATTACCAAGACGTAATCGGTATCTCGCGCAGCGGTTGGGCCAGCGGGATGTCGACCGTCGACCCGGTGTAGTGCGAGAGGTAGAAGCCGACGATGATTTCGAGCGAGCGGGTCGCCTCGACCCCGGGCGAGTAATTCTCCGCCTCGCCGTTCAGGATGTCTTGGACGTGCGTCGCCGCGTTCGCGAACGACCGCTTGTAGTCGTCCTCCCACGTCCACGCCCCGTCGATACCGGGGAGTGACTGCTCGACGTGCTCGCCGTCTTCGAGCGCCCAGTACCGCCACTCGCCGTCGTCGTTGTTCATGTAGAGCTTCCCCTCGGTGCCGATGAAGTTCAGCGTCATCGACGACACGTCCCGGGGAATCGTGCAGTCGACCGTGACGAACGAGCCGTCGTCCATCACGACGTGACCCCCGCCCCCCGCGTCGACCACGTCCTGTGTCGCGTCCAGCGAGTCGACGGCCTCGTTCTCGCCCGTGATGTAGCCCGAGACCCGCTGTGCGCGGGCGTCGAGGAGGTAGACGAGCGTGTCCAGAACGTGCGTGGAGTTGCGCATCAACTCCATCCGGTACTGGGTGCTCACCGACTTGACTTCGCCGAGGATGTTCCGGTCGTGGATGAGGTCGTGGAGCCGCCGGAGCTTGTCGGTGAATCGGAACGAGTGGTTGACGACGAGTTCGGTGTCCGTCTCCGCGCACACCTCGACCATCTCCTCGGCGGCGCTGACCTGCGAGGCGATGGGCTTCTCACACCAGACGACTTCGGGGTCGGCGGCCGACTGCGCGGCGTCGATGGCGTGTTCGTGGTGGAGAAAAGAGGGCGTACAGACCGAGACGACGTCGAGGTCCTCCGCCGCGAGCATCGCCTCGTGGCCCACGTACTGCCGCTCCGACGGGATGTCCCACGCGCGGCCGAACGTCGCCAGCTTCTCCTCGTCCACGTCGGCGACCGCGACGAGCTCTATCTCGTCGGTACTCGCGTACCCGCCGGCGTGGCTGGCGTCGATCTTCTCCGTGCCGATGGCTTCCTCGTCGTGCATCCCGAGGATACCCATGCCTGCGATACCGCCCGTTCCGATTACGCCTGCTCTGTATGTCATGTCTGTATCGGACCCGCGGCTGGTCACAGGGGCGGCTCGCCCGCTATCCGCGGCGCTGACGAGACAGCCCGCTACCAGTGTCGGTCGATATCCGTAGGTAGTGTATCAGTATCACACCATATAAATCTTTGAGTGCGCGTCCGACGCCACCGTCCTCTCCCGCCCCGAAGACGGCCGGCTATTCCCGGAGCGACGGGGCGGCGAACTGCCCGTCGTCGAACTCGATGGGCGACGGCTCCGCGACGACGCGGAGGTCGTCGCGGTCGCGCGCGGCCTCGACCAGCGCCGGCGAGGCGTAGAGGCGGTGGAGATGCATCGTATCGGCCGCGCGGAGGACCCGGACGGTGTCGGTGTCGACGACGCCGATGGTCGACAGCGCGGCCACGAGGCCGGCGCGGTCGGTCTCGACCACCGGCGGGAGCTTCACGCCGCGAATCGTGCTGGCGGTGAGCGCGTTGATGAGCGTCGTCGTCGCGTCGAGTTCGGCGACGATGTCCTCGTGGACGACGTCGGCCGAACCGACGCCCATCGCGTTGCCGTGGGTCGCCTCGGTCAGCCCGCGGGTGTAGATGCGCTTGATGTCCGGGCTCTCGGGCTCCGGCTCGTTGATGGCAAAGGGCCGGCGACCGACGACGTTCGTGTCGATACCCTGTCCGCTGACCTCCTTGCCCTGCCGGTCGAACACCACGAGGTCGAGGTCGTCGAACGGGAGCTTCGGCATCAGGTCGTAGGCCCGCTCCAGCAGTTCGGCCTCGCGGTCGAGAAAGCCGCTGGGCGGGACGCCCTCGACGAGCGTCGTCTCGTCGTGTTGGTCCTCGACGACGGCGACGCCGCCGACGATGGGGAGTTCCGCGAGGAGTTGGCCGGTGATTTCGGGTATCATCCGCCTGAACGACCAGTCGACCGCCCACTTGTGGGCTATCTGTGCGCCGCGTTGCTTGCCCATGCCGATGACGAGCATCTTCGAGAGGCCGCTCTCGACGGTACCGTCGAAGTCCGTGTGTGGCTTGACCCGGTTGACCGGGACGATGGCGTCCGCCGCGACGGCGTTGGCGTCCGCGACGACGGGCACGTCGCGGTCCGGCGTCCGGCCGACCTCGACGACATCCATGCTCGACCGTATCTCGCAGCCGACCGCCGACTCGGTCACGCCGAGTTCGTTCAGCATCTCCCGCTGGCCCTCGCCGGTGGCCCCGCCGTGGCTCCCCATCGCCGGGAAGACGAACGGCTCGTAGCCGGCGTCGGTGACCGCCTCGACGACCCCCGTGACGATGGCCGGGAGGTTGGCGATACCGCGACTGCCGACCCCGAGCGCGACCTCGCCGCCGTCGGGGACGTCGGCGAACGACAGCGACGCGACGGCGTCGGCCGCGTGCGCCGCGGCGTCGCTCGGCGCTATCGGGTCGGTCTCCCAGACCTGTTCGACGACTCCAAGCTCCGGCAACGGCGGGTCGCCGCAGGCGTCGACTATCGTCCCCTCCGGGACGGAGAGCGCATCCACCGCTGTCGCTCGGTCGTTGGCGTCCATACTCGCCGTATCGGCCCGTCCGCTCATAAACGTGCCCCTCGGTCGTCACGGGACCGCTCCGTCGGGTCGCTACCCGTCCGCCTCTGGGACCACCAACACGACCACGTCGTTGACGTTGGTTCCGGTCGGTCCGGTCTCTATCGTCGCGCCGGCGGCCGAGAGATACGACCCCGCGTCGTTCGCGCGGAGCGCCTCTCGGGCTCGTTCGCGGTCGCTCGCCGTCGTCGCGTCGGCGATAGCGCCGGCCGCGTCGGAGCGCCCGTCCTCGCCGTCCGTGTCGACGGCGGCGACGACCGCGGTCCCGTCGTGTTCCAGCGCGCCCGAGAGGACGAGTTCCTGATTGGGACCGCCCCGTCCCCCGTCGCCGGTGACCGTGACGGTCGTCTCGCCGCCCGCCAGCAGCACCGCCGGCGGGTCGACCGGTGTCCCCGTCGCCGCGGCTTCCTCGGCGACGGCGACCAGCGGCTTGGCGACCTCCCGGGCCTCGCCGCGGAGGCGGGCGGTGAGTACGAGCGGCTCGTAGCCCCGCTTGCGTGCCGCGTCGGCGGCGGCGTCGAGTGCGGTGGCGCTGTCCCCGACGAGGTGGTTGGTGGCGCGGTCGAACGCCGCCGCGCCCGGTGCCGGCGTCTCCGCGAGTTCCCCCGCGACGCCGGCGTCGAGGTGGTCGCGGACGGCCGCCGGCGGGACGAGGTCGTGTCGCTCGAACACCGCGCGGGCGTCCGCATAGGTCGTCTCGTCGGGTACCGACGGCCCGCTGCCGATGGCCGAGCGGTCGTTCCCGACCACGTCGCTCAGCAGGAGGCCGGCGACGGTCGCCGGTGCCGCCCGCCGCGCGAGCCGACCCCCCTTCAGCGCCGAGAGGTGTTTGCGGACGGCGTTGACCTCGCCGATGGGCACGCCGCCGTCGAGCAGTCGCTCCGTCGTCGTCCGGAGGTCGGCGACGGTCAGTTCGCCGGCCGGCGCGGACAGGAGCGCGCTGGCACCGCCGGTCAGGGCGAACAGGACCAGCGTGTCCGCGTCGGCCTCGTCGACGACGTCGAGGACCGCCGCCGTCCCCTCGACGTTGCGTTCCGACGGGAGCGGGTGGTCGCCGACCGTACTCCCCACGACGGCGGTGTCGACGGGCTCCTTGACGACGACGTGACCCCCGGTGAGACGCTCGCCGAGGACGGCTTCGAGCGCGCGCGTCACGCCGCCCGCGGCTTTCCCGCCGCCGACGAGGACGACGTCGTCGTACTCCGCGAGGTCGTACGTCGACGCGCCGACGCGCAGCGTCTCGCCCTCCAGCCCGACGGCCGCTCGGGTGGCCGTCTCAGGCGCGGCGGCGTCGATGGCGGCCTCGATGCAATCGAGCGCCACCTCGTGGCCGCGGCTGGCCTCGAGGTCGCTTCTGTTGCGAATCATACTCGCGTTTCCGTGCCGGACGGTAAAAGTCTGCCTCAGCGGGGCGGGGGTTCGCGGGCGGCAGCGCGGTCAGCGAGCGGCGGCCGCCGCCATGAGATACCACCCTTGGCCGTACGGCGTCACAGTCAGAGGGGCCTCCGGTCCGCCCGGGGGGCCGGCGACGCGGCCGACCGCGCCGTCGTCGCCGACGATTCGTGTCACCGCGTCGAGCGCGTCCGCCGCCGCGGGGCCGTACGCCGCCTCGTCGAGCAGTCCGAGTTCGACGCCGCGGTCGAACGCGTATGCGAACATCAGCGTCCCGGAGGACTCGAGCGGAGTGTCCGGGTCGTCGACGAGGTTGTGCCAGAACCCGCTCCCGTCCTGTAGCGGGCGCAGGGCCTCGCAGTGGTCCGTGAACGCCTCGACCAGCGCGTCCCGTCGCTCGTGGGCCGCCGGCAGCCGGTCGAGTATCTCGACGGCCGCCGCGGCGGCCCAGCCGTTGCCCCGCGCCCAGAAGGTCCCCTGCGGGTAGTGGTCGGGCTGCTCGACCCAGATGTGCCGGAACAGTCCGGTCCGCGGGTCGCGGAGGTGTTCGGCGTGGACCAGATACTGCTCGACGGCAGCGTCGTGGGCCGCCCGCTCGCCGGCCGCTTCGGCGTACCGGCTGAAGAACGGGCACATCATGTACACCGAGTCTATCCAGAGGGATTTGATGCCCGCGACCGCCGGGTCGTGGTGTGGAATCCCGCCGTTCTCGGTTCGGTCGACGGACATGAGCCATTCGTACTCGTTTTTTGCCGCATCGAGATACCGCCTCTCGCCCGTCCGCTCGTAGAAGTCGAGGACGCCGTGGCCGATAGCGGTCGTGTTGTTGGCGTTCATGCACTTCTTCACTGTCAGCTCCCAGCTCGCCTCGTACTCCCGGCCGTGGCTGAACACCTCGATGGGGTAGCTCGGGCCGTACCCCAACTGCCCGTCGTCGTTCTGTGTCGCGACGGCCTTGTCGACGAGTTCTCTGGCGGTCGCGACCGACTGCTCGCTTCCCTCCGCCAGCAGGCCGTTGATAGCGACGCCGGTAATCCACGACTTCCCGTCGAGGTCCCGCGCCCGGAGATACGACGCTGCACTCGTTGCTGTAGACGAGAGGCTGTCTGACGACATCTACCGGTGTTCGTCCCCGTACCGTTAAAAAAGTACGTGTACGGGGACCGACCCGGTCGAGACGCTGAACGCAACGGGGGATGCGCGCCGGGGCTCGGTCCGGCTGCCGGTAGCCGTTACGAACCGATGAGCCCGATATGTGTGCCTTTCGCTATCGAAGCAGGTATATGCGAGTGGAATGCTCCAGATTCCCACGAATCAGACTATATCACCCACTCAAAATTCTTATAGATAAATTTACGATTGAAAACTGGTTTTTGGTAGTCATATATCGTATAAAACCTGACTCGCATGTATATCTGATTCGGTAATGAAATATGTGGACGAGATAGAACATATTGCTGAAAGTGAGGCCCTATACGACGACAGTTCGGTTGAAACGAATTCAGGAGATACGCGACGCTATTTCGACGCCGGCCCGCCGTGACGGCCACCGTTGCGCGTCAGGTGCTCGTGACTGCGCTGTCGCCGCGGAGGAATGCCGGATATTTTCCGCTCTTGTACCGTAATTCGGACTATATATCTATATTGTCGGCAAACTGTTCGAGGATACTGAACGGAAATCCGACCCGAAGTCGGTAGCTTCCGACGGAGATAGAGGGGTGGTTCTCGTGAGTATCGATATTTTGCGCCGGAGGAGCGCTCTATCGAAGTGGTATCGCACCCCGTATCGAAAACACGTGTACTTCTGTTATTCATTCTGTTCATCATCGGTGAACGGACTTTTGGCTAGGTCGTACGCCACGGCCGAGAGTAGCGTAACTGCCGCGGCTGGATGCTTCAGAGCGGTGGTGGTCCCCTCCTGAACCGGTCACCGGGTAGGAAATACAGCTGTCGCTCGACACGTCCACGTCCGGGAAGCGGGCCCTCCGCGTCTCGGGCAGCGTTCTAGGCCGCGGTGTCGGGGCGACGGGCGCTACTGCGTTCGCTGACCCGCGGTCTCCAGTGGCGGGTCCGACTGCGCGAGGATTTGATGCCGTCCGACTGCCAGAACAGGTGCAGCCGTTCCTCGTCGAAGGCGAGCGCCAGTTCCTGACCCGTATCGGGTTTGTGGTTCCCCGGAACGCGGCCCCAACACTCCTCGCCCGCAACGTCGAAGTGGAGGCAGTTGTGCGACCCGACCGGCTCGCGGACGTCGAGATACACGTCGACCGCGTTCGGCTCACCCGCTTCGCTGTCTCGACTGGCGGCATGGGACCCGCACGCATCGGCCGGCGAGTTCGGACAGACTCACCGATGGAAGAACAAGATTTAAATACTATCCGCTCCAGATCTTTAGCGGCGGGAGAGCGTAACTCGTAGTCAGTCACAGCCCACCAATCCTCAGCCCACTGCGGACACGCTACTGCGGACTCGGCTCGATGCCACTCTGCTGCCGTACGAAGCGTGTGCCTCCCGCCGCGTCTGTCTCACCGCTGATTCCGTGCGGTGTCACGGTACGAATATAGCTTCGGATTCGCCGAAGATATCCACACTACTGCCAAGAGCGAGAGCGTTACTGATAATACGGGCCCTTTCTGCCAGATATGGAAACAAAAACGAAGATACCGATAGAAATACCCGCTTGTATTTTCATACAGCGTAGTTCCGAATATACCATCCCTCAGCGCGTGATGCGTCGGCGGGGGGTCCGCTCGGGCGACCGAGCCGCCGGCGTGTGCTCGGGCGGGATTTCGCCCGACGTCTGGGCCTCGATAAAGCCCACGCGAACGGTCACGTCGCGGCCCAACTCGCTGGAAAGCTGCGCGTCCCACCGCTCGGCCAAGTCCGGTGGGGCGTCGACCTCACGCAGGATACCGACGAGGACCGTCACCTGCGGGTCGTTGCCGAGGATGCGGTCGTCGAGTTCGTAGTCGACGCTGACCGAGACGAGTTCGACCCCCTCGATGTCCGCCGCGTCGACCCGCTGTTGGAGTTCGGACTGGGCGCGCTGCTCGAACGCCTGCGTCTGGAACGAGGTCCACGTGACGACGCCGAGAGCGACAGAGAGTACGGCTATCCCGACCACGAGGACGACGACCCGAGAGACGACGGACGCGCGGACACCCTCGAACTGCCCGGCGTCGAGCGGCTTGAAACCGGCCGCGTAGAACAGGACGAGCGCGGAGATGTTGATTGCGAGCAGGTTCACGACGACGAGGACCGCCGCGGCGAGGGCGACGCCGGGAAGCCCGAACGCGATGCCGAGTCCGGACGTGGCGGCCGGGGGCACGAGCGCGACGGCGATAGCCACGCCGACGAGCGTCGACCCGGCCCCGCGCATGATACTGAGCGACCCGGCGATGCCCGACCCCAGCGCGAGAAACAACGACAGGAAGTTCGGGCTCGTCCGCTCGGCTATCTGCGGGATGGCCCGGATGTCGAGCCCCGGTGGGATGAGCACGGTCTGCTGGAGCACCCACCCCATGACCGCGGCCGTCGCTATCGCCGCGAACAGCCCCGCGACCTGCAACACGACGCCCCGCCTGCCCATCTCCGGTTCGTCCAGCACCGTCCCGACCGACGCGGAGATGGCCGGCCCCATCAGGGGGGCGACGACCATCGCGCCGATTATCGTCGCCGCGGAGTCGAGCAACAACCCCGTCGTCGCGATGACGGTACTCAGGAGGAGAAAGGCGAAGAACGTGGAGTTCGCCGGGGCGAGGTCTTGGGCCCGCGCGTACAGCTCCTCGCGCGAGATGCGGAGGCCCGGAAAGCGCTCGGTGAGCGCCGAGAGGCGCTGTGAGACGACCGTCTCCGTCGGGAGGACGATGGTGTAGGAGTCCTCGCGGATGCCGGCGTCGACGAGGTCTTCGAGCACCGGCTCGACGCCGCTTGGCGGGACGGGGAACTGGACCATCGCCTCGAAGTCGCCTCGTCCGACCTCGTCGAAGACCGCGTAGTCGATGCCCTCTCCGTCGAGCGCGTCGAGCACCGACGAGCGGTTCCCCTCCGGAATCAGTACTTGGACCAGTCGCATGTGTTCGTTCGAATCCGCGAGCGCCGGCGCGCGACGGTCACCCGGCGACTTCCTCGGCGGCGAAGGTCTCCCGGAGGCGCGTCTCGTCCTCCGGCGAGAGGTTCGTCTCGATGAGTTCGAACTCCACGTCGCCGATTTCCGCCTCGATTCGCTCTAACTGGGCCTCGCGTACGAGGAGAAACAGGGCCGACTGGCCGGGCTCGATGGCCTCGCTCACCTCTTTGATGAAGGAATCGTCGATACCGATGTCACCGAGTTTCCCCGCGACCGCGCCGCTCGCGGCCCCGGCGAGCAGACCGAGCCACGGGGCGAAAAAGAGCAGTCCGATGAGCATCCCCCAGAACGCGCCCCCGAGCGCCCCGGCACCGACGAGGCTGTGTGCCTGTTTGACCTTCGCACGACCGTTCTCGTTGCGGACGACGACGGCGGCGTCCTCCAGTGTTATCAGTTCGCGCTTCTGGAACTCGTACATCTCGTCGCGCATCGTCGCGGCACCGTCCATGTCGTCGAACGCGAGCACGACCAAGGAACTCATACGACTCGCTCGGGGCCATCGGGGTATAGTTATTCACCGGCGAGGGCGGCGTAACAGCGGATTATCCGCAGGCGTCGACACGGCCGCCGCCGCGACGGTCCTCGGAAATCGGAATCGGCTCGCGCGGGTAAGCGAACCTTCACACCGGTAAGGATATACAACTGACAGCAATCCCGGACCCAATCGTGGGAATCGGGTGACGAGTCCGCGAGCACGTCGCAGGAATGCCGCGAATACGGTTATCGGCTGGGGCGGCGAACATGACTGCAGAGTCACATGAGTACTGATACGTCTTCGGTACGTTCGGAATCGGGCGACGAACGGCGGGACTGGCGGTACCTCGTCGGTGCCGGCGTCCTCATCTCGCTGCTCGGCCTGCTGGCGGTCCTCGCCCCGTTCGCCACGGGCGTGGGCGTCTCGCTCCTGTTCGGCGCGCTGCTCGTCGTCGGCGCGGTCACCCACCTCGTCCGGGCGTTTCGCGCCGCCGGCGGCTGGCGGGGGTCGGTCTGGCAGGTCGCGCTCGCGGTCCTCTACGGCGTCGCCGGCCTCTCGCTGCTGGTCAACCCCGTCTTCGGGCTGGCGACGCTGACGATACTGCTCGTCGCGTACTTCGCGGTCGAAGGCGTCGTCGAAGTCGTCGGCGGCCTGCGGATGCGACCGGCGTCCTCGTGGGTCTGGGTCGTCACGAGCGGGGTCGTCTCGCTCCTCTTGGCGGCGCTACTCTGGGTCGGATTCCCGACCACGGCGCTGTGGGCGGTCGGCCTGCTGGTCGGGCTCCATCTCCTCTCGACGGGTATCATGCTCGTCGTCCTCGGCTATCAGGGCCGGCGGACCGCGGCGACCGGCGGCGGCGAGACTATCGGCGGCGAACCGCGGGGCGGCTGACCGCCCGGCGGTCACCACCCGATTGCGCTGACTATGGTCGATACCCCGCCGAGTCCCGGCCGACCGGCCGACGACCCCGACGACGCCAGCGGCGCGGCTACCGGCGAGAGCGGTCGGACGGAACGCGGTGTCGAGGGCGACGCCGCTGGAGCGGCCAGAGAGCCCGACGGCGGCACCCCGGCGCAAGCGACGGCGGGCTCGCTCGGGCTGACGGGCCGTCGGGACCGGGTCGCGTTCTGGCTTGCGACCGTCGCCCTCTCGCTCGCGGTCACGTACGTCCTCTGGCGCTACGTCGGGACCGTCGCCGTGGGCGTGTTCGCGTACTACGTCACCCGGCCGGTCCTCGGCCGCATTCACGGTCGGGTCGCCTCGCGCACGCTCGCGGTGGTGGTCGCGCTCCTGACGGTCGCGCTCCCAGTGTTGGTACTCGTCGGGTGGACGCTCTACGTCGCGGTACGCTCGGTCGCGGACGTGGCCGGGAGCGGCGTCAGCGACGAGCTAACGGCCGCGCTACAGCCCTACGCGGACCTGCCCGCGATAGCCGCCGAGGTGACGGCGACGGTCAGAACTGTCGCCACGGACCCGCTTCGCTTCGCCGGCCCGGAAGTCGGCGGGGCGCTGTCGGAGTCGCTCGCCCTCCTGTTGACCGCCGTCGAGGAGCTGTTCGCCGTCGGGATACACGCGTTCGTCGCACTCATCGTCGTCTTCTACCTGCTCAGAGACGACTACCGCATCGCGGGCTGGGCGCGGGAGACTTTCGTCGCGCCCGGCGGCATCGGCGAACGCTACGCCGTCGCCGTCGACCGCGACCTCCAGAACGTCTTCTTCGGCAACATCCTCAACGCGCTCCTCACGGGCTTTCTGGCGGTCGTGACGTACCTCCTCCTCAACGCCGTCGCGCCGCCGCCGGTCCTGATTCCACAGCCCGCGCTCGTCGGGCTGTTGGTCGGCGCGGCGAGTCTGGTCCCGGTCATCGGCATCAAACTGGTGACCGCTCCCGTCGCCGTCTATCTCTTCGCCAGAGCCGCTCTCGCCGCGCCCGAGACGCTCTGGTTCCCGCTCGTGTTCGTCCTCGTCTCCTTTGTCGTCGTCGACTACATCCCCGACCAGTTGCTCCGGCCCTACGTCAGCGGCCGGACGTTACACGTCGGGGCCGTGATGCTCGCGTACACGCTCGGGCCGATACTCTTTGGCTGGTACGGCATCTTCCTCGGCCCCATCGTCTTGGTCGTCGTCTTCGAGTTCGCCCGGCTAGTCGTTCCGTGGTTCCTCGGCGACGGTACCGAGGCCCCGCTGGGGGAAGACCCCGTCAGCCCGTCGTCGGTGACGGCCGCCGACCCCGGGACCCACGAACGCACGGCTCCGCCCGAGGGAACACCCACCGACGACTCGCCCGACGGGAGCGGGTCGAGCGACGACTGAGGCGTCGCTCGCCCGACCGGCCACCGACCGCGCGGTCGTGCCCCCGGTTTCTGACGGTGCCGCCCAGTCGCTAAGAGCCGCCCGCCGCCGAATGGCTCTCCCTTCTAAGACAGCGGGGGCGAACGGCAGCTACAGGCGCTCGGGGAGCGGCCCCGCAGACGGGGCTGTACGCCGCGCTGGCCGCCGCCGTCGCGTACGTGTTCTTCGCCTCCTCGCCGACGGTGGACTTCGCGGCGGCGGAGTTCCTCGTCGCGCTGCAGCGCGACCTCGACGGTCGGGGGCTCGACCTCGGGATGGCTGGCGCGAACGAGCAGGTCACCGCCATGCTCGACGCGACCGACAGCGACGGGACGACGCGTGACGTACCGAGGCGGTGTAGTGGGTGTGAAGACGTGTGGCGACGTGGCGGTGGATAGCGACGTGACGACGGGGAAAAAGCGTTCGACGGGGCGGCTGTCAGGGCGTCGTTGCGCCCGTTCGGGCCTCACCGCGACCCTTGAGCCAGCCGCCGAGTGCGCCGGCTATCGCGCCGGGAATCGCCATGACGAACAGGGCGACGAGGGCGACGATAGTGCTGCCGACTGCCGGGACGAGTCCGACGAACAGGAGGCCGAGCACCGCGATGACTGCGAACACCGCGAGGGCTCCGACGACGGTCGCCAGACCGCCGTGGACGGCCCCCCGTCCGATGCCAGAGACCATGTAGCCGGCGACGAAGCCGCCGACGAGTCCGGGCAGGGCCAGAGCGATTCCGGTGGTCTCCGCGGGCGGGGCTACCCACGACACGAGTAGCCCGAGGACGACCGCGACAACGAACCCAGTGAGTACTGCTCTCCAGTTGATGGCCATGGGCAAGTGTCGGTACGCTCTCTGTAGGATTAGTAACGAATGCGTTACCCGTGCGGAAAGCTGCTCAGATACTCGCTACGTCCGTACCGGTTGCGTTCCGGTAGCGCACTGTGACTGCGACGGCCGGACCGGTCAGCCGCCGTTGAGCCACCCGCCGACGGCACCCGCAATCCCGCTCGGGATGGCGAACAGGAGCGCGACGACCGCACCGAGGACGAACACGCTCACACCGGCGAAGATGCTCGCCAGCGGGCCGCCGACGGTCGCCACCAGCGCGCCGAACAGCGAGAGGACGACCGCGCTCACGATGCCGCCCAGCGCGCCCGAGACCAGTCCGTTCCACAGCCCGTTCCACAGCCCGCCGCCCGCGATATACCCCGCGACGAACCCCCCGATGACGCCGCCGCCGATGGTTCCGACCACGGGGATGGCGACACCGCCCAGCGAGCCGACGACGAGGGCGACCACGGCTCCGATGACGACCGCCGGCCAGTTGAGAGCCATACCAGACCGACGACAGCCGACCGCATAGTTACCCCCACCTTCCGTCCAGTAACGTCGGGTTACGTCGTGTCCGGGACCGCTGGCGTCGCGGTTTCGGTCCCGCCGGCTCAGTCGAGCGCGCCGAACCCCTCGTCGCGCATCAGGTCGGCCACCCGCTCGGGGTGTTCGAACGCCGCGAGCAGCGCGAACTCGCGGGCGTCCGTCTTCGAGACCGTGTCAGTGTCGAGCCGGTCGGCGAGTTCGCTCCGGAAGCCGGCCTCGCGCTCGGCGACCGCGTCGCGGACGTGTATTTCCAGTCGCGTGTCGCGCTCGTCGCCGACGTTGCTCCGGCGGACGAAGTAGGGGTAGGTCGGCTCCGACGCCTCGCCGTCAGCCGTCGCCCCGCCCGACTCTGCCGTCCGCTCGCTGTTCGCGCCCGACCCGTCGTCGGCCGCTCCGCCGGTGACCGCCGACGGCTCGTCGTCGGCTTCGGTCGTCTCTGTGGCGGCGTCGCCGTCGTCCGTGTCGCCCCCGCCGAAATCGAGGTTCCCGGAGCCGGACTTGAAGTTGTTCATGCGGTCACCTCCCGCTCGCCGCCGAGGTCGATCTCTCTGGTCCCGTGGTCCCGGATGTCGAGTTCGAGCACCGGGTCACCGCCGGCGTCGAACGTCTCGGTCGCGACGAACCACGCGAGTTCGTACAGCCGTCCCAGCGTCTCGACCTCCCGGTCGCGGACGCGGCGCTGGTTCGGCTCGCTGACCATCTCGCCGTCCCGCTGGAAGGTCTTCCAGCGCTCCTCGACAACTTTGAACGCCGACCCCCGGGCCTCCCACATCGCGTCCATGAGGCTCTCGCGGTTCCCGATGGTGACCGGGGTGGCGAACGCCGGCGTGTCCTCGAACTGCTGTTGGTACTGCCGGTGGGCGTTGGTCTGGCCGACGCCCGAGGGGACGACACAGGACAGCCCGATTTCGATGTCCAGTTGCTGCTCCATGTTCCCGACGAGTTCTTCGAGCCCGTCCAGACTCAGGTTCCCCTTGCCGGCGGGCTTGACCGGCGCGACGAGGGTCCGCAGCGCGAAGATGGCGTTGTAGAGCAGGTCCTCGGCCCGGGCGTTCGGGTCGATGAGGACGGCGTCGTACTCCTCGTTGAGGGCCTGCTCGTTCCAGAGCAGGTCGTACAGCAGTTCGAACCGCGGGTACTCCTCGCGGCTCATGTTCTGCATCCCGGTCTCGTAGGATATCTTCTGTTCGAGGTTCGAGGTGAAGTCCCCGAGCATGTCGTGGCTCGGCACGACGTCGACCCCCTCGGCCGTCGTCTCTATCAGGTCCTCGAAGGGACCGTCGGGCATGTCGAGGATGTGTTTGACTAGATTGTCCGCGTCGGGGTCGCTGCGGTTCACGCCCACGTCGAAGAGACTTGTGAGGTTCCCCTCTTGGGGGTCCAAGTCCAGTACCAGCGTGTCGTGTCCCATCCGCTCCAGCGCGACCGCCACGTTGGCCGTCATCGTCGTCTTGTACGTCCCGCCCGATTCGGAGTAGACCACGGCCGTTATCATACGCCGTGGCTTCCGCTCCCGTCGTTATAAATCTGTGTCAGACATCTGTCTGTGTCGTCCGTCAAGTATAGCTGTAACAGACATCCGTCTGTAACTCTACCGTACCGCAACGTCCGCATGCGGTGGCGCTCGCTCGACGCCGTATCGAAAATCTGGTGCAGACGCCCGGTACTTCCGTCTGGGCCGGTCGTCTGCCCGATATGTCTGTTACGGAATTCTGTTAAAGATGTCTGCTACAACTGTCTGTGATTTTTGTCTGTAACATCCGTCTGCTATAGCTTACCATCACGAATCTCTGTGCCGGGCTTCTGTGACGAGCCGCTGTCGTGTACTTCTGTTGTGTCTATCTGCTACAGTCGTCTATCCCGAGTAGATGTACTGGAGAAGCGTGATGGCCCGCTGTCCTATCTCCGTTCAGTCCGTGTGAGGAACTGTATCGGGTGATACAGTGGGCACCGTCGCGGGCGGCGGGCCACACAAGGAGCGACCGGACGTCCGTAACAGTAATCTGTAACGGTATTCTGCCCCGTATTTCTGTAACAGACACCCCGGATTGTCACTCAGTCGAGTGTTCGCCCAGCAGCGTCGCGTCGAGGCGGTCGACGACGGTCGAACTGACGGTGCCGGTCAGCCGCCGGGCCTCGCGCTCGTAGTCGTCGATTTCGAGCACGTCACGGCAGAACCGGACGAGCGTCTGGTACGTCTCGTGGAGGTCGGCGGCGGTTGCACGACCCTCGTCGGTCAGCGTCACTCCCTCGTACGGTTCGTAGGTGGCGAGGCCCCGCGACGCCAGTCGCTTCAGCATCTCTGTAGCGGCCGCCGGTGAGCGGTCGAGCGTCTCGGCGACGCGGCCCGGCGAAATCGGCGGTGACTGCTCCTGCTCGGCCACGTAGACGACCAGCAGGTACTGGGGCTCGCCGGTCATTCGCGGCTCCCGTGTCCGTCGCCGGTACCGCGTCGGTCGTCGGTCAATGAGGTTTGGCTGGGATGCATCGGCTGGATTGTCTCTCGGAGTCGGGGGTGGCGGCGCGCGCGGACCGATACCCGGTCACACGTCGCCGGCGACGATGTCGGCGACGCGGTCGCGGTCGAACAGCCGCTCGGACGCGGGAATCTCGGGGTAGGCCTCGCCGTCCTCGTAACCGGGCCACGCGCCGAACTGCTCGGGGTAGAGCTGCTTTGCGGTCATCTCCAACTGGAAGAGGTTCATCAGCGGTCCTTGGTAGCGCGCGCCCTGCGCGTACACGTCGTCGTTTCGGAGGGCCGTCAGTCGGCTCCCGACCGCGTCGGCTTCGAGGGTCGCCCGGACGTCCGCGATGCTGTAGCTCGACGCCATCGTGAACAACACGAGTATCGCGTCCGGGTCGGCGGCGAGCATCCCCTCGTAGTCGACCTGCGTCTGTGGCCCGTCGAACGTCGCGTCCGCGAACGCGTCGGTCGCGCCGAGGGGGCGGGTGTGGGCCGTCAGGAACCCGTCGACGTTGAGGTGATATACCCAGAACGTCTCGCCCTCACCGTCGAAGACGAGCGCGACCGTGGGGCGCTCGTCGGCCGGGGGCAGCCGCGACTCGATGGTCGAGCGCATCGAAGCGTGGACCTCTGCCAGCGCGGCGGCGCGGTCCCCCGCCCGGAACACCTCGCCGACCCTGCGGAATATCTCCCACAGGTCGTAGTATCGGTACTCCTCGGCCCACCCCTCGGGCGGGTCGCGTCGCCGGTCGCTGTAGTAGTTCCCGAACCACGGGGCGACGTTGTCCCGTATCTCGGCCACATCGTCGGCGTTCAGGTTCTCCAGCGTCGCGGCGTAGGCGGGGTCCGTGAGGTGAACGTCGCTGTCGAGTTCGTAGAACCCCTCCTTGCCGAGGTTCCACGAGTCCGTGAGCCCCTCCCAGTCGAGGGAGACGCCGTCGAGGCGGTCGTAGAAGTGGTTCAGCAGCGTTCCGTGGTACTCCGGGTAGTAGACGGCGTCGACGGCGTCGCTCTGTCCGGCGGCGACGGCCATGTCGACGGTGTTTGGCAGTCCGGTGTAGACCCGCTCGGGGACGGCGTCGAACTCGACATCGCCGACCGGTGAGAGGGTCGCGGTGTAGGAGCCGTCGTCGGTCGACGCATCGGTCAGCTCGCCGCTCGACTCCGAACCGGACCCGGTCGTGCCTGCACAGCCCGCCAGCAGGCCGCCCGCGAGCGTCCCCGTGACGGCCAGCCACTCCCGCCGCGACGGGCGGTCGGGTCCCTCCGCCCCGTCGCTCATCTCTCGACCCCCTCGGTGATAATCGTCGCGAGCCGGTCGCGGTCGAACAGTTCGTCCTCGGCGAAGGCGTCGGGGAAATAGCCCAGCGCGTACCGCTCTATCATGAAGAGGTTGTGCAGCGGGCCGGCGTAGATGGGGCCGCCGCGGAAGACCCGGTCGTTCTGGACGGCCGTCAGTTGGCTCCCGACCTCGTGGTCTTTCATGTACGCGAGGACGGTCTCCTCGAACTCCGCGCGGCTCTTGCCCGACTCGTGGTAGCGCAGCAACAGCGAGTCCGGGTCGATCTCCAGCAACGCCTCGTAGTCGAGCGTCCCGGTGTCACTCGTCGAGAGGCCGTCGACGCCGGTCCCGGCGAACGCGTCCGAGAGGCCCAGCGTGTGGAAGTGTTCCTTGTTGGTGCCGTTACCCGACAACCGGTAGGGAGTGAACTCCTCGGGCTGTTCCCCGCCGAACACGAGCGCGGCGTTGGGCCGCTCGTCGGGGGCCGGCAGACGGGCCTGTACCGTGGCGACGAGGTCGTCGTGCATCGACCGAATCGCCTCGAACCGCGCCCGCTCGTCCATCACCGCCGCCACCTTCTCGAAGGCCTCGTACAGCGAGTAGTAGCGGTAGTCGTGCCACGAGTCGGTCCGCCGGAAGACGACGTTTCCGAGGAAGGGCGCGACGTTCTCGCGGACCTCGTCGAGGTCGGCCCGGTCCCACGCCTGAAACCAGTCGGTCAGCGCGTGGGGGTCCATCAGGTGTAAGTCCGCGTCCATCGCGTAGAACGGCTCCTTCGAGATACCGTCGTTCCACAGCTGCGTCAGCGAGTCGAGGTCGACGGAGACACCGTCGAGGGCCTCGTAGTGCAGCGTCTTGTACCGCCCGCGGTACCAGATGGACTGGGCGGCGTCGCCGTGACCCAACGCCACCAGCATGTCGATGTAGTCCGCGGTGAACGTGGCGACGGTCTCGGGGACGGCGTCGAACTCGACGGTGCCGACCGGTTCCATCGTCACCTCGTAGGGAGCCGTACCGGCCGGTTCGGACACTCCCGATTCGGTCGCGGTCCCGTCGGTCGCCGTCTCCCCATCCGACGTGTTCGACTCGCCGCCGGCACAGCCCGCCAGCAGCCCCCCGCCCACGAGCGCGCCGCCGTACTTGACGTACTCGCGCCGCGTCGGGGCGCGCGTTTCGGTATGATTATCTGCCATATTTTTAGGCCGCCCTAAAAATATAAATACGCTTTGGTTTCTCGACGGCGAACGGCGCGGTCGATGCCACCCGCAACGACGAGACGACACGGCCGACGCGGAGTCAGTCGTCGCCGGCGACGATGTCGGCGACGCGGTCGCGGTCGAACAGCTCCTCGCCGCCGAACTCGTCGGGGTACAGCCCCCGAGCGGCCTGTTCGAGCTGGAAGAGGTGGAGAATCGGTCCCTGATACGTCAGTCCCCCGTAGAAGACGCGGTCGTCCTGAACCGCCGTGAGACTGCTCGCCACGTCGTGGTCGGCCATGTGTGACCGGATGTTCTCGGCGAAGTACTCGTCCGTGATTTCCCCCTGCATCCGGACGGCGATGGCGTCGGGGTCGATCTCCAGCAGCGCCTCGTAGTCCAGCGTTCCGCCGCCGGCCTGCGTGTCTCTGACGCTGTGGGCCGCCAGCGCGTCCTCGACGCCGAGGTCTCGCCAGTGCTTGGACTGAGTCCCCTCGCCGACGAGATAGGGGTAGAACGACTCCGGGGGGACGCCGGCCGGGTAGAGCACCGCTACCGACGGCGTCGACGACGGGAGCCGTGACTGCACGTCCGCGACGACCTCGTCGTGGTAGGCCTCGAACGCCTCGTAGCGCGCCCGCTCCCGGAACACCTCGGCGACCTTCTCGAAGGCCTCGTACAGCGAGTAGTAGCGGTAGTCGTGCCAGTCGTAGACCTGCGTGAACACCGTGTTGCCCAGAAACGGCGCGACGTTGTCCCGTATCTCCGTCACGTCGGCCCGGTCCCACTGGAGCCGGTTCACCATGAAGTTCGGGTCGACGACGTGGAGGTCGGCGTCGAGTTCGTAGAAGACCTCCTTGCCGGTGCCGTCCTGCCAGAGCTGTGTCAGGTCCGCCGCGTCGACGCCGACGCCGGGCAGTTCGTCGTAGTGGTGGGTTCCGAACCGGGCGCGGAGTCCGATGCCGGCCAACCCGTCGCCGTGGCCCAGCGCGACGCCCATGTCGGCGTAGTCGGCCGTGTACGGCACCCACGTCTCGGGGACGGCGTCGAACGCGACGGTGCCGACCGGTTCCATCGTCACCTCGTAGGGCCCCGCCTCGGTCGATTCGGGCGTTCCGATGTCGGTCGCGGTCCCGTCGGCCGCCGTCTCCCCGTTCGTCGTGTCGGTTCCGCCCACGCCGGCACAACCCGCCAGCAGGCTCCCGCCGACGACCGCGCCGCGTCGCAGGTACGCCCGCCGCGTCGGCGTTCCCGTCGCCTCTTTGTCCATGCGAATTAGGCCCGCCTAAACAGTAATAACCCTTTCGAGATTTCGGTGGGCCTAAACACGGCGTTCAGCGCGGCACACCGCAGTTCGGACACATCGGCGGCCCGGGTTCGGGCACGGGCTGCCCGCAGTGGGGACACGCCTCGCCGTCGGGCGCGGTCAGCGCCTCCACCGCTTCCGCCGTCGTCGCGCGGACGGACGCGACCGTTCCGAATCCCTCGTCCGCTCCGTCAGCTCCGCCGTCCGCCGGTACCAGCGCGAACCGGGCGCGCTCGGCGGCGAAGGCGTCGTCCCCGGTGAGGTCCCGCAACGCGTCCCGCGGCCTGTCGTGGTCGACGCCGGCCCGTTCGAGGACCCCGAGCGCCTCGGCCGCGCGCCCCCGGACGTGGAGCGCCGCGTCGTCGAGCCGCGCGGCGAGCGTGTCGCTCGCATCTCGCAACTGCTCGGGGTGGACCGCGCCGACCACGACCAGTGCCGAACTGAGGTGGTATCTCACGAGGTCGCGCTCGTCGCCGAGGG
The DNA here is from genome assembly GCF_055632455.1 of Haloarcula sp. MBLA0138. Taxonomy (NCBI): domain Archaea; kingdom Methanobacteriati; phylum Methanobacteriota; class Halobacteria; order Halobacteriales; family Haloarculaceae; genus Haloarcula; species Haloarcula sp. MBLA0138. The sequence continues at coordinate 310,019 of NZ_JBVMVU010000002.1, read as the reverse complement.
CGTCGGCGAGACGGGAGACGTGGTGTCGCAGCCGGTCGGGGTCGCCGAGAGCGACCCGCTCCAGCGCCGCCGCGTGCTTCTCTCTGGCCTCCGGTTCGTCGAACTCCAGCCCGACGCGGAGGTCGGCCAGCACCGCCGGCGTGACCACCGCGGGGCGTTCGAGCGCCGCGCGGCCCAGTGCTTCGGCGGCCCGCGCGCGGACGTAGTAGAACTCGGCGTCGTCGTGGAGGCGGGCGGCGAGGGGGTCGGCGACCGCGGCGACGGCCGCGGGGTCGGTCTCCGCGACGGCGGCGAACAGTTTCGCGGCGGTGAGGCGGACGGCGCGCTCCGAGTCGGTCAGGAACGGGGCGAGCGACGGGAGCGCGTTCCCGACAGTCGACGGCCGCTCGTCCGCGGCCGACCGGACGGCCTGCAGCGCCGCCTTCCGGTCGTCCGTCGGCGCGGCGCGGAGGTCCGAGAGCGCTGCCTCCGCCCGCTCGGTCGCACCGTCTGCGACGAGGTCGGCGACGCGGCCGGGGGCCGGGGGGTCAGTATCGTCCATCGATGACCGTGCGGTACGTCGACGGACAGTCACAAACCGCTTGCGTTCGCCGCGGGTCGAAACACTCAGATGCGCGGGACCCCGAGTCGGAGACGACAGTGACGGTCGCCCTGCACGCGGTCCCAGCGGTCGAATCGGTCGCGCTGACGGTGGTCCTCGCCCTCGCGGCGATGGGGGCGGCGCTGCTGTTGGGCGTGGCGTTCGCGGCGTTCGTCCAGCGGCGCTCCCGCCCGTACCTCCTGCTCTTCGCCGCCTTCGCCGCGCTCTTTGGCCGCTCCGTCGTCGCGGTCGGCAGCCTGCTGGGCCTGCTCTCGCCGGCGACTCACCACCTCCTCGAACACGGGATGGACGTGGTACTCGTCGCGCTGGTCGTCGCCGCGGTGTACTACGCTCGGACCGTCTCCCGGGAGGTGCCAGCGTCGTGACCGACCAGCGCGCCCGGATTCGAGCGCACGTCGCCGACCACCCCGGCGTCCATTTCAACGAACTCGCGCGCGCACTGGACTTGGCCCCGGGACAGGTCCAGTACCACGTCCGGAAGCTCCAGCGGGCCGACGACGTGGTCGCGGAGTCGCTCTACGGGCGGACCCACTACTACACGCCACAGCGCGACCCGTGGGAACGGCGGGCGCTGGCGGTGTTGCGCCGGGAGACCGCGCGGGACGTCCTCGTGTATCTCATGACGAACGGCCCGAGCGCACCCGCGGCGGTCGCCGACGGCGTCGGCGTCGCCCGCAGCACGCTGGAGTGGCACCTCGACCACCTCGTCGAGCAGGACCTCGTCGGGAAAGAGCGGGACTCGCGCAACCGCGTGACGCTCGTCCTCGCGCGGCCAGAGGCGACCGCGCGGCTCTTGGGCCTCGTCGAGCCGTCGGTCGCCGACCGGCTGGTCGACCGGTTCACCCGGCTGGTCGACGGGCTGCTGGCCGGCAACCGCGAACGAGAAGAGCGCTAGGGACCGCGACGCCGGCCGTCGCGCTACGGCCTGACCTCGACGGTGCTGTCGCTGGCTATCCACGCGTCGGAGTTCCCCGACTCGACGAAGACCGAGCGGCCGGGAACGCTCTCGCAGACGGTCACTTCAGGTCGGTCGGACGGCTCCGCGTCGGGAGCGGAGTCAGCGGGCGAGTTCGTGCTGGCGGCCATCACGTTTTTTAGGTCGTCCTAAATCAAAAGCCTTCGGTTCCCCGGACGCGCCGTGGGCGTCACCCGCTCAGTCGACGGACGCCGGGGACACGCCGCGCAACGAGGCGCGCGATGTCCGTACACACCATCCACAGCTGCCTGACGACGATCTTCACGTCGAACCAGAACGACTGGTTCCGGATGTAAGTGAGGTCGTACTGGAGCTTCGCTCTGGAGTTCTCGCTCGATACCTCGTTTATCTGTGCCAGCCCGGTCAGGCCGGGCTTGACGAACCACCGCTTCTTCCACGTCGCCATCTCCTGCTGGATGAACTCCTCTTCGGCGGTCCACGCCGCCCGCGGGCCGACGACGCTCATCTGTCCGGTGAAGATAGCCCACAGCTGCGGGAGTTCGTCGACGTGGGTCCGTCGGAGGACGCGCCCGACGCGGGTGACCCGCGCGTCGTCCTCGCCCGGCGCGGCGTCCTCGCTCTCGGGTGTCATGCTCCGGAACTTGTACACCGAGAACGTATCGCCGAACTGGGTGGTCCGCTCCTGCCGGTAGAACACCGGGCCGCCGTCGTCGAGCGTGATGGCCGCGGCGACGACCACCGCGAGCGGGAGCGTCACCAGCAGACCGATGCCGGCGAAAGACACGTCGAACAGCCGTTTCGACAGGCGGTTCTGGAGGTCCAGCGGCTCCATGTTGATGCCGATGAGGCGTTTGGTTCGCTCGGCGGAGATAGCGGCCTCCTCCTTGACCAGCACGCTCTCGTTGTGTTCGGTGAGTATCTCGACGCTCACGTCGTGGCCGTGACACGTCTCCAAGACGCCGAAGAACTCGGCGCGGTCGGTCTGGGGCAGGGCGGGAATGACCGTGCCGACGTTCGACCGCTCCAAGATGTCGTCGAGCCGGGAGAGCCCGCCCAGACACTCGTACTGGGAGAGCTTCTCCGGGACGGGCGGGTGGCCGCCGTCCGTGCCGACCCGGTCGTCGGCCGACCCGTAGCTGTCGGTCGGCGAGAAGGCGTAGCCGACGATGGGCTCGGCCGCCGCCTGCACCGCGGCCTCTATCTGGCGCGGGTCGTTGCCGACTATCAGCGTCCCCTCGCTGCGTTTGAGCTGCCACTGCTGGAGGACGACGAACCAGACCGGTAGCGTCACCGCCAGCAGGCCGACGGTGAAAAGCAGCGTCGCCCGCGGGAGCCGGAGCCCGTAGTGGAAGTACCCCGCCGTCGCCACGACGGCCGCGGCGGCAAGCAGCGAGCGCAGCGTCTCCGTGACGGTGTCGAGAATCCGCCGCGGCCGGGGCTTACACAGCGGCAGCGCGGCGACGACCGTCACGAGCGCCGGGAGCGCGAGCGCGGCCGCGCCGACGCCGCCGGCCGGCCGCGCCGGCCCCACCGGTGCGAACGGGAGCCACGCCCCGAACAGGCCATGCGGGTCGACGGCGCTGACGACGCCGAGCGAGAGCGCGGTACAGGCGACTATCCCGGCGACGCCGAGGAACCGATAGACGTTCTTCGGTCGCACCGGCGGGTCGTCGGCCCGGAGTCCGACCCGGGACTCCGACTCCGTACGCGACTCGCGGTCCGCGGTCATTGCACCTCTTTCGGGAAGCCTAAAACAAAAGCATGCAGGTTTCGGCCGCCCTAGGAAACGAAGGTCTTATATCGTTCTCCGGTTGACCCGTGGATATGACATCTCGGGGGCACCGACGAAGGGGGCCGGGCCGGCGCTGACTCCCCGACCATGTGCGCAGCCACGAACGACGACGCCCCCAACGTCTTGCAGGTCTGTACCTACTACTACCCCTTCACCGGCGGCATCCAGAAACTCGTCCGGACGCTTCTGACCGGTATCGACGACGTGAACTTCCGGGTGTTCACCTCCCGGACCCGCGGGCTGGGCGGCGTCGACGAGAGACACGGCGCGCGCGTCGTCCGGACCAGCTGTCTCGGCTCGCTGAAGTCGACGCCGCTCAGCCCGACGTTCCCCGTTCGACTGCGCGAACAGCTCGCGTGGGCGGACCTCGTCCACTACCACCTCCCCTTCCCGCTCGGGCCGGTGAGCCACCTGCTCAACTGGACCGACGACACGCCGGCGGTGGCGACGTTCCACGACGACATCATCGGGAAGGGGCCGGTCGTCTACCCGTACGAGCCCGTCCTCGCCCGCTTTCTCGACGACGTGGCTCGCATCATCGTCACCTCCCCGAACATGCGCGACGAGTGTGACCGGCTCTCGGGGTTCCGCGACAAGACCGCGGTCGTGCCCATCGGCGTCAAGGCCGGCGACGACCTGCGGAACCCGTCGCCGAAACCCCTCGACGGGCGGCGGCTCCTCTTCGTCGGCCGCCTCGTCGAGTTCAAAGGCGTCAGACAGCTCGTCTCGGCGATGCGACACCTCGACGCGTCGCTGTCGGTCGTCGGGAAGGGACCGGCCCGCGAGTCGCTGGAAGCCCACGCCCGCCAGGAGGGGGTCGCCGACCGCGTCACCTTCGAGGGGTTCGTCTCCGAGGACCGGCTCGACGACCTCTACGAGTCGGCCAACGTCTTCGTCCTCCCGTCGACCGGGGCCAACGAGTCGTTCGGAATCGTTCAACTCGAAGCGATGAAACGGGGCCTCCCGGTCGTCAACACCGCACTTCCCACCGGCGTCCCGTTCGTCAGCGTCGACGGGCAGACCGGTGCCACGGTCCCGCCGGGCGAACCCGACCGCATCGCCGCGGCCGCCGCGGAGCTCCTCGACGACCCCGAGCGCTACCGCCGCTACTCCGTGGCCGCACAGCGCCGCGTCCGCGAGCGGTTCAGCAAGGCACAGATGCTCGCTGACACCCGCGCGGTCTACCGCGACGCGCTCGGCGAGTGACCGGGGTTGGCGGCGGCTGACCGGCGACCCGCGAGTATATACGTCGGCCCCGAATACCCCCCGCCGAATGGTCGTCCTCGCCTGCGTCGCGGTCGCGGCCGCGTTCCTGCTCGTCGCCCGGCGGCGCTCGCCGCTGTACCGGCGGGCCGGCGGTTTCGCCCTCGCTGGCCACCTCGTCTTCGCCGTGGGCGTGTTGCCCCTGTTGCCCTACGACTGGGACATCGGCCTCTTCGACGCGATAGCGACGGGCATCCTGCGCGGTGCCGACACGGCCCCGTTCTCGCCGCTCGACGCCTTCGGGACGGTACAGGCCGTCGTCTACGCGACGTTCGGTGCCGACCCGACGACGCTCGCGGTCGTCAACGGACTGTTCGCGGTGCTGACGCCGCTGCCGGTCTGCTATCTCGCCCGGCGGCTCTACCCGTCGCTGGAGGCGACCGACGGCGTCTTGCTCGCAGTGCTATTCTTCCCGCTGCCGTTCCTCTTCGGGAGTCTGCCGATGCGGGACGCGCTCTCGACGCTGCTGGCGGTGACGCTGCTGGCGGCGTGCGTGCGGGCGCTGGCTGACCGCCGGCACTGGTGGGGGCTGGCCGCGGTGCCGCTCTGGGCGATGCTCGCTCTCCTGCGCGAGGAACTCGCGCTGTTGGTGTTGCTCGGGGCCGCCGCGTCGCTGTTGGTCGTCGCCGCCACGCGGGTCGCCGGCGAGCCGGTGACGCTGGCGTCGCTGACTCTGCCCGCCGTCCCCGTCGGCATCTGCGGGTTCGCGCTGTTCGCGTGGCTGTTCCCCGTCGACGCCCTGAACGCACGACTGCAGTACCGCGCCGCGGGCGGGGCCGCCTATCTGGAGTCCATGCGCTACGAGTCGTGGCTGGACGTGGCGCTGGCCGCGCCGGTCCGGGCCGTCTACTTCCAGTTCGCGCCCTTCCCGCTGCACGTCGACGCCGCGTTCGACCTGCTCGCGGTACTCTCCCTGCCGCTGTTGGTCGTCCTCGCCACGGCTGCCTACCGCTCGTTCCGGGCCAACGACACCGATTCGGTCGTGGCCGTCCTCCTGCTGGTGGTCTACGTCGGCGGCGTGGTCGGCTACGGCCTCATCGACTCGAACTTCGGGACGACGATTCGCCACCGCTCGGTGTTCGTGTTCCTGCTGGCCGTCTTCGGCGCGCCGGCGTTGGAATCGTGGGCCGACCTACTCCGCGCTCGGGTCGACGACCCGCTCGGCGAGCACCGCGAGACAGACGAACGCCAGCGCGAAGCTGAGGAACTTCACGCCGGCCCCTAAGTTCGAGGCGAATACCGAGCCGACGCTGACGACTGCAACCACGCCGAGTACCGCGACCAGCGCCCGCTCCCCGTCGAGCGGAGCCAGTACCGCGCTGCTCTCGGTCCACCCCCACAGCGTCCGGAGCGCGCGGTAGGTCCGCGACTCGGAGAACGGCTCGATGTCGCCCCGGTTCATCGGTCGGACGGCGGTAGGGAACAGCCCCACATAACAGTTGCTGTGGCGACGAGGGGTGTGCGAACCGAACGGGGAAAGAACTATTCAGATAGTGGTGGATAGTCTACAGTATGGAGACGGATCAACCGGACTCCGGAAAGCGGTTCGGCTTTTCTTTTCGCCGCGTAGCACTTGTGCTACTCGTCCTCTTTGCCTTCAGAGGCGCTACGGGCGGTCTCCGTGAGTTCGTCGTTGATGGAAACTGGCTGGCTGGCGTCGTCGGTGTCGCGGTTGTCGGTGTGATAGCCTACTGGCTTTTCAATCTCTATCGTAGCGGGGAGTGAGGTCCCTGTACTTCCCAGTGTCTAGAAAGTCGCTATCTCATACCCCAAAACGGGGAGCGGTGATGTAGTCATTCAGCGGGATACGCAGACAACACCTCACGACTGAGCGACGAGGACACCCGCCGAATCAATAAAGCGACGTTGTATCCGACTCGGAACGCCCATCCCTTAGGACGTTGACCCCTGCTACGGCCAAAACTATAGTAGCCATTGAAAATCAATACACACCCGACCGCACGACGGCAGTGCGGTCGGTATGTAAATCGTTGCAATTGTTACTATAACCCACAGACTATGGAAACGAATACGAGTAGTGTCCCGAGATTCCCCAAGATAGCACCGAACTCGTAGCCTCCCATCAGGTAACCCCGTCCAGTCAGGGCGAGTCCCAGCGGGGCAATACCCACCACGACCATTGTCACCCCGAGAGAGATGTCCCCAATCCGTCTCTGATTCATATGGGATGTGCGGAGTCGCTTTTGCTTGGCTCTTCCCCCCGACCGCTCTCGCTGGGTGGGTCGAGCGGCCGGCGTGACTGTAGTTCCCGGCGCGAGGGTTCGAACAGCCGGAGAGCCCCGTCTGCGCCGGGAAGACAGCAGCCGCTACACTCGGCGCGTTACGACTCGGTCACGCCCCGTATCTCGAACCGAGCGCCGCCGGCGTCGCTCTCGGACGGAGTTATCGTCCACCCGTGGGCGTCGACGATACGGTCGATAATCGCCAGCCCGTACCCCGTCCCCTCGTCTTTCGTCGAGTACCCCATCTCGAACAGGCGCTCCCCGTCGCCGTCGTCGAGCCCCGGGCCGTCGTCTTCGAGGTAGAAGCCGTCCGCCAGCGCGCCGACGCTGACCGTCACGTCGGGGCCGCCGTGTTCGACGGCGTTTCGCATGAGGTTCTCCAGTAGCTGCTGGAACCGGCTCCGGTCGGCCGGGAACCGCGTGTCGGACTCGACGACCAGTTCCGCGTCCGAGACGTCGACGGTCTGCCAGCACTGTCTGGCCGCCGCCGCGAGGTCGATGTCGTCGACGGTACCGAGTTCGTCACCGGACTGCGCCAGCATCAGCAGGTTCTCTATCAGGTCCTGACTGCGTGTGAGTGCCCGTTCGACGCTGTCGAAGTGTTCGCCGTCCCCGCTCTCTCTGGCGAGTTCGAGTTGGCCGGCGGCGACGGTCAGCGGGTTCCGGAGGTCGTGGCTGACGACGTGGGCGAACGCCTCCAACTGCTCGTTTTGCCGCTCCAGTTCCCGCTCGCTCTCGCGCTGTTCGGTCACGTCTTGGGAGACGGCCAGTCCCGTGATGACCTCGCCCCCGTCGGTCCGCACCGGCAGCGTCTTGATGCGGTAGTGCTTGCCCTGAAACTCCTGTTCGAAGGTGTGTTTCTCGCCGTCCAGCGCCGCCCGGTAGTGTTCGGCGAGTTCCGCGGCGATGTCCTCCGGGAACAGGTCGAAGGGGGTCTGCCCCTCGACGGCGCTCGACGTGAGTCCGACCTCGGCCAACTCGGCCCCGCCGGCCAGCGTGTACTGGAGGTCGTCGTCGAACAGGAACACCCCCATGTCCGGGATGTGACCCACGAGCGTCTCGTACTGCGCCCGGACGGACTGCAGTTCGGCCTGCTGGGCCTCGCGGCCGGTGACGTCCCGGGTCGTCCCGAGAACGAACGTCTCGCCGGTCGGGCGCTCGACGCCGGTCAGTCGGAGTTCCAGCGTCCGGTCGGGGTCCGGAATCGCGGGGTGTAGCTTCACATTCACGTCGTCGGCGCTGCCGTCGATAATCCGGTCGGCCCCGCTCCGTATCCGCTCGACCTCGCGCTCCGAGAGCACGCCCGTCTCGGCGAAGTACGAGAGGGGACTGTCAGTCCACTCCTCCTCGGACACCTCGTCGAGCGACGACACGCGGAAGTTGACGAACCGAAGCCGGTAGTCGCGGTCGAGGACGTACACACCCTCGTTCATGTTCCCCAAGACGGTCCGCTGCCACACCGCCCGCTGTCGCGCCCGCCGGCCGGTCACCGCGTTGGCGATGCGGTTGGCGAGCAGTGCGTACTGCTCGCCCCCGTCCCCCCGTCGGACGTAGTCGGTCACGCCGGCGTCGATGGCGTCACCGGCCACCCCTTCGTCCTCCGCCGCGGCGAGCAGGACGAAGGGCACGTCCGGCTGCTCCGCCCGAACGGCCGCCAGCAAGTCGAGCCCGGTCCTGTCGGACAGGTCGTAGCCGGCGACGACACAGTCGAAGTCCGTCGCGGAGAGCCGTTCGAGTCCCCCGTCGGGGTCCGTCGTCGTCTCGACGGTGAACCGTTCGTCGGCCCGCTCGAGATGTGATTGCGCGGTCGTCAGAACCGCCGGGTCGTTGTCGACGTACAGGACCCGGATGGGTTGGTTCGAGCGGGACACGAAACTCTCGTTATCAGTACTGTATCGGCAATATCGGTAATAAACCCGATGGTGGGACCAGTCGCTCGGTTATCACGACGCCGCCGTGTACCGGCCCCGGTCGTTCGAGCGAGCGGGTCGGCGACACCGCCCGCGTCGGTGCCAGCCGTCGTGGCCCGAACCCTACCCGCGACAGTCCGCGAAGAGGCGTTCGAGCCGGTCGGTCACGCGTTCCCACGTGTAGCCGGCGTCGAGGACGTACTCCCGGCACGCGTCGCCGGCGGCCGCTCGCTCCGCGACGGGCAGTCGCGCCCACGCGCGCAACGCCGCGGCGAGGGCGTCGGCGTCGCCGGGAGGAACGAGCAGCGACTCCGGGACGGCGGGGTCGTCGGCCAGCGCGCCGAGAATCTCCGGGGTCGCGCCGGCAGTCGTGCCCACCACCGGCGTTCCGGCGGCCAGCGCCTCCAGCGTCGCCAGCCCGAACCCTTCGAGTTCGAGCGTCGGGAGGACGAAGACATCGGCGGCGGCGTACCGCGCCGCGAGGTCGGCCTCGGGGACGTAGCCGAGGAAGGTGACCGCGTCGGCGACGCCGAGCCGGTCGGCCCGGGCTTCCAACGCCCCTCGGAGCGGCCCGTCGCCGCCGACGTAGAGGTGGGCGTCGACGCCCTCGCCGGCGACCCGCGCGAACCCGTCAAGCAGCGTCTCTAACCCCATCCGCGGGGTGAGGCGGCGCACCGTGAGGACGCTGAGTCCGTCCCCTGCGCTCGTCTCGACGCCGTCGGCGGCCACCGTCGGCGCGAAGCGCTCGGGGTCGACGCCGCCGGGGACGACCGTCGGCGGCGGCGCGTCGGGATGGCGGTCCCGGACCCGCTCGCGCATGAACTCGCTCAGGACGACGGTCGCGTCGGCCCGACCGAGCAGGCGGGCCTCGACCCGGTGGCGGAGCGCCTGATTCAGCCGGTGCCACGGGGCCGCCACGCCGCCGGTGTCGCCGACCCGGTCGCGATACTCGACGGCCCAGAGGCCGTGGACCGTGTACGTCCGCGCCACGTCGTCGGGGACGGCGCGGTCGACGGCGAAGGAACTGAGCGCGCCGTGACAGCTGACGAGGTCGACGGGCTCGGTCGCCCGTATCTCCGCCACCTGCTCGCCGACCGTCCGCAGCGTCGCGGGCAGCCGCGGAATCGAGGCGTCGTATCGGTACACGTCCATCCCGTCGACGGTCTCCGCCGTCGGCTGGTCGCCCCGGCGTCGGGTGACTACAGAGACGGTGTGGCCCCGCTCGGCGAGCCGACGGCCGACCTCGTAGTTGTACCGCCCCGACCCCGTCGCGTTCGGGTCCGGATAGAGGTTGTTCGTCGCCGCGAGGACGTGCATACGTCGTCTGGTCGACGGCGCGGAATTAGCCTTTCCGAATCGGTTGCTCGCGGCGTCGCCGGACCCCGGTCCCGTAACACTAATCCCGCGGCTCGCTCGAATAGGGGCCACATGGACACGCGCTCGCGCCTCTCCCGCGCGCTCTCGACGCCGGTGCTGTTCTGCCGGGGGGCAAACCGGCTCTACCACCGCCGGTTCGGGCTCCGGCGCTGCAACGCGGCCGGCACGGACCCGTTCGACGAAGACTGGGACACGCTCGTCGTGTTGGACGCCTGCCGCTACGACATGTTCGAGCGCCGTTCGGACCTGCCGGGCCGGCTCGAACGCCGCCGGTCGCGGGCGTCGACGACGGTGGAGTTCCTGCGGGCGAACGTCGACGGCCGCGACCTCCGCGATACGGTGTACGTCACCGCGAACCCGCAACTGAACCATCACGCCGAGTCGATACGGGCGCGGTTCCGTGACGTGGTCGAGGTCTGGTCGGGCGAGGGGTGGAGCGACGACCACGGCACGGTCCTCCCCGAGACGGTGACCGAGCGGGCCCTGGAGACCGCGGCCGACTACCCGAACAAGCGTCTGGTCGTCCACTACATGCAGCCCCACTACCCGTTCGTGGGCGCGGACGCCGACCTCGCCGGCGACGGGACGGACTTCACCGACCCGGCGGCCGGCGAGAACGTCTGGATGCGGCTGTTGCAGGGCCGACTCGACGCCGACCGGAAGGACGTGTGGGACGCCTACGGGGCCACCCTCGACCGGGCGCTGCCACACGTCGAGACGCTGCTGCACGAACTCGACGGGAGGACGGTCGTGACGGCCGACCACGGGAACATGGTGGGCGAGCGGGCATCCCCCATCCCGTTCCGCGAGTGGGGCCACCCGCGGGGCATCTACACGCCGGAACTGGTCGAGGTCCCGTGGCTGGTCTACGAGGACGGGCCGCGCCGGACCGTCAGCGCCGACGCGCCGACCGGGACCGCCGACCCGCTCGCCGACGACGACGCGGTCGCCGACCGACTGCGGGACCTCGGGTACGCAGAGTAAGGGAACGATGGTGAAGCGACGACCGCCGACGGACGGGCCGACCCCGGAGGTGCCGGCGGCGTGAGACTTGGCTTCGTCCACCCGAGCTACCCGAGCGCCGAGGGGACCGGCGCGGCCCACAGCGCCTCCCGCATCGTCTTCGAGTTGGCCGAACGGGGCCACGACGTAACGGTGTACTGCTGGGAGCGTCCCCCGGAGGGGGCGTGTGCCGACGCCCCGCTGTCGCTTCGCCCGCTGGACCTGTCGGGGTATCCCTACCACTCGGCGCTCCAACTCGTCGACGCGCTGGGCGACCGGGTCGCCGAGTTCGACGACTACGACGTGGTCCACAGCTACGTGATGAACACCATCCCGGCGCTGGGGGAGATAGCAGCCGCGACCAGCGCCGCGACGGTGGTGACGCTGAACGCCTACGGCGGCGTCTGCCCGAAAAACGACCTCCGGTACATGGACCGCGAGCCCTGTACGAGCAACGGCCTCGCCAAGTGTACGGCGTGTGCGCTGGCGACGAGCGGGGGCCACGACGAGGACGGCGCGCTCTACCGCTCGGCCAGCCGGCTCGGCTACCTGAAACTGGTCCGGGACGGGGAGCGGGTAGCCGACCGAATCGACGCCTACCACGCGCTGTCGCCCCACATCGAGTCGACCTACGCCGACTTCGGCTTCCCGGCCGAGCGGCTGTCGGTGATTCCCAACGTACTGGACGAGCGGTTCCGCAGGCCCCACGAGAGCGACTTCGAACCACCCTACGACCTGCTGTACGTCGGCTCGCTGGACGAGCACAAGGGCGTCGACCGCCTGCCGACCGTCCTCGCCGAACTGAACCGACGCGGCGAGGCCGACTTCCGGCTGACCGTCGTCGGCGACGGCGGACAGCGAAGCGCGCTCGAACGACAGGCCGAAGCCGCGGGCGTCCGCGATGCCGTCACGTTCACCGGCTGGCTCCCCAACGACGACCTCCCGGGCGTGTTCGCCGCCCACGACCTGTTTCTCTACCCGGGCCGGTGGGACGAACCGTTCGGTCGGGTGTTCCTCGAAGCGCTCGCGACGGGGACGCCGGTGGTCGCAAGCGACGTGGGCAGCGTCGCGGCCATCGTCGGTGACGGCGGCGTCGTCACCGACGGGAGCGTCGACGGCTTCGTCGCGGAGATTCTGGACCTGACGGCCGACGGCGCGCTGGCGGACCTGTCGGCGGCGGCAACGCGGAAGGTCGGAGAGTACCGGGCCGAGACCGTCGTTCCCCAGTTCGTCGACCTCTACGAGCGCGCGCTGTCTCGGTGACGCCTCACCGCGGGACTGGACGGCCGCTCGGCGGCGTCGCGGTCACCCCACGACGCGGTGCCCGTCAGTCGGCGCGCCGTCGGCGTGAAATGTGAAGGTCTTTGAGGGTCGGTACAGAAGGGGCGGGCAATCGCGGGACTGAGAAGCGAGATGGATACGACACTCCGGCGGGAGGGGACTGCGTGAGGGGTATCGACGAGAGCGGTCGCCTGTTCGGGCGCGTGAACGTCTACGACGCCCTCGTCGCCCTCGTCGTGTTGGGAGCCGTGGGTGCCGGACTCGTCGCCGCCGGCCCCTTCGCCGGCGACGCCGGGGAGCCGGCGACCCGCTACGCGACCGTCGACCTCGGGGCGCAGTCGCCGGCGGTCGCGGACCGCATCTCGGCGGGCGACACCGCCGACGCCGAGGCTGCCCCGGGCGACGTGACGGTCACCGACACCTACGTCGGTCCGGCCGACCCCGGCAACGTCTCGGTCGTCGTCCGCGTTCGAATCAACGGGACGCTCGCCGCCACTGACGGGGCCGACCCGGTGTTCCGGTTCGACGGCGAGCCGGTACGCCGGGGCGAGCGCGTCGCGGTCGAGACCGCCGCCTACGAGGTCGACGGGGAGGTGATGGCCGTGAGCGAGACGAGGTCGCGGTTACAGACCGGGACGCTGCCGGTGCTCGTCGAAGCAAGCGTCCCGCCGGCGACGGCCGCCCTCGTGGAACCGGGCGACCGGTACCGGTTCGACAACCGGACGGTGGCGAACGTCACCGAGACCGTCGTCGCCCCGGGAAGTGAGGGCAACCGGACGGCGATGGTCGGGCTCTCCCTGCGAACGGTCAGCTACGGCGGCGACACCTACTTCGGCGACACGCGGGTGTTGGTCGGCCGAACGGTTCGGTTCAGCACCGACCAGTACGCCCTCGCCGGGTCAGTACAGCGGTGGGGCGACGACTCGCTCCCCGGGACACCCACGACCCGGACCGCGACCGTCAGGGTCGCGGACGCCGAGCCGGAGATAGCCGACGGTATCGAGGCAGGGATGGTCGAGCGCCGCGACGGGACGGCGATAGCGCGGGTCACCGAGGTCCGCACCGAACCAGCGACGGTCGTGCTGACCAGCGACGACGGCAACATCTACGAGCGCGAGCACCCCCGAAACGAGGACCTGTATCTCACCGTCGAACTCCGCGTGCGGCGGACTGAGACCGGCCTCCGGTTCCGGACCGACCCGCTACAGGAGGGGGCGGACGTGCGCCTCGACTTCGGCACCGTCGTCGCCGACGGGACGGTGACGGACATCGGTGGGTAGGGGGCAGTTACTGCCACCTCCGTCGCTCGCCGAGACGCCGCCTACGGGTGTCAGGCTCCCGTCACGACGGGTTTCAGGTGTCCCTAAAAGACGGAAGTATTTTGAGGGTAGCCTAAAAAGATGGGTGCAACGAGGGTACCGTTATGGGACCGCTAGAAACTACGGACGCGGGCAATCAGGGAATCCACGCGCTGGCGAGGCGGTCGGTACAGCGATGACCGGGCCGCGGGAACTCGTCGGTGCGAACTACAGCTACCGGACGACGGCGGCGGCCATCGACCGGGAGGTCGGCTTCCGGGAGGTCGACCTCGAACGCGACCTCGGTCGCCTCCACACGTGGCTGAACAGCGACCACGTGCTCCCCTACTGGGAGCAGGACGACCCGCTGCCACAGGTTCGGGACACCATCCACGAGCGGGCCGAAGACGAGAACCAGACGCTCTACATCGGCTATCTCGACCACGTGCCGATGAGCTACTGGGAGTCGTACTGGGCCATCGAGGACCGCATCGGGGGCTACTACGACGCCGACCCGGCCGACCAAGGCATCCACCTGCTCATCGGTCCGCGGGAGTACCTCGGACAGGGGTACGCGGCGTCGCTGGTGCGGGCGATGGTCGACTTCCAGTTCCGCCACGACGAGACCGAGCGCGTCGTCACCGAACCCGACGCCCGGAACGAGCGGGCCATCCGCGTCTTCGAGCAGAGCGGCTTCGAGCGCCGCCACGAGGTCGAACTACCGAACAAGACCGGCCAGCTGATGGTCTGTGAGCGGGCCTCCTTCGAGGGAGGGGACGCGTGACCGACCGCGTCTACGACCTCGTCGGTATCGGCGTCGGCCCCTTCAACCTCGGGCTGGCGGCGCTGCTGGACGACGCGCCCGTCGACCTCGACGTGGCTTTCCTCGAGAAGGAGCCGTCCTTCGACTGGCACGAGGGGATGCTCATCGAGGAGACGACCATGGAGGTCCCGTTCCTCGCGGACCTGGTGACGATGGCGGACCCGACCAACCCCTACAGTTACCTCAACTACCTCGAAGCGACCGACCGGCTCTACGAGTTCTACTTCTACGAGGAGTTTTTCATCCCCCGGCGGGAGTACAACGACTACTGCCAGTGGGTGGCCGACCGGGTCCCATCGCTTGCCTTCGACAGCCGCGTCACCGACGTTCGCCGGGAGGACGGTCTGTTCGTCGTCGAGACGGTCGACCCGACGAGCGGCGCGCAAACGACCTACGCCGCCGAGGACGTGGTGATGGGCATCGGGACCCAGCGACACGTCCCCGAGCAGTTCGCCGACAGCGTCGGCGGCGACGTGTTTCACTCGGCGTCGTACCTGCACAACCGCGACCGGTGTCTCGACGCCGACTCCGTGACGGTCGTCGGCTCCGGCCAGAGCGCGGCCGAGGTGGTCCGGGACCTGATCGAGCGACAGGGCGACCACGACTACAGCCTCGACTGGATAACCCGCTCGCCCGGCTTCTTCCAGATGGCCGACGCGAAACTCGGCCACATGGTGTACACGCCGGACTACACCGAGTACTTCTACGACCTCGACCAGCCCACGAAAGACGACTTACTCGCCGAGCAGGACAGCCTCTACAAGGGCATCGACAAGCGGACGAGCGCCCGCATCTACGACGCGCTGTACAAGCGCTCGGTCGGGGACAACGAGCCCGACGTGGGGATGCTCGCCGCGACCGAGGTCACCGACATCGGGCCGGCACAGGCGGGCGAGGGCCACCAGCTCATCTGCGAGCAGCGACAGGAGAACGAGCGGTTCGTCCACGACAGCGAGGTGGTCGTGCTGGCGACGGGCTACGCCCGGACCGACCCGCCCTTCCTGCAGCCGCTGGCCGACGACATCCGGCGCGACCGGAAGGGGCGGCTGGCGATAACCGAGGACTTCCGGCTGGAGACGACGCTGTCGACCGGCGAGATATTCGTCCAGAACGCCGAGCTACACACCCACGGCATCAACGCGCCGGACCTCGGACTGGGGCCACACCGCAACGCGACCATCGTCAACCAGCTGGCCGGGCGGGAGGTGTACGACGCCTCGCGGGCGGACACCTTCCAGCGGTTCTCCGTCGAGGAGTTCGTGGCCGAGCGCGACGGCGCGCGGCGGCTCTCGGAGTCCCAGCCCCGGCTCCGCAACGACGACTGAGATGGTCGGCCTATCCGGGGTCTTCGGCGACGGCGCGGGTAGCTGCGCGGTCGAGACCGTCTCGGCGGTCGGCGGCGGCGAAGCCGGGACCGACTACCGCGACAGCGGCGTCGCCGTCGCGGCCACGTTCCACGAAGAGACGGCCGCCGACCAGCCCGTCGAGACCGACGACGGGACGCTCGTCTGGACGTGGGGTGAGGTCTACAGCGTCACCGACGACGCCGGCGACCGGACCACGGTCGACCCCAACGAGTCAGCGCGGGTCTGTGCCCGCCAGTACGCGGCCCACGGCGACGATTTCGTCCCCCGGCTGGACGGCGAGTTCGTCGGTTGCCTCTACGACCCCGCGGCCGGCACCGCCTCCTTTTTCGTCGACCGGCTCGGCGCGCGGCCGCTGTACTACGCCACCGCCGGCGACGCCTTCGCGTTCTCGACGAACGTCCAGACGGTTCCGGTGGTCCCGGGATTCGAGCCGCGTTTTGACGCGGACTACCTCGCCCAGTATCTCCGCTGTCGGCGCACCTACGGCACGAAGACGCCGATAGCCGGCATCGAACAGCTCGCGCCCGCGACGGTGCTGACCTACGACCTCGACACCGGCGCGGTCGACCGCCGACGGTACTGGGAGCCCCGGTACCGGCCCGAGGACCGGCCGCTGTCGTATTTCACCCGCGAACTCGCCGAGCGCTTCGAGCGGGCGGTCGCCGACCGGACGAGCGACGACCGCGACCACGGCCTGTTGCTCAGCGGCGGCAGCGACTCCCGGGCGGTGTTGGCCGCCGCCGACGAGCCGCTGTCGGCGTTTCACCTCGGTGACGGCTGGAACCGCGAGGCCCGCGTGGCGAAGCGGTCGGCCGACGCCGCCGGCGCGTCGTTTCGCCTGCTCGACCGCGGCCCCGACTACCACGCCGAACTCCTCGACCGCGCCGCGCCCGTCATGGAGTTCATCGGCCCGTTCCACACCGGCCACGCCCTCGGGTTCGCCGAGGAGATACGCGCCGAGGCCGACACCCTGCTGACGGGGCTGTACAGCGACGACCTCTTTGGCTCGTGGAGCGTCCCGCAGGCGACGCTCTCGCTCCCCCGGGGCGTCACGTTCTGGCTCCCCTTCGAGCGCCCGCCCGAGAGCGCGACGGCGTTCGTCGACAGGGAGGCGAACGCGGGGCCGGTCCGCCGGCCGCCCTTCGTCGACGCGACGCCGCTTGCGGACCTGTTGAACGACCGCCTCAGCGTTCGGGACGGCCGCGTGCGGTTCCACGGCGTCGACTACGAGTCGGTCGAGCAACTGAGCCTGAACACGTCGCTGTTCCCGATAACGAACGGCGTCGGCTTCGACCTCTACAGCGCGCTCCAGATTCGACCGACGCGGAACCCGTTTCTCGACCGCCGGCTGGTGGACCTACACCTCTCGATGCCGCTGTCCCACCGGCTACGCCACGACCCGCTCCACCGGGCCATCGACCGGCTCGACGGCTCGCTCTCGGCCATCCCCCACGCCTCGACGAAGCTGCCGCTCACCTACCCGAAGGCGGCACAGGCCGTCGCCAACCGCGTGCTGAACCAGACCGACAAGCTCGGGACGGCATCGTTCCGAACCGACGGGCCGTGGCAGGACAAAGACGAGGTCGTCAGGGCGACCGACTTCGTCGGCGAGGCACTCGACGCCAACGAGCGTCTCGGCCGGCGGCTCCCGGGCGTCGACTGGGACGCCGTCCGGGAGACGTATCGCCGGCACCGCGCCGGCGAGATAGACGCCGCCGAGGAGCTGTACCGGCTGGTGACGGTCCTCGAGATGCCGCTCACCGAGCGGGTCGTCGGCGACTGAGCTACGGCGTCTCGTACCACGGCAGCGGGTGGTCGGCCACGAGGTCGACGCTGACCGGCTGGCCCACGTCGAACACCTCCGTGTGGTTCTGGAGACAGCGGACCGTGTCGCCGCTTGCGGTCTCGACGCGGTAGACGAACGACGGCCCCTGATACTGCCGGCGGGTGATGCGGCCGTGGGCGTCGGCCTCGCTGGTCGGCGTCGCCCGGAGGTCGTCGGGGCGGACGAGCACGTCGACCGGCGTCTGCCGGGCGGCGTCGAGGCCGACGATTCGGTCCACGTCTATCGGGCCGATGTCGGTCCGGACCGCGCCGCCCTCGACGGTCCCCGAGAGGAAGCCGGCCTGCCCGAGGAAGGAGGCGACGAAGCGCGATTCGGGGCGCTCGAAGATGTCCTCGGGGCGTCCGATCTGTCGGAGTCGCCCGTCGCTCATCACGCCGACGCGGTCGGCGACCGACAGCGCCTCCTCCTGGTCGTGCGTGACCCAGATGGCCGTGACGCCGGTCTCCTCGATGATGCCTTTGATCTCCTCGCGCATCGACACCCGAAGCCGCACGTCGAGGTTCGACAGGGGTTCGTCGAGCAGCAACACGTCGGGTTCGGGCGCGAGCGAGCGCGCGAGCGCGATACGCTGTTTCTGGCCGCCCGAGAGTTCGTCCGGGTAGTGGTCGGCGTGGTCCGACAGGGAGACGAGTTCGAGCAGTTTCTCGACCCGGCGCTGGCGCTCCGCCTCGTCGAGGTCGGCGATGCCGAAGGCGACGTTCTCGGCCGCGCTCAGGTGCGGGAAGAGCGCGAAGTCCTGAAAGACGAGTCCGATGCCGCGCCGTTCGGGCGGGACGACGGCCCCCTCGGCGGCGTCGGCGACCGTCCGGTCACCGAGCGCGATACGCCCCTCGTCGGGGCGTTCGAGGCCGCCTATCATCCGCAGCGTCGTGGTCTTGCCACAGCCACTGGGCCCGAGCAGCGCCACTATCTCGCCGTCGCCGACCGAGAGCGCGAGGTCCTCGACGGCGCGCTCGCTCCCGTAGGTCTTCCCGACGCCCTGCAGTTCGAGCACGCCCGACTGCCGGGACGTGTCCGCCGCAGTCGGTTCCGTCGTCGACGCCGCCGTCCGTTCCGTTGATGTCTCCTGTGTCACGTGTCAGTCCTCCTGTGAGAGTATCACGACCATCGACAGCCCCGAGACGACTATCAGCACGAGCGCCGGGACGGCGGCCGCACCGTAGTTCCCCGACTCGCGGATGTTCCAGAGGTAGGTGACCAGCGTCTCGAAGCCGGTGGGGTGCAACAGCAGCGTCGCCGGCAGTTCCTTCATCGTCGTCAGGAACACCAGCGCCGCGCCGGCCAACACGCCGGGGGCGATGAGCGGTAGCGTCACCTGCCGGAACGCTCCCAGCGGCGAACGCCCGAGCAGGCGGGCCGCCTCGGTGAGGTTCCGGTCGACGCGCCTGACCGACGACCGCGTCGCGCCGACCGCTTGGGGCAGGAAGCGGACCACGTACGCGAACACCAGCAGGGGCAGCGTCTGGTAGAGCGTGGGGAGGTACGCCGCCGCCGAGACCGTCGCGGCCAGCCCCTCGGCCGCGGACTCGTAGGAGACCGCGAAGAAGACCAGCGCCAGCGCGAGGACGATGCCCGGCATCGCGTAGCCGACGTAAGTCACCCGGTCGAACAGCTCCGAGAGCGCCGAGCGGCGGCGCGCGGCGAGGTACGCGACCGGCACCGCGAGCGCCCCGCAGACCACGGCCGCGCCCCCCGAGGCGACGACGGCGTTGGTCGCGTAGTCCCACTGGAACGTGAAGCCGGTCCGCGCGGCCTCGGTTGAGCCCCGGAGGAACCACGTGAGCAGGACGCCAAGCGGGACGACCAGACACAGGGTGACGACGGCCCCGCAAAAGGCCAGCGCCGGGACTTTCCAGACGCCGAGCGGCAGTTCGTCGCCGCCCTGTCTGTCGGCGCTCGCGCCGACGTACGCGCCCTGACTCCCGTCGCCGACGCGAGACTGGATAGCGAGGATGACTGCGGTGATGGCGAGCAACTGCAGGGAGAGCAGGGCGGCGGTCTCGCGGCCGAAGGCGTTGTACTCGACGTAGATGACCCGCGTGAACACGTCCAGTCGCATGAGCGAGGGCGTCCCGAAGTCCGAGAGGGCGTACAGCGCGACCAGCAGCGCGCCCGAGGCGATGCCCGGGAGCAACTGCGGGAGGGTCACGCGCCGGAAGGCCGCCCACCGCGAGACGCCGAGGGTCTGTGCGGCCTCGACGAGCCGTTGGTCGAACGACAGCAGCGACGCCCGCGTCGTGAGAAAGACGTAGGGGAAGGTGTACAGCGTGAGTATCAACAGCGTCCCCCAGAAGCCGTATATCGGCGGTATCGACTCGATGCCAAGCGGTGCGAGCAGGGCCGCGAGCTGGCCGCTCGGGCCGAACGCCGAGATGAACGTGAACGCGCCCAGATAGCTCGGGATGACCAGCGGGAGGGCGACGGCGATGGTCCAAAAGCGACGAAAGGGGAGGTCCGTCCGCACGGTGAGAAAGGCCAGCGGGACGCCGAGCAGGACCGACGCCCCGGTGACCGCGGCGACGAGCAGGAGGCTCGTCAGGAGGATCTCGGCCGTCGTCGGCCGCAGGAGAATCGAGCGGGCGTAGCCGATGTCGACCTGCAACACGCGCAGGAGAATCCACACCAGCGGCGAGAGTACCGCGGCGGCTATCGCGCCGCTCAGCAGCGTCAGTCCGGTCGACCGGCTGTCCGCGTCGTCCCGCCGGAGCGATTCGAGCCGGTCTACCACTGACATGTTACAGGACGCCGGTGTCGCGCATGAGCTGCAGGGTCGGTTCGAGGTCCGATAGCCGGGCAAGGTTGAGGTCCGGCGGGTTCAGTTCGTCTATCGTCGGGAGGTCCCCGATGGGCGGGACGCTGGGCTGGAGCGGGTACTCGTAGCCCCGCGTCGAGAGGAACTCCTGTGCCTCGATGCTGAGCAGGTGGTGGATGAAGTCGGCAGCCACCTCGCGGTTCTCGGTGCCACGGATGATTTCGGTCCCCGAGCAGTTGATGAGCGCCCCGGCGTCGCCCTGCGTGAAGGCGAGTTCGAGGGGCGCGTCGGGCCGCTCCTCGCGGACCAGCCGCGAGTAGTAGTGGTTCGAGAACCCGGCGCTGAGTTCGCCGCTGGCGACGGTGTTGGCGACGACGAACTCGTTGTCGTAGGTGCCGATGCCCTGCTCCTGCATGCCGTTGAGCCACTCCCGGGTCGCTTCCTCCCCGTTGAGCAGCCGCATGGAGGTCACGAACGACTGGAACGCCCCGTAGGTCGGGGCCCAGCCCATCGCGTTCTCGAAGCGGCTGTCCTCGGCGAAAGCCATTATGTCGTTCGGGATGTCCTCGGCCGCGAACTCGTTCGTGTTGAACGGGATGCTCCGGGCCCGGCCCATGATGCCGACCCACTGGTCGGTCGGGTGGAACGTGTCGGGGACCTCGGAGACGACGCGCTCGGGGAGGGGCAGGGTCGCGTCGTTCTCCGCGACGATGCCGATAGAGCCCGCGTCGATGGCCCAGAAGATGTCCGCCGGGCTCTGGCCGGCGGCCGTCTCCTCGATGATGGTGTTCGCGTGCTGTGAGGACGGCGCACGACGGATGTATACGGTGAAGTCCTGATACGTGTTTTGTATCCGCTGCATCAGGTTGGCGTAGAGGCCGCCCTCGCCGCCGCCGAGATACACCGTCAGGTCACCCCGGAGGTCGGGGAGGTCGAGCATCGAGATACCGGTGTACTCCGAGGGGCGGTCCTGAATCAGCGGCCCGGAACCGCGCCACTCCTCGATGTTGAACAGTTCGTCCTCGGAGTAGGTCTTCGGGCTCTGGGGCGTTCGCGTCCCGGCGTCGCCGGGGGTGGCTGTCGAGTCGCCGTCGCCGCTGCCGCCGTCGCTGCTGCCACCGATGCTGCCACAGCCCGCGAACGCCAGCATCCCGGCGGTCGCGCCGGTCGCCTTGATGAACGCTCGCCGTCCACGACCCGTATCGTGCCGACGCTCCGTCTGTCGGGGCCCGTCTGCCTCGTCGCACCCGTTTTCGGACATGGACTGGTGTTTTTTGGGGTGCCTAAAGTGTCTTTATATTCCCGCGCGCCGCCGTCGGCGAGGGCCGTGCCGTCCGTCGGCATCGACCGGCCTGACTGCGCGGCGCTGTCGGGGAAGCGACGTGCTTAAACCGAGCGCATCTCGACTCATACGGAGAGCGTGCAGACGAGCGTCGTCGTCCCGGTGTACAACGACCCGGAGGGGCTACAGACCACCGTCGACTCGCTGGTCGACCAGACCGCGACCGACTACGAGGTCGTCGTCGCGGACAACGGCTCGACCGACGAGACAGCGGCGGTGGCGCGCGACCTCGCGGCCCGCGAGCGCGTCCGCCGCGTCGCCGAGGACGAGATACAGTCCTCCTACGCCGCGCGCAACGCCGGCATCGAGGCCGCCGAGGGCGACGTCATCGCCTTCGTCGACGCCGACATGTGGGTCGAGGATGACTACGTGGCGTCGATTACCCGGGCGATGACCGAGCGCGAGCGCGACTACATGGGGTGTCACGTCGAACTCGTCGCCGACGGCGGCTCCGTCGCCCGCTACCGGCGCGCGACCGGCTTCCCCGTCGAGACGTACGTCCGGGAACACCGCTTCGCCCCGACCTGCTGTGTCGTCACCCGCCGGCGGGTGTTCGACGACGTGGGCCCTTTCGACCCGTGCCTGCGCTCGAACGGCGACTTGGAGTTCGGCCGCCGCGTCCACGAGGCCGGCTACGAACTCGTCTACGAACCCGACGTGACGCTGTATCACCCCGCCCGGTCGACGGTCCGGGAACTGGTCGCCCAGAACGTCCGCATCGGCCGCGGCCGCGAAGAGATACGGTCTCGCCACGGTGACCGCCTCGACGTGCGCCCGCTCCGGGACCCGCGCAACTACCTACCGGTCCATCCGCGGAACTTCCGCGACTCGGTCGCCGGCGGTTCCGGGTCGCCCGCCGAACTGCCCCTCTGGTACCTGCTCGCCTGCCTGTTGAAGTGGTCGCGGACGGCGGGCTACCTTCGAGAGCGCCGGTCGACGGCGACCGACGGCTGAGTGACCGCAGGCCCGTACGGGCGGCCAGCGGCGCGAGCCGGCGTCCCGAACCCGTACCGTTTTACATTTCGGTCGTCCTAAAACGCTCCAATGCCTACCGGCCGGCCGCGGCAACGCGCGGGAGAGCCATGAGCTACCGGAGCGCGCTCCTGACGCGGTGGTCCGCCCGGGACCGCCTCGCGGTCCTCGTCGTCGCGGTGACGGCCGCCTTCCTCGTCGGGGCGGTCGTCGTCCTGTTGGGCGTCTCCGCGCAGACGACCGCGATGGCCGGCGAACACGGGAGCGAGGTGGCGGTGACGGTCACCCAGACGCCGGACGCGGCCACGGACGGCGGGACGGTGTTCCCGCTCGCGGACGCGACCGTCGACGGCCAGCACCGGACGGTCGTCGGCGTCCCGCGGGGCGGCGCGTACAGCATCGGCGTCCCGGACGGCGTCGCGGGGTCCGACGCGAGTGGCTCGGTCACACTCGCCGGCGAGCGGACCACGCTGACCCGGCCGGCAGTCGACCGGTCCGGCGACGCGCCGTTCCCGGACGCGTGGCTGGTCACCGACGCCGCGACCGCCGCGGCGCTGGGTGCCGACCGCGGGCTGGTGTTCCGCGAGACGGCGACCGCGACCCCCTCGACTGGTGCGCCCCTGACCGGCGCACTGGCCTTCTTCGTCGTCGGGACGCGCCAGCTACTGGCCGTCCTCGGCGTCGTCTGTCTCGGCGTGGCAGCCCTCGTCGGCGTCGTCGTCTTCAGCGTCACGCGGATGACGGTCCGGGACCGGCGCTCGACGCTGGCGGTGTTGCGCGCCACGGGTGCGCCGGCGCGGCGGGTCCGGTGGTTGGTCGCCGCCCGCGCGGGCCTGCTGACGCTGGCCGGCGTCGCCATCGGCTACGGAGTCGGCGTCGTCGTGCCGAACGCGGCCGCTACCGCCGCCGTGACGGCGGGCCTCCCGGTCGCGCTCCCGCTCGACCTGACCGGCCGGACGGCGGCGCTGGTCGGGGCCGTCTGCCTCGCGCTCGTCGCCGTTGGAACGGTCGCCGGGGCGCTCGCGGCCCGGTCGGCCACCCGCGACGCGCCGCTGGACGACCCGACGGCCGACGCGTCCGCCGGCCGCTGGCCCGGCGGGCCGACCTTCCTCCCGGCCGGCGCGGCCGTGCCGACGACGGTGACGCTCACCGTCTTCGTCGCGTTCGTCCTCGTCGTCGCCGCGGTCGGCGGTATCGTCGGGACCGTCGGCGCGACCGGCGGGGACGGCGGGATGGTCGTCGCCCCGGACGCCGTCCACCCCGTCGACAGCCACGTCCCGGTCGCCTACGCCGACCAACTCCGGCGCTCGGGCGCGGCCGCCAGCCCCGAAATCCTGCTCTTTCTCGTCCGCGACGGCGAGCCGGTGCCGGCCCGCGGCGTCGACTTCGAGGCGTACCGCGCCGTGACCGACGCCCGACTGGTCGCCGGCAGAGCGCCGAACGCCACCGACGAGGCCGTCGTCGGCCGAGGGCTGGCGCGGACGCTCGGGCTCGAACCGGGGGACGAGATGGCTGTCGGGGGCAGCACGACGCCGGCGGTCGGCACCGTCGAGGTGGTGGGGACGTTCGCGGCCCGGGGCGCGAGCGACGACCACCTCCTCCTGTCCCTGCCGCTGGCTCGCCATCTGGAGGGCGTACCCGAGGAGAGCGCCAACGTCGTCCGCTTCGACGAGCGCCCCGGGACCGACGCGGGCGGGCGCGTCGTCGCGCTGGGAGTGGACGCGCCGCGACAGGTCGCCCGCGGCGAGTCGGTCCCCGTCTCGGTCCGGCTTCGGAACGTCGGCTCCGAGCGGGCGACCCGGACGGTCAGCGGGCGGTTCGGCGACCAGCGGAAAACGGCGCGGGTCGCCCTCGGTCCCGGCGAGCGCCGGACGGTCGAACTCCGGTTCGACGCGACCGAGGCGGGGACGACCGAGGCGCGCGTCGACGGCCTCTCGCGGCCGGTGCGTGTCCTCGCGCCGGAGACGCTCGCGCTCGCGCCGCTGCCCGAGCGCGGCCCGCCGAACGCGACGCTCCGGGTCGGCGTCGGGACCGTGGCCGGCGGGCGCGTGCCGAACGCGACCGTCGCGGTCGGAAACCGGACGACCCGCACCGACGGCGACGGCGAGGCGCGGGTGCAACTGCCGACAGCGCCCGGCGCGTACACGCTCCGCGTCGCGGCCGGCGACCGGACCGCGACCCGCTCGCTTCGGGTCGTCGCGGGCGCGACACGCCGGCCGGCCCTGCGGCTCGTGACGCCCAACCGGACCGGCATCTTCACCGCACCGACGGCCCGACTCCGGGTCGTGAACCCGTGGTCGAGGGCGCTTTCGCCGACCGTCCGGCTGGACGGCCCGGGCGTCGATAGCTCGCAGACGCTCGGGCTCCCGCCGGGGGCCGACCGGACGCTCGCGCGGCCGCTCGCCCGCCGACCGCCGGGAGCGTACACGGTCCGGGCCAGCGCCGGCGGGGCCGAGGCCGTCGGGCGGTACCGCGTGACCGGCGACGAGCGGCTGGCGAGCGCGGTCGCGTCCAGCGGCCGGACCGCCGGCGGGGGCACCGGCGGGCTGGTGTCGCGGGCCTTCGGCAACGTCTGGCTCGTGCTGGCGACGCTGGTGGGGCTGGGCACGCTGATGACCGTCGGAAGCACGGTCGCGGCCTTCGCCGACGCCGTGCAGGCCCGCCGCCGGGACATCGGCGTCCACCGGGCCGTCGGCGCGGGCCCGGGGCGGGTCGCCCGGCTGGTGGTCGGCGACGCCCTCCGAATCAGCGTCCCGGCCGTCGTCGGGAGCGTCGTCCTCGCCGGCCTCGCCCTCGGGGCGCTCTCGTGGGTCGGGGCGCTGACCGTCTTCGGCGTCCGCGTGACGCCCAGCGTCCCGCTCGCAGTGGTCGCGCCGCTGGCGGTCGGCGCGCTGGCGCTCTCGCTTGCCAGCGCCGGCGTCGTCGCGTGGCGCTACACCGCCGCGGAGCCGACGCGGCTGTTCGGGGGGGAGTCGTGAGCCCGCGCCGCTCGGAGTGGCTGCTCGTCGCCGCCGTCGTCGCGGTCGGCATCGCGGCCCGCCTGTCGTCGCTGGCGGTCTCGCCGCTCCCGTTCAACACCGACGGGTTCGTCTTCGCCAGCAGCGCCGAACGCGTCCTCGCGGCCGACGCCGTCGCGCTCACCGGGTCGGCCGCCCCCGCGCCCGACCAGTACCTGTTCACGACGCTGCTCTCGGTGGTCAGCGCGGTCGCGGGCGTCGAGCCGCTGTACATCGCCCAGCCGCTCGTGGCCGTCCTGTCGGTCGTCCCCGCCCTCGTCGCGGTGAGCTACGCGCTGTCGCTGACGGCCGAGCTACCGCGGCCCTACCGGCGTGGCGCGGCCGCGTTCGGGGGGCTGGCGCTCGCGCTCGACGGCCCCTACCTGTTCCGGACGATGTCGGTCAACGGCGAGGTGCTCGGGCTGGCCGTCCTCGCCTGTCTCGTCCTCGCGCTGGACCGGGCGCTCCGGACGGGTCGGCGGCGCTGGCTCGCCGCGTCGGTCGCCCTCTGCGTGCTCATGCCGGTCACCCACAACCTGAGCGCCTTCGTCGCCGGCCTCGTCGGGACGACGCTGGTCGCGCTGGGGGTCACGCGGCGGCTCTCGACCCGCCGGGCCGCCTACGGGGTCGCCGGCGTGTGTGGCTACTGGGCGCTGACCGCGGGCTACTACGCCGCCGTCGACCTGCCGAAAGCCGGGGCCGTCACCGCGTCGCTGGGCCTGTTTCTCGCGTGGCTCGTGCTGGTCGTCGCGCTCGCGCGCTGGCTCGACACCGCGTCCGCGACCGCACAGCGGACCGTCCCGCTGGCGGCCTTCGGCGTCGTACTGGCCGTCGTCGGCGTCAACGCCGTCGTCCCGGTCTTCCCCGGGACGGCGACCACGTCGCCGCTGCTCGTGGCCCTCACCGCGCCGCTTCTCGTTCCCCTCGTACTCGCGGCGACCGGCTTGCCGCGGCTGGCCTCGGCGCGCGGTCTCGGGCTGTTCGCGGCCGCGCTCGGCCCGCTGGCGGCGCTGGGGTTCGCGCTGACCGCCGGGCGGACGCCGGTCTATCTGGACCTGTTCGTCCGCGCCGGGACCTTCCTCCACCTCGGGCTGGTCGTCGCCGCGGCCGTCGCGCTCGCTCGGCTGGTCCACCGCCGGCCGGCGCTCGGCCGGGCCGCGGCGGCCCTCGCCGTCGTCGCCGTCCTCGTCTCCGCGCCGCTGCCGTTCGCGGGCCCGGCAGCCTACCCCTTCGAGCCGGTCACCGAGCGCGACGAGTTCGACGCCGCGACCTTCGCCGCCGAGCGCGTCGAAGGCGGGTGGACCACGGACGACCACCTCGCGCTCGTCGCCGACAACTACCGGACTGTGTCGGTCACCGACGCCGCGACAATCGCGTGGCTCCGCGACGACGGGCCGCCACCGGAGTGTCCCACGCTGGCGCGGCGGTCGTGGACGACGGTCGGCGCGCCGGCCGTCGCGGAACCGCTCCGCATATCACGCCCGGCCTACACGGAGTGGGTGATGACCGGCGACGTGGTGTACGCGGGCGGTGCCGACGCGCCGATAGTCCTGCGCTGGGCATCCGGCGACTGCGAGGAGACGGCGCTGGAGGCGGGCCGATGAGCGCGCCGTCGGGCGAGCCGGCGGTTCTCAGCGCCCGCGGCGTGACGCTGTCCCGCGGCGACAGGACCGTCCTCGACGGTCTCTCGGTGTCGGTCACCGCCGACGCCCGCACGCTGGTCCGGGGCGCGAGCGGGGCCGGAAAGTCGACGCTGTTCGAGGTGCTGGGCCTGCTCGCGACCCCGGACGCCGGGACGGTCGCAGTCGGCGGCACCGACGCCACCGGCCTCCCCGAACGCGAGCGGGCCGCCCTCCGCCGGGACCACCTCGGCTTCGTCTTTCAGGGGTTCCGACTCATCGACGACCTCACCGCCTACGAGAACGCGCGCGTCCCGCAGGAACACGCCGCCGACGTGGACGAGGCGTGGCTCGACACGCTGTTCGAGCGTCTCGACATCGCCGCTCTCGCCGACCGGCGGCCACCGACGCTGTCTGGCGGGGAGCGCCAGCGAGTCGCCGTCGCCCGCGCGCTGGCGAACCGACCCAGCGTCGTCCTCGCCGACGAGCCGACCGGCCAACTCGACCCGGCGACGACCGACGCCGTCATGGAGACGCTGTTCGCGGTCCGCGAGACGTTCGAGACGGCGCTCGTCGTCGTGAGTCACGACCCGCGGCTGGCCGAACGCTTCGACGACCGGTACACGCTGGCCGACGGGCAGCTTCGGGCGGAGTAGGTCGGCGGCGGTGAAACCGCTCGTTTACTTCGCGCCGTTCAAGTAGTATGTACTGGTAACCTTTCCGTTCCGTTCTTGTGTTGTCACTGTGCCGATTCGTCAACGGCGTCCCCCTACAGACGAGTTCGTCGAAGAGTTTCAGGAGACGATAGTCCCGTCCGCAATCCCGTCCGAGGAGTTCATCGACTGGGACGGTATCGAAGACGAGATCGCAAACTACGAAGTGCAGATCGACGCGATTCTGGATCTACAGGGTGTCTCCGAGGAAGAGTTCGTCAGTGGATTGGCCGACGCCCTGATGTCCGCCGAGGATACGCGCAAGTGGATCGATTTCTACTTCGAACTTCTGGGGGAACGGGGGAACAAGTACAGCGCGCTCGAAGGGGTCTGGAAGTTCTACGACATCCAACGAGCGATCGATTCCGGAGACGACGAAGCCGCCCGTGACCTTGCGGGAATCCTCCAGGAGACCGGCCTCCAGTATGTCGTGGATAGTGCCGATGTACGCGATCACTTTCGGGGCATGCTCGTTGGGATGGAATCCCACGCCCGAAAGAACCGACAGGGAGAGTGCTTTGAGGGTCTAGTCGGCGAGCAGATCGCGGAGATCGTCGCTACGCTCGACGCGGCCGGGTTTTCGGTCGAGATGGACGACGAGTACACGACCGAGTACAACGACGAGTCGGGGCAGAAGAAAACCGTCGACTTCGCGTTGTTCGAGGAAGGCGACCTTCGACTCGTAGTCGAAGCAAACGCCTACAAGGTCGGCGGCAGCAAACCCTCGGAGATACGGCGGTCCTATAATCACGTCGCCGAGCGGATGCGGAACGACGACGTGGCCTTCGTCTGGATTACGGACGGGCAGGGATGGGAGAAATCCCTGACGAACGTCCTTCGGCAGAGTTACACGGATATAACCGACCTCTACAACCTCCATCAGGCGGAAACCGAGCTACCGGGCGATGTCGAACGGTTCTTCGAGACAAAAGAGGTGTAGCGACGACGTTCCCCGCGTCCGGTTACCGTAGCTTAGAAATCAGCGAGTCCCTGTTGGCCCACCTGCCGCCGCTTTTCCGGCGGGACGTTCGTAGCGATGATCTCGTCAACCTCGTCACGGTTTTCGGCGTCGCTATTTATCACCCGAGTAGCACCCTCCAATTCAACGTGGAACCCCGCTTCGTCGTACATCTCGTACATCACGCCGCTGTTGCTCAGAATTACGTTCACCCCCATCTCATCGAGTTCTCGTGCGAACTCCAACAGCCGCTTCTGGTCGTCCTTGTCGAAGCCTTCCGCCGCGTAGTCGGTGAAGTAAGCCGTCGTACTCATCGGTTCATACGGCGGGTCGAAGTACACTAGGTCGTCCTCTGACACCACATCGCGCACACACTCGAAGTCCGCGTTGTGGATTTCCGTGCCATTTAATATCCGGCTCGCCTCCCGAATCTCCGCCGCACGCACCCAATCGGGGTCGCTGTAGCGTCCGATAGGGACGTTGAACCCACCGCTGCTGTTCTCCCGATAGAGCCCGTTGTAACACGTTCGATTGAGATAGCAGAGGCGGGCGGCTTCTTCGAGTTCGTCGTATTCGTCTCCGTAGGGTCGGTTGTTGAATAGCTCTCGTTGCTGGTAGTAGTAGTTCTTTATGTCCTTTTCTTTTCGGTTGGTTTCGGAGAAACGCAGACTCGGGTCCGGGTCGGCTTCGGGGTCGTCGAACGTTCGAAGTCGCGCTATGAGGTCCTCCGGTCGGTCACGGACCTGCTCGTAGAAGTTGATTAGTCGTGGATTCGTATCGTTGATGGTTCCGTCTTCCGGTTCGAGGTCGAAAAACAACGCCCCTCCTCCGAAGAACGGCTCGTGGAAGCTGGCATAGGAGGATGGAAAGCGGTCATATAGCTCGTCGAGAAGTTGGCGTTTGCCGCCGGCCCACTTCAGAATCGGACTGGCCATCTTGTTAGCAGTTGTTGTAGCTTCGTATTTAAACGTTCACCGTTCAATTCAGATTGAATGGTCTTGGGTTCTGCACGCTTAAGCCGACCCCTTCGTAATCGAACGCTGTGACCGCCGACCGAGACGAGGAGTCAGGGCAGTTCACCGAGCAGTATCCTCGGGAGGCGTTTTTGCGCGCGGTCGACGGGATCGAAAACGCGACAACGTCGAAAGTGGCCGAAGAAGTCGGCTGTTCGTACGATTTAGCCTACCGACGGCTCACAATGTTGGAAGACGAAGACGCACTCGACCACACGGAGATCGGATCCTCGTTCGTGTGGTTCCGGTAGTTCGATATCCGGACCTCAATAGGTCAGGTACCGCAGGAACGCCGTCAGCGTCACCAGCACGCCGCCGCCGGCGTACACCGGGTACGGGACGCCGGGGTAGCCGGTCCGGGCCCGGAGGTAGTCGCCGGCGACCCGCACCGCGCGGTCGGCGGCGTATCCCGAGAGGACCGCGGCGGGAACCACGGCCGCCATCACGTAGTGAATCCACGTCGCGGCGGTGGCGACCGAAAACAGCGCGACCGGGAAGAGGAGCCACCAGCAGAGAAAGCGGGCCGCCCGTCGCTCGTCGGCGTCGGCGGCGTCGAACAGGACCAGCGCGCCGCCCAACAGCGTCGGGAGGAAGAACGGTCCCAGATAGGCCGGGAACTGCTGGACGTAGAAGGGGTTGAACGGCCCGACCGTCTCCGTCGGGCCGCCGTGGAGCGGTTCCGTGCCGGTGCCGAACCGGCCGAAGACCTGCTCGGTCAGCATCTGGTGGACGTACGTCGCGGGGTACGAGAGGTAGGCAAAGAGGTTCCACGGGAGCGCGACCGCCAGCCCCGCGGCGACGCCCCGGGCGAGGGCGGCGACGGAGTGGCGCGAGGGCAAGGTGACCAGCACCGGGAGGGCGACGAGGAGGTAGACGCCGGCCGCGACCTGCTTCGACAGCACGGCCAGTCCGCCGGCGACGCCGGCGTAGACGAGGTAGCGGGCGTCGGTGCGGGAGCGCCAGACCCACCAGACGAACAGCGTGCCAAACAGCGTCAGGAAGATGTCCGTCGTCGCCGTCCGGCCCCCGTTCCCGTACCAGAAGACGGCGGGCATCGTCAGGAACACCAGCGCCGACGCGAAGCCGGTGCGGGTGCCATAGAGGCGCGTTCCGACGCGGTAGACGACCACGGCGCAGGCCAGCGACGCCAGCACCGAGGGCAGGCGGACGGCGAACGTCGTGGCCCCGAGGGCCTCGACGCTGACCGCCTGCAGCCAGAACACGAGCGGCGGCTTCTCCAGAAAGACCGTCCCCGCGATGATGTCCGCGTCCCCGGTGTAGTGGGGAATCAGCCAGTGGCCGGCGACGGCCATCTCCCGCGCGATGTCGAAGTAGATTCGCTCGTCGAGGCTCGTCCCCGCCGCCCCCAGCCCCGGCAGGTAGCCGGCGGCACCGACCACGAGAATCGTGACGACCTCCACGTACTCGTGCAACGCCTCGACGCGGGGCGACTCGACCATACCCGAACGCGGAGACGGACCGCCCTAAAGCGTCCGGTCTGGGGCCGCCGAGGGGTCCAGTAGCCGGAGTCGTCGAGGCAGTCGGCGACTCCTACGGCCAGCGGTTCCCGCGGAGCGGAACTGATTTGCCCGCCGGTCGACACCGGGCGAACGAATGAGCGCGCGCTCGCTACGCAGGGCGATACGGCGGTCGCCGGCGGACCTCGCGGCGGTCGCGGCGCTGACGGCGGCGGCGGACCTGCTGGCTCTCGCGCCGGTCCTGCGCGAGACGCCGGTCCGCCCCGTCGTCGCGCTGGCGTTCGTCCTGTTCGCGCCGGGCTACGCGGTCGTCGCCGCGGCGTTCCCGGAACCGGCCCGGAGCGGCGACGAGGGTGGGGACGGTCCCGATGGCGACCCAGCGGGCATCACCGGTCCCGAACGGCTCGCGTTCTCGGTCGTCGCCAGCGCCGTCGTCGCGGCGGCCGTCGGTATCGGGCTGACGGTCGCGGGCGTCGGCGTCCGGACGCTCTCGGTCGTCACCGCGCTGACGCTCGTGACCGCCATCGGGGCGGCAGTGGCGGTCGTTCGCCGCCGTCGGCGTCCCGCGGACGCCCGCTTCACGGTGTCGCTTCCGGCGTCGCTCCGACGCGCGGTCGCCGGCGAGTTCGGCCCCGAGCGGGGCGACGCCGTGGTCGGCGGCGTCCTCGTCGCGGCGGTCGTGCTGGCCGTCGCAGGCGTCAGCGTCGCGGCCGTCGCCCCTGCGGACGGGTACAGCGAACTGTACCTGCTGACCGACGACGGCTCCGACGACGCAGTGGCCGGGGACTACCCGGAGGCGGCGACCGTCGGCGGGTCGGCGAACCTCACCGTCGGCGTGCGGAACCGCGAGCGTGCGGCGACTGACTACACGGTCGTCGTCCAACTCCAGCGCGTTACCGGCGCGAACGCCACGGGACGGCGCGTGACCGACGACGGCGCGGGCGCGGCCGGTCCGGTCACCGTCGGGGAGCGCGTCGAACTGCGACGGTTCTCGACCGCCCTCGCCGCCGGCGAGACGTGGCAGCGCCCCCACTCGGTGACGTTCCCGCTGGCCGGCGAGCGAGTCCGTCTGGCCTACCTGCTGTACGTCGACGGCGTCCCGAGCGAGCCGACGACGCGGAACGCCTACCGCGAGGTCCACCTGTGGCTCACCGTCTCGGCGTGAGAGGGGCACTGCGGGGGGCTCGCAGGAGTGCCCCGGCCGACGCGACACCGACCGCCGCTCAGTCGCTTCCCCCGGCCGGGTCGACGCCGGTCTCGCCGAGGTCGACCTCGGCGTCCGTGACGCTGCCGTCGCGCCACGTGCCCCGCCGGTACCAGAGGTAAGCGATGGCTGCACCGACGACGTTCGAGACTGCAAACGACAGCCAGACGCCCCTCTCGCCCAGCGGGCCGGCTGCGACCCACGCGATGGGGAAGCGGACGACGCCGAGCATCAGCACCGAGATGGCCGCGGCGGTGAGCGTCTCGCCCGCGCCGCGGAAACTCCCGGTGTAGGCCCGCATGATGCCGATGAACCCGAACGTCAGCGCGACGTAGCGGAGGAACTGAGCGGCCACGTCGACCACGGCCGGGTCCGTCGTGAACAGGTCGGCTATCGGTGCCGCGGCGACCCAGACGAGGACGCCGGCGGCGGTCAGCGCGGCGAAGAGGAACCGCGCCGCCAGCCCGGTCGCTCGCCGTGCGCGGTCCGGTTTGTCGGCCCCGACGTTCTGCCCGGTCATCGTCTCGACCCCGCGAGCGACAGCGACGGCCGGCAGGAAGACGACCGAGAACACGCGCGTCCCGATGCCGTAGCCCGCCACGACCGTATCCGGAAACAGGGCGACGATGACGAGCAGGAGGTTCATCGACAGCGCGCGGCCCGTCCCCTCGACGGAGGCCGGCAGACCGATGCGGACGAGCCGCCGCAGGTACGACAGGTCCGGGACCATGTCACGGAGGCGAATCCTGACGCCACGGTCGCTCCGGAACATGACCGCGAGCCCCACCGCGAGGGCGAGACCGCGCGAGAAGACGGTCGCTATCGCCGCCCCCTCGATGCCGAGTTCGGGGAACGCGACCGTCCCGACGAGCGGGGCGTTCTCGACGACCGTCCACCCGAAGATGAGAAACGGGTCGATGAGGATGTTGAGGACGACCGAGCCGAACATTATCAGCATCGGCGTAATCGTGTCGCCGTAGCCCCGCATGAGCGCGACGAAGACGAAGAAACCGAACATGAACGGGAGGCCGAGCGAGATGACCTCCATGTACCGCGACGCCATCGGCAGCACGTCGGCCGACGCGCCGACGAGACCGAGGAAGAAGTCGACGCCGAGGTAGCCGACGACGCCCAACGCGACGGACGCGGCGAGGGCGAACGTCATCGTCTGGGAGGCGGCGTACTCGGCCTCGCGTTCCTCGTCCGCCCCGGTGAACTGGGCGACGAGGACGCTGCCAGCCACGGAGAGCCCCATCCCCAGCGAGATGAGGAGGAAGACGAGCGGGAACGCGAAGGAGATGGCCGCCAGCGCGTCCGTGCTGTACTGGCCGAGCCAGAACGTGTCCGCGAGGTTGTAGGCCGTCTGAAACAGGTTCGTGACGACGATCGGCAGCGACAGGAAAAACAGCGGCGTGGCGATGTCGCCCGACGTGAGGTCGAACTCCTCGGGACCCCTGAACAGCGCGCCGATGCGGCTCCGCAGGCCCATCAGTGCGCCACCTCCGCGGCCCCGTCGACGAGATGGGCCTCGGCGTAACGCGTGACCGTCTCGTGGAGCAGCGCGGACGAGCGGTCGGTGGCAATCGGCCGCAGGTGCGCGCCGACGGCGGCCGTCACGAAGAACTCGGCCGCAGTCGCCGGGTCGACGCGGTCGTCGAACTGGCCCGCGTCGACGCCGGCCGCGACGACCTCGCGGATCTGCTCGAACAGCGCCGCGTCGAAGGCGGCGAGCCTGTCGCGGACGGCGCTGTCGTGGGGCGCGCGGGCTGTCATCTCCAGCATCGCCAGCCCGAACTCCTCGGCCGACGGCGCGTCGGACTCCTCGCCGAGAGTCACGTCGAGGAGCGCGAAGAGCCGGTCTCGGGGCGACTCGCCCTCGACGGCCGCGAGCCGCGCGGCGTAGCGGTCACAGAGGTACTCCAGAAACTCCGCGAAGAGGTTCGCCTTGCTGTCGTAGTGGATAGTCGCCGCGCTCCGGTCGGACTCGGCGGCGATGTCCGCGACGGTGCAGTCGGCGTAGCCGTGCTGGCAGAGCGCCCGGCGGGTCGCCTCCAGAATGTCGGTCGTCGGGTCGTCGTTCATAGCGGTCGTAAGCGAACTTACTGACCAGTTAGTCAAAAGCCTTTGGCCAGTGCGAAAGTATGGTAAAACGGCCTTTAGAGGGGCCCAATGCGGGGGTGAAAGATTACTGAATGGTAGATTAACTTCGTGTGACGGGTGTGGCAAAACCGTTATCTAACCGTAGCCGGAAGTGGGATGCGATGGTCGAGCCACCGGACCGGGACTTCTCGGAGCCAAACGAGGAGATAATGCGAGCGACCTACCGGGCGCTCCGCGACCACGGGTACGCCGACCTCACGGTGAAGCGAATCGCCGAGGAGTACGGCAAATCGACCGCGGCGGTCCACTACTACTACGACACGAAAGACGACCTCCTCGTGGCCTTCCTCGATTACCTCCTCGAACGGTTCGTCGACGCGATACACGACGTGGAGACGACCGACCCGGAGCGGCGGCTCGACCTCCTGCTCGACGAACTCCTCGCCGCGCCCGCCGAACGCCCGGACCTGCTGGTGGCGCTGCTGGAGATGCGGGGCCAGACGCCGTACAAGGACGGATTCCGGGACCGGTTCCAGCAAAACGACGAGTACATCCGCTACATGCTCAAGGCGGTCATCAACCACGGCATCGACGAGGGCGTCTTCGACGACGTGGACGCCGACCACGCGGCCCGAGCCCTGATGACGATAGTCGACGGTGCCCGGACGCGCGCGGTCGTCCTGGACGAGACGGCGGCCCTCGAAACGGCCAGACGGACCGCCGAGGAGTACGTCGACGCCACGCTGCGCTAGTCCTCGACGAGGAGGCAGCGCTCGACGTAGCGCCGGAACTCCGCTTTCGAGTCCTGCAGTTCGGACTCCTCGCAGGTGAGCCGCTCGGCTTGGATGCCGATGATGACCGTCTGGAACAGCGCGGCCGACTGCGAGGGGTCGGGAACGTCGAGGACGCCCTGTTCGACCCCCTCCCGGATGACGCGGGCGATCTGTTTCCGGATGAACTCGTCGCTGCGGCGGAACAGTTCGTGGTAGTCGTCGTCGTGGGCGGCCTGCGCGCGCAACTCGACGACGGATTGGGAGAACCGGTCGACGGGGGACTCGGTGTCGCCGAACATCTGGTCGACGATGTCTGTCACGTACGCCTCGGGGGATTCGTTGGGCAGCGGGACCTGATTCTCCAGTTGCTCCAGCAGGTACTCGAGGAGGTCGACGAGGAGTTCGTCCTTGTCGTCGTAGTGGTGGTAAATCAGCGATTGGCTCTTCTCGAACTGGTCGCCTATCTTCGAAATCGTGAGGTCAGCGTAGCCGTGTTCACAGAGCGCGTCGAACGTGGCCTCCAGAATCTCCTCCCGGGTGTTTCTGGGTTCTTCGAAGAACGTTACGTGGTCGGTCATGCTGCCTGCCCCACCTTTCTGGTCACCCGCGTATTACTCTTGCCGTCGCCTCGGCGGCCCGGGTCGAGGCCGCGCTGTACGCGCCGGACCGCCGGCGTCATCGGTCCCACGGACGGCGGCCGAGGGCCTCGGCCACGCGGTCGAGGCGGTCGCGCTCCCGGTCGAGGCCGCCGTCCCGTTCGAGAGTGACCCGACGGTAGACGAGGCCGTCGAGCCACGTGACGATGTCGCGGGCGCGGCGCTGGGGGTCGACCGCGTCGAACTCGCCCCGTTCGACGCCGTCTTCGAGGAGTGCCGCCAGCCGTCGACGGAACTGCGCGTCGACCCGCGTGAGCCGAGACCGGAACGCCTCGTCCTGAATCGCCCGCGTGCGCAGTTGCACGTACGTCGCCAGCACGTCGTCGTGTCGAGCGCACGCGCCCTCGCCCGCGCTACCCAGAAAGGCGATTTCGAGGAGTTCACGGAGCGAGTCCGCCGACGGAGCGTCGGCCTCGGCGTCGGAGACGCGGTCGAACCGTCCGAGGACGAACTCGAGAAAGGCGAGCAGTAGCTCGTCTTTGTCGTCGTAGTGGTGGTACAGCGTCGACTTGGTGAACCCCGAACAGTCCGCGATTCGCTGTATCGTCAGGCCCGAGTAGCCGTGGTCGCGCATCGTGTCGAAGGTCGCCCGCATGATGGCCTCCCGGGTGTCGGCCGGTTCCCCATCGAACGGTGTCTCGTGCATCCTCATAGAATATTCAATCAGTATTTAAATAGATTCCTCTGAGATGGGTTTCCGGAAGGCCTATGTTAACTGAACGTTCATTCAGCACCGAGAGATAGATGAGACGGACGCACGTTCGAACCCCAGACGGAGCGGTAGACGACGGCGTAACGGCACGGTTTCGGCCTGTTGGGGGCCGTCCGGCCGCCGACACGACGACGGAGCGACGCGGATGAACCGGAGACGCGGGGCCGCGCTCGCGGTGGCGCTGGCCGGCCTGCTCGCCACCGCCGGCGTCGCCACCGCCGCCGTGAGCGGCAGTCCGGAGTTCGACGCGACGGTCAACGACAACAACGTCGTCCCGGGCGAGGAGACCACCCTCGACGTGGTCCTGCTCAACAGCGGCGACATCGACACGGGGTCCCCGACGAACCCGAGCCTGAACAGTGAAGTCACGACCGCTCGCGGCTTGACGGTCGGTCTCGGGTCCGGCGGCGCGCCCATCACCGTCACCACGAACCGGAAGGCGCTCGGGACCTTCCCCGAAGGCGCGTCCAGCCCCCTCTCGTTCGAGGTCAGTGTCGACGAGGACGCGGACACGGGCTCGTACCGCGTTCCGGTTCGACTGGACTACAAGTACACGAGCCTCATCGCCGAGCAGAGCGGTACGCGCGACGAGTCGAGCGTCTCCGAGACGGCGTACGTCACCGTCCGCGTCAGCGACCGAGCGACCTTCGAGGTGACTGACGTGGAGTCGAACGCCCGCGTCGGGTCGACCGGGACGGTGGCGGTCACCGTCGAGAACACCGGAACCGAGCGGGCACGCGACGCCAGCGTCTCGCTCGAAGCGTCAAACGCCGACCTGACGGTCGGCGGGTCGACGGCCAGTTCGCGGTTCGTCGAGAACTGGAGCGTCGGCGAACAGCGGACGCTGCGGTACCGCGTGGGCGCGTCGGCCGACGCCGAGCCCGACCCCTACCAGTTCGGGCTGTCCGTCGACTTCGAGGACGAGAACGGCGTCGCCAGAACGTCGCCGACGAAGGCCGTCGGCATCGCGCCGGCCCCGGAACAGACGTTCTCGGTCCGGAACACGAGCAGCGCCGTCGCCGTCGGTAACACCGGCACCTACGAGGTGGCGCTTCGAAACGACGGCCCCGTCGCGGTCGACGACGCCTCGGTCACGGTCACGTCCCAGAACGCCGACGTGACCTTCGGCGGGTCGTCCTCGACGACGCAGTACGTCGGGTCGTGGGAACCCGGTGCGGTCCGGACCGTCCGCGTCGACGCGACCGCCGGGCCCGACGCCGAGAGCCGGAGCTACGCGCTCTCGGCCGGCGTCCAGTACGACGACCCCGAGGGCGACGCGGGCGTCGACGACGGACTGGCGCTGAGCATCCACCCCGCCCCGGAACAGACCTTCGACGTCTCGTCGGTCCAGTCGTCGCTGCAGGCCGGCGAGGACGGGTCGCTGGAGGCGACACTCACGAACACCGGCTCCCGCGACGTGGAGAACGTCGTCGTCGCGTGGCAGAGCGAGCAGACGACGCTCTCGGCACAGGAGTCCCAGTACGCCGTCGGCAACCTCGACGCCGGCGAGTCGGCCACGTTCACCTTCGGAGTCGACGTCTCCGAGAGTGCCGACGCGGGGCCGCGGCAGTTCGACTTCGGCGTGAGCTACCGCGACGACGGCGGCGACCGCATCGCCGCCGACACGCTGGAGGTCCGCGCGCCCGTCGACGCCAGCCGCGACGAGTTCGACGTGTCGATAGCCAACGAGACTATCGTCGCCGGTCAGACCCGGACCGTCGTGTTCACGGTTACGAACGCCGGCGACCGGACGCTGACCGGTATCGAGGGGCAGACGTTCCTCGACGACCCGCTCAGCAGCGGCGACGACGGGACGTTCATGGCCGAACTGGAGCCCGGCGAGTCCGAGACGGTGGCGATAGAGCTCACGGCCGCCAGCGGCGCGCTCCGGAAGACCTACCCGGTCAATCTGGACTTCCAGTACGAGACGCCCGACGGCGAGACGCGGGTCTCGGACACGTACAGCCTCCCGATAGACGTGGAACAGCCCTCCGGCGGCGGCCCGCCGCTCGTCCTCATCGGCGGTATCCTCGCCGTCGTCTGCGTCGCCGCCGGCGTCTGGTACACCCGCCAGTGAGCCGACACCCTCAGACACGATGGTAGACCACCAGCGGTACGTCGACGCCATCGACGACTGGATAGTCAACCGGGACAGGACAGTCGTCGCGCTGTTCCTCGTCGCCACACTCGTCCTCTCGGGTGGCTTCGGCATGACCGCGACCGACTCCGGGACCTCGCAGTTCACCGAGGGCGTGCCGGCACAGGAGGCGTTCGACGAGGTGAGCGACAACTTCGAACGCGAGCCGTTCGGGGAGGGGACCGGCAGCACGACGCTCATCCAGCGCGACCAGAACGTCCTCTCGCGGGACTCGATACTCGACATGCTGCGGGCGCAGAACCGCCTCGCCGCACACGAGTCACAGAACGTCGTCGGGACGAACAGCTTCGCACAGGTCGTCGCACAGACGCTGGACCCGCAGGCCGACACGCTCCCCGAACAGGTCGACGCCGTCGAGGCCGCCTCCCAGACCGAGGTCAAACGCGCCGCCCGAGCGACCCTCGAAGAACAACCCTCGACCGCGGGACTGCTCAGCAACGACCTGAACCGGCGGGCACCCTCGGCGTCCGCGACGCTGGCGACGGTCACCCACGAGGTGTCCGGCGTCTCGGACAGCGCCGGGACCTCCGGCACGTCGCCGCTGACGCCGATTCAACAGCGTGCGGCCTTCATCGTCGCCACCGTCGACGGCGACATCTCCGTCTTCGGCAGCGGGCTCATCTCGGCGGAGCTGAGCAGCGTCATCGCCGACTCGCTGACGCTCGTGATTCCCGCGGCGGTCGTCCTCATCCTGTTTTTCCTCGTGGTCGCCTACCGGGACCCGTTCGACCTGCTCATCGGGTTGGTCTGTCTCGGCATGGCTATCACGTGGACGTTCGGGTTCATGGGGTGGGCCGGCATCCCGTTCACCCAGATGCTCATCACCGTGCCGCCGCTGCTGTTGGCGGTGGGCATCGACTTCGGCATCCACGCCGTGAACCGGTACCGCGAGGAGCGCGTCGAGGGCCACGAACCGACGCCGGCGATGCGGACGGCGACCGACCAACTGCTCCCGGCCTTCTTCATCGTCACCGGGACCACCGTCCTCGGGTTCGCCGCGAACGGGACGAGCCAGCTCGCGCCCATCCGGGACCTCGGGCTCGTGGCGGCCGTCGGCATCCTCTTTACCTTCCTCATCTTCGGCATCTTCCTGCCGGCGCTGAAACACCTGTCCGACAGGTACCGCGAGCGGCTCGGACTGCCGTCGTTCAGCATCGCGCCGATAGGGTCGGAAGACTCGGCCACCGACCGGGTCCTGAGCGTCGGCGTCGACATCGCCCGACGCGGTCCGCACGTCTTCCTCGCGGTCGTCCTGATTTCGACGGCCGCCATGGGCGCGTACGGGACCGGCATCGACACCCGGTTCACCACCGAGGACTTCCTGCCGCCCGAGGACAACCCGGGCTACGTCGAAGCCCTGCCCGAGTCGGTCGCGCCCAGCGACTACACGGTCACGGAGCGCATCAACTTCCTCGAAGACTCCTTCGAGAGCAGCGACAGCGACTCGGTCACGATATACGTCGAGGGACAGCTCAGACGCGGGTCGGCGTTGGAGGAGATATATCGAGCGAACCAGAACCCGCCCGACTCCTTCGTCACGAGCGGGCGCAGCGCGGACGCGACGAGCATCCTCACCGTCATCGACCAGTACGAGCGGGCCTCGCCGGAGTTCCGTCGGTTGGTCGCACGGAACGACCGGAACGGGAACGGCGTCCCGGACCAGAATCTGGGCGTCATCTACGACGCACTGTTCGAGTCGCAGTACGGCGACCGCGCGGAGTCGTATCTGACCGACGACTACTCCAGCACACGTATCGTCTACTCGGTCAAGTCCGAGGCCAGCCAGCAGGCGGTGACCGAAGACACCAGAGCGGTCGCCGACGAGTTCCGGATGGACGCGACGGCGACCGGCAGCGTCGTGGTGCTGAAGGCGGTCTCCGACGTCATCGCCCAGTCG
This sequence comes from Haloarcula sp. MBLA0138, assembly GCF_055632455.1. Lineage (NCBI taxonomy): Archaea > Methanobacteriati > Methanobacteriota > Halobacteria > Halobacteriales > Haloarculaceae > Haloarcula > Haloarcula sp. MBLA0138. The sequence goes on along the minus strand of NZ_JBVMVU010000002.1, from coordinate 268,936 downwards.
GCGTACGTCAGCCTCGCGCTGGCGATTCTCTCCTCGGCCGTCTTCCTGTTTTTCGTCTACTGGCTCCTCGAACGGCGGCCGGGACTAGGCGCGGCGAACCTGCTCCCGATACTGCTCACCATCGCGGCGCTGGCCGCGACGATGCGGTACCTCGACATCCCGTTCAACGTCCTCACCGGGACGACGCTCTCCATCGGTATCGGGCTGGGAATCGACTACTCGGCCCACCTCGTCCACCGGTTCTCCGAGGAGTACCGCGGCGAGACGGAGCTGCTGGAGGCGCTCGACGTGAGCGTCCGGGGGACCGGCGGCGCGCTGGCCGGCAGCATGCTGACGACGACCTCGGGGACCGGCGTGCTCGTCCTCGCGGTCATCCCCATCCTCGGACAGTTCGGCCTGCTCATCGCCCTCAGCGTCCTCTACTCGTTCCTGTCGTCGATACTGGTGTTGCCGACGGCCATCGTCGTCTGGGACGAGGCGGGCGCGCTGGTCCGGTCCGCACGCCGGCCCGCGTGAGGCCGGCGGCCGGACAGCACCTTCGAGCGTGAGTCTGCACGCCGCGAGCGCGGTGTCGCCCCGAACCGTCGGGCCGCGGGGCCTCACCCGACGACGACGGGCTGTGAGATAATCCACAGCGAGAGGACGGTGTAGCCGACCATCAGGGCGACCAGCGGGAGGTGGCCGCGGCGGACCGCCGTCGGCGAGTCGTACCGGGCCACGGCGGCGTAGTGCGCGGCGACCACGGCGACGACGTGGCCGAGGACGACGAGGGCGACCTGCGAGCCCCAGAAAGCCGGCAGCGAGAGCCACGCGAGGAGGTCCGGCGGCGCGACGCCCGGGCGGAGCCACTGCACGGAGACCGCGGCAACCTGTCCGACGTTCCGCACCACGTAGGGGTAGTTGTGGGCCACCTCGTAGACCGCCGCTATCGGGACCACCGTCGGGGCGAACCGGCGCGCGGCCGCCCGCCACTCGCCGCCGGCCCCCGTGCCGAGCCGCTCGGCCGCCCAACAGCCGGCCGCGAAGAGGCCGACGAAGCCCGCGAGGCCGGCGAGATACAGCAACACGCTCGTCTCGGCACCGGTCCCGAGCGCCGCCCGGGCCTCGAACAGCACCGTCTGGAACCCGCGGGTGTCGGTGAAGCCGTCGAAGCTCAGCGAGTACACCGTCGCCACGACGAAGGCGACGAGCGCGAGGCTGCGGACGGGGTCGAGACAGCCGGCCCACGGCGGGCGGACCGTGAGCGCGTACGCGCCGTCGTCGGTTCGCTCGACCCCGACGGCGGCGACGCGCCCGAACAGCCGGTAGAGGACGCCGAGCGGGTCGGCGCGCCGGAACCACGTCGGCCCGTAGAGGAGGGCCCCCGCCAGCATCGCCAGCGCGTACGCCGCGAGCAGAACGGTCGTCAGCCGCGGCGACTGCGGGATGACGGTCAGGTTCTCGACGATTCCCAACAGAACGACGAAGCCCGCGACGGCGGGCCACTCGCTCAGCGCGGCGGGGTAGCGCCCGAGCGCGGCGACGGTGCGCCCCTCCAGTCGGACGAGCAGCCGGTAGAGCGTGCGCCACGGTGACAGCAGCGCCCACGGCGTGCCGACGAGTACCGAGAGCAGGGCGAGCCCTCGGAACCAGACCGGCCACGTGAACACAGTAGCGAAGTTCTCCGCCGCGACCTGCCGGCCGGCGAACCCGGCCGCGAGCGCCGTGGCGACACCCGCGAGAAAGACGGCCTGCGCCAGCCGCCGGCCCGGCCGGGCCACGTCGGCCGGCACCGTCGCCAGCCGCCGCTCGGTCTTTGCCTCCGTCCGGTCCGTGACAGTCAGCCAAATCGCGGTCACCGCCACCGTGGCACCGGCTCCGGCGAGCAACAGCGGGAGCGGTAGCGGGGCGGCGAACCGCGACCCGCCGACATCGTGAGCGCTCGCCACACCGGGGCCGACGGCGAGCGCGGCCGGCACGAACGCGACCCGGGAGAACTGCGACAGGCGGCGACACTCCATCGGTCGAGGCTACAGAGTAGTGGCGGATAAGCGGCTGTGGTTCGTCCGTCGAACGCCGCGACGGGAAGCGCAGCCTTTTGCCACTCGACTGGCGAGTGGCGCGCATGCGCCGCCGAACGGCACTAGCGACGGCCGCCCTTCTGGCCCTGCTCGGGGGCGTCGTCGCCGTCGGCCTGAGCGGCGTCGCGTCCGGCGGGACGCTGGAGGAGGCGTGGGTCAGCGACACGCCCCGGGACAACGAGGTCAACCACCACGCCGTCGGCGTGGGTCCCGACGGCGACGTCGTCGTCGCACCGGTCGCGGAGGTGCCAAACAGCGACGTTCCAATCACCGACACCTCCTGTGCGCTGACTCGCCTCGCGCCGTCGAACGGCTCGGTGCTGTGGCGCACCGGCGTCCCGGCCGAGAGCTGTTTCACGCACGCGCTCACCGAACCGGTCGTGGAGGACGTCGACGGCGACGGCACGCTGGAGGTACTCACCGCGACCACGGAGGACGCCCTCGTCGCCTACGACGCCCGGACCGGCACGGAGGAGTGGCGAGCGCCGCTGACGACCTACGGCTACGGGCGGCCGACGGTCGCCGACGTCCTGCCGGCCCCGGGTCCGGAGGTCGTCGCCAGCGACATCGACGGTAACGTGGTGGTCGTCCACGGGAACGGAACCGTCGCGTGGCGGGTCGCGCTGAACGGGACAGTCTGGAACGACCCCATCGTCTGGGACGCCCCCATCGCGGCCGACGCCGACGGCGATGGGGCGACGGAGGTAGTCGTCGCCGGAAACCGCGGCGTGGCGGCGCTCTCGGCCGACGGCCGGGTCGAGTGGCTCCGGAACGGGTCGGCGACCTACGCCGCGGCGGCCAGAGCAGACGAAGACCCGGCACTGGAACTGTTTACCGCGTCCATCTCCGCCGTCCGCGCGCGCGACGGTTCCTCCGGGGCCGTGGAGTGGCGGCGCGAGTTCACGAACGCCCGCCTCCGGGACGCAGCCGACGGCGACGGCGACGGGGCGACCGAGGTCTACGTCGGCCGCGGCGGCGGGACCGTCCTCGCGCTCGACGCGACCACCGGCGCGACGGAGTGGGAGACCGAGATAGCCAGCAGCGACGGAACGACCGTCACCTCGCCCGCGCTGGGCGACGTGAACGGCGACGGCTCCCCCGAGGCGGTCGCCCTGACGGACGGGGGTGCCGTCGTGGTTCTCGACGGCGGGTCGGGCGCGGAACTGGCGCGGTACGAGCGCAACGTGCGCCTCTGGACGTTCGCCACGCTCGCGGACATCGACGACGACGGCCGCGCGGAGATACTCGTCCGCTACGGGGACGGCCGCGTCGTCGCGCTCGACTACGAGGCCTGAGACGGTCGTAACGGTCTCCCGGGCCGCGCCGACCCCGGCTCGCTCCGGAGCGAAGAGGCACCAGTTCGTGTGAGCCCCATCCCGGGACGACTGTCCGGGTCTCCAGCCGAGACCGAACGCGACGGTGCCGCGGACGGGGACAAGCCGCACCGCTACGCTTTTTGAAACGGGTCCGGACTGACCCGGCATGGAACGGAGCAGGCGGGACCTCCTGCAGGCAGTGGGGGCAGCCGCCGTCGCCGGGCTCGCGGGCTGTAACGTCGTCGGTTCGACGACCGAGACACCGACCGAGGACGGACGCGGGACGGCGGCCGGCACAGCGACGCGAACCCGGACGGCGACGCTCACCCCGACGGCGACCGGGACGGAAACGGCGACGCCGGAGCCCGAACCGTCGGGGAACGTGAAGCTGCTGCCCGACAGCGTCGAGAAGAACGACCGGATGGGCAACGACGTGGCCGTCTCCGGCGACGGGACGACGGCCGTCGTCGGTGCCGTGGGCGACGTGACGACGACGGACGACGACGGGCAGGCTTTCGTCTTCGAGTGGGACGGGCGCGAGTGGACCCAAGCGGCGAGTTTCGGCCCGGACGAGCGGGACGCGCCGGGCCTGTTCGGGCACTCGGTGGCGCTGTCGACCGACGGCGAGACGGCGCTGGTCGGCGTTCCGGCGGGCGCGCGGGCGGAGACGCTGCCGTCGGGCACGGTCTACGTGCTCCGGGCTGACGGCGGCGAGTGGACCCGCGAGGCGAGGCTCACGTCGGCGGCCGAGCGCCCGGCCGAGCGGTTCGGGCTCTCGGCGGCGCTGTCGGCCGACGGCGAGACGGCGCTGGTCGGCGCGAACCCGGCGACCGAAGAACGTCCGCACTTGTATCTCGACGGGGCCGCCCACGTCCTCGAACGCGCTGACGGGGAGTGGGCACACCGGACGCGTCTCACCGCCGCGGACAGCGACGCCGCCCACCGCTTCGGCATGACGGCGACGCTGTCGGCCGACGGCTCGACCGCCCTGCTGGGAGCCAGCAAGGAGTCGACCACGAACGGCGAGCAGGCCGGAGCGGCCTACGTGTTCGCGGACGACGGCGACAGCTGGAGCCAGCGGGCCAGACTCGTCCCCGAGGGCGGCGAGGAGTACGGGCAGTTCGGGAGCTCGCTGGCGCTGTCCGGCGACGGGACGACGGCGATGCTCGGCGACCAACTCGACGCCACCGCTGCCGGCGACGCCTCGGGGTCGGTGTCCGTCTTCGGTGCCGACGGCGGCGAGTGGACACAGCGGGACACCGTCGTCCCCGACAGCGTCGAGGGGGGCGACCGGTTCGGAGACGCCGTCGCCCTCACCGCCGACGGGACGCGGGCGCTCGTGGGCAGCGGTGGCGGCGGGACGTTCGAGGACTACAGCGTGGGGTCGGTTCACGTGCTCGAAGCCGACGACGGCGGCTGGACGCAGCGCGACCAGTACACGGTGTTCGGCGACCGGACGCTGAACGACTCCTTCGGGGCGTACCTCGACGTCTCCGCGGACGGAACGGTCGGTCTCGTCGGCGCGACGCGGGACGGCGTGCAAGGGTTGACCTCCGGGGCGGCGTACGTCCTCGACCTGTCCACCGACGGCCGAGACGGGGCGGAGTAGCGGGCGTCTCGGCCCGCCACGGGCGGCGGTGGACGGTCGCGGCGACGCCCCGTCGGTTCTGCAGCCGGCCTGATGGCGAACTTGTATATTCGAGCCATCACAATGGCCCGCCAGACAGCGAGTCATGGCTCCGACCACCGCTTCCGTCCGTTACGGCGTGTGCACCTGTCTGGCGCTGTTGTGTGTCCTGAGCGGGTGCAACACGGCCGTCTTCGCCCCCGACTCGGGAGCGCAACTACCGACGGAGTCGGAGGCGGCGGCGAGCCACGAGCGGTTGGAGACGGTCAGCGCGACGGTGACGACCGTCCGAGAGCGGAACAACCGGACGCGGACGACCGTCGTACAGCGACAGGCACGCGTCGACAGGTTCGCGTACCGGGAACGGGTGGTGTCGGTCGACCGCTCCGGCGGTGCGCGGGAGCCGTTCGTCCCGGCCGGCGGCATCGTCGTCGCCAACGGGTCCGAGATGGTCACCTACGACCCGGAGTCTGACCGCCTCCTCCGTATCTCGTTCTCCCCGAGCAACGGGTCCGCGACGACCCAGTACGCCCGACTGGTCGGTGCCGCGCGGTCCGGGGTGCCGGTCGCGACGCCGACCCCGGGCGTCGCGCCGCTGCCGGCAGTTCCGGGCGGTGACACGGACGCCGACGGAAACGCGACGGCGTACCGGGAGGGGAACGTCACCGTCGAGTACGCCGGCACGGCGACCGTCGACGGCCGGACGACCTACCGGCTGGAGCTGACGCCGGTGTCCGAGCGCATGTCGCTGGAGTCACAGACGCTCTGGCTGGACGCGGAGTATCTGCATCCGCTCAAGCGCCACACCGAACTCACCGCGAACGGCGACGACTACGCGTTCACCGTCACCTACCGGAACGTGACCTTCGACCCGACCTTCGAGCGGGGCCTGTTTAGCCTCGACGCCGACGAGTTCGGCCCGCGCGAGGAGACCGTTCGGATTGCGAACTACGACAGCCGGGCGGCGCTCGCGGCCGAGGCCACGGTGCCACTCCCGGAGCCGGTGGTCCCGTCGGGATACGAGTTCCGCGGCGGGAGCTACCGGGCGGCCGACCCGGCGCTGGCGACGCTCCGGTACGGCACCGCGGACCGCGACAGGGACCTCCGGGTGACGGTCGTCGGCGACGCGTGGAACGACACCGGTGCCGAACACACCGCGGCGGCGACCCGGGTGACGGTGGGGAACCGAACCGCCTATCTCACCCGGCGCGACGCCGTCCGGTCGGTCTCGTGGAGTACGGAGCGGCGGACGTACACCGTCAGCGGACCGGTAGACAACGAGACGCTGCTCGGCGTGGCCGAGTCGGTCGCCGGGACAGCGTAACCGCCCCGGAGCGCGACAGACTCGGGAACCATCCCGCCGATAATCGGTCACTAGTTATGAACATCGGTCGCGTACGTCCGGCAGACCATGGGACTCTCGGGCGTTTCCGCGGCGTCAGCTCGGCAGGACCGTCGCAAGTCGAGCGGGCGTCCGTCGGCGTCGACCGTCGGGTGCGGGCCACCATGAGCTTCCTTACGGTTCTCCCGCTCGCGGTCGTGATGGTCGCCGGGCCACAGCTTCTGAGCGCCATCTTCCTGGCGACGAGCGAAGAGTGGCGGCGCAACTCGGCCGCCTTCGTCGTCGGCGCGGCGGCGTCGATTTCGGGTATCGTCGCCGCCGCGTTTCTCCTCGGCTTCGGTGCCGTCGGCGCGGGACAGCCACGCACGGCGCTCGACGTCGCCGTCCTCGTCATCATCAGCGTCGCCATGGTCTACACCTTCCGGGACCGCAAGCAGTCCGACCCGCCGAAGTGGATGGGGCGGCTGGAGCGGGCCACGCCGCGGTTCTCGCTCCGCCTCGGCTTCCTGTTGCTTGGCTTCTTCCCGACCGATTTCATCACCTCCGTCACCGTCGGCTCCTACCTCGCCGGACAGGGCTCGCCGCTGACGGACGCGGTTCCGTTCGTGCTGGTGACGCTGCTGTTGCTGGCGCTGCCGTCGCTGGCCGTGGCGCTGTTGGGGAGCCGCGCGGAGTCCGCGCTCCCGAAGGTCCGGGACTGGATGAACGCGAACTCGTGGCTCGTCAGCGAGGCGGTGTTGCTCTTCTTCGCACTCCTCGTGCTGAACGGCCTCCGGGGGTAGGCACCGGCCCCCGAGACCGGACCACCAGCGCGTTCGTCGACCGGCACACGGCTCAGACACATCTGTTTGGGTAGCCTAAACAACAACGTTTCAGCTATTTTCGGGGCGAAATACCGAGATGAGTGGATTTATACGGCCGAACAAAGAGCAACGTTGTACGAACGACCCCTCGAACCACAATGCCAGAGACCGATACGCCGACCGCGACCCGCCGCGAGAAGCTCGATGCCCTTCGCAGTGTGCTCGACTACGACCCGCGACTGACGGGGCTTATCGTCGGCGTTGGCATGGTTGCGGCCGTGCTGGAGGGGGTGGGGCTGAGCTTCATCCTCCCTATCATCGAGCTGGTCCAGTCGGGTGGCGGGTCAGTCGAGGGAGGCAACGCCGAGCTGTTCGCGGCCCTCTACCGGGCGCTGAACGTGCCGCTGACGCTGGCGACGGCCGTCGCCGGCGTCGCGCTCGTGATGACCGTCCGCTTCGCGGCGAGTTTCCTCGTCGCGTGGCTCCGCGAGCGCCTCCGGATGTCCTACATCGAGTACCTCCAGACCACGGCGTTCTCGAACGCCTTCCGGGCGGAGATTACCTATCTGGACGAGACCGGGTCGGACGACGTTCTCAACGCGCTCATCACCCAGACCTACCACGCGGGGCAGGTCATCCGCCGACTCGTCCTGTTCATCGAGCAGACGTTTCTCGGCGTCGTCTACGGGCTCATCGCGCTGTTCATCTCGCCGTGGCTCACGCTGCTGACGGCCGCCGTCCTCGGCGGCGTGACGCTGCTGTTGCGCGGCGTCGTCGACCCGGAGGACGACCTCGGCGACCGCGTCGCCGACGCCAACGAGCAGCGACAGGCGGCCGCCCAAGCCGGCACGCAGGGGATGCGCGAGAGCCGGATATTCGGGCTCACCGGCGAGCTGTACGGCGACTTCGTCGACGCCGTCGAGCAGTACACGAGCGCCCGCGTCAAGCTGCGCCGCAATCAGGCCGCGATAAACAACGCCTACCAGCTGACCGTGGCCGTGTCGGTGTTCGTACTCATCTACATCTCGCTGACCTACGTCGAACTGACGCTGAGTTCGCTCGGCCTGTTCCTGTTCGCCATGTTCCGACTCGGGCCGAAGGCCAGCCGGGCCAACGAGCTGTACTACCGTATCGGGCAGGACCTGCCCCACCTCGTGCGGACCCGGAACTTCACGCGGGAACTGGCCGAGAACGCCGAACCCGACCGCGCCCGCCGCGAGGTTCCCGACCGGGTCGACTCGCTCACCTTCGACGACGTGAGCTTCGCCTACGACGCGGAGACGACCGTCCTCGACGGGGTCGACCTCTCGGCCGAGCGCGGGGAGTTCGTGGCCTTCGTCGGCCAGTCCGGTGCCGGCAAGTCGACGGTTGTCTCGCTGCTCGCGCGCATGCACGAACCGACCGGCGGCGAGATACGCGCCGACGGGGTCCCGATAGACGAGATGGACGTGACCGAGTGGCGCGACCGCGTCGCCGTCGTCGGTCAGGACCCCTACATCTTCGACGACACCCTCCGGTACAACCTCACCATCGCCGACCGCGACGCCGACCGGGAGGAGATAGAGCGAGTCTGTGCGATAGCGCGGGTGGACGAGTTCCTCGACGACCTGCCAAACGGGCTGGACACCCGCGTCGGCGACGACGGCGTCCGGCTCTCGGGCGGCCAGCAACAACGCGTCGCCATCGCCCGGGCGCTGCTCGACGACGCCGACGTGCTGTGTCTCGACGAAGCGACCAGCGACTTGGACGCGAACCTAGAACGGGAGGTCCAGCGCGGTATCGAGCGGATGGACCACGAGTACATCACCGTCACCGTCGCCCACCGGCTGTCGACCGTCGAGAACGCCGACCGCATCTATACCCTCGAAGACGGCCGGATATCGGAGGCCGGCGGTCACGACGAACTGCTGGAGAAAGAGGGAGAGTACGCCGACCTCTACGCGATGCAGCGTCGGTGAGCGGGGCTCGCCGCAGCGTCGGGAGGGGCCCACACAGTGTCGGCGAACCGGGTCCGGGTCGGTGTCCGAGCGTACCGACCGTGACCGGCGGGTCGGCCCCGCTCGACCTCAGGAATCGAGAATGCGCCCGGCGACCGGGCTCTCGAGTACCGTCGCGAGGCGGTAGAGTTCCTCGGCGGCGTCTATCTCGCCGGCGCGGTGTTGCCGGTAGGTCTCCTCGACGCCCGACCAGTCGACGCAGGACAGCGCCCGACCCCGCGACTCGTTGCGCTCCAGCGCGCGGCCGAGGAAGTCACTCGCCCGAACCACCTCGTTTTTGTCCTGCAGGGGGCCCTCCGTCCGGAACGACTCGGGCCCGCGCAGTTTGTCGAGTTGGTTCGTGACCCGGTTCCCGACGAGGTGGGCGACCCGGTGAGCGCCGACCGGAACGCCCGAGGAGGCGTGGCGGACGGCCGCCAGCGACGGGGCCAGCCGTTCCAGTGCGCGTCCGACCGGGTCGGCACGCAGCCGGTGTTTCAGCGGCATCGACAGGTGTAGGTCGATCAGCCGGCGGTCCAGCAGCGGCGTCCGGGTCGGGGCTATCTGTGCCGAGGCGAACATGTCGAAGCCGATGCCGTTCGTGACCGGGTAGAGATACGTGCTGAGCGAGAGCGCCCCGACGGACTCGTACGCGACGCCGTGGTCGTCGATGCGGTCCCCTCGGGTGGAGAGGTTCGCAGTCAGAATCGACTCGTAGGGAGGTGCGTCGACGAACGTGGTGTCTCGGGCCATCCCTCGACCGGCCAGCCAAGCGGCGTGGCCGTCGGTCGTCGTCGGCACGTCCGCGACGGGCGGCCACAGCGTGACGCCGAGCGGCAGCGACAGTTCCAGTTGCGGGACGGCCCACGCCCCGAACAGCACGTCGGAGTACAGCCCCGTAAACAGCGCGTCGTTCTCGGCGAGGGTGTCCGCGTAGCCGAGCATGTGTCCGGACTGGAAGGGCCCGAGGAATTCCTGAATCGGCGCTGCCCGCTCCAGTAGCGTCTCGTGGTAATCGACGCCGCGGTCGAGGCGCTCGAACCCCGCACCGACCGCTTCGGCCGCGTCCCTAGCGTACCGGGCCTCGCGGCTCCACCCGTCGGCCATGTGGTAGCAGTCGAACGTCGAACCACCGGCCCCCAGCACGGCCCGGGAGTCGCTCCCGCCGCTCAGCAGGAGGCCGTAGTCGCCGTCCGAGCGGGGAGTCCGGTCGGCGACCGCCGCCTCGAACCGCTCGGCGAGTTCGCCGACGAAGTACGACAGCGGCTTGTCGACGGGGTCGTACTCCGGGGTCCAGTAGTGGCGGCCGTCGAGGCGGTCGCGCTCGGGGTCGTACGACAGCAGCGTCGCGGGGGCGATCTGTTCGACCCCGTCGACGGGCGTCTTCGTGCCCTGTGTCCGTCGGGAGTAGAGGTACTCCGCGAGGTAGTCGTCGGCGAAAGACGGCTCGAACCCCGGGACCGCCGGCACCGTCTGGATACTCGTCGAGAAGGCCAGTGTCCCGTCGCCGTGTGCGTGATACAGCGGGCGCGCGCCGACGCGGTCGACGAAGAACGTCGCCGTCCCCTCGTCGGGTTCGTAGACCAGCCCGACGAACTCCCCGTCGAGCCGGTCGACGAACGCCGTCCCGTATTCGGCGTACTCCTCGGCGCAGACCCGCGCGGACTCGGTCGGGTCGACCCGTTGCCGCTCGCCGCGGTCGTCGGTGACGCCGACGACCTCGCCCCACGTCCAGACGAGGGTCCCGTCCTCGGTCTCGACCGGTTGCTCGCCCGCCGCGCCCTCGTGGAACGCCGAGCGGACGGCGATTCCCGCGTCGCGGTAGGTGCTGGTGCGCTCGTCGTCGACCGTCGGTGGAACCGTCTCGACAGCGACGGCGGCGTGTTCGCCGACGACGCCGGAGAGGCCGACCATCTACGACCGCCCGGCGCGACCCGCGCCCCGTTCGCTCCGTGTACAGCCCGTCCGATGCTCGTTGGTCATACCCCACCGGTACGTTTAGGTGGGACTAAAACTTTCGCTCCCGGGCCGCTCGGGGGCTACAGGGCGGCCGCGGGTTCGGGGGGCGACGCTCACAGCAGCGGGAAGACGGCGAACCAGAGCGTCCGCGCGAGCCCGGTGGCGAGGATCAGACACGTCGCGTAGGTCACGAACGCGAAGACGACCGCGGCGACCCGACCGCCACCGAGCGGTTCACCGCGGCCGCGGTGGTCCAGCCAGACGGCGGCAACCGCCACCGCGACGGCCGGGACGACGTAGAAGGCGACCGAGACCACGCTGAAGCGTATCCAACTGATCGGACCGAAGGGGAAACCGCCGCTCCCGAGCAGGCGGCCGAGTTCCCAGAACAGTCGGGGATACCCGAACCCGAAGACCGTCCCGGCCGTCACGACGAGCGTCGACAGCTCGCCGTCGCGGCCGGTCACTTGCCGGACTGCGGCAGGGTAGCCCGCGGCCGCGCTACCGGGGCGGCTCCACAGGTAGGCACCGAGTCCGAGGACGGACCCGGCGAACCCGCCGACCGTCGCGAGACCGGTAATGGGGTGGGCGGGTCGGCCCGCCACCAGCGCGGTGAGGCCCAGCACGAGCAACGCCGCGACGATAGCGCCCGAGAGGGGCGTCGCGACGCGTTCGGCCCCCGCCTCGACCCGCTTTCCGACGGTTCGCCAGAGGACACCGGTCCCGAGAGACTGCACGAGGAAGACACCGGACAGGAAGTACCACGGCTTGAAGCGGACGTGGCGGCAGGCGGCGAACGTCTCCCCGCACAGCACCGTCTCGAAGGCCCCGAAGGTGAAGAGCAACACCCCGAGCGTCGCGGCCAGCGCCGTTCGCGGACGCCCGCTCGTCGAGACCGTCGTGAGGATTCCGCCGACGAACGCACCGAGCATGAACGCGTGGACCTCCAACGGCTGGCTGAACAGCGTCCGGAACCAGCCGCCGAGACCCCGGGTCTGTACGAGCGGACCGAGGCCCCACGCTCGCACGGGGAACCCGCCCGGTCCGACGAGAGTCAACGGCAGAGACACGAGTCTACGTTATCGCCCGCTCGGGAAAATCTGTGGGGTCGACCCCGCCCGCGGCACGTGGCTTCCCGTTTCGTCGGCCGCGCTCGTCTCTCGTGACCCGCCCGAGAGTGTCCGAGACGCGTCGAAAACACAATTATTTTTAGGTTTCCCTAAATAATCGGGGCGTGATGGTCGACCTCTCGTACTACTTCTCTATCTGCGTCGCGTTAGCGTTCGTCGCGTCTGGACTCGGGGTGATAGCCGCCGTCGGGCGCTCCGACGACCCGCGGGTCCGAAAGTCGTTCGTCGCGCTCTTTTTCGTCGGCCTCCTCACTATCAACCTCCTTCCGTTTCCCCCGCTCCTCCCGTTCACTCACCTGCATAAGTACACGGAGGCGAGTTCGAATCCGACGACGTACTACGAAGTATACGTGGTCGACGCGGACGGGGACGAACTGCGGTACGACGGGGACGCCGCCCCACCGGCGGGGACGATTACCAGATTCGGAACGGGAATCGCCACCGGGTACGATGACACCAGAGCGGAATCGGCTGCAGAGTACCTGCTCGACCGTGCGAGACGCTATCGCCGGCACGTCCGAACCGGTCGAGGAGCGGGTGCCCGTGTGGACTTTCCGCCACACGCTCTGGGGTTTCGTTGGGACAGCGAGACGCTCGCACGGTACGACGACTTCGTCGGGTTGCGGGTCTACACCGTCGAACTCCGGTACGAGGAGTCGGGACTCGGTATCGAAGAGCGCGACCGGACACGCGTCGCAACTCTGACCGGCGGGGGTGAGTTCGTTCGCAATGGGACCGCTTCGTAACGCGTTCCTGAACTACTACTCCGGTGACTCGGACGGGGCAGCGATAAACGTTGCAGTGGCGAGGGTCATCCTCTCGGCGCTGGGAATCTGGAAGCTCGCCTCCTACGACTGGGCGTCCATCCAGCAGTGGCCGGTGTACGCGAACGACTACTACCTGTTGGTCGTTCCCGAGTGGATTCAGCCCTACCTCGTCTTCGAGAAGTACCTCGCCCTCGTCGGACTGTGCCTGTTCGCACTCGGGGTCTCACACCGCTATCTGACCCCGGCAACCGCGGTCCTCGTCGCCCATCTGGGTGCGGCGCGGTTCACGCTCGACCCCTCGGGCGGGTCGCAGGCGCTTTTCACACTCAGTTACTTCCTCGTGTTCTTCGCGGTCTACCGGTCGACGGACCCGATATCGTTCGACGGCGTTCGAGCCGGTGGGTCCGCCGACCCGGCCGACTCGAACGCGTCCTCGCAGACGTGTGACGGTACCGCGCCGAGGGCGACCGACTCGATACTGAAGTGGGGGCTGCTCACTGTCGGCGTTCTCTACTTCGGGTCGGGGGCCACGAAGGTCGTCTACGGACCGGCTTGGGAGTGGGCGACCGCTCGGAGTCTCGGTCAGTACATCCTCTGGGCCCAGTCCTACTTCGGGGTCGGTCCCGAAGCGAGTCGTCTGCTCCTTCAGTACCCCCGGGTGGTTCAGTTGGCCGCTGTCGGCACGTTACTACTGGAAACCGGATTCCTGCTCTGGATTCTCGCGGGGCGAGACATCACCCCGTTCGTCGTCGGTCTGCTCGGGATGCACGTACTCGTCGCGGTCGTGATGGGACCGTTCTTCTTCGACCAGATAGTGTTATTGCTCCTGTTTGCGGACTGGGCGCGCCTCTTGCGCTGGGTCAGAGACGGCTCCACACGGGGGAGCCGTCTGCGACGGATACTCGGCGTCAACCGTGGGCGGGGCAAGTAGTCCACCCCGACCGTCGGCTACCTTGGCCCGCTCGCCGATTGGAACTAACTCCGTCTCGTTCTTCTCGACGGGTCTAGCAACGTCGATGAACCCGAACCGCAGGAGTATTAAATACTCTCTTCTAAACCACAGAAGTTATTAGAATTGTACCTATAGTTATTAACACCGATGGTCCACATCTCACGCCGAAAGCTGCTCCAGAGGGCGGGCACGACCACCGCTGCTGTGGCGGGAGTTACAGGCTGTCTCGGTCGGAGAGGAGGGTCGCTCGATTCCGTCACGGTCGCGTACGTCCCGATTTACCCGAACATGCACCACTACGTGATGGAACGCGAGGGCTACTACGAGGCCGTCTCGGCGGATGTCACGATAGAGCGGTTCAGCTCTGGCCCCAGCGTCGTCAAGGCGTTTGCCAGCGGCGACGTCGACGCCGCACTCTTCGGAATCACTCCTGCGATGGTCCTCGTCGACAAAGGCACCGACGCCGGCGTCCTCGCGGCGAATTCGAGAAACGGCTTCAAGGTCATGGGGACGACCGACCTCGCTGACCGCTACGACCGGGAGGGGGCGGCTACGTTCGGCCGGTTCGAGGAAGAACACGGTCGGAAGGTCCGATTCGGTGCCCCACCGGACGGAAGCGTCCCCGACATCCTCCTCCGGTACTGGATACAGGAAGCCCTCGACCTCGGTGAGATGGAGTCCGTCATCGACAAGTCGAAAGTCCCGCCAGCGAAGGCGGTCCAGACGGTCCAATTGGGTGATATCGACGCGACGATCGTACAGGAGCCGTTCGCGACAATCATCGGCCGGGACGACGGCTTCGAAGAACTCGTCTGGTCGGGGAGTATACTGGAGAACCACCCGGTAACGGTGCTGTTCGCGAACCAGCGAGTCCTCGACGACGGCGAAGTCGCCCAGTCGCTGGTCGAACAGCACGTGGCGGCGACCGAATTCACGGACGACTCACCGGATACCGCTGCCGCCCACGCTGCCTCTGTGATCGGCTCCGGCGTGAGCGAGGACCTCGCGACGGCGGCCATGGACTCACGGGCGTCGGATTTCTTCTCGGACCCGCACGCGGTGACCGACCAGGCCGCGACGATGGGCGAGTTCGTCGCGAACGTGGGCAACACCGAGGAACCGGTCGCGACCGAGAACCTGTTCACGTTCGAACCCTACGACGCCGTCCAAGAATGAGTACGCGTACCGATACCAGCGCCGGCACGGTGGTCGCCGACAGTTTCGAGGGGGACCTACAGCGGTATCTGCGCGGTCTCGGGGGCCTCCTCGTGTTCTTACTCGTCTGGTGGGCCGGAGCAGTGACGACCCAGCCGTCGTATCTGGTGCCGGGACCGCTCGACTCGGCGCGGGCGTTCGTCGACCTATTCGCGACCTCGACTACGGTCGTCGTCCCCGCCGTTGGCGCGACTCTGATGTTGCCGACGGGGCTCGCACATCTCGCACAGACGCTATTTCACTACGTTCCCGGTCTCCTCGTCGGTGCGGGTTGTGGAATCAGTCTCGGCCTTGCGATGGGATGGAACGGGGCGCTGGCCGACTGGCTGCGGCCACTCGTCCGGGTCCTCCGGCCCATCCCGCCGCTGGCGTGGGTCGTCTTCGCTATCGTCTGGTTCGGCATCCACCACACCGGCGCGGCGTTCATCGTCTTCGTCGGCGCGTTCTGGATCAACTTCTACGGTGGCTACGGTGGGGTCGAAGGCGTCTCCAGCGACCTGACCGATGCGGCGTCGACACTCGGCGTGGAACGGGACCTCTCGATGCTGAAACTCGTCGCACTCCCGAGCGCCGCTCCGCAGGTGTTGACGGGGTTCCGAACGAGCATCGGCCGGTGTTGGATGATCGTCGTCGGTGCCGAGTTGTTCGGCGCGCCCGGGGTGGGGTACGAGATAATCAACGCCTCGAACAACCTCGCGATGGCGACCAGCGTCGCCTACATGTTCCTAATCAGCCTCGCGTTCCTCTGTATGGACGTCGGGTTCCGACTGCTCGAACGGAGGGTACTCGCGTGGCGCTGAGTTCGGACTCGGCCACCGGTCGAGAGGCGCGCGAGAAGATTACCGTCCAGAACGTCAGCAGGTCCTACGAGTCGACCCGAGCGCTCGCAGACGTCTCGTTCTCGATTGCAGAGGGTGAGTTCTGCTGTATCGTCGGTCCGTCGGGGTGTGGGAAGACGACGCTGCTGCGGGCAATCGCCGGGCTCGACGACCCGGAGGGCGGGTCGATACTGGTCGGTGGCGACCCGGTTACTGGTCCCGGTCTGGACAGAGGGATGGTCTTTCAGGAGTACGCACTGTTCCCGTGGCGAACGGTCCGCGGAAACATTCGGTTCGGCCTCGACCGGCCTGCGTGTGACTGTCCTGACTGCGAGGCACGGGTCCGGGAGTTGATCGACCTCGTCGGTCTCGACGGCTTCGAAGACGCGTACCCGAAAGAGCTGTCCGGCGGCATGAAACAGCGCGTCGGGATTGCCCGTGCGCTCGCCGTCGGCCCGGAGATACTGTTGATGGACGAGCCGTTCGGCAGTGTCGACGCTCGGACGCGCGACCGCCTTCACGCCGAACTGCTCGACATTTGGACACAGACCGGACAGACCGTCGTCTTCGTCACGCACGACATCGACGAGGCAGTGACGCTCGCCGATCGCGTGGTCGTCATGGACGCAGACCCGGGAACCGTGCAGTCGACGTTCCCGGTCGACATAGAGCGCCCGCGTGAACGGACTTCGCGTGCCTTCGTGGACCACGTCGCGCGGATTAGGGGGGAACTCGGGAGTCCGGGTGGCACTAACTCGTAGCAGACTCTTGTGTTAAAAATGCTAACACACCTGTACTAGCCCGCCATGCATATTATCGTCGTAGTTATTTTTAATATATGCCTATCGTTAGCACCTCGATGACAGTACGAACTCTCACAACTGCCGCGAAGATAACGCGGGCTGTGTCGAGGCGTTCGTCATCGAAGCCACAGACGGCGACACCTTGCGGTTCATCGGGACTGTTCGCGGAGCAGACGAATCGGTCTCGGTCGAGTACACGGCCGTCCCCGTCGATGTGGTGAACACACCCATCGGCGGACAGTAAGCGCGAGACCGCTTTCGCGGACAGGAGTGTCGACCGCCGATGCCAAGATGGGTCGCCACTCTCAATTATGATTGTTATCTAAGTCATTCTAGTACAGCAAACTTATTATATCTAGCCTCAGAATTAACAAACCACACATGGCACACATTCATCTCGGAGAAGGGTCGTTCCCGCTGTGGGCACTGGCACTCTGGACGCTACTGGGCACCGGACTCATCAGCGCCGTGGTCTACCGAGTCCGG
This sequence comes from Haloarcula sp. MBLA0138, assembly GCF_055632455.1. Lineage (NCBI taxonomy): Archaea > Methanobacteriati > Methanobacteriota > Halobacteria > Halobacteriales > Haloarculaceae > Haloarcula > Haloarcula sp. MBLA0138. The sequence goes on along the minus strand of NZ_JBVMVU010000002.1, from coordinate 251,682 downwards.
AGAGGCGGTATCGAGACGCATCAAATCGCGCTCGCGGGCATCGGCGCGGCGGCGAGTTTCGCGGTCTTCCAACTGAACATCCCGGTCTGGGGCGGTATCCACATGAATCTCACCGGTCTCGTGGGGATTCTCGCCGGGCCGCTGCTCGGGGCGCTCATCGCGCTGGTCGTGAACATCTTCTCGGCGGCGCTCGGCCACGGTGCAGTCGGCCTGCTCGGAGCGAACACGCTCGTCAACGCGAGCGAAGCCATCGTCGCCTACTACGCGTTCAAGACCCTGATGGGGATGGACTGGGACGTCTTCCCCGCCAGCGCCAGCGCGGCGACGCTCGGCCTCTCGGCCGGGGCCTTCCTGATGGGGGCGATCATCGTCATCAGCGGTGTGAACGGGAGCGCGCTGCCGCGCGGTGACCTGACGATTGCCGTCGCCGGTCTCGTCGGGCTCAACCTCGGCGTCGCAGTCATCGAGGGTATCCTGACGGGCTTCATCGTCCAGTTCCTCGCCTCCGTCCGCCCCGACCTCGTCGGCCTCGCCGACCGTGACACCCAGGAGGAGCCGACCGGGGTGACGGCCTGATGCAGCGCTGGAAGCAGTACGGCGGCCTTTTCGGACTGTTCGCAGCCTTCCTCGCAGCCGGCTACTGGGGCTTCACCGCAACCGGCGGCGCACTGCCGTGGGCCAAACGCTCAGCGAAAGCCCTCCAGCGCGGTGTGCAGGAGGGCGGCGGTTCGCTCGTCGACTTCGGCCGCGGTATCGTCGTCGCCGGCCCCATCCGAAAGGGCGGGTTGCTGCTCGAATTCGGCGGACTCGTCCTCGTACTGGTCGTCCTCGGTATCGGGCTGTACGTCTACGTCGACCGCTACGGTGGCTTCGAAGACGGCGAACGCCCGGCCCGGTAACCGTGACGACACTCTCGAACCACGTCCCGGACCCGCGGCTCATCACCGCGTTCGCAGAACGACGAGACGGGCCGCTGCACCGCGTCAATCCGTGGACGAAAGCCGGTACCGTCGGTGTACTCGTCCTCTCGGTCACGGTGTTCGACCGGCTCACGCTGCTGGCTGGCCTGTACGGGACCGTCCTCGCGGTCTACGGACTGGCGGGACTGCCGTATCGCCGGTTGGCTGGCTGGTACACGCTCCCGATGCTGTTCATCGTCTCGGTCGCCGGGCCGCTGGCGTTTCTCGAACCGGGAACGCCGATGGGTGGCGCGCTCTCGACGCCGCTCGGTGAACTTTCTGTCACGTGGGCAGGGCTCGTGCTCTTCGGGGAGCTCAGTTGTCGGTCGCTCACTGTCGTCACGTTTGCCCTGACGGCGTCGATGACGACCAGATACACCGATGTCGCGTACGTGCTCGGACGGTTGCTCCCGCGGCCCATCGACCAGATCGCGTTGCTCACCTACCGGTTCACGTTCGTGATGATCGAAACGCTCGAGGACCTCGTGAAAGCCGCGCTCTCCCGCGGTGCGAACTTCTCCGAGTTCTGGTCGAACAGACGACTGTACGCCAGAATCCTCGGCACGACGATGCTGTCGGCGATCGAGCAGTCCGAACGGCTCGTCAAGTCGATGGAGTCCCGTGGCTACAACGGCGACATCACGCTGTACGGCGACGTCTCGCGGCCACCGATTCACGAACTATTCGTCGTGGTCGGGTCGTACGCCGCTGTCGTCGGCTACGCAGCAGTCGCGGTCTACGGGGTGAGACTGTGAGTCGAGACGACGCACCGCTGGTCGACCTCCAGTGTGAGGCCCACACCTACCCCGACGGGACGGTCGGTATGCACGACATCGACTTCTCGGTGTCCCCCGACGAAGTCGTCGCACTCGTCGGCGGCAACGGTGCCGGGAAGTCGACGCTCCTCGAACACCTGAACGCGACGCTCGTCCCCGACGACGGGGAACTGGTCGTCGACGGCACGCCGATTACCGAAGACGACAGGGCACACGCGCGGAAGGAGGTCGGCTTCGTCTTTCAGGACGCCGATACGCAACTCGTCGCCCCCACGGTCCTCGACGACGTGATGTTCGGCCTCCAGAACGACGGCGTCCCCGGTGACGAAGCGAGAGAGCGTGCCCGTGCGGCGCTCGCCACCGTCGACGCGAGCCACCTCGAAGACCGGATTCCACACTATCTGAGCGGTGGCGAGAAACGCCTCGTCGGCCTCGCCGGCGTACTCGTCCTCGAACCGAGCGTGATCGTGCTGGACGAACCCCTCGCGGGGCTCGACCCCGAGCGGTCCCAACTGGTCGCCGAGCGAATCGAGCGGATTCACGAGGACGGTATCAGCGTCGTCCTGTCGACCCACGACCTCGAATTTGCCGCGGAGGTTGCAGACCGCGTCTGCGTGATGGCCGACGGCAACGTCGTCGGGAGCGGGACCCCACGAGAGGTGTTCTACGACGAGGTACTGTTGGCGAAGGCGAACCTCCATCCGCCGAGTGCTGTCCGGGTGGCTCGCGATGCGGGGCTGGGGGCGACGGCACAGCCAGTGACGGAAGCGGACCTCGTGGCGCTCCTCACGGACGCCCGTGATTCGGAGCCCGTACAGACGCCCTCACCTGAGGGTAGCGGCGACGACTGAGGTCTTCCCCGGTATCTCGCGTCGCCGCTTCGACAGGCCCTGCCCGTCGCGCTCCGGTACGTGTGGGTAATCGTCGCTTCGCTCCCGAATTCCGGCAGTTCGAAACGCGCAGGGACGGACGATATCACGTACGACCACCACAACTAAGACCCGTGTCGCGAACACGTTCTGGCAAGCGCCAGTATGCCGGGCCCGCTTCGGTTGCTCACTGGACTGGAGGGGAAAGCCACGATAGAGCAGTCAGAGCTGAACGTGTATCTCGCGGGGGAGATGGCGGAAGTCGAGGGGACGGAGGTCGTCTACCAGATGGGATACGGGTTCTCGCAGGAAGACATCCCCGAGCGTGAACTGAGGAATCGCGGGCTCGAGGAACTGCGCCGGGAATACGAGGCGCTCGTCAGGGAGTACGGCTCGGAGTTCGTGGATTTCATCGCACCGGAACCGGAGTGGAAGCAGGTGACGGTCTGGGGCGAACTCGTCTCGCAGTACACGGACGACAAAGTAGGTATCTACCCCTACAGCGAGACGGAGAGAGACGAGGCACTGAGTGCGCTCTTCGACGATACGAGAGAGTAGCGCTGTCGTCGGCCACGTTTCAGTCGCCACGAGCGGTACCCGAAATCCGCGACGGGGCGGAAGTTAACACATATATCGGATAGGCGTGTCGTTTTACTTTATATGAAATTCTGTGACGAGTGCGGTTCGATGATGCACACGGCGGGCGACACGTGGCTGTGTCGCTCCTGTGAGAACGAGGCGTCGCGGGACTCGCAAGTGGAAGCGGGGATGGCGGTCGAAGATAGACAGCACGACGACGGGGCACCCGCCGTCGCCGATGCGACCCAGAACACCGCCGAGACGATGCAGGAGCCATGTCCAGCAGACGACTGCGATAGCGACCGGGCCTACTACGAGATGCTGCCGAAGCCGGGCGGCTCCTACGAGGTTCGGCTGTTCACCTGCGTCGAGTGCGGCCACAAGTGGCGCGAGTCCTGACTCCCTCCAACGGGTTGAATGCGAGATGGCCTTCGAGAGAGCCACGAATAGACCGCTCGCACGTCGCTGTAGAAAGCAGAGCGCGACTGGGCCGTCGAAAGGGCCGCGGCTGCGGGGCACATCCTATTGTCGGACCGGATGGAGACGCGCTATCAGATCGAGATCACTCTGATGTATCCGTTCCCAGAGCAACACTGCGGGTGGGAGTGCGATCACCGCCGCGAGGAACGAATAGGTGACACTCAAGCCGATCAGGACCCCGAAGTTGCCGAGAATCGGAGTAATGGCCAGCGCGAGCGCGCCGGTCCCCAGCGCGGTCGTCAGCATGCTTCCGAACAAAGCGCCGCCGGTCCCCGTCAGCGTTACCATCATCGCTTCGTGGGCACCCGTCGTCGCATCGTATTCGTCGATGAACCGATGAGTGGTGTGTACCGAATAAGCGATTCCGACCCCGACCGAGATGGAGAGAATCGTCGCTGTCAGTGCGTTCAGCGTGATGTTCAGGTATCGCATCGTCCCGAGCAAGAACGCGATCGCTACCAGTATCGGGAAGATGTTGACCACACCGAGCAGTGGCTTCCGTTCCAAGACACCGTAGATTATCACGAGGAATGCGGCAGTCAATCCGACTGCCATGACGAGTCCCTGAATCGCGGACTGGAAGATACGATCCATCACCGCTGCAAGGACGACGACACTCCCCGTAGCTGTCGCTTCGAACCGGAGTCTGTCCGCTAGTTCAGCCCCGCCAGCCGTCACTTCTGTCTGTGAGGCATCGGAGTCAGTCCGATATTCTATCTGCGCGGATCGATAATCTTCGGTCATGTATCGTTCGGCCCGGTCACTCGCCGCGGACGAGAACAGTTCGTCGTAAATTCGGTCGAGATTCTGGTCGGGGATTCCGTCGTCGTTCTGGTCGTTCCGGGCGACCAAGGCGGCGAACTCTTCGTTTTCGTTCGCGTGAGATTTGATGACGGTCACGATACTTCGTGCTTCTGCTTGTCCGCCGGGGCCAACTGCAAGAGCCGCTGGCGGATTGTCGTTCGGAGCGGCGAGGGCTTCCAGCGCGTGATCCTGTTCGAGATTCCCGCGGACGTATACCTTCACGGTACTCCCCTGACTGCTCCCGAATCTGTCGTCGAGCAAGTTGATCGTCGACGTGACGGTATACGTACCGGGACTGAGCGGTTCGGGCAACTCCGAGAGGTAGGCTGGAATCTCCTCGGGCGGAAGGAAATCCTCGTTCTCGAACGAGGTGCCGACACCCGACCCGTACGCGCCCATGACGCCACCGGACAGGAGTAGCCCCAAGACGATCACCGTTGGGGCGTACTGGCTCACCTGTGCGGGAAACGCTAATACTCGTCCGAGGACTGAGTCCTCCGATGCAATCGGGGCGGAGTTGAATTCCGGAACGCCGAGACGCGTACGTACGTCGTCGCTCACCAACTTGGCTGCGGGTAAGAACAGCCCGAAGATGAGGAACGTGAAGAGAATACCGACTGCTGAAGCGATGCCTAGGTTCCGAATCGGTGCGAGGGTGGAGATGACGTTCGCACCGAATCCGAACACCGCAGTCACGGTCACGATGACGAACGCGACGATGAGCTGGTTGTTCGCTTCTCGCATCGCTTCGACCGCTGTGAACCCGCGCTCTGTCTCTTCTCGATAGCGATTGATGATGTGGATACCGAAGTCGACGCCGACGGCGAGCAGTAACACCGGAACTGATATCATCTGTTGGCTGAACGGAATCCCCGCGTATCCGAGGAATCCGAACGTCCAGATAATCGTCATCACGAGCGCGACCAGTCCAAGCAGTACGTCGATAGGGTCACGGTATGCGACCACCAAGAAGAACAGTAGCAGTAGTATCACCACTGGCATCACGATCAGAAGCGAATCCGACATAGACTGCCGTATCTCTGCTTCGGTAGTCCCCGACCCGAACGCACGAACGTCGCCGGGCATATCGTCAGCGACCGATTGGATGTCCGTCTGGACAGCGGTCACATCGTCTAAGCTCGCGGGGAAGTCGTGCGAGACCGTCGTGATGGATGCGGACGCCGAGACGCTAGTGGGATTGAAATCGTTCGAGACCGACCCGGTCAGTCGCGACCTCTCTTCGAGTTCTCGAACGGCCTGTCTGATTTCGGACGGGGTCGCACGTTCGAGCGTTCGCCGGTAGTCCTCCGGCGTCGACGCTGACGGATTCAGCTGCTGTGCAATTATCGGAGCCGGACCACTAGCCGATTCCATCCGGAGGTCATCGCGCTCCGCAACGCGTTCGAGAAGGCGTGCGTCACGGACGAGTGCCTCTTTGGTCAGAACGTTGCCGTCCGTCCGGATGAGTTGTGTCGTGTCCTGAGTGTCCGTCTGAAAGGGGCCCTCGAACCTCTGGGTGACTTCGTCTTCGGCTTCCTGTTCCGGTAGTCCGTCCGTGAACGCGTCGAGTCCGCCGGCGCTCACCTGTACGGACCCCAGACCGCCGACGAAGACCGCAGTAAGGAGCAGAAATACGACGATAACCGCTCGCGGGCGGTCCACGATTGTCGTGTTGAGACGTTCTGTCGCCGTTTCGACCCTGTCCGCCAGTGACATCAGTCGCGCCTCCAGTAGACGACTGCGACGCTACCGACGACAATCACACCGATGCCTAGGATGAGTCCGAGAGGTGGCCCGCCACCGCTCTGGGCGGTCGCATCAAGCGGTTTCCTGAACGTATCCGACAGGTGGGTGTTGCCGTCGGTATCCGTATACCGGAAGTCGAAGGAAATCGGATACGTGCTTCCCGCCGTTGCTGAGGACGACGACGCCACCTCGAACGCCAGCGTCGTGGACTCACCGGGCTCTAGGGATTCGATGTAGCTGGTGTCCGGTCCACTAGTACTGAGTGGGTCGTCGGCAAACAACCGCGCCTCGATATCGGTGACCGTCTCGTCGAGGTTGTTCGTCACTTCGACCGTGACGACCCGTGCGTTCCCCACGGTAATCGTCCGGTCTGCGACCGCGAGGTCGAACTCGTCCTCGCTTTTGGCGACGGCGGACTGGACCGACAGCGTGTCGCTCGTCTGCTGGTCACCGTTGTCGTCCGCGTAGCCGACGGTGAAGTCGAACTGGCGTGGTCCCTCGCGGGCGCTGGCGGAGGCGTCGACGCCGAAACTCACCGTCGTCGACTCACCGGGTTCGAGGCTGCCGACGGCGTACTGCGTTCCCTGCGGGGAGAGGCTGGAGTGGTCGCTCTCCCAGTTGACCACGGCGTTCTCGACGCCTCGGGGGCCGTCGTTGACCAGCGTGGCTTCGAGCGTGCCGTCCGCGCCTGCCTGCAGGGTTCCGGAAACGTCCGACAGCGAGAACTCCTGTTTCGGTGTGGTCTCTATGCCCAGCGAGAGCGTGTCGTCGGTGCCCGCGTCGCCCTCGGGGTCGTCGTACTGGACCGACGCCGACAGCGCGTACGAGCGGACCTCGGCGTTCGAACCCGCCGTCGCGTCGACGGTCACGGTTCGAACCTCGCCGGAACGCCACTCACCGACGAACTGCGAGGTGGAGCTGGCTTCGCCGAAGGTGATGTCGCTGCTCTGTGCGGTGACCGTCACCGTCGCGTCGTCGACGGTGACCGGGCCGTCGTTGCGAAGCGTCAGTTCGTACGGGCCGGTATTGCCGACAGCCACCGCGCTGGAGGTATCGACGACCGTGAACGACTGCTCGGGAGCGGGAGCGATACCGACCGTGCTTCCGACGGACTCCTCGCGGACGCCCCCGCTGTCGTCGAAGGCGACGGAGAGTCCGAAGTTGTACGGTTCGGGCTCGGCGTCGCTGCTCGCGCCGACGCGGTACTGGAAGGTGCGGTTCTCGCCGGCCGCCCACGCATCGACGAAGCGAGAGCTCTGCTCATCGCCGCCGACGGTGAACTCGCCGTTTTGGCTCGTCAGCGTGATTGCGGCGTCGGTCGCGGCGCTCGAACCGGTGTTCTGGACGGTGAGTTCGACGCCGCCGGTCGAACCGACGCGCGCGCTGGAGTTGACACCCACCACGTCGAAGGTAGCGTCGTCGCTCACACGGACGGTGACGTACTCGGTCAGGGAGACGCTTCCCTCGTTGCGGGCCCCTCCAGATTCGGAGATGAGATTGTAGTAGTCGTACTCCAGATCGACGGGGACGCGATAGGTGCCGGATTCGGCGTCGTCGTCGACGCTGACGTCGAACGACACGGTTCGGGGCGAGCCCGTGGCTAGGTCACCGGTAAGCTGCCGTGAGGTCGTTACCGACAGCGGGGCATCGCCGGCGTCGACATCGACCGCCAGACCGCGAGCGGTAGTTACCTCGGTGTTCAGACTCGGGTTCGTACTCGACCCGGTGTCGAGGTCGCCCCTGTTCGAAAGTACGACGTCCAGTGACGTCTCCTCACCGGGCGAGACGGTGTTGTCCGCGAGTGCGACTTCTATCTCAGGGCTGCCCGACACGGCGGCGGCGGCAGTTCCGGCCGCCGCCGACAGCACGACCGCAGTCAAGAGGATGCTCGCGATACCGCTACGCTCCATTACGTATCTCCCGTGCAGCTTCGATGGCTGTGAAAAGGCTATCCAGTAACAACGGGATAGTTGTAATAGCCGCTGACGTTGACTGAGAGATGTGCCGAAGTGATTCGCGTATCACGGGAGTACAGACGACGAATGGGTAATTAAACGCAAATCCAGATTTTCCACGTCAGAAAAAGCCGTTGTTGTCAAGCCTTGTGCCCGGATTCGTCCGGACGATTCGTGACCGAGACCGAGACCAGATTGGGGCCGACAAGGGCTGTGAAGAGGGTTAGTGAGTCTGTGTAAATAGGGTGAATACGTTTTCAGAGTCGGAAAATCAGCAATCATACAAAGCATGCTTGCAAGAATTGCTACGTGTGAGTGAGGAGACACGGTCAAGCGAGATTTACGCCCTCCTTGACGACAGATACGCTCGTGCTATCCTCACAGCGACGAACGCGACTGCGAAGTCCGCGAAGGAACTCAGTCGGGAGTGTGATGCGTCGTTGCCGACGATATACCGGCGCACCGAGCGCCTCGTCGACTGCGGACTGCTAGAAGAACAAACCCAACTCGCAGACGAAGGCCACCACCACAGTGTCTACAAGGCACGACTCAAGCGACTCACAATCGAACTGGAGGACAATGAACTCAAAATCGACATCGAAGAACAGCCAGAGGAAAAGATGGCGGATCGCTTCACCAACATGTGGGAAGAACTCTAATGCAACCGTCCCAAGTTAGACCCGCCTTGATTCCCTCGTACTATCTCGTTCTTCTCCTAATCGTGTTACTCGCTACTGCGATGGGGCTATTTCTAGTCTATCAGGCGTACCAAGGGTATCGGAGAAACGAACGGCGACAGATGCTATTCCTCGCTATCGGTCTCGGACTCGTTACGGTCATCTCACCACTGGTATCGCTCGTAGTAGCGTCTATTGGATTCTCCTTCAGAGTGGATCTTATCGTGTACACGTTTTATTCGCCATTAATAAGCAATGTACTCAAGATAGCCGGTATCGGATTCATAATCTATTCACTCTCTCTGCGGAGTCATTCTTGACATCGTCACAGGGTTCACCGATCACCACCTATAGTAGCCATTGAAAATCAATACACACTCGACCGCACGACGGCAGTGCGGTCGGTGTGTAAATCGTTTCAATTGTTACTATAGTCGTGTGACGCGCAGAGAATACCGACCTCGGTGTCAGGTATCGAGAGAGGAAACAGGCACAGCGATGAGCTTCACCAACCGAAGTGGCGCATTCATCGAACTGCCCGGAGAGCTTACGCAAGCGGTCCCGAGTGCATTCGCGTCGTCGGGTACTGCTATTCGACGAGGCTACCGGACTCGAATCACTGCCGGAGCACCGGGCAGTTATTTAGAGTGGATGTATGCTGAGCGCCTCTTCGAGCTACTGGCATGTGACTACTCGAGCAGGTCGATCATCGACCGTAGTTCGGCTTCCATCTCCGCCACCTGAGCCGACGCCCAACTGAACCGCTCCGCTACCCCCTCGTCAGTAAACCGAAGCGAGGCCCGCACAGCCCGGTTCTCGTCGTGTTGCAGGAGCGCGAGAGCGTACGCGAGCATCTGCGGCCGATAGTGGTCCGCGAGCGCACTCGCCGTCGTCGACGAGAGGTCGTTGGTCTTGTAGTCGATGATGTGGTAGGCGTCTGGAGTGACGAGCAACCGGTCGATGTCACCGACAATCCGCGAGTCATCGATTCGAGCGACGACAGCGTACTCGTCATAAACCGCTTCGAGTTGGGCATCGGACTCGACTCGGTCGACAAATGCGACCGCGTCAGCGGCATGGTCGACAGCATCGCGGCGGTCTGCGTCCGTCGGCTCCTCGCCGGCCATCCGACTCAGACGGCGGATCACGGCCGGCCACTCGTCTCTCGGCGGGCGGAGTTCGGTGATTCGGTGGACAACGGTCCCGAACGTCGTGGGGCTCAGCCCGGCTGCCTCCTCACGCTGGGAGTAGCTGTGGCCGTCCGTAGACGCATCCGCGACCGCGTTCACGAGCGTCGTCGCCGCGACCCGTGTCGACGACGCCAGCGGCGGCGGCGAGGGAACCGAAATCCCGGGGACAGAATCCACGGTGTCGGTATCAGTGTCACGGCTCACCGGGCGCGGCGGCATACGAACGGTGTAGCTAGCCCCGTCGATCTCGCCAGCGGCCTGCCCGTCTCGAAACGCCGCCGTGACGATATCATCGTCGAGCAGCGCCGGCTGAAGCCAGTCTCGCCACCGACCCGCGTCGTCGAATGCTTCCGCCTCACCGAGTTCGATTGTGCCGGACTCGTCGACGGCGATGTCGTGCGTGCCACAGAGGAGGAGGTGGTCCCGAGCCCGCGTACACGCGACGTAGAGGAGACGTTTCGACTCCGCTCGCTCCCGTGGACGCGACTGACGGTCGGCGTACTCGTGGACGGCCGTCCGCTCGATAGCGAACGCATCGCCCGGGTTCGGCCCGCCGACCGCCGGCACCGGCGGCGCGTCAGCAGTGCCGTCCGCGAGACGAACGTGCCCGTGGTCGTCGACGGAGCGACCGAAGTTGAGGTCGCTTCCGAGGTCGGGGACGGTGACGATTGGGAACTCGAGTCCCTTCGCGGAGTGGATCGTCAGTATCCGCACGCCCTCGGCGTCGCCCGGAATATCTGCCTCCCCCTCCCGGGGGTCGATTTCGGCCTGCCGGTCGATACGGTGGAGCAACCCGGCAGCGGTGTGAACACCGTTCTCGCTCCACGTGCGCACGTGGTCGCGGAACTTCTCGACGTTTGCGACGGCCTGTCGACCGCGTTCGTCGGCGCTCACGCTCGCCAGATACCCGGTGTCGTCGATCACCCGGGACAACAGGCGGTGCCACGGGAGGACGCCGTCTTCGGACGGCGTTGCACAGCCGCTGAGGGTCCGCCACGTCGTGAGCAGGTCGAACGCGTCCGCGAGCTGTGGGTCGTCCGTCTCGGCGAGCGCATCCCACACCGAACCGGCCTCCGCAACTTCCGGCGCGAGACGGTCGTCAGCGAACCCGAACAACGGCGACCGGAGGACACCGTAGAGTGAGACGTCGTCCGCCGGGTCACCGAGTACCCGAAGCAGGTTCGTGAGCGCCTGAACCTCGGGGGTATCGTAGAACCCGACGCCACCGACGACAGTGTAGGGGATGTCGTACTCCTCGAGGGCGCGCTGATACCGGTCCAGATGGGTTCGCCGGCGGAGGAGGAGCGCCGTGTCGTCGGGCGTGGCCTCACGGTGAGTTCCCGTGTCGGGGTCTTGGACTGTCGGCGGCTCGTCGAACAGGTGGGTGAGTCGAGCGGCGAGCGCCCGTGCCTCGGCCTCGATGGTGTGGTCGAGCGCGCCCCCGGCGACCGGATGGTCGTCGCCGAAGAGCGCCGCTGCCGTATCGGCGTCGTCGGGCACGGGGAGATACTCGACACTCCCGGTCAGTCCCTCGATGTCCTCGACACGGTCACGTTGCGTGGTCAACTCCTGCGGTGGCGCTTCGTAGGGTTCGTGGCTGTCACCCTCCGGCTGGAACAGGTACTCGAAGAGCTCGTTCAGGAACGATAACGGCTCGTCCAACGTCCGGAAGTTCCCGGAGAGTTCCAGCGCCGTCGGACTGTCGGCCTCGCTGTCGGGGACAGTATCGACCCCACGGGCTTCGTTGACGGCCTGAAGTTCCGCGCGTGCCTCCCCGAACGTCGTCACGTCGGCCCCGCGGAACCCGTAGATGCTCTGTTTCTCGTCGCCGACCAGGAAGACGTTCGACGCCGTCCGCTCGTCGACGCCCGTGAGGAGCTTGACCAACTCCCACTGGCGCGGGTCCGTGTCCTGAAACTCGTCGACCATCACGGCCGCAAACTGCTCTCGTAGCCGTTCCGTGACCGCGTCGTTGGCTCGCAGGAACTCGAGGGTCGTCTCGATAACGTCGGGGAAATCGAGCGTGTCGCGGCGCTCTTTCTCGTCGGTGTAGGCGTCGAGGACGTCGTCGAAGACCCGCATCAGAGCCAGCGCGTAGTGAGCGCTATTCGCTTCCAGTTCACCGGGCGTCGTCTCGACTGCATCCGCGTGGGGTTCGACGGCCGCGATGACCGCGTCGATGGCGTCCTTCAGCTCGTTGTAGACGTCACCGTACTCATCCCAATCGTCCCGGTCACCGACAACGTATCCCGAGCTGCTGTACAGACCGCCGTTCTTCTTCTCACAGGCCTCGTAGAGCTCGAGGATTGCCCGCTGACAGTCGCGGGGGTCGCTTTCGTCGGGGTCGTCCGAGAGTGTCGCCGCGACCTCGGAGAAGGTCCGGTAGGCCCGAAGACCGTCCTCGTCGGCGATAGCGCCCTCGCGGTCGACGCGGTCCGCCACCGTGCGTAGCCGTTCGAGGAGCCCGCCCGCATACAGCGTCTGTCGGGCGTCGGCCGCGTCGAGGTCACAGACGACCTCCCAGCAGACGTCGACGTAGTCGTCGACCTCCGCGTCACGCCACTCGTCGAGGACGGCCTCGCTCTGCGGGCGTTCGTCGAGGAGGCCAGCGAGGACATCGACCAACTGGTCGCGACGCCAGAGCTGGGCGAGGAGCGCCACGTCGTCGCCGTCCCGATTTCGTTCGAGGAACTCGGTCACGACCTCGCGTTGGAGTGTCGCCGCGCCGTCTTCGTCGAGCACGTCGAACCCGAGCGGGACCGGAGCCTCGACGGCCCGTTCGCGCAAGAGCCGGGTACAGAAGGCGTGAATGGTGTGGACGTAGCCGTCCTCCAAGTCGTCGAGGACGGTTCGCCAGCGGTTGTAGGCCTCCGGGGAGTCGACGGTCTCGATCCGGTCGTACACCTCCTCTCGGACGCGCTCGGTCAGTTCGGCGGCGGCTTTTCGCGTGAAGGTTATCGTGACGACGTTCTCCGGTGTGAGCGACGGGTTCTCGGCCAGTATCCTCACGTACCGCTCGGTGAGCGTCGTCGTCTTCCCCGTCCCGGCACCGGCAGTGATGGCAACGTTCCGGCCCCGGACGAGCGCGTCCTCCTGTTCCTCAGTGAGCTGAATCTCCGCGCTCGTCTCAGTCATCGCCCATCACCGCCTCGATGTCCTCGTCGTCGCGAACGCGGAGGGGCACGTACGCGGCGTCGTCCTCGTGAACCTCGTCGACGAACTCCCGCTTGCGGTGATGCCGGACATCGCACGCCCGCCGGTAGTCGCAGTACCGGCAGTTCACACCGCGGGCGGACAGGAGCGTCGTGTGGAACCGTCCGTTGGCAATCGCCTCGTCGATCTGGCCCAGCCACTCCGGGACGACGTCGTTCAGGAATCGTCGGAGTTCCCCCGTCGAATCGAACTTCGACTCGACGCCGCGTGGCACCCTGAGGTCGTTGGGCGGGCGCACCTGATAGTACGTCGCCGAGAGCGACCCCTGCTCGAACAGGTCACCGTCGACGACGTCGGCGGCGGCGAGCAGATAGATGGGGAGCTGGAACTTCGTGCCGCCGGTGGTCTTGGTCATATACGGCGCTCGCCCGGTCTTGTAGTCGTACAGCGCAAGCGACGGTTGCTCGTCGCCCGGGCTCACGTCGATGCGGTCGATGTATCCGCGAATCGAGACGGGCGAGCCGTCCGGGCGTTCGACGGTGAACGGACCGGCATCCGAGTCGGGAAGCCCCTCGCCGAACGGAGCCTCGAACAGATGTGGGCGGCCAGCGCCATCCCGCGAGAGTTCGTTGTCGAGGAAGGTAGCGAACAACCCCCGTTCCGGTGCGTCGTGGGGTTTGCTTCCGACCTCGTACGGGACGCGCTTGTCGCCCAAGCCCGCGAACAGCTTCGCCTTCCACCGCTCGTAGAACGGGCCGTCGTACTCGAAGTCGGCGTCCCGGAGCTCCGCGACCGCAATCTCGCGAAGGTGTGTCGCGAGTTCGTCCCGGTCGAACGCCGCGAGGTCGACACTGTCCTCCGTGTCGTCCTGCAGCCCCGTGAAGAACCGTTCGAGGACGTCGTGGACGTACGAGCCGGTTTCGAGGGGGGTGGGAGCGACCTCGACATCGTCGGGGTCCTCGATTCCGAGTACTTCGTCGGCGTAGAACTTGAACCCGCACTCGACGTACCGCTCGATTCGACTCGCGCTGTAGGGTTCCCGCTCCGACAGAGGGTAGACTTCCGCGACGGTCTCGGGGTCCAACACGCCGTCGTGTTCGGAGAGCCCAGCCGTGCCCCTGTTGGCCGCACAGCGGAGTCCCCTATCCGTGCGTTTGGTCTGCTCGGGGGAGAAGTCGCCCCGGTCGCCGGCGTGGCTGACCGCCACGCGCCGGTCGGCCGTTGCAGCGACGTGGCGCTGGAGGTCTTCGCGGGAGCCGACGCGGTCGTCGACGCCGGCTTCGGGGTCGATGCCGGTCACGCGCTGGAGTTCGTCGAGGACCGGCGACCGGACGACGGCGGACTCGTCGTCGCCCGTCTCGGGCGTCGTGATGGTGAGTTCGTCGACGTTCGCCAGCAGCGTCGCGAAGAGATAGCGGCCGCGGAGCCGCTCGTCGCCGGTGTCGAACCGCGGGTGAGCGTCGGTCATCTCGTCGAAGAAAGCCGGGCGTTCCGGCGTCACCGGGAAGTGCTCGCTCGTCACTCCCACGAGAAACACCCTCTCGAACGAGCGCATCCGGGCGTCGAGCATCCCCATCACCTCGACGCGGCCGCCGGCGGCACGTTGGGGCACCCGAATCGGCACGCCATCGAAGGCACGAGTGAACAGCGCCAACGGGGAGAGGTCGCTACTGACGGTCGCCAGCGACTCGAACGAGGAGAGCACCTCGTCCACGAGGTCGTAGGCCCGCTGTTCGACGGCTCGCTCGGTGCCGCCGGCGTAGTCCTCCGTCGCCGCCGCTAACTCGAAGCGGTCGTCCAACAGCCGGCGGAGTGTCTCGGTCGCGTCCTCGACGTCGCCCGTTCGAAGCGTCGCCAGCGTCGCCAGTAAGTCCTCGATCACCGTCGCCGCCTCGTCGTCGAGGTCATCGAGCAGGGGCGACACGGAGACGGTGTCATACCGGCGCGCAGCGGCCGTGACAGCGTTGGCTCGGTCGGTGTCGACGACGTCGACGAGCGGATTCGAAAGCAGCGACGTGAGGCCTTCGGCCCGCGGGTCGGGTTCGGCGAGGCTCAGGAGGTCGTGTACGACGCCTCCGGTGACCGTCTGGTCGAGTTGTGAGGCGGCGGTCGTGACGTGCGGGACGTCGAACGTATCGAACGCGTCCGCGACGTACCCCGAGTAGGCCGCTGTCCCCGGAACGACGACGGCTAGGTCGTCGGGGTCACGGCCGTCGGCCAACTCGGACCGGAGTTCGCGAGCGACGAAGCGAATCTCGCGCTCGGGCGTCGGCAGTTCCCGCCACCGGAGCGCGTCCGGAACAGGGACAGTGTCGGGGTCCGGGCGGTAGAGCGCCTCGGTGATGGTTCCGAATGCCCGCGACTCGGCGTCGGGCTCTATCTCCACTCGCTCGAAGTCGAGCGCTTCGTAGACCGACAGCGCGTCTTCCGCGACGGCGTCGGCTCCGCCCCGACCGTCCTGATGGAGCGGGAGGAGCGCAATCACCGGGAGTTCGTCGACGAGGCGTTCGACGAGGCGGCGTTCGACGGGACGGAACTCGTGATACCCCGAGAGGACGACGACGTCGAGCTCGGGGGAGAGGGCCGAGAGAGACTGCTCCGCCGTCGCGACGGCGTCGAACATCTCTCCCCGGGTACGGACCCACTCGTCGACGTGGTCGGTGTGGAGGTCCCGGTAGTGGCGGTACGTGTCGACAGTGGCTGTCGCGATACGCTCATCGAGAGGTGAGCCGTCGAACTCCGTCGCCAGTGCGTCGGCGGTCCCGACGCCGGCGTCGTCGAAGAGCGAGAAGCGGCTGCTAAACGAATCCGCGAGGGCGGCCGAGGCCGGTTCGCCGGCGAGAGTACCACCTGTTTCGGCGGTCGTTCTGTCGAGTGCGTACTCCGCGAGCCGACGGTTCAACTGTCCAGAGAGGGGGCGGACCGGACCGTGGAGATGCTCGTACCAGTCTCGAACGACCGCATCGAGCGTCTCGGCGCGAAGCCGGAGTGGGTCGTACGACGCGGCCCAGCCGTCCTCGACCGCACTCCGGCGAGCGTCGTTCCGCGTTATATACAGGACGGAGCCGAGCAGGTCACCAGCCATCTGGTCCGCCCGTTCGAAGGCGGCTTGCTCCAAGCGTGAATGTCGGGAACCAGTTAGAAGCGTACTGTTCATCGAATACTGCCCAACAAGAGGTCCGCCGCACTTCACTCTTGGCGAGACAATTTCGTCGGCGGGATAGTCCCAAAACACTCGTATCGGGATTTACTGTCACGTTCGCCGGGTCGAGGGCTTCGCCTCGATGTTTTTACGAACCGTGCCCCGGTCGTCGGGGTGGATGGTCTCGAGGAGCCTGTCGACGTCGTCCTCGACTTCGGCGGGCGGGATGCCCCAGATGTCTTCGAAACCCGCGCTGACGTACTCGAACTTTCCGGGCTCAGTCACCGTCCAGAGCGCCACGCCGTCGAGGGCGTCGAACAGCGTCCGGAAGTCACGGCGTTGGCCGAGTGCCGCGTTGTTCATGCTAAGTGTCTGGGTAGCGGCTGGCATAAAAGGGGCGTGCGAATCTCGACCGGCGAGAGCGCCGCGCGGCCAGTCCAGCGTTCGCCGGCGGCGACGGGACGTACACGCCGGGGTCAGCCGGCTCCGTCGCTCGGTGGGCCACCGACAGGCCGGCGGACTCGGCGAGGGCAGCGTTGTCTCAGCCACCGGGCGACGACCCCACAGCACCGCAGGCACGGGGAGCGCAGCGGCGTCCCAAGTATAGAAGGGCATAATAGTCTCCGTCCGACAGTCCCACCAATGACAAGTCCCACCCCGGCGGTGGTCGTGCGATGAGCGACTCACAGACGGATATCCGCGCGTATACGCTCCGACTCGAACTAGTCGACGAGCCGGGCGAACTGCTCCGGTCGCTCCAGCCGATAGCCGAACACGGCGGGAACCTGCTCTCTATCTTCCACGAACGAGGCAACGTCACCCCGCGGGGGCACATCCCGGTCGAGGTCGACATCGAGGCGACGCCGGACCGGTTCGAGACCATCGTCGACAGCCTCCGAGACGCCGGCATCAACGTGATTCAGGCCGGAACCGAGCGGTACAGCGAGGGGCTGACCGTGATTCTGTCCGGCCACCTCATCGACACGGACCTGTCGGACACCCTCTCGAAGATTCAGGAGACCAAGAGCGCGACCGTCATCGACATCTCGCTGTCGGCCCCCCAAGGCGCGTCGGACATCTCCAGCGCCCGGTTCCAACTGGCCGCGGAGTCGGGGTCGACCGAGCAGGTGCTGGCGTCGATTCGGGACATCGCCGACGAGAAGGACCTCCGTCTCGTCGAACCGCTCTCGACGGGAGGGGCCGTATGAGAGTCGCCGTCGTCGGTGCCGGCGCGGTCGGGACCGCCGTCGTCGACCTCGCCGACGAGTTCGGGCACACCGTGACCGCGTTCTCGGACTCGCAAAGCGCCCGAGTCGACGGCGACGGCATCGACGCGGAAGCGGCGCTGGCCGCGAAGCGGACCGACGGCATCGTCGGGAGCGAGGCCCCCGAGGCGGCGCTTGAAGGCCCGTACGACGTACTCGTCGAGGCCACGCCGACGACGCTCGGCGACGCGGAACCGGGCTTTACCCACGTCGGAACCGCACTGCAACGCGACCGCCACGTCGTGCTGGCGAACAAGGGCCCGGTCGCCGAGCGGTACGACGAGGTCGCGGCCCTCGAATCTGAGAGCGAGGGGACGGTGCGGTTCGGTGCGACGGTCGGGGGTGCCCTGCCGGTCATCGCCACCATCGAGGACTTCTCGCGCTCCCGCATCACCGGCATCCGGGGCGTGCTGAACGGGACCGCCAACTTCATCCTCTCCCGGATGGCCGCCGAGGGGCTGGACTACGAGCACGTCCTCGCGGAGGCACAGGACCTCGGGGTCGCCGAGGCGGACCCGGCCTTCGATGTCGACGGCACCGACGCCGCGCTCAAGGGCGTCATCGTCGCCAACGTGTTGGACCCGGAGACCGAGTACGCGCTGTCCGACGCTTCGGTCGACGGGATTCAGGACCTTCCGGGGAGCATGCTCGAGTTGGCACAGGAAGACGGGCGGACGATTCGACTCATCGTCGAGTTCGACGGCGAGCAGGTTCGGGTCGGTCCCCGCCTCGTCCCGGAACACGCCGCGCTCGCGCCGACCGGGACCCGCAACGCCGTCCAACTGGAGACGAAGGGAGCGGGCCGGCTCAACGTCTCCGGGCGCGGTGCCGGCGGGACGGAGACGGCGACCACGGTGCTGGCAGACATCGGCCGACTGTAGCCGGAGGGTGAGAATTCGGCGGGCACTCAGTCGGAGATGGTAATCTCTTGGGGGACCGCGACTTCCGCTTCTTCGAGCGTGTTGATGAGGTGTTCGTCGGCACTGGCGTTTTTCGTCATCTCGACCAAGGCCGCGAGCTTCTCCAAGGGTATCTGCCCGGGCGCGTACTCCTCCTCGTCCGCCTGCAGCGGTGCGTATCCGAGCTTCGAGCCGTAGAGGTGGCCGACGACGCGGGTGTGGCTTCCGAGTTCCCCCATCGAGATGCCGGCGGCGTCGATGCCCTCCTGTGTCGCCGTGTTGATCGCTTCCAGTAGCGTGAGCGTGTCCGTCTGGTCCTGCGGGAACGTGGCGACTTTCGCTACGTCACCGTACTGGGCGCACTGGGCGATGATAGCGTCGAGTATCTCCTGACTGGGGGTCTCCTCGAAGTCGTGGTGCGAGATGATGAGGCGAACGTCGTTCTCGCGGAACTCCTGCAGTATCCAGTCTTTCGCGCGTGCCGTTTCGAGCTCGATGTCGACGAACGCCACCGAATCGAACCGAGAAGCGGCAAAGAGGTTGTCGAGTCGGCCGTCGTCGCTCGCCTTCCCGCCGAACCATCTGGTTCGGTTCGTCGCGATTATCGGGGTCGGTCCCTCGTACGCAGAAAGTTGCTCGATAGGGTTCGCCGCCTTGTCCATGCGAAATTCGATGAGGTCTGCCACTCCCCGGGCGTCTGTCTCCCGTGTGAGGTCGTTTGTTGTGGCCGCGAGGGCGAACTCGTCGATTTTCATGGTACATCTTACCATTCCACCGCATATAAAATTTGGTTGTCTATCGATAACGGTTGTTAATACGAGTCTGACGGCGTGGTGTCGTCGGTCTCGGCGAAGACCGCGCTCGGAAGTCGGATTCGAGTGTGCGTATTCCGGACTTCTGTATCGTTCGGTCCCGAAATAGAGACGAATATCCCACTTATAGTTTCTTTCTCCCCAGTTACGATTCCTTTTGGCACAGAAAGGAATCAGAATTCGCTCGGAGCCCGGTCTATCGGTTCAGCGTGGTCGCCACCGCGGACGGTCGTCTCCAACAGCTCCGCGAGTGCACGCAAGTCGAACTCACTCCGGTCGGACGCGTCACCGTCGAGACTGACAGGTGCGTAGCAGAGTTCGGCCCCGTAGAACGCCCCAATGACGCGCGTGTGATAGCCGATATCGCCCACCGAGAAGCCCGCAACTCGCGTGCCGCGTCGGGAGGCCGCGTTGAGACAGGCCAAGAGCGTCAGCGTGTCGTCCCGGTCGGTCGCGAGAACGGACACCTTGGAGACATCCCCGTACCGGGCACACTCGGATATCGACCCCGCTAATTCGTCTCTATCCGGCGTTTCGTCGAGGTTGTAGTACGACACGACCAGTTCGACGCCGTTCTCTCGAAGCGCCGCTTCCGCCCGGTCGGTCCCGGCTACCGTCTCCAGTTCGACGTCGACCAGTTCGACCGCATCGAAAGCCGCGGCAGCGAGGAGGTCGTCGAGACGGCCGGCGGTTCCGGCGGTGCCACCCGCCCACTCCGGACGGTTCGAGACGACGAGGGGGACGTCCGACTCGTAGTCGGTCAACTGGTCGAGGGGGGCAGTCGCCTCGTCTATCCGGAACTCGACGTAGTCCGCGATATCCGCGACCTCGGGCACCGCCCCCAAATCAGCCGTAACACCTACCAGTTGGTACGCCGCGTCGTTCATGCTACCGTGTAGCAACCGTGCGTATAAAAAATTTCTCTGTCCCCGTCACCGGATGGGGACTGGAACCGACGAGCGCGGGGACCCGGTCGGCGACTGAAGAACACCCGACGATGTGCGGGGAAAGAGCGGTGGGCGTGCGATGTGGGTAACAGAACATGGAGAGCGAGCGAGTGTGTACCCTCTGGGACAACGCCGGCTGTGAGGGGACCCCGAACTGTCCGGCGCGGTGTCCTCGGTTTTTCGATACGGAAGGGGAACCGCTCTTGGTCCGGCGGTTCGACGACGACTTGCCGGCCCTCGTGGAGATGTACGAGTCCATCCCGCCGGCAGACCAGACGATGGGCATCCCGCCGCAATCGGAAGCCGCCACCGAACAGTGGCTGCGGACGAAAGTGGCCGACGGCTGGAACCTGCTGGCGACACACCGCGGGACCGTCGTCGGGCACGTGGCGGTGACCCCCGCATCGGCAGCCGACCCGGAGTTCGTCGTCTTCGTGCGCGACGGGTACCGGAACCGGGGTATCGGGACGGAACTGCTCAAGCAGTTGCTGGCCCGCGCCGAGGCGATGGACCACGAGCGGTTGGTACTAGACGTCTCGCGGCACAACCGACGGGCGATAGCCGTTTACCGGAACATCGGCTTCGAGACCGCGGAGCGGACGGCAATGGCCCAGCGGATGGCCGTGTCACTGGAGGACCGCGTCGTCGAGGCGTTGAGGAAGCCGCCGGCGGAGCGCTGAGCGCCGGCCGCCGCGGCGGCCGAGTTGAGAGACGGAGACCCGCTCACTGTTTCAATATCGTTGAAAGTGTCCGTTCCGAGGGACCGGACTCTCGGTCCCGAGTCCCGGGACGGAACCGAGAGGCCGCGTCGGTGGGTCCACTACGCGGAGGAACTCACACCGAGACCCGGCCGCGGCGAGAGCGCGTGTGACCGTCTAAATAACAGCCGTACATCCGTTACGTCCCGTAGGCGGAGACGGGTGAGAGCTCCGACAATGTTGAAACAGCCGCGGTAGCGGCCGGCATCGGTCAGTCGCGGGGCCCGACAGCCGTCGCCGGTCGAGAAGGCAGTGGGGCAGGCCGGTACGGCCGGTCTCGACGCCCCGTTTGTCGGGCACGAGAAAAAGATTTAAATAGTGTAGTTTCATACCGGATAGTACCGATGGCCGAGCTAAATGTGCTTGTTACGGGTCCGTTCGGCGAGGCTGGGGAAGCTATCCTCAACCACCTAGCGGACGAGGAGCGATACGAGTTTACCTATCTCAACCGGAGCGACCACCCGGAGTACGAGACGTTCGTCGCCGACATCGCCGACTACGACGCGATACGCCCGGCGTTCGACGGACAGGACGCCGTCATCCACCTCGCCGCCCAGTCGGACGCGGGCGCGGAGTTCGAGGACATCGTCGACCCGAACATCGTCGGGACGTACAACGTACTCAAAGCGATGGAGGACGCGGGGGTCGAAAAGCTCGTGTTCGCGTCGTCCCAACGCGTGATGGGGCTGTACGAGGAGGACCACGCGCCGGAACTCTACGAGGAGGACTACCCCAGCGAGTTCGACCCGTTCCGCCTGACACACGAGACGCTCCCGAAGCCGGACGGCTACTACGGCGCGTCGAAGATGTTCGGCGAACACATCTGTCGGGCGCACGCCCGCCGGGAGGGGGCACCGAGTCAGGTCTACTCGCTCCGGATTTCGAGCGTGCGGACGAAGCAGTACGACCACCCCTACGGTGACGCCGAGCGCGGCGTCGACCGCGGCGAGGAACACGCCGTCGGCGAGGACGAGGTGTGGGACCAGTCACAGGCCGGGTCGTGGGAGCGCGGGAGCGAGGAGTACGAGCGGATGGTCAAGCGTCTCAAGGCGTCGTGGACCTCCCAGCGCGACTTCGCGCACCTGCTCGAGTGCTGCCTCGAAGACGAGTCGGTCACCTACGACACCTTCTACGCCGTCAGCGGGAACGAGGCACGGTGGTTCGGCATCGAACACGCGAAAGCCGTACTCGGCTACGAGCCGGCGGACGACGCCTCCGAGTGGGACAACCCGCCCCAGTAACCGCCGTCCGAGGTCCGGGAACGGGCGCGAGGGGCGCTACTCGTGCTGTCGGATTTTCAGCTCGATGATGTTCTTCTTGTTGAGCAGCGCCGGGGCCAGCTCGTCCTCGATTCTGTCCGGTTCCATGCGGCTGAGCGGCCCGCTGATGCTGATGCCGCCGACCGCGTCGTCCGGCTCCGAGACGATGGCCGTGCCGACGGCGCAGACGCCGGGGAAGTGTTCACCGCGGTTTATCGAGTAGCCGCGGTCACGGATGACGTCGAGTTCGTCGTGGAGCGTGCGCTCGTCGGTGATGGTCTCGTCGGTGAGCGCCGGCAACCCCCGGTCGGCGAGTATCTCGTCGACGCTCTCTCGGGACAACTGCGAGAGAATCGCCTTGCCGGTCGCCGTCGAGTGGAGGTAGAGGTGTTCGCCCAGCGGCGCGTCGTCGTCGATGGACTGGGGGCTGTGGGACTTGTACAGTTGGACCGCGTAGCCGTTCTCCTCGACGGTGGCGTTGGTGTGTTCCTCGGTCTGTTCCCGGAGGTCGTCCAGTTCGCCCTTGGCGGCCTGATAGAGCGCCATGCCGTCGCGCATCCCGCCGCCCATCCGGAGGAACTGAAAGCTGGTGTCGTACTCGCCGTCGCGCTTGACCACGTACCCCGTCTCGACGAGCGTGTTGAGGTGGATGTGGGCCGTACTCAGCGGCATCCCCAAGTCCTCGGCGGCTTCCGAGAGCGTCGCACCCCCGGCGTCGTGCAGATAGCCGATCACGTCGAACGACTGGCTCACGCTCTTCAGCCGCCGCGTATCGGAGTCGTCTGCGTCTGTCATGCGTAGACGTTGCACCCGGAGCGGTTAAGCGCTACGGATTTTCAACTATGTTGAATCCGACTCGGTCGACAGCCAGTCGTCGGGAAAACCCCGCAGGCGGCCACACGCGGTAGTCTACTGGATAGAGTCCTCTGGACCGACGACGTTCAGATTATCGAATAGCTCGTCGTACCCGTTGCGTTCGAAGAGGTACTCGCCCGCCATGACATCCTCGCGGACGCTGTCCTCCGCGTCGAGTTTCTCTCGGGAGCGTTCGAGGACCCCCGCAGCTCCCTCGCGCGGAATGACGGCTAGCCCGTCGTCGTCGCCGATGACGATGTCTCCGGGGTTGACGCTGACGCCGCCGGCGGAGATGGTCACGTTGACCGACCCGGGGTCCTGCTTGAGCGGCCCCTGTGGGTTCGTGCCGCGACCGTAGACGGGGAACTCCATCTCGGCGATTTCGCGGCTGTCCCGGTAGGCGCCGTCGATGACCAGTCCCGCGAGGTCGTTGGCCTGACAGGAGGTACACATCAGTTCGCCGATGTGGCCGGTGTCGGTGTACCCGTTGCAGTCGATGACGAGCACGTCGCCGGGTTCGGCCATCGTTATCGCCTTGTGGATAATCAGGTTGTCACCGGGGGAGGCCTTGACCGTGATCGCCGTCCCGGCCATCTCGATACCGTCGTAGGCGGGTTCCATGCCGGCGTCCATCGTCAGGCCGATGTTTCCCGTCACGTCCGAGACGATGGTGCTGGGAACGTCCTCGAACGCGTCGACGATGTCGCGGTCCGGCCGCTGCACCTCTGGCTCGATGGTGTGCATACACGGTACCAAGATTATCGCCCGGCATTAATCTATTGGTCGGTGGACCCCGTCCCCGGAGCGAACAGCGGCAAAGCGCGGGTCCCGACCGCTGGGAACAACGGCGTGTCGCAACGCACTACCGGACCGACGAACGGTCCGGGACAGGCGGCGTCGGCCGCAGAGTTCTTGCGACATGCCATTGATTTATGTTGGTCCGGTATATACGAACACTATGCGCGGGTTAGCCAAGACCGCCCCCAACGCCGGATGTATGGAGATTATCGACGTAGAGAAGCCGACACCGGGGGACGGCGAGGTACTGATAGAGATCGACTTCGCGGGCCTCTGCGGGAGCGACGCGGGTATCTACCAGTTCAAGCCCGCTTTCGAACGGATGGACTTCCCGACCGTCATCGGCCACGAGTACACCGGGCGGGTCGTCGAGACGGGCGCTGGCGTGACGCAGTTCGGTGTCGGCGACCGCGTCGTCGAGCGACCGATTCGGGGCTGCGGGGAGTGCCACCAGTGCAAGATCGGCCGGGAGAACATCTGTCAAGACACGGCGCTCACGGGCATCGACCACGACGGCGCGTACACGCAGTACATCGCCGCGCCCGTCGGTTCGCTACAGGCGGTTCCGGACGACATCGCCCCGCGCCACGCCGCGCTGGTCGAACCCACCGCCATCTGCACCCGGGCAGTTATCGAGAACTCGCGGGTCGCGCCCGGCGACACCGTCCTCGTCGCCGGGCCCGGACCGATGGGGCTGCTCTCGGCGCAGATAGCGGACGCCCAAGGCGGCGATGTCGTCGTGGCCGGCGTCGACAGCGACACGAACTACCGCCTGCCACTCGCCGAGAAGCTTGGCTTTCCGACGATGAACATCCAGTCCGACGACCGGGCCGCCTACCGCGACGAACTGACCGACGGCATCGGTTACGACGTGGTGTTCGACACGACGGGCCACCCGTCCGGTCTGCCGCTGGCCGCCGACGAGGTCCAGAAGGGCGGACAGATAGTGCTGGTCGGCCAGACCGGCGAGACGAGCGTGGATTACACGCCGCTGGTGCGGGCAGAGGTCGACCTCCAGTGTACGTACGGGGCGATGTACCGGGACTTCGAGCGGGCGCTCACGCTGATCGGAACGGGCGACGTCGACCACGAGACGTTCCTCGACGACCGGTTCAGCCTGCGCAACCCCGAAGAGGCCTTCGAGGCGTTCTTGGCGGGAGAGACCTGCAAACCCGTCTTCGACCTCTCCGAACTTCGCTCGTAGCCGGCGCGGGCGAGTCGCCGACTGTCCGGGCGTCGTGTCCGCGTCCCCCGAGGCGAACGCGTCGACAAAACGGTCGACAGAAAGGCGCTACTCGGTCCGCGGGTCCCACTCGTTCCACTCACGCTCGACGAGGAAGTCGTCGAGTTTCCCCATGGGGTCCTCGAACACGTGTGAGCCGTGGAATACGAGCAGCGTCTCGAACTCGTGTTCGAGGAGGTTGTAGAGGTTGAGTTCCGCGGCCTCGTGGTCGTCGTTGAACAGCGCGGGTGGCGGGAGGAGATAGCCCGGCGGGAGCCCGCCGCGGTCGGACCCGTCGAGCGTGTCGCCGGAAATCAGGATGTCTCTGTCCTCGAGCAGCAGGGCCGAAGTCGCCTCGGTGTGACCGGGCACTTGGACGACCCGGATGTTCCCGTCCAACAGGTCACCGTCCTCGTAGGCCACGTCGGGTTCGAAGTCGTACCCCTCCTCTTCGAGGTGTTCGTAGAGCTTCGACTCGTCGGCCGGCATGGCGAGCGACGGCGAGAACGCGTCCATGACGTGAGAGAGGCCGCCGTGGTGGCCGTGGTCGCCGTGGGTGATGATGACCCGGTCGACGCCGCCGTACTCCTCCCGCAGCGTCTCGACGAGCGCCGGGCCGTTCTCGTCGAACGCGGTGTCGACGAGCGTCACTTCGCCCTCCGGAACGTCTTCGAGCACCAGCACGCGGACGTTCTCGAACTGGATCTGGTCGATACCCGTGACTACGTTGCTTACCGCCATTGTACCTGACTGTTGTTAGCCTCGGAACTTAAACCCGGTGGTTGCGTTTAAAAGTAGCGAGTGGCTTTACCCCGGTTGCGGGCGGTGACAGACCGGCCGGTCGGCCTCCAGCGAGCCGCTCGAACGCTATCCTTGGACCCAGACCCCCATCATACGGGCTTCAATATGGTCGAAAGTTATCGATAGCCGGTCAGAACGGGTGTTGCGTGCATCTCCAGATGCAGAAAACACACGTACACCTGTTATCTGAAGCGTAAATATCGAGGAACGAGTTTCAATATAGTTGAATACAGAGGACAGCACCGACGTGTAGGACAGCGCGATACGACCGCCCGGCAGCGCGTCCGCACTGGTCGGAAGCGCGGAGTTTGTCGAACACGCGAGTGCGCGGGCGACAACTCAGAGATTAACACCCGAGCCGACAGCCCGGGTCGGTCACGCAGAGTGCCGGCCCGGGACAGCACGGCGGTCCCGGTCACGAACTGTCAGACAGTCGGCTGCCACGGCCCGGCGTCCGACTCCGGATTCACGTTCGCCCCGATATTCGGGGCCGGTTTTGATTGCTCATCCACACTTTCATCACAATCTTTATTTCATATCAGGATATTTCATCAAGCATGGCGCGTGAGAAGCAGTCAGTATCGCGGCGGAGTGTGCTGAAAAAGAGCGGTGTCGCACTCAGTGCCGGCGTCGGGCTGGCCGGGTGTTCCAGCAACGACGGCGGCAGCGGTGGCGACGGCGGCAGCGGTGGCGGCGGCGACGGTGGCGGCGGCACCACCGCCGGGACCACAGAGAGCGGCGGCGACGAGTTCGAGCTCACCATGGCAACGACTCAGCCGCCGGAGAACGTCTCCGTGCAGGCAGCCCAAGAGCACTTCATCGACGTGCTCGAAGAGGAGTCGGGCGGCCGCATCTCGGTGAACCTCGAAGCGGCGACGCTCGGTGGGACGGAGGACAACTTGGCCGCCCTCGAATCGGGGACCGTCGACGTCCTGAACGAGAGTCCGACCGCGCTGTCACAGCGCTACGCCACGGAGTACTCGTTCGCGGGCGACCCGTTCGTCATCGTGGACATGGAGCACTACTCCGCCGTCACCGACGAGTTCCTGAAGCCCGAGGACGGCCTGAACGGGATTCTGATGGAGAACAACGTCCGGCTCGGCGACGCGTTCTACGTCGGGAACCGGTGCTTCACCAGTAACTTCCCCGTGACATCGCCGGAGGACGTGCAAGGTGTCAAGCTCCGCCTGCCCCAGTACGAGACGTGGACCTCCGTCTGGAACGAGATCGGCGCGGACGTGACCCCCGTCGCGTACGACGAACTGTACTCGGCGCTGCAGACCGGGGTCGTCGACGCGTCCGAAGGCCCCATCTCGCAGTTCCTCGCCGTCAGCCTCAACGAGGTCCAGTCGCACTTCAGCGTCACGAACCACCTGCTGGACACGAAGCACTTCCTCTACAACGACGAGTTCATGCAGGGCCTCAGCACCGAGGACCAAGAACTCATCACGTCCACGGCGAGCGACGCGGTCGAGCAGATGACGAGCGACATCAAAGAGCAGGAGGCGAACCTGTACGAGGACGCTCGGGAGGCCGGCACTACCGTCGTGCCCGCCGAAGACGTCGACCGCCCCGCCTTCGTCGAGGCCGGAATGCCGGCCCTCCAGGAACTGTCGGAGAGCCGGTGGGCGGTCAACATCGACGAAGTCCAGAACCTGGCCTAACCCGCACGGGGAGTCACACCGACCGAGAGGAGAGTTCGCTCGGGACAGTCTGCTCGGAAACCGGGCGACCAAGCGCTGTTCGGTGGAGGTGTCGGGATGGTGGCGGGCCGATTACGAGTCGTCGCCGGTCTGCATCCGCTCGTGGCCGTGCGAGTAAATCTCTATTTTGTTGCCGAACGGGTCCTCGCAGTACGTGAGCCGATACTCCTCGTCGTCCTCGTAGAGTCGCCAGACGTCGGCGTAGTGGTCCCCGCCGCGCCGGTCGATCTCTGCTGCCAGTCCGGCGACGTCCGGGTCGACGACGCAGATGTGGAAAAAGCCGGGGTGCGTCGGGTCCCGCTCGGACGGCGCGCTGTCCACGTCGAACTCGAACAGTTCGACGCCGACCCCGTTGCCGGTGAGGAGGTGTGCGACCCGCATCTCATCGTACTCGCCGAGGAGGTCGACGGCGCGTTCGCCGCCGTACCCCTCGTGTGCTGTCGACGACCGCGGGCCTTTGAGATGCGTCCAGTCGAACACGTCGACGTACCAGTCTATCGCGGCGTCGATGTCCGGAACGGTCAGTCCGACGTGGGCGAAATCTCGCGGTTTCGGATGGTCCGCCATACCGTCGTTTCCCCCCGCAGTAGCAAAAATGTTCGAGTCGGGCGGGCCGTCGTCGGCCGACGACCTGAACCGGGCGCGGACGCGGGCGTCGGCGCGTCACGGGCGGGAACGGCGGCGCAGAAACTCACAATCTTTTTTTATCGTCAGGGAGTGTTACGCCTATGGCGTCAGACCGGTTTGACAGGGTCATTCAGGCGGTCGGAGTGGCTATGTTGAACATCATGCTAGTCGTAGGGGTGTTGCAGGTCTTGAGCCGGTACATCACGTTCCCCATCGAGATCTACTGGACGTACGAGGTGGCGCGGACGTTCCTCGCGCTGATGACGATCGTCGCGATTCCGTACCTGTTCAAAAACGAGGCCGACATCTCGTTTCTGCCGGTGTTGGAGCGGGTGACAGACCGGACCGACGAACTGCTGTTGCTCAGGAACGGCCTGATGGCCTTCCTCGCGTTGACCCTCGTCCTGTCTGCGTACCGCGCCACGATGGTCGCCGGCGACGTGACCCTCCCCCTCATCAGCTGGTTCAAGGTGGGCTGGGGCTACTCGCTGCTGGGCGTGAGCGCCGCCGTCCTCTTCGTCGTCGTCCTCGGCGATACGCGGAACCGAATCGGCGAGCTTCGTGGTGGTAGCGATGTCTGAGCTGCTGCTGGTGACCTTCCTCGGGCTGCTCCTGTTGTTGTACGGGGTCGGCGTCCCGGCGGCGTACTCGCTGGGACTGACCGTGCTCTTCATCATGATTCTCCCGCTCGGGCCGCCGCTCAATCTGGTCGTCATCACCCAGCGGTTCTGGGCCGGGATGAACTCGTGGGTGCTCCTCGCCGTGCCGTTTTTCCTCATGGCGGGCCGCATCATGAACATCACCGGCATCACCGACGACATGTTCAACTTCGCCACCGAACTCGTCGGGCCGGTCCGGGGCGGGCTCGCGCAGGTGAACGTCGTGGTGAGCCTGATATTCTCCGGGATGAGCGGCTCCGCCGTCGCCGACGCTGCCGGCATCGGGAGCGTCGAGTACGAGGCGATGACGAGCAACGGCTACGACGGCGACTCCGCCGTCGGCATCACCGGCGCGTCGGCGATCATCGGGCCGATTATCCCCCCGAGCATTCCCATCGTCATCTACGCCGTCTTGGCACAGGAGTCCATCGGGACGCTGTTCATCGCCGGCATCGTCCCCGGGCTCCTGATGGCGGTTGCCATGGCGGGGACGGCCTTCTATCTGGCCCGAAAACAGAGTTGGCCCCGTGAGGGCAGTTACGACCTGTCACAGCTGTTCGAGTCGTTCGTCAAGGCCGTCCCCGGGCTTATCACGCCCGTCATCATCATCGGCGGCATCCTCGGGGGCATCTTCACCGCGACGGAGGCCGCACTGGTGGCGGTGGTGTACGCGATACTGCTGGGGTTCGTCTACTACCAGTCCATCGACCTGCAGGACCTCTACGAGGTCGGCAAGGACACGTTCGAGGACACGGTCAGCATCGTCGTCATCTTCGGGTTCGCAAACCTCTACGCCTACTGGCTGACGCTCGCGGGCATCCCGGACCTCATCGGCGAGATCGTCGTCGGCGTGTCGGCGAGTCCGGTCGTGACGATGCTGATGCTCGCCGCCGTCCTGCTGGTTCTGGGGACGTTCATGGAGGGTATCGCAGTGTTGCTTATCATGGTCCCGATGCTCGTCCCGCTGTACCCGGAACTGGGTATCGACCCGGTTCACTTCGGAATCGTGATGGTCGTGACGCTGATGTACGGGCTCATCACGCCGCCATTCGGCCTGATACTGTTCGTTCTCGAACGGGTGACCGACGAGTCGCTGTACGACGTGATGCGGTCGATGCTCCCGTACTACCTGCCGCTAGCGCTGGTGTTGCTCCTCATCATCCTCTTTCCGGAACTGTCGCTGGCGGTGCCGAGAGCGTTCGGGCTCATCTGACGCGGGCCGGCTATCGAACGCCGGCGGCCGGTTCCCCTCCCCGTGTCTGGCGATACAGCACGTACTGACCGGGGTCGCTCGCACCGGCGTCAGACGATGGCACCGGATTGCAGTACGGTGACGACGAGCGTGAGAACCGGGACCGAGAGCAGCGTCGAGACGAACACCGTCGTCGAGACGAACTCCGGCAACGTCACCCCGCCGACCGTAGTGTCGCTGGCGAACTCCACGACGAAGATGACCGGGGCCACGGCGACCGGCATCGCAGTCAGGAGGACGAACACCCGTGCGACAGTGGGGTTCTGGAACCCCAGCGCCAGCGCCACCGCGAGGCCGACGGCCGGGGAGACGAGGAACCGGAGTAGAATCGGCGAGACCGACATCGACAGCGCGCTCCGGTACTCCGTCTCCGCGAGTTGGACGCCCAGAATGATGAGCATCACGGGAATCGAGGCGTCGCCGACGAGCCGAAGCGTCTCCATCGCCGCCGAGTCCCCGGTCGGAACGACGCCGAGCGCGCGAGCGGCGACGGCCAACAGGACGGCGTACACGAGCGGATACCGAAACACCCGGCGGAGACTTGCGGCTCCCGACCGGCCCCCGGAGTTCGACGCGATGGCGAAGCCGACCGTGAACACGAGCACACCGTGGACCGCGGCGAAGAGGACGGCGGCCTGCCGGCCGACCGCGCCGAACGCGAAATCGGCCACTGGAATCCCGAGCGCACCGGTGTTGCCGAAGGCGGCGGTCAGCACGAAGGCGTCCAACTTCGAGTCGCCCATACCGAGTCCGGTCCCGAGGACCCAACTCACCGCGAGGACACAGGCGAGAAACGCGCAGACGCCGCCGGACAGTTTGAGCAGGACACCCATGCCCAGCGTGGTGGACGTGATACTGTGAACGACCAACGCCGGCATCAGCGCGAAGATGGTCAGCGTGTTCAACGGGCCCGGGTCGATGTCCTGCGTCCGACTCAGGGCGACCCCGACACAGATCATCGAAAACGTCGGCAGGATAGCGGACACGACCGTCTCGGCTAGAGCGGACATCTCACACTGACGGTTTCGGCGAGATACGTAAATGTCCCCCGGAACCGGTCGGGCGAATCGGTTCACCTGTGACACATACGTGGGAGTTCGTCGCTGTGCGGGCGTCGAGAACCCGTTCCGAGCGGCGAAAACATCCCAGTCGAGAGCCAACTTATATTACGGGCGAGAGTATACCGAGCGTATGGTCATCGTTGCAGCAGTCGACCGTTCGGACCGGGCACCGGGGGTTCTCGCAGAGGCCAACACGCTGGCGGAGAAGTTCGACGACGCGGTCCACGTCGTCCACGTGATGACGCGCTCCGAAGCCGTGAAAGCCGAGGAGGAGAGTGTCAGCAACGACGAAGGGATTCCGGTCAGCGAACTGCGCGAGCGGGCGGCGAAGCCGGCCGCGGAGCTGGTGGACGCACAGTCGGTGACCGGCGAGGTCGAGGTCGTCGGCCAGATCGGCGACCCGGCGGCGGAAATCGTCGAGTACGCCGACGAACACGACGCGCGCTACGTCGTCGTCAGCCCGAAAAAGCGGTCACAGACGGGGAAGATGCTGTTCGGTAGCGTCGCGCAGTCGGTGCTTCTGAACGCGGACTGTCCCGTCGTCTCGTTCACCGAGCGCTCGTGAGCCGGTGACGAACCGCCTTGGCCAGCCCCGGGCTCGGCGCGGGAATGGGAACGCAGTCCCGTAGACGACTGCGCGACACGGTTCGGAACGCGTGTTCGACTGTGGATGGCGAGTGGAGAGAGCGGCATATCGGCTTCTGTTTTCGTTATAGAGTGGAGTTTCCGGATTTTCCACCAGAAATTTCCATTTTCGGACCCATATACTCTATTTTGTATCCATATTTTCTATTCCTGTCTGTAAGAGTCGTGCGTTCGGTCTCGCCCGAGAGGGGCGCGTTCGGACGTGACTCGCCCCGGTCGGCCCGGAATCGAGTCGTTCGACGCGTGCCCCGTCAACGGGGACCGACCGGACGTGTCGAGAGAGAAACCGGAACTCTTTCACGCCGATTGGCGCTCGACTACGATATGCGACGCCGCCAGTTCCTCGCGAGCGGAACAGCCCTCCTCTCCGCCGCCCTCGCCGGCTGCGCCCACCCCGCTGTCGTGCTGGACATGCGCGAGGCGACGGCCGAAGTCATCGCCGACGACGCCGCGATGGCCCCCGACCCCGACGAGGCGGAGTACACGGTCGTCACGTCGGCCCGCGAGAACGGGTCGGCGACGCGTTCTACGAGGTGTCGGAGACGCCCACCGGCAGCAGCGAGCGGACGGTCTACGACGTCCGGGTCGATTTCGACCCCGAGGACGCGACGGCGACGGTCGGCGAGATAGCCTACGAGGACCTCCCGGCGGTCGACCGCGAGCGTCTCGAACCGGTGTTCGCCGAGGCTGACCAGACCGGCGAGGGGTCGGACGTCGGCGTCGGGTACGGAACCGCCGAGGCGGTCGATGGGTCCGTGTTCGTCCCCGAGCGACAGTACGACATCGTCGTGCGTGACGGGAACCGGTACCGCGTCACCGTCGAGTCCCGGACGGTGTCCGAAACCGAGTACCGGTACGAGGTCACCGAAGTCGCCACCTCCGCCGCCGCGTTCGCCGAGCGAATCCGGGAGCGGTATCTGTTCGACCTGACAGGCCTCTCCGAGTCCGAGCGGGCGGTCGTCGAGGAGGCTATCGACAGCGGGGGCTACTTCGAGGACACCGAGGCCTTCCAGTCGGTCGTCGACCGCATCCGGGAACACGAGGGACTGCGCGTCGACGACTTCTACGGGACGTGGCTGCTGGAGTACGACGGCACCGCGTATCTCACCTACGTCGAGTGGTGAGCGGGCCAAGCGCCGGCGGGGTCGGCGATGCGAACCGGCGGGCCCACAAACCACATATGGCTGGCGGCGGACGTGCCGGTGTATGCTCGAAGCCGAGTTCGAGGTGTGTACCGACTGTGGCAACCTGCACATGGAAGGCAGTCCCGCCCCGGAGCACTTGGGCGACTGTGCGGTCTGTGGGGGCGCGCTGACCGACGTGGAGTTGGACGACCTCGTCGGACTGTAGCCGGAACCGCGCCCGGCGCAGGAGCGGGGTCGCGGGACCGTGCCGGGCCGCCGCCGGCCGCCCAGTCGTCAGTGCGTCCGCTCGGCCGCCCCGCCGGTGATTCGCTCGACCAAGGCGTCGAGGCTCCCGACCTCGAAGGTCGGCTCGACCGAGAGGTCGGCGTCGGCCACGTGGTCGCGCCGGAGATACGCCGCGTCGACGCCGGCCCGCCGGGCCGCCACCACGTCTTTCTCCGAATCGCCGACGTACAGCGCCGTCTCCGCCCCGAGGTCGGCGAGCGTCGCCGCGATGTAGTGAGGGTCGGGCTTGCGCTTTGCCGCGCCGTCGAGCGTCGGCCGCCGGCCGCGCGCGACCGCGAAGCAGTCGAGGTCGTGGTGGGCGAGGACGTACTCGACGGTGGCGTGTTGGTTGTTACTGACCAGCGCCAGCGGCGCGTCCAGCGCGTCGAGGGCGGCCACGTCGTCGTACAGCGGCTTCCCGCCGTCGCGCATGTGGGCCTGCTGACGCTGGCTGGCCGCGAGTTCGCGGTAGTGCCAGAACGCCTCCGGGTCGGCCCCGTGCTCGCGGACGGTCTCGGTCGGCACCGCGTCCGCGGCGACGATGCGTTCGGCGGCCGCGCGGTCGAGCGGGAGGTCGAACGCCTCGACGGCGTCGAGGACCGCCTCGACGAGGACGGACCTGTCGGTCGGTTCGACGATGACGCCGTCGTTGTCGAACACGACCGCGTCGTACGTCGTCTCAGGCATCGGTGGTGAGTGCTGGCTCTATCGGCGTCGGCTCCGTGCCGACACAGCGGGCCACGTCGCCGACGGACTTGGTCTCGAAGACGAAGTACTCCGCGGGGACGCGGTCGAGGACCGGCTGGTGGTCGGTGAGCGGGTCGTGCTGGTCGGCGCTGCCGTCGTTGTCGTGGAGGTGACAGACCCGGATTCGGTCGCCGAAGCGGGCGGCGAGGTCGCGCCAGTCGTGACCGTTGACCTTCGCGTGGCCCACGTCCAGCGTCACCCCGAAGTACGCCGGTTCCACGTCGACCGCGGCCAGCACGGCCGCGAGGTCGTCGGGCGTCGTGGTGTAGCGCCGCTTGCCGTCGTCGACCGGCTGGTTCTCCAGACAGAGCGGGACGCCCATCAGTTGGGCGTACTCGGCACACTCCGCGAGCGACCGTATCGCGTGCTCGCGGGCCGTCGACGTGACCCACTCGGGGTAGCGCCGCGGGACCGACCCGCCGTGGACGACGACCGCGCCCGCGCCGGCGGTGGCGGCGTCTTCGATGGTCGCTTTCACCTGCTCGACGGCCGCCTCGCGGGAGGCCTCGTTGAAGCTCCCGAGGTTCCAGTCGCGGAAGGGCGCGTGGTACGTGACGGTGACGCCGTAGCGCTCGGCCAGCGCCCGAATCTCCTCGTGGGTCGGCGCGTCGGGATGTGCGTGGAGGTACTCGCGCTTGAGTTCGACGTGGTCCAGCCCGAGGTCGGTGACGTAGTCGAGGAACTCCGGAACGCTCGCGGCGAACCGGATGTCCATCGCGGCACCGAGCCGGTGGTCGCTCATCGGTCGTCCTCCCCGGCAACGGCGGCCTCCGGGGCGGCGTTGCCGGTCGCGGGAGCCGTCGCGGCGTCGGCCCGGTACACCGGGTCGCCGGCGACGACCGCCTGCGTCACCGTCGGCGTCGGGTTGCGGTCCACGACCACGAGGTCCGCGCGGGCACCGGGTTCGAGCCGCCCCCGGTCGTCCAGTCCCGCGGCGTCGGCGGGGGCGGCCGTCACCCGGCCGACGCGCTCGTGGAGGGGTTCGCCGGTGTCGACGAACGCGGCGGCCAGCAGCGACTGGGGGTGGTAGTCGGCGACCAAGGCGTCGACGACGCCGGCCTCGATGGCCGCGGCCGTCGAGAGGTTCCCCCACTGGCTCTCCCCGCGGACAAGGTTCGGCGCGCCCATCGCGGTCGTCATCCCCGCCGCGGTGGCGCGCTCAGCGGTTTCGAGCGTTATCGGGTACTCCGAGATGTCGACGCCGGTCTCGGCCAGTCGGGCGACCTCCGCGGGGTCCTCGTCGTCGTGGGAGGCGGTGACCGCTCCCGCGGCCGTGGCGCGGGCGACGACGCGCTCGACGCGCTCGCGGACGACGGCCATCGACACGTCGCCCCGTTCCTCGATGATGCGGGTCGCCTCCTCGGCGGTGTGGTTGGCCGACTCCTCGTAGTACTCGCGGAACGCCGCCACGTCCCGGAACTGGCCCTTGCCGGGGATGTGGCTCATCACCGAGACGAGGTCGGCGTCGCCGTTCTCGACGACGTCGAGGACCGCCTCGACACACTCGGGCTGGGTGACCTCACAACGGGCGTGGAGCCGGTGGTCCGCGAGCAGGCCGTCGGCGGCGGTCACGGCGTCGGTCAGCTCCGCGGCCAGTTCCGGCGAGCGGTTCTGTGACTCGTCGAGTTCGAAGGAGATGGCGTGGAACTTCGTCGTGACGCCGGCGGCGATATTGGCCCGGTCGGCCGTCGACAGCGCCATCCCCGTCTCCATCCGGGTCCCCGAGCGGGGGTAGAGGTGGCCCTCGATGTCGTCGCCGTGGAGGTCCACCAGCCCCGGGAGGACATAGCGGCCGTCGGCGTCGATGACAGTCCCGGCCTGAGCCACGTCGCCGACCGCGACAACCCGGTCGCCCTCGACGCCGACGCCGCCGTCGACGACGCCCTCGGGCGTGACGACCCGGCCGTTCACGACCGCGAGAGAGTCGGGCTCGGGAGCCCCGCGCCCCGCGGTCATCCGACCATCCCCCCGTCGAAGTCGGCCGCGTCGAGCGTCTGCCGGACGCGGCCGTCGTCGAGTACCACCACGCGGTCGGCGACCGCGTCGATGACCGCGGTGTTGTGGAACACGCCGACGATGGTCGTCTCGCCGTCGACGTACTCCCGGAGCAGGTCGACCGCGGCCCCTCTGGTCTCGGGGTCCAGCGCGCTGGTGGGTTCGTCCAACAGGAGGAGGTCCGGTTCGGGTGCGAGCGCTTGCGCGAGATTGACGCGCTGGCGCTCCCCGCCGGAGAACGTCGCCGGGTACGCGCGCCACAGCGCCTCGGGAAGCCGGAGCCGGTCGAGCAGGGCTCGGGCCCGCTCGCGGGCGCGCTCGGCCCCGACGCCCCGCTCCCGGAGCGGCCGGGCAACCACGTCCTCGGCGGGGACCCGGGGAATCTCGTCGAGGAACTGCGAGGTGTAGCCCAGCGACGCACCGCGCAGGTCCATCAGGGTCCGGTCGTCACACGCCGCGAGGTCGACCGCGCCGTCGGCGGCGTCGTAGACGACCCGGCCCGCGGTAGGGTCGTAGGTCCGGTAGAGACACTTCAGCAGCGACGACTTGCCGCTGCCGGATTCACCGACGACCGCGAGGAATTCCCCCTCGCGAACGTCGAACGATACGTCGTCCAGCCCGACGACCCGCTGGCCGTCGAGCACGTGCATCTCGAAGGTCTTCGACAGCCCTTCGACGGAGAGTGTTGTCATATGACTGAATTGATGAGTGTCTGCGTGTACTCGTGGTGTGGGTCCTCCATCACGCGGTCCGTGAGCCCGGACTCGACGACCCGGCCGTGGCGCATCACCAGCGTCCGGTCGGCGAGCAGGCGGACGACGCCGAGGTCGTGGGAGACGACGACGGTGGCGACGCCGGCCTCGCGCTGGACGCGGCGGAACATGTCCAGCACGCGCGCTTGGACGCTCACGTCCAGCCCGGTCGTTGGCTCGTCGAGCACGACCAGCGCCGGGTCGTTGGCGAGCGCCCGCGCTATCTGGACGCGCCGTTGCATCCCGCCGGAGTAGGTCGCCGTGGGGTCGTCCATCCGGTCGAGCGGGATTTCGGTCGCCGAAAACAGCTCCCGGACCCGGTCGCGCACGTCCTCGAAGGAGCGCCGACCGGCCGAGAGGAGCTTCTCGGCGACGTTGCCGCCGCCAGTAAACTCCACGTTCAGCCCGTCGCGGATGTGCTGGTGGACCATCGCTATCTCGCCGGTCCGCAGGTCGTGGCGCGTCTCGTAGTCGACTTCCAGCAGGTTCCCGTCGTGACCGGCGTACCGAACGTCGCCGGCGGTCCGGGCGTCGGGGTCGCGCTCCAGCGCGAGGCGCTCGGCGAGGCTGGACTTGCCCGACCCGGACTCGCCGACGATGCCAAGCACCTCCCCCTCGTGGACCGAGAGGTCGACCTCGGCGCAGGCGACGACGCTCCCGCAGTGGGGACACCGGTTCGTCCCGGCGGCGTCGCCGGTCGCGTCCAGACAGCGGGGGCAGCCCTCGCCGTAGACGGTCTGTATCCCCTCGGCCGCAAGCAGGGTCACGCGTCCCCACCTCCCGGCGGGTCGGCGGCGTCGGAAGTCGCGTCCGCGTCGGCGGCGGTCGCGTCCGCGGCATCGACGGCCGCTGTCGCCTCCCTGTCGGGCGTCTCGGGCCCCCAGTCGACCCCCTCGCGGTCGAGGTGGTGGTCCTTCGGCAGGGTCGGGTCGGCGCGGCGCTTCTCGCAGAAGCTCGCGTCGTTGCAGGCGTAGCGGGTCTCGAAGCCGTCGCCGTCGCGCTGGGTGGCCTCGTCGCCGTCGGCCCGGTCGGCCGCCCGCTCGCGTTCCTCCGAGACCTCCACGAGGTAGGTGTCGGTCGAGCCGCAGGCGTGACAGGCCGCGTCGGGGAACCGCTCGACGGTGAACTCGCGGTCCGCGAAGGCCAGCGGCTCGACCGCGGTGTGGGGCGGGACCGCGTAGATGCGGGCCTCGCGGCCGGCCGCGAAGACGAAGAGGTTGTCGGCGGCGTCGAGTTTCGGCACGTCCCAGCGCGGGATGGGCGAGGGGTCCATGAGGTAACGCCCGGCGACCATCGTCGGGTACCGCGAGGCGATGTTTATCTCGCCCCACTCGACGACGTTCTCGTAGAGGTGGACCCACATCTTCCCGTAGTTGCGGTGGGCGTGCCGGCGGCGGTTGGCCGCGTCCGACGCGTCGACCTTCCGGAGCGGGTCGGTGACCGGCACCTGTAGGACGAGAATCTGGTCGTCGGTCAGCACTTCCTCGGGTATCCGGTGGCGGGTCTGTATCACGTCGGCCTCGGTGGCGTCGGTCGTCGTCTCGACCTCGGCGGTGTCCTCGGCGAGACGGCGGATGTTGGCGGCGTTGACGCTCTCGTCGGCCCCTTGGTCGATGACCTTGAACGTATCCGTGGGACCCAACAGCGACAGCGACGCCTGAATACCGCCGGTTCCCCATCCGCGGGCCAGCGGCATCGGCCGGGAGGCGTAGGGCACCTGATGGCCGGGGACCGCGACGGCTTTCAGCATCGACCGCCGGACCTCCCGCTTCGTGTGCTCGTCGAGGTAGGCGTAGTTGTACCCCGACAGCCCCGCCGAGTCGACCGCCTTCAGCGCGGCCCCGACGGAGTCGGCGGCCACCTCGGTCCCGCCGTCGGCCGCCGCGTCGTCGCCGCGCTCGTCAGTCATCGTCGGTCACCTCCGGGGTCGGCGCGCCGTCCGGGTCGTCGGCGGGGTCGGCGGTTCCGTCGGGGTCGCCGTCTCCGCTGCCGCCGGCCCCGCTGTCGGCGTCGACCCGGCCCTCGTCGGTCAGGCCGCGCCGCTCCCGGATGGCGCGGATGCGGTCGAGGATGGACTGGAACGTGACGTAGTGGGGGAGCTTCAGGTGCTCGATGAAGCCAAACGAGTCCATCCCGTCGACCACGTCGAGGACGAACTCCGGGTCCTCAGCCGGTTCGTCCGCGCCGTCGAGTTGGATGGAGGCGTCGAGGACGGTCATCGCGATGGCCTTGCGCTCGTTCCGGCCGAAGGTCAGCCCGTAGCCGAAGGCGAACTGCGGGTCGTCGCGCTTCGCATACACCGGGACCGCGGCCTCGCTCTCGGTCACCGACACCTCGGTGACGGTGGCCTCCTCGCCGGTGTAGGGGTGTTCGACGGTCACCGGGAGCCGACCCACGCGGACCTCCGCGAGCGTCGGGTGAACCTGGCCGTAGCCTCGCAGCGCCGAGTAGCCCAAGCCCGTGACCGCGCCCGTCTCGCCGCGGGCCAGTTCCTGTAACACGGCGTCGCGGTCGGCCGGATGCGTGACCGGCTCTCGGGTCGTGTCGGTCGGCGGGCCGGCGTCGGCCTCGCCGGGGTCGTGGACGAGCCCCTCGGCCCGCAACACGTCCATCACGTTCGCCAGCCGCTCGGGCTCCTCGGGGTCGAGCTCCCACTCCTCGGTCGGGTCCGTCGGCGCGTCCGCGCGGTCGTCCTCCGCGGCGAGGTCGAAGTCGAGGAGCCGCTGGGTGTAGTCCTTCGTGGCCCCGAGAATCTGTCCGCCGGGAACGTCCTTGAACGCCGGGGAGACGCGCCGCGTGGCGAACATCTCCGCCGGGTCGGCCGTCACGGTCTCGTCCCAGCGTTCGAGCGTCGAGCGGTAGGCCCGCAGGAGGAAGGCCGCCTCGACGGCGTCGCCTTGGGCCTGCTTGACCGCCAGCGCCGCCAGTCGGGGGGCGTACAGCCCGCTCTCGCTCATCGCTTGGGCGGTCAGCCGCCCCAGTTGCTCGTCGAGTTGGGCGACGCTCACGGGGTCGGTGTCGCCGTCGAGGCGCTGCTTCTCGAAGAGGTCGGCCGCCCGCTCGATGAGTTCCTCGCCGGCGGTGACCGCGACGTAGCCCACGGTCAGACCACCTCCGTCGTGACCGAGCGCGGCAGCGCGACGACCCGGTCGCCGGCGGTAAACACCGCGTCGACGCCCCGCGGGTACGTGGACTGGGCCTCGGCGACGGCGTCGAGTTCGTCGCGCGGGAGGCCGATGCCGACGGTCCGCTGGCCGGGGACGCCCGGCCCGCTGACCCGGACGGTCGTCGCGCCGTCGTCGGGGTCCGTCGACAGCGACGCGACGCGGTAGATGACCGTCGCCCCGTCGCTCGGCTCGACGAGCGTCCCCCTAGAAAGGTCCCGAACGTCCCACGCGGGCGCGCCGTCGGCGTGGACGATGTCGGCGGTC
Source organism: Haloarcula sp. MBLA0138 (assembly GCF_055632455.1). Taxonomy (NCBI): domain Archaea; kingdom Methanobacteriati; phylum Methanobacteriota; class Halobacteria; order Halobacteriales; family Haloarculaceae; genus Haloarcula; species Haloarcula sp. MBLA0138. The sequence goes on along the minus strand of NZ_JBVMVU010000002.1, from coordinate 211,455 downwards.
GCCGGGTCAGCCGGCTCGTACCGGCCCGCCGATTCCAGCGCGTCCCGGAGGTCGCCGTCGGCGGTGTGCAGCGTCACCTCGTGGTCAACCAGCGCCGCCGCGACGGCGTGGTCGGCCGGCTCCGTCGGGGTGTGCTGGACCGTCGCCGGGCGGCTCATCGCGTCCAGAAGCGCGCGGAAGGCCGCCCGGGTGTCGTCGACCGGGTCGATGCCCAGCGCCCTCACTGTCGCCCCTCCATCGTCTCGAACTCGACGGCCGTGTGGCGGCTCTCGCTCCACTCGCGGCGGCGCGTCTCCGCCCGGTCCGCGGCGGCGGCGGCGAGTTCGGCCCGGATGCGCTCGCTGTGGTCGTGGCCGCCCGCGACGGCGGCGTCGACGATGGCACCCGACAGCGCCGCGCGCTCGGCCTTGCCCGGGCACATGGCGAAGCCGCGTGCGCCCCCGAGTCGGACCTCGGCCGGCGTCACGACCACCTCGCCGAGGTTGAACGGGCGGCGTTCGACCGGCTCGCGGACGCGCTGCATGAGCAGTTTCGGCTTCGGTTCCTGAAGGACGGTGAGGGCTGCGTCGCCGTCGAGCACGCCGTTTGCCAGTTCGGCGAGGGTGTCCCCGGCCGTGGCGGCGATGCGCTCGAAGCGCTCGGTCCTGTCTGTCGGGTCGTCCATACAGGTCGGTGGTCAGACAAGGCCGGCATAAGCCTGCGCTAGGTACTCTCCGGTGTGTCAGCGGCGGGGCGGGCGCGTACCCGTCCCGCGGTTTCGCGTCCGGACGAGTCCGGACCCGTGGGGACCCACGACGCGCGGTCGGGGACACAGTTTCGGGGTTCGTTCCGGGAGCGGACGGTCCGAACTCTACGGAGCCAATCGTTATTCCACCCTCCCCACAGCACTCGGACGATGACAGAAGCCACCAGCGGTGCCGGTTCGAACGCGGAGGAACAGCCCGACAGTCCGAACGCGATACGGACCTCGCGTCGCTCGGTCATCGCCGGGGGCGCAGGGGCGGTACTGGCCGGGCTCGCGGGCTGTTCGGGAGTGCTCGGTTCCAGCGGGGGGAGCGCCGAGACCATCACGATGTTGCTGACGCCGGGGACGCCGGCCGACGCGCGGCGACGCTATCAGCCGGTCCACAACCTCATCGAGGGAGAGGTCGACGGCGTCGAGGTGGAGATGCAGGTCCCGCAGAACTACGCGGCCATCCGCCCCGCGCTGGAGAGCGAACAGGCCGAAATCGGGATGGACGACGTGACGCTCATCTCCAACCCCGACCTGATGGACGTCTACGGGACGACCGTGACGGGCGGGTCGGCCTTCTACTTCTCGCTGATGCTCACCGACCCCGACTCGGACATCACCGAGCGGGCCGACATCGAGGGCCGGGAGATGGCCTTCGCGGACCGCCTCTCGACCAGCGGCTCCATCTTCGCGCTGTACGCGCTGCTGCAGGCCGACCTCGACATCGGCGAGGCCCCGGAGGGCGACCCCGTCGACTTCTCGGGGACGTGGACCGACCACAATCAGGCGCTCATCCGACTGGGCGACGGCGAGGCCGACGCGGCGGTCACGTGGGGCGGGAACGGCATCCCGCACCTCCCCAGCGGGACCGAGGTGCCCGAGCGGGTCCAAGAGCGCAGTTCCTTCCTCGACACCATGGGGACCGAGCAGCCCCAGTTCCGGCCGTTCTGGTGGTCGTTCCCCATCCCGAAACAGCCGATGTACGCCCGGACGAGCTGGGAGTCCGACCTGAAGTCCGAAATCGGCGAGGTACTCCGGAACTCGACCCAAGAGCAGATACAGAGCTACTACCCCGACGACTACAACGAGGAGGAACTCCCGTTCACGACGCTCCGGGACACGTCGATGGAGGCGTACCAACCGGTCATCGAGCGGCTGAACACCGTCGGCATCGACCTCGCGGAGTGAGCCCAGATGAGTACGCTCACCGTCGAGAACCTGACCAAGGAGTACGGGAACGTCACCGCGTTGCGCGACGTGTCCTTCGAAATCGAGGACGAGTTCGCCGTCCTGCTGGGCGAGTCCGGCGCGGGCAAGTCGACGATGCTGCGGTGTGTGAACGGACTGACCGAGCCCACGCGCGGCACGATACGGCTGGAGGGCGACCTCGTCGGCGGCTCCCAACCGGAGGTGGGGATGATATTCCAACAGCACAACTTGGTCGAGGGCGTCTCGGCGTACCTCAACGCTCTCAACGGGGGCCTCGAACGGTGTTCGACCGTCGAGAGCCTCTTCCAGTGGCAGAGCCGCGACGACAAGCGACAGGCCCTCGACGCCTTGGAGACGGTCGGCCTGCTCGACGAGGCACACCAGCGCGTCGCCCAGATGAGCGGCGGCCAGCAACAGCGGGTCGGCATCGCCCGCGCGCTCGTCCAGAACCCGGCGCTGTTGCTGGCGGACGAACCGGTCGCCAGCCTCGACCCCTCCAGCGCCGAGACCGTCATGGACTACCTCAAGAAGGCCGCGGTAGAACACGACGTGACCGCGCTCGTGAGCCTCCATCAGGTCAACATCGCGGCCCACTTCGGCGAGCGGTTCATCGGGCTGCGCGACGGGGAACTCCTCTTCGACGTGCCGGCCGAAGAGCTCACCGACGACCTCGTCGACGACCTGTACGGCAGCGTCGAGACCGTCGGGCTCGCCGAGGCCGCCGGTGATGGGCCAGAGCCCGCACCGGTCGAGCGACGCGAGGAGCGGGTCGAGGTATGAGTTCGGAGTCGCCGGACGGACGCGGCTTCCGGGAGTACTTCGGGCTCGACGAGGTCGGTAACTCGCCGGTCGACCGGAAGCTCACGGACCTCAAACGCCGGAAGACGAAGCGGCGGGCCCTGACAGTCGCGGGCGTGGTCGGTGCCGGACTCCTCTTTTATGCCAGTCTGCTCGTCGTGAACTTCTCGGTCCTCGAACTCTACGTCCAGTTCCCGCAGTTCACCGAGGCGCTGGCCGACTACTTCCCGCCGACGACGGTGAGCGTCCTCGGCGTCGGCGTCCCCTTCGTCGACCTGAGCCAGTACTGGGCGTTCATCGTCGAGGAGAACCTGATTCTGCGGCTCGAACCCGGCGGCTTCCTCGGAGTCACCGTCGTCTGGGGGGCCACGTTCGTCACGCTGGCCGTCGCCTTCGGCGGCTCGGTGCTCGGCCTCCCCGGCGCACTGTTTTTCGGCGTGATGGCGAGCGAGCGGGTCGTCCCGTACCCCTTCAACTTCCTCTTCCGGGCGACGATGAGCCTCATCCGCGCGATTCCGGGGCTCGTCTGGTTCCTCATCCTCATCCCGCTGGCCGGCGTGACCCCCTTCACCGGCGTACTCGCCATCATGATAGACACCGTCGGCTACCTCGGCCGGCTGTTCACCGACGAACTGGAGGAGATAGCCGACGGCCCCATCGAGGGCGTCCGCAGCACCGGCGCGAACCGGACGCAGGTCATCTCCTTCGGAATGTTGAGTCAGGTGTTCCGCCAGTTCATCGCGTGGATAGCCTTCGACCTCGAACACAACGTCCGCGCCGCCATCAGCCTCGGCATCATCGGTGCCGGCGGGCTCGGGCTGGAGCTGTACATCCAGCGCCAGACGTTCCACTACACCAATATGATGGCGTGTATCATCCTCATCTTCCTGCTGGCGGGCTCGGTCGAACTCGCCAGCCAGCGCGTCCGGTCGTACCTGCGCGACGAGGACGACGTCGAGCGGACCGGCGTCGTCGAGGCGTTCGTGACCGCACCCAAGAAGATACTCGCGTCGACGCTGGGACGGCGGGGCCGGTAGATGTACGTCGAGTCCCACGGCCGGGACCAGCGGGCGGCGCTGGGACCTGAGCCGACGCTGCACGACCCGGTCCGCATCACCGAGAGCGAACTCGGCGCGTGGACGGAGGTCCACAGCCACTCGCGGCTCCACGAGGCCGAACTCGGCGACTACAGCTACCTGATGCAGCGCGTTCAGTTGGATTACGCCACCGTCGGGAAGTTCGCCAGCGTCGCCTCCGACGTTCGGCTCGGCCCGACCAACCACCCGATAGAGCGGCCCACGACCCACCACGCGACCTACCGGGCCGAACGCTACGGGTTCGGGGCGGACGACGAGCGCGTCTTCGAGTGGCGCGCCGACCAGCCGGTCGCGGTCGGGCACGACGTGTGGCTCGGCCACGGCGCGACGGTCCTCCCGGGCGTCACCGTCGGCGACGGCGCGGTCGTCGCCGCCGGTGCCGTCGTCACCGACGACGTGGCACCCTACACCGTCGTCGCCGGCGTCCCCGCGACGCCGATACGCGAGCGGTTCCCCGACGACGTGGCCGCCCGGGTCGCGGCCACGGAGTGGTGGCACTGGGACCACGAGACGCTCCGGGACCGCATCGGGGCGCTGCGCGACTTGGAGACGTTTCTCGATACGTACGCCCCCGACGACGTGCCCGAGGACGCCGTGGGGTCGGCGTCGTCGGAGCCCTGAGCGGCGTCAGGTCGTCACGTGGTCGGGCTGGTACCCCGAGTGGAGCCGGACGGCGACCTCGGCGGAGTGGACCCAGTAGTAGATGGCCCGCTCCAGCGCCCGGGTCACCGACACCAGATAGCCGTACACGTCCGGCTCGTAGGCCGTTATCAGCTCGAACAGTTCGTCGAGGTCGCGGTGGACGGTCGCCTCCCGCTCCAGTAGCTGCTCGTAGGCCGCGGTGTCGGCGTCGAACAGAATCCGTTCGAGAAAGCCGTGTATCGTCTCGCCGGCGACGAAGATGTCCCCGACGCGCTCGGCGATGATGCCCGCCGTGTCGGCGTCGTGGCTCTCGACCACGTCGGCGACGGCACACGCCCGGTCGCCGACGATCTCCAGATTCGTCGCGATGGTCGCAAGGTCCGACGCGACGCGGTTGCCCGGCCAGTCGGTCGTCAGCGTGTGCGATTTGAGTTCGGACAGCACCGCGCCGTAGCGCTCGTTCGCCAGCGACTCCAGCGCCGTCGCCGGCTGGTCGGGCTCCTCGCCGGCGAACGCGCGATGGGCGGCCGCGTACTGGTCGCCCGTCACGTCGTCGAGCCGGCGGAGCAGGTCGAGCACCGTCGCGCCGGGGTCGGACTGGGCCAGCGACCCCGAGCCGCCGGGGTCGGCCACCGAGTCGGTCCCCCCGCCGTCAGCCGGGTCGTCGCGGAACGGCGAGATGGAGCCGGCTTTCGCGTAGACTGCGTCCTCGTCGACGACGTACGCCTTCCGGACGATGTCCTCGCGTTTCAGTTCCTGCAGGAGTTCCGAGAGGTACTGGTCGGAGATGCCGACGGCCTCCGCGAGGGCCGCCTTCGTCGCCGGCGACTGTTCGTCGATGACCTCGATAATCTGTACGAGCGTGGCGCTGCGCCCGTGAGCGGCGTCGTCCCACGAGTGGTGCCACCGCGGTCTGGACATACCTCACAACGCCGGTGTGTCAGGAAAAGCCTGCGGTACCGATTGTCTGTACCAGTCCGTACTCGCCGTTTCACGCGTGTGAGCGGCCGGGAGACAGCTACGTCTACAGGTATCAAATAGAGAACAGTAGAGCTACGTACCGCTCATAGCACGAACCAAGTCCAGTCGGTACATGGGTCCGGCCAAATGGAGACACGGAAGGTCCAGCTCTCCGGTGGAACTACGTACACAGTGTCCCTACCGAAGTCTTGGGCCGAGGAACACGGCATCAAGTCCGGGACCACGTTGCGGATTCACACCAACGACGACGGCTCGCTGTTCGTCGAGGCGGGCGGCGAGCGGGAGGCGACGGAGCGCGACGTGTCCATCGACGTCACCAACGACGGCGACGAGGCGGTGCGACACCACGTCCAAGCCGCACACACTATCGGTGCCGACTCGGTGACCGTCGTCGACCGCTCGGGCCACCACGCCGAGCAGCGCCAAGGCGTCGAGGACGCCCTCCGGGGGTTGACCGGGTTCGAAATCCTCGACACGTCCGACACGCGCCTCCAACTGACGAACCTCATCGAACCCGAGAACGTCGACGTGCGCAAGAGCACGGTCCGACTCCGGCTCGTGATGCTGTCGATGCACCGGGACGCGATAACGGCCATCAGGGACGACGACGCGGAGTTGGCCCGGCAGGTCGGCCGCCGCGACAACGAGGCGGACAAGCTGCTGGCGATAATCACGCGCCACTTCCGGCGGTCGCTGTCGGACCTCCACGAAGTCGAGAAGCTGGGCCGCAGTCGGGACGAACTGTTCGAGTACTACTACATCGCCCGACAGTTCGAGCGGGTCGCCGACCACGCCGAGAAGATGACGGACCTGATGCACGGGTCGGAGGTGGGCGTGCCAGACGAGTACGCCGACGAAATTCTCGACTTGGGGCAGTCCGCCCGACGGATAGTCGACGAGGCCGCCGACGTGATTCTGGAGGGCGCGGGCAGCGAGACAGCGCTGGCCGCGTTCGACAGGCGAGCCGAGTTGGAGGAACGCCTCGACAAGCTGGACCGGGACCTCTACAGCCACGACCACCCCGGCGAGGCGTACGCGATGGGACTCTTACTCGATAGCCTCCGCCGGACGGCGGCCCACGGGACGAACATCGCGGAAGTCGCGCTCCAGCAGTCGATTCGTTCGCCTACCGACAGCTAAGCGGAGATGAGGGCCTATCAGTTCCATCTTCACAGATACGTCTTCAGATATTTCTTTTCTATATCTGTATCTTCATATCTGACTATACACATGTCGAACTTGAGTGGTTTTCCCGAGTTCAAACATATTCTGTGTCTGCCTCAGTAGCCGACGCGTTCGAGCGAGTCGATGCTGCCTATCCACTGGTGGTCGTCACCGTCGCTGATATCGTTTTCCTCCCACGCGACCGGCTCCCAGTGCGGGTCGAGGACGAGGTAACTCCCGGAGTTGAACTCGATGCGGTGGCCGCTCGCGGGGTCCCGGGCGTAGAGGAACTCCCCGCGGGAGATGCCGTGCTGGCCGATGCCGTCGACCGGGACGCCGTTCTCGTTCATGACGTTGTGGGCCTCGAAGAGGTCGTCGGGCGAGGACACCTTGTAGGCGACGTGGTGGAAGGCGGGGTCGTCCGTCTCGCTGGTGGACTGGACGACAGCGGCGTCGATTTTCACGCCGCAGGCGCTGAGAAAAGTCCCCCAGCGGGAGCCGTCGGCCTCGTCGTAGCGCTCTTGCACCCGGAAGCCGAGCACGTCGCGGAGCCACTCGGCGCACTCCAGTCCGTCGGGGTCCCACAGTTGGACGTGGTCGATGCGCCGGGGCGCGATGGGGTTGTTCCCGGACGGGTCGTAGGCGCGGTTCTTCAGCCGCGACCGGCGGTCCTCGGGCGGTTCGGGTTTCGCCATCTCGCCGTACAGTTCGAAGCGGTGGCCGGTGGGAACGTCGAAGCGGATGGCCTCGCCTTGTCCCGGTTCGGTCCCCTCGTCGATTCGGGTGACCTCGACCCCCCTGTCTTCGAGTCGGTCGGCGAAGGCCGCGACGTGGGACGGCGATTCCGTTTGCCAGCCGACGTGGTCGACCCGCGCCTCGTCGGCCGGCGTGAGGCTGAGCGAGTGGTGGTCGAACTCGTCGACGCCGCGCAGGTACACCGTCCCGTCGACGCGCGCTACCGGTTCCAGTCCGACGATGTCCTGAAAGAACGACAGCGACGCGTCGAGGTCCGGCGTCTCCAGCGCCACGTGACCGAGTCGTGCGACTTCGGGTGCCATCGGCTAAGTTCATGCGAAAGGACGACATAAAACTTACCCACCCGTCCGGGGCGGCAGTCGGTTCGGCGCGGTAAACCGTCAGACGAGAGGCGGGCGGTCCACGGACCGGACCGCCGCGGACCGGCGACCTCGCGTCAGGGAGCGTTGAGGCGTCCCTCGGAGCCCCAGTACCGGGCGTCGACGGAGAGCGAGTCGGCCATCGAGAGGGTTTTCGCTTCGAGCGTGGTCGGGGCGACGCCCGAGCGGTCGCTGTGCGCGAGGACGATGTGCTGGACGTGCTTCGAGACGCCGCAGTCGGCCAGCAGGTGGACGCTGTAGTGGGGGTGTGGGAGGAGGTCGTACGTCTCGACGAACCCCTCGGCGGTCAGTTCGAACGGTTTGCTCACGTCGTGTAGGAGTGCGCCGGCGACCAAGTCGTCGCGTCTGAGCGCCAGCTCGGGGTGGGAGTCGGTCAGAGCGTCACAGACCGCTATCGAACACTGGGTCACGTCGCGGACGTGTTCGACCAGTCCGTAGGTCCCGACGACGGCCTCGTGGGGCGGCCACCACGGGACCTCGGCGACCGAATCGAACGGGCTGTCGGCTATCGCGGTCGCCCAGACGTCGACGACGCGGGCGCGAACGTCCGCGTCCGCTATCTCGTCCAGTTCGGGGAACGTCGACTCCAGCCCAGTCATCGGTTGCCGAGACCCCCAGCCGGCGCTGTACTGTCGGTCGTTGCTATCGCAGTGTGGGCTCTCTTTTCGGACACGCTCGACCGTTCGACGCATGGCAACAAATCTCTTTCCGACGACGGGGGTCGTCGCCAGTGGCCGACCCCGGAGCGCGGTGGCGCGTGGCCCAGTCGAGACCGAACAATTATGACTGTTGCCGGACAGTACGTAAACGATGGAACTGACGAACCACGTGTACGTCTTCCAGTTCGACACCGAGTACTTCGGCAGCGACCGCACTTGGCATCCGGTCGGCGTCGAGACCGACGGAGGATTGCTCCTGTTCGACGTGGGCGGCCCCGGAGACGCGGACAAACTGGAGGCGGCGATGGCCGCCGACGGTTTCTCGTACGACGACGTCGAGAAGATCGTGCTCACACACCACGACTACGACCACTTGGGCTGTCTGAAGGAGGTGTACGACCGGACCGACGCAGAGGTCGTCGCGCACGAGCGGGCGGCACCGTACGTCACCGCGGAGATTCGGATGCTGAAACGTCCCGAGGAGCCGTATCCCGGCGTGCCGGTCGACCTCCTGTTGACCGGCGGGGAGCGGTTCCGGACGGCGGCGGGCGACGTGCGCGCCGTGTTCACGCCCGGACACGCGCCCGGCCACGTCGTCTTCCACGTCGAGGACGCCGGCGTGCTCGTCGCGGGCGACCTGCTGCGGTCCGACGGCGAGTTCCTCGGCGGGCCGAAGCGCTCGGTCACGCCGGACCTCGAAACGTCGAGGGACGCTATCGGCTCGCTCGTCGACCTCGACGTCGAGCGAATCGTCTGCTTCCACGGCGGCCCCATCGAGGCGACCGGTGCGGACATCCAACGGGTCTACGACGGACTCCTCGGTGAAGTCGTCGGGAACGACGACTGACCGCTCGACTGGCGATTCGCCGTCGGATGCGCCGCCGGCACCGACGAGCCGCGACCGCCGTTTCTATCCGACCGCGACGCTCCGGAAAGCTGTCGCCGCGAGAGGTGCCACCGCGAGAGCGGACGAGAGAAAACGCCGGAGTCAGTCCCGCCAGCGGAAGAAGTACGTCTCGAGGGGCTTCAACACGCCGTACTCCACCGTGAGGACCACCACGATGAACGGGATGAGGTAGGCGAAGACCATCACGAGTTCCCCTTGGTCGAAGTAGTACCGGAACATCGCGCCGATGCCGGCCGACAGCCCGAACACTTCGGCCAACACGACCATCTTCCAGACCATCCCCAAGATGTACCGGTAGCTCCCGAAGAGATAGGGGAGCAGGTGCGGGACGTAGATGTGTCGCCACACCATCCGCGTGCTGGCGTCGAAGGCGTCGGCCATCGTCAGCAGGTCGACGTCGACGTCTTTCGACCCCTCCCACATGTTGACCATGCCGAACGGCGTCGAGGCGACGACCACGGCGAAGATGACCGACGTTTCGCTGAAGTTGAACCAGACCATCGACAGCAGTATGATGACCACAGTCGGCGTCGTCATCCAGAACGGGAGCCAGTTCGAGATGCTGTCCTCGACGAGGTCGTTCGTCGACATGAGGATGCCGCCCGCCATGGCGACGACGAGACCGATGGTGCTGGAGACGAACGCGCGACGGAGCGTCAACCCGAGGTGGTCGAGGGCGGTCCGCCCTCTGAACCCCTCCGTCGTGGTTATCTCGACGACCTGCGCGAACGTCGCGCCCGGCGAGGGGAGCTGACTCGGGTTTGCGAGAATCTGTGCCGCCACGTACCACGTGAGGACGATAGCAGCGAGCGGGACGAGTATCTGTTTCGCGCGGTCGAGGATTCGACGCGGGAGGTCCTCGGGGACCAGCGCTATCCCGCCCAGCGAAGCGCCGATATCGTCGTCGACTTCCGAACTCACGTCACGTCCCTCCGTCGGTTTCCACCGCGGCTCGCTCCTCCCCGGCATCCGCAGTGAGCGACTCCATGTGCGTGAAGAACTCGTCCATGAGGTCCGACTCCAGTTGGAGGAGTTCGGAGTCGTCCGGGTCGCGCGGACGCGGGATGTCGATGTCGACCTCGTTGAAGATGCGCCCCTGCGTGTCGAGGAACACGATCTCGTCGGAGAGGTAGACCGCCTCGCTGATGTCGTGGGTGACGAAGACGATGGTCTTGCCGGTCTCCTGCCAGAGCTCGATGAGGTCCTGTCGGAGGTTTCGCGCGGTCAGTTCGTCGAGGTCGCTGAAGGGCTCGTCCATGAGGAGCACGTCGGGGTCGACCGCGAGCGCTCTGGCGATGCCGACCCGCTGGCGCATACCTCCGGAAAGGCGCAGCGGGTACGACTTCCGCTCGGCAGCCAAGCCCACCGTCGAGAGGACGTCGTCGATAATTTCGTCGTGCTCCGACTCGGGGACACCCTGTGCGTTCAGCGCGAACTTGAGGTTGTCCTCGACGTTCCGCCAGTTCAGCAGGCGTGGCTCCTGAAAGACGTACGCGATGGGGAGGTTCCTCGGGTCGATGGTGTCGCCGCGCCAGACGATATCGCCGGACTGGAACGTGTGTAGCCCGGCGAGAACGTTGAGGAGAGTCGACTTCCCGCAGCCGGACGGCCCCATGATACTGGTGAACGACCCCTCTTCGATGGTGGCCGTGATATCGTCGAGAACGACGATCTCGTTCCCGCTTTCTTCTTCGAACGTCTTGGTTAGGTTGTTGATTTGGAGTGTCATCGGTTTGTTGTATCAGGCCCGCTGTTCGACCGTCTCTTCGAGCTCCGGCCGCCACGCGAACGAGCGGTCCTCGAGTCGTTTGAAGCCCCGTTCGACGAGATACATCAGGAGCATCACCGGCACCGACCACGCGATTATCATGTCGGCTCTGAGCGTCTGGAAGTAGTAGCTGACGACGTAGCCCACACCCTGTGTCGCGCCGAACACTTCGGCGACGAGCGCGATCTTCCACGAGAGGGCGAAGGCGAGTCGCGCCGACGAGAACAGGAACGGCTGGAGGTGGGGGATGTGGATGTGCTGCCACTGTCGCAGCCGCGTGGCGTCGAACGCGTCGGCCATCTCGACGAGTTCGCTGTCGACCGACTCCGCGCCCTTCCAGATGTTCACCGTCACGTACGGCGTGACCACGAGGGCGATGACGAGCACGTGGACGACGTACTCCGTGATGCCGAACCAGAGGATTCCCATGAACGCCCAGACGACCGCCGGGAACGTCATAATCGCCATCACGGGCGCCGTCAGGTACTCCTCGACCGGACGGTAGAGACCCATAGAGACGCCCAGTACCGTCCCGATGGTCATCGAGATGCCGAACCCGAGCGCGATACGGACGAGGGTCGGGACGACGTTGTCGACGAACGCGAACTGGTCTGCGTTCGTGACGACGGCGACGATGTTGTCGAACAGCACCCCCAAGCCCGGGAAGACGTTCGCGTCGTACGAGAGCGAGACCAGTTGCCAGACACAGAGGAACAGGAAGATAGCCACCACGCTGGGATGGATGACTCTCCCCTCTCGAAGCCGGGCGAGCAGGGTTCGAACCGCTGGTTGCTGTGACATGTATCGAGCGTCCGTCTCAATTGACTCTGCTCTCGAGGTCCTCGGTCGTGAGGAACTGGTCGGTTCCGGGGGCCGCCTCGATACCGCCCTGCTGAGCGACGAGTTCCCAGAGGTCGACGTTGGACTGGACCCACTCGTCGTTCCACTCGGTGGGGAACAGTTGCCCCTCGTTCACCATCTCACGGACGACCTCTATCTCCCCTTCCGAGGAGAGGTCGATACCGCCGACGGCACCGTACTGGTTCATCGCCGAGTCGAACTCGTTGCGGAACAGTTCGACCGCTTCGGCCCAGCCTTCCCAGAAGTCGAGGACCGCCTGCGGGTTGGTTTCGAGGAAGTCGTCGTAGACGCCGAACATCGTGACCGACGGCGGGTAGCCGGACTGCTCTTTCCACTCCGGGATGGGGTCGTAGATGGAGCGCAGCCCGTCGTTGGCGAGCGCCTTTATCGTCGACGACGTGAACAGCAGGGCCGCGTCGACTTCCTCGCCTTGGTCGAGGAAGTTGTACAGCGTCGACGTCGACGAGTCGACGATCTCCGCGGGGTCGTTGAGGAGGTCGAAGTCGTAGAGTTCGGCCCACTGAGCGATGTAGTAGCGGGTCGTCGACGAACCCCGGCCGGGGACGCCAAGCACCTTGCCTTCGAGGTCCTGTGGCTCCTCGATGTCGGAGCCCTCGGGGACGAAACACTGGTTGATGAAGTTCATCGTCTGGCCGAAACACTTCACCGGCGTGTCGCCCGCGAGGTTCGTCGCCATCGGCAGCGACGACAAGGGCGAGGCCCCCGTGGCGAGGTTCTGCGAGAAGGTGCGTGTGAACTTCCCGAACCCGGCGACCTCCATGGAGAGGTCGATGCCGCGGTCGGCCCAGATGTCCTGCTCTCGCCCGTAGAAGAAGACGGGGACGAACATCGACCCTTCGAGGTTCATCGTCTTGATGGTCGTCTGTCCCGACCCGCCGTCATCGGCTGTATCCGTGCCGCCGGACGAATCGGAACCACCGCCGAGACAACCGCCCAGTGTCGCGGCTCCGAGCGTCGCTCCGCCCGCGAGAACGCTCCGCCGACTGATGCTACTGCTGTCTTTCCCGTGGTTGGTGTTGCTGGTCATGCGGACTCGACTCGGCTTTTACGTTCATCATTATTAAAGATACCGCTAACGGTCCCGGACAGTGCAGGTTCCCGAAGGGCGTGGCGCTCGACACTCCACCGCAACGGCGGGAGACGGGAGAAAAACGAGTTCAGGTGCCGTCGACGGAGACAGCCATGAAGTCCTCTTCGACCGGGTCGCCGTCGAGCAGCGCGAGCGCGTTCGACGCGAGGGTATCCACCGCGTGTGTCCGGTACTCCCTCGTCATCGCGGCGATGTGGGGCGTCGTGACGACGTTGCCGAGCGCGTGCAGCGGCGAGTCGGCCGGGAGCGGTTCGTCCTCGAACACGTCGAGTCCAGCGCCCGCGAGTTCGTCCGCGCGGATCGCCTCGACCAGCGCGTCGGTGTCGACGAGGGGCCCGCGTGCGGTGTTGACGAGGATGGCCGAGGGCTTCATCTGCGCGAGCGCGTCGGCGTCTATCAGCCCGCGCGTCTCCGCGGTGAGTTCGGCGTTCACGCAGACGGCGTCGCTCTCGGTCAGGACCCGTTCGAGCGTCGTGAGCGCAGCACCGGTTAGGTCGCCGTCGATGTCCCGGACGTACGGGTCGTAGGCGAGTACCGTCGGTTCGAACCCGGAGAGCAGTTTCGCGACGCGACGACCGATGTCGCCGTAGCCAACGATGCCGACGGTCTTACCGAACAACTGCGTCCCGAACGGCGCTTCGTCGCGCCAGCCGCCGTCCCGGAGGAGGTCCTGAGTCTGGCCGATACGGCGCGTCGTCGCCAGCAGGAGGCCGACGGTGTGTTCCGCGACGGACATGGCGTTCAGTCCGGGCGTGTGCGTGACCGGAATCCCCAGTCGCGCCGCGGCGTCAAGGTCGATGTTGTCGATGCCCGTCCCGATTTTGGCGACCAGTCGGAGGTCGCTGGCTTCGAGGACGCGCTCGGACAGCGTGAGCCGCGACGTGGTGAAGACGACGCCCTTGCCCGCGAGCGCCGCTATCAGTTCGTCTTCGTCGTTCGGACCGCCCACTTCGAGGTCGATGGCGTGGGCGACGTTGTCCCGCAGTCGGTCGACCGGTTGCACGTCCCTGTCGACCAACCCTCGCTCGGCCGTCATCGGTGGACGCCCCCCGTCTGTCGCGCGCTGCTCACGAAATCGCCAGCGGCTGAGCCGCGTTCCCACCGTGCTCGATACCTGTCGGACCGGTTTGTTGAGACCATCTGAACGGCTGTTTGGCCGCATCCGGTTATATATGTTCGTGTCTCCCGGGTAGCGGTACGTAGTTCGGGGGTCTGGGCCGCAGAGAGCTAGAAAGCGCGGGACAGCAGCGCTACGTGCGCTCGTGAATGCGCTCCAGACGGTCCGAGAGCGTCGCCCGCACCGAACTCAGGTCCCCGCCGACGCGGAGTATCTGGTAGCCCCGCTCGACGGCCGCGGCGACCGCGTCGGGTTGGTTTCGAATGCCGCCCAGCGGGACGCCAGCGTCGAGACAGGCGTCCTCGATGGCCGCAATCTGGGACTGCACCTCGGGATGGTCTTTCTCCGTCGGGTGCCCCATCTGCGCCGAGAGGTCGGACGGCCCGACGAAGACGAACCCCAACTCGGGGACTGCGAGGATGTCGTCGAGTTCGTCGACCGCGGTGGTCTTTTCGAGCATCACGCCCAGACAGACCTCCTCGTCCTCGGTGTGGACGTAGTCGGGGGCGGTCCCCCAGTTGCTCGACCGGCCGCTGGCCTTCCCGCGTTCGCCGGGTTTGCCGTCGTAGACGAACCGAGTCGCTTCGACGGCTCTGCGGACCTCGGCCGCCGAGTCGATGCGGGGAATCAAAATGTTCCTGACGCCCGCGTCGAGCACTTTCCTGATGAGCGGCGGGTCGCCGGAGGGCAGGCGCACGAACAGTTCCGTGCCGCCGACCTCCGCGGCTCGCGTCAGGTCCTCGAAGAGGGTGCTGTCGTAGGGGCTCGGTCCGGTGTGTTCGAAGTCGAGCCAGACGAAGTCGATGCCGAGCTGTCCGTATATCTCCACGACCGTCGGAGAGAACGTCGCAGACCGAGCACCGAACGCGACCGCTCCGTTTTCGATGCGCTCTCGTAGTGAATTGTGTTGGTCCATCGGCAGGGTAACTGGTTCGGGGTGGGTGTCGTACGGATGGTGTCGGACGGGAGTCTGGCGCAGGCCGGTGTGGTGGTATCGGAGCGACCCACGACAGCGTTCGCGTCACACTGCAGCGCTCGAAATCCTATTCGTCGTCCGAAACCGCCTGAAACCGGCGACCGTCGGGGTCGCGGAAGTTGCAGATGGTCCGGCCCGTCTTGTCGACGTAGTACGGGTCGACGACCCGTTCGACGCCGTTCTCGCGGAGTTCGTCGGCCGTCTCCTCGACGTCGTCCGCGGCGAACGCGATGTGGTTGATGCCGGGGACCTCTTCGTCCTCGACGGTGTGAATCTCGAAGAGGGGGCCGTCCCCGTCAGCCGGTTCGAGTTCGTAGGACGTGCCGTGGTGGTTTGTCTGTCGTCGCTCCTCGTAGCCGAGCTTCTTGAGGAACGCCGCCATCTCTTCCGCGTCGCTGGCCTCGATCTCGATGTGGTCTATCTTTCCCAGCACGAGTTTTACGAGCAACTACAATTATAAAATACTTTCGCAAATTTGTGGGGCAGACGGGCAACCAAACCGAAACGACCCGAGAAAGCGAAGCGAGAACCGGTCTCTCGGGTGCGAACGGACCCTCGGAGTAGTCGTTTACTCCCAGTAAACGCCGCTGGCCGGCCCCGGGAAGACAGAGCCACCGATAGACCGGCAGAGAGATAACATACGTACGCTCGTTATCTGACAATAGTTGCCAAACATCACACCGGCCGTCCGTCTAATCGGGCGAACGGATAACACATGTACGGTCGTTACGCGAACACGCGGTACAGTCGGCACGCGAGCGGTTCGTGGCCCGCGCCGTCCGTCACGCCGCCCGTGGCAATCGTTTCCTGATAGGAAATGACAGCCGGTGGTCCGGGTTTCGAGCGGGACGAACAGCCCGGAGGTGTCGCGGCGACGGCCTGTGGACCGTCAGCGACGAATCGGGTCGAACAGCGGGGTTACTGCGTCTTCCACCAGCGTCGAGTAGGGAAACGAACCGTCTGGAAGGGCGTTCCGTCGGGAAACGACCCAGCGCTTGCGTTTCCCAGAGAAAAAGTTAAGCCGAGACAGTCCAACCGCTGGATATGGACGAGCGCACGAACACCGAGGACGCGGTCGAAGGGACACCGACGGTCCAAGCCGTGGAGAGTTCACACGCGGTCCTGGACGCGCTGCAGTCCATCGGTCCGGCAACGGTGACCGAAATCGCCGGAGAGGTCGGCCTCTCGAAGGGGGGCGCGTACAAACACCTGAAGACGCTGCAACAGAGCGACTTCGTCGTCCGAGACGGCCAGCAGTACACCCTCGGTCTGCGCTTTCTGGACATCGGCGGGCAGCTCCGATACGACCACCCCGGCTCGCAGGTCATCAAGGAGAAGATGCAGGAACTGGCCGCCGAGACGGGCGAGACCAGCATCTACACCGTCCTCGAGAACGGCCGGACGACGACGTTGTTCCGGGAGACCGGCGGCAAGGGCGTCGCCACGCGGACCCGCATCGGCAAACGGCTCTACCCCCACGAGACCGCCGCCGGGAAGTGCATCCTCTCGCATCGCTCGCGGGCAGAGGTCGAGGCGGTGTTCGACGGCGGGCCACTGCCCGCGGTGACGGACAACACGATAACCGACTTCGACACACTCATGGACAAACTGGGCGAGGTCCGGGACCGCGGCTACGCGTACAACATGGGCGAGAGCGTCGAGGGGCTGGTCGCCGTCGCGGCCCCACTGGTTCCGGACGAGCAGGTGTTGGGCGCGTGTTCCGTCACCGGCCCCTACCACCGTATGAAGGGCGACCCGATAGACGAGGACGTCGTCTCGACGCTCCTGAGCTTCGTCAACGAACTGGAGCTGAACATCGCGCACTCGGATTCAGTATAGCCTCCCCAGATCCGGTATGTATTTTCCCGATATCTGAAACCACAGCCGGATTTCTGTAGTTCAATCTGTAATTCTGCCACCAGCATTCGCATTATACTATTATATTCTTCCTTTTGTCTATATGTATGCCCTATATACATACATGATACTATATTTATTTACACTCGTCGCCGGGATAGTTCGGGAGTTCGTCGAGATCGGTCACAGCGGGCCAACGTCGGTGGGTTCCGGAACCCAGTCCCCGTCGGCGTCGGGGACGAAACGGACCGATGCCCGCCGCCCGGGGATAGCTTTATGACGAATGTTTTTTAGTCTATCCTAAACCGTAAGGCGTTTATTCTTTAGGTTAGCCTAAATCGATGATGGCAGATAAGAACGTAACGCGACGGACGGCGTTGAAGGCTGGTGGGATTGGACTCGTCGGACTCACGAGTCTCGCCGGCTGTTCGAGCAGTTCTGGTGACACCGGCTCGGGAAGCGACGCGCTCAGAATCGCTACTGACTCGGACCCGAGTTCGCCGTTGAACCTCTACGTCAGCAGCGGGAGTTCGTTCGACTGGCTGAAAGACCTCGTCTACGACCGGCTACTGGCCCCGTCGCCGTACGTCGAGGACCCGATGCCGGGGCTGGCGACGGAGACAACCAAAGTCGACGCGACGACGTGGACCGCGACGGCTCGGACGGACGCGACGTGGCACGACGGGGAACCGTTCACCGCCAAGGACGTGGTGTTCACGTACCGCTATTTCCGCGACGCCGAACCGAACCGGTACACGCACCACGTCAGCGACGCGCCCCACATCGAGACCATCGAAGCCGTCGACGACGAGACGGTTCGCTTTGAGTGCGCCTATCCCGCACCGACGCTCGCGGACATCACGTTCGCGGACCTTCCCATACTCCCGAAACACGTCTGGGAGGACGTCGACGACCCCTACACCTACGCGGAGTATCCCGTCGGGACCGGCCCGTTCGAGTTGGTCGACTACGAGCCGGGCGAGCGCCTCCGGTTCGTCGCTAACGACGCGTACTTCGGCGGAGAGCCGCTCGTCGACGAGGTCTTGGTTCCCATCATCAAGGACCACTCCACAATCTTCACCGCGCTGGAGACGGGGGAGATAGACACCGCGAACGTGGCGATTCCACCCGAGGCGATAGACCGGTTCGAGGAAAACGAGTCGACGGAGGTCGTCCGGACCGACTGGCTATCGCTCGTCGAGATTCGCATCAACTACGAACGGTCGCCGTTCGACCAGCACGACTTCCGCGGAGCGGTTTCGGACGCGATAGACCGGACAGCTATCACCGACACCGTCACGCTCGGGATGGCGCGGCCGGGCGTCGAGGGATATCCACACCCCGAGTCGCCGTGGACCGCGCCGGACCTGTCGACGCCGTACCGCCCCGACCGCGCTCGGTCGACGCTCGACGAACTCGGATTCACCGACGACGACGGCGACGGCGTCCGCGAGACGAGCGACGGTGAACCGCTCGCGTTCACGCTGAAGGTGGCGTCGAACCAGCCGAAGTGGATTCGCGCCTCGGAGATGGTCGCGTCACAGCTCGGCGCGGTCGGTATCGACATCGAAGTCCGCACACTCGACCCCGGCTCCATCGGTGACCTGTACGACTCGCGCGACTTCGACATGTACGTCAGCGACATCTCGCCCCACGGAGTCGCCGACCCCGACCAGTTCGTCATGTCCCATCGCTCGGGCTACCTCTGGCGGAAAGACCTCGCGTATCCCGAGTGGGACGCGCTGTACGAGGAGTGGCGACAGACCGAAACCGTCGAGGCACGAAAGGAGGTCCTCTTCGAGATGCAGCGGCTGTTCAACAGCCAGCCGACATCGCTTGTGCTGTGGTACCCCGAGCCGCGGTGGGGGTTCGACCCGTCGGCCCACGACGCGTGGGCCGAGTCGCCGGGCTTCGGTATCCACCACAAATGGTCGCTGCTCCCGACCGACGAGCGCGGCACGGCCGTGATTCGGTCGTTCGACTGAGCCGATGCCCGCTCGTGTTCGCCGCGTCGGGGCCGCTGCGGTCGAGTACGGCCTGACGCTGCTGGCGGCGCTGACGGTCAACTTCGCGCTCCCGTACCTCGCACCGGGGGACCCGCTGCGGTACGTCGTCGGGCAGGCGGCTGCGGACCTCACCGCCACACAGCGACGGGAACTGCTGTCGACCTACGGTCTCGACCAGCCGCTGCACGTCCAGTACGCCGACTACCTGCTCGGTATCGCACAGGGCGACCTCGGCACGTCGGTGATGTTCGGCCGCCCGGTCGCCGCCGTCATCGTCGAACGCCTGCCGTCGACGCTCGTGTTGGTGGGGCTCGCGCTCGTCGTCTCGACGCTCGCGGGGACGCTCCTCGGGGCGTGGAGCGCGTGGCACGAGGGGACGCGGACGGACGCGGCGTTGCTGGTGGGACTAGTTGCGGCGAATTCGACGCCCGCGTTCTGGGTCGGCATGCTGTTCGTTTCGGTGTTCGCCTTCCACCTCGGCTGGTTCCCCTCCTACGGAATCACTTCCGTCGGCGGGACCGACGGGGTCGTGGCGGCGCTCATCGACCGGGCGAGGCACCTCGCGCTTCCGCTGGCGACGCTCTCGCTCGCGCGTGTCGGCGGTATCTTCCTCGTCGCGCGCGGGGCCGTGCTCACGACGACGGGTGCGGACTTCGTCCGCTTCGAGCGAGCGAAGGGGCTCTCCGAGCGTGCCGTCCTGTTCCGGCACGCGTTGCCGAACTCGCTGTTGCCCATCTACACGCGGTTCACACTCCAGTTGGGGACGCTCGTCGGTGGTGCGGTCGTCGTCGAGACGGTGTTCTCCTACCCCGGAATCGGCTCGCTCGTCTACGATGCGGCGCTGGCCCGCGACTACCCGCTCCTACAGGGGGCCTTCCTCGTCCTCACCGTCACGGTCGTCGCCGCGAACGTGCTCGCCGACCTGACCTACCCGCTCGTCGACCCGCGGACCGGAGCCGCTTCCGGGGGGGCTACGGAGTGAGCGCGACCGTCGGGGACCGACTCCGCGGACTCGTCGACCGGCAGGAACTGCTCGGCCGACGGGACTGGCTCGTAGCTGTCGGTGCCGGGGGCGTGGTATGTGTCTCGCTCGTGGCCGTCCTCGCGCCTGCGCTCGCGCCGTACCCCGCCGACGCCGCCGCCGGCGACCCCTTCCAATCCCCGAGTGTCGCGCACCCGCTCGGCACCGACGACGCCGGTCACGACCTCCTCTCGCTGCTGCTGGTCGGGGCGCGCGTCTCGCTGCTCGTGGGCCTGTTGGCCGGTTCGTTGGCCGTCCTCTCGGGGCTACTCGTCGGTGTCACGGCCGGCGTCGCCGGCGGTCGGACCGAGACCGCGCTGATGCGGCTGGTCGACGTGGTGCTGACACTACCGTTCCTCCCGCTGGTCATCGTCGCCGCGGCGGTGCTCGGCCCGAGCCTGTCGACCACGGTCAGCGTCCTCGTCGCGGTGATGTGGGCACAGCCGGCCCGGGAGATTCGCTCGCAGGTCCTCTCGGTCCGCGAACGGACGTACGTCCGGGCCTCGCGGGCGATGGGCGCGCCGCCGACCTACGTCGCGCGCCACTACGTCGTCCCCGCGCTGCTGCCCATCGCCGTCGCGCAGTTCGCCAAGGCCGCGAGCGCCGCGATTCTCCTCGAGGCCTCGCTCAGCTTCCTCGGGCTGGGCGACCCCACCGCCCCTTCGTGGGGGACGATACTGTTCTACGCCCAACAGCGAAGCGCCTTCCTGACCGACGCGTGGTCGTGGTGGGTCCTCCCACCGGGCCTCGCCATCGGCGGAAGCGTTCTCTCGTTTACCTTCCTCGCGCTCGGCGTCGAGCGCCGCGCCTCCGGCGACCGACGTGCGGCGACCGATACCGGCGACGGACCGCCGCTTACGGCTCGCTCGCGCGGTGATGGCGAACCGCCCCTCGACGTCTCGGCGCTCAGCGTCGTCTACGGTGACGGCGAGGGGACTGTCGCCGTCGACGGCGTCGACTTCGCCGTCGGCGACGGCGAGACAGTCGGCGTCGTCGGCGAGTCGGGCAGCGGCAAGAGCAGTCTCGCGCTGGCGCTGCTGGACCTGCTCGACCCCGCGGCGCGGGCCTCGGGGAGCGTCACACTCCGGACCGACCGCGTCGACGGAGACGCGTCCCCGCGCGAGGCCGCCATGGCTGATTTCCGGGGTGACGCCGTCGCGTTCGTCCCCCAAGAAGCGATGAACGCGCTCGACCCGCGGCGGAAACTCGTCGAACAGGTCACCGGGGCCGTCCGCGCCCACAGGGATTGCTCGGCCGAAGACGCGCGCGAGCGTGCCCGAAACGTACTCCTCTCGGTCGGACTGGACGAGGAGAGCCACGACCGCTACCCCCACGAACTGAGCGGTGGGATGCGCCAGCGGACCGCCATCGCAGCGGCGCTGGCGAACGACCCGGACGTGCTGGTGGCCGACGAGCCGACGACCGGACTGGACACCGTGACGACGCGGGAACTGCTCGACCTGCTCGAATCGCTCCAGTCGGAACTCGGGTTCGCGCTCGTCGTCGTCACGCACGACCTCGCATCGGTCACACGCGTCGCCGACCGCGTCGCCGTCGTCCGCGACGGGGACATCGTGGAAATCGGGGCGACGGACCGCCTCCAGACGGCCCCCGACCACCCCTATACGGCCGAGCTACTCGATGCGAGGCCCGTGCTCCCGACGGCGGACGCGGTCGGCGGCGAGTGCGACGCCGCGGTCGAGGACTCGCCGACGGAGTGGCACCTCGACTACGACGGCGTCGAGAAGGCCTACAGCGGGGAAGAGGTCCTCCACGGGGTTACGCTCCGGCTGGCCCGCGGGGAGTCGGTCGCGCTGGTCGGTGCGAGCGGCGCGGGAAAGAGCACGCTCGGCCGGATGGCGGCCGGCCTCGACACGCCGAGTTCGGGCACCGTTCGCGTCGAGGGACGACCGGTCGAGTCGTGGCTGTCCGGCGACCGCGGGGCGCTCGGGCGGACGGTCCACTATCTGTTTCAGGACCCGTACGCCTCGCTCCCGCCGACGCAATCGGTCGAGCGAGTGGTTCGCGAACCGCTCGACGTCCACGATATCGGTGACCCGGAAAGCCGAGACGAACGGGTCCGGGCGGCGCTTCGGGACGTGGGACTCGTCCCCGCAGACGAGTACGCACGACGGCGGCCGTCGGCGCTCTCGGGCGGGGAGCGCCAACGCGTCGCGTTCGCTCGGGCACTCGTCCTCGAACCGGCGGTGCTGGTCGCCGACGAGCCGACATCGATGCTGGACGCACCACTGCGGCGCGACCTGCTCGACCTGCTGTACGGCCTCGTCGCCGACCGAGACATCACGCTGTTGCACATCACCCACGACATCGCCGCCGCCAGCGAGTTCGCCGACCGCATCGCCGTCCTCGCGGACGGGCGCGTCGTCGAGAGCGGCGCGCCGGCGGCCCTGTTTTCCGACCCGACGACGGAGCCGACGCGGACGCTCATCGAGGCGACCAGAGCGCTCCACGCGCCCGAAGACCCGACTGCGGACGAACTGACGGTGGACGAAACGCTCGTTGACGAACGCGGGAGAACCGATGACTGCACACGACACCGAACGACGACACGCGACGACCGCCCCGGAGCGGGGCGAAACCGGCGAACTGACCACCGATGCCGCCGAGTCGGGACGATCGACCGCCCCGGTCGGCTTCGTCGACCCGGACGACTGCTTCACCCGGCGGTACGACCAACGGTCGTTCTTCCGGAGACAGCTCACTCGAATCGACCAGTACGACCTGCCCGAAACGGACCTCTCGGCGTTCGCCGGCGTAGTCGTATCGAGTCAGGCCGACCAAGATTTCCTCTACCGCCACCGCGGCCGAATCCGGGCGTTTCTCGACGCTGGCGGGGTCGTTGCGTTCAGCGGTCACCTCTCGCGGCGGTGGCTCCCCGGGGCGGAGCCGTTCGTCCCGATGGAAGTCACCGACCACGACGATTACGTCGTCGTCGAGGACACCGCGCATCCGGTGTTCGACGGCGTCTCGATGGCGGACCTGACCTACCAGCGCGGCGTCGCGGGCTTCTTCGCCCGCGGCCACAATCCGCCTCCGGAGAGCGCGACGGTGCTGCTCAGGCTCGACGGCGGCGAGCCGGTCGTCTACGTCGACGACGAGACGACCGCGGGGACGATATTCGCCCACAGCGGGAACGACCTCGTCGCGTTCGACAGACGCGAGACGACCGCTGCGCGCGTCCCGCCCCAGCTCCTCGCGTGGATTCGAACAGCGTCGACCGTCGACCGGACGGCGGACCGCCAGCGAGAGGACGGGGGACGGCGATGACGGAACTCGTCGCGCTCTACGGCGGGTCCGCACCCCAGCGGCGGACGCTGTTCGACTCCGAGTACGCCCGGTACGTCGACGAAGTCGTCCACGTCCGGGAGCTCCCCGAGACAGACCTGCGCGAGTTCGACCGCCTGTTCGTCCCGTCGCGCCTGCACCTCGGCGCGCTCCACGACGGCGCTGACACCGTCCGCTCGTTCCTCGAGGACGGTGGCGACGCGGCCGTCTTCGGCGGCCAGCCGGACCCGTGGCTCCCCGAGATGGAGTGGACGCACAGGCCGACGAACTTCTGGTGGTGGCTCGACGACGACGGCGACAGCGGACTCCGGTTCCCGCGCCGCGACCACCCGTTCTTCGAGTCGGTACCGCCGGCGGACTGCACGTGGCACTTCCACGGCTCGTTCGACGCGCCAGCGGGCGCGGAGACGCTGGTGACCGACGACGAGGGCGGGGCGGTTCTCTACCTCGACCGCGAGACGTGGGCCGGCGACCTCGTCGTCACGACGCTCGACCCGACGTACCACTACGGCTCGTACTTCATGCCGGCGACCGACCGCTTCCTCTCGGGGTTCCTCCCGTGGTTCCGTGACGCGTTCTGACCGCGAGACGGCGGGCGGGCGACGGCGGGCGACTGCGCGGACCGCCGTCGGCGTCCTCTGGTGTCTCGCGGTGGTTCTCGTCGCGGGGACGGCGGCCGCCCACGCGGGCCACGGCGACACGACGCCGACCGTGCTGCTCGAACCGGCGGAGGTCCCGCCGTGGTTCCGTCCAGTCGTGGGCGGGACTGGGGCCGCAGTCACGGTTGTCGCGGCGAAGCTGTCCGTCGACCGCAGGATACCCCGGTATCTCGGCGTCGCCGGGGTCGGTGTCGGCGTGGTGCTTTTCCTCGTCGCGCTGGTCGCACAGCCGGGCTGGTTCTGACTGCCGCCCCGCCTCGAAAGTTCCGGAGCGCCGCCCCGGCGTTCAGGATGCGTCGGGTTCGACGACCGTCACGTCCCGCGGGCCGTCGAGGCGGTAGCGGCGGCCGGCCCACTCGAACTCCCGGCGGCAGACGGCCGCGGCGAAGACGACCGGCGTCGTGAACAGGCCCGGGAAGGCGAGGAGGACGGTCCAGCGCCGGATTCCGACGAGCCGGTAGGCGGCGACGGCAAGCAGTGTCAGGGCGACGGCACTCCACGGGACGAACCACGCCGCTGCGGCGACGAGCAGACACAGGCCGACGAGGCCGCCGTACATCCCCTCGTGGAGGTGGGTCAAGCGGTTGAACCGGACCGAGCGGTTCACGACCGCCCGGAAGTCGCCGGCCACCTCGACGGGCGTGACCATCGACCGGACCGGGTGTACGTCGCCCAGATGCGCCGAGAGCAAGGCGTCGTCGCTGAGGACCGTCCGGAGGTCCGCGACCAATTCGTCGACGGCCACGTCCTCGCGGGTGAACGTCACCCCGCCGCCCCACGCGTTCCCGCCCCAGACGCCGACGCCGAGATACAGCGACAGCGTCGAGAACAGCATCGCCCAGACCTCGACGAGCGCCCACCAGCCGCCGCCGTAGAAGAACGGCACCGCCGTCGCCGGCCCGTGGCGCTCGCCCGCGGCGACCAGCCGGTCGAGCCAGTCGGACCCGCGCTCGAAGTCGCCGTCGGTCCAGACGAAGCGGTCGTTTGCGGCCCGCTCCATCCCGCGGGCGACGGCGTTGGCCTTCCCCGAACAGCCCGACGGCTCGCCGGCGACGAGTACGTCGACGCCCGCGGGCGGGTCCCGGCTAGCCACCGGGTCGTCGTCGGCGTCGCAGACGACGAGCAGTTCGTCGCCGGGGCGAAGCTGTGCGCGCAGGTCGTCACAGGCCGGCGTCCACTCGACGGTCGGGAGTATCACGCTGACGGGGTCGCGGTCGGTGGGAGACATCGGTCGAGCCAGTCGTCTCCGGGGTGGCGGAGCCGTCGTAAATAGCCACCGGGTTCGCGGGGGCGGCGGCCGCCGGCGGCGCGTGCCGGACTACCGACCGGTCAGGAACGAGCGGACGGCCGCCGAGACGCGGGCCGGGTCGTTCCCGGGGCCGCCGTGGCCGAGCCCGTCGAACTCGACGAGCCGGCTGTGCGGGAGCGCGTCGTGGACGGCGCGGGCGCTCTCGCGGAGGAACTCCGGTCCGCCGGTGCCGGTGAGCACGAGCGTCGGCGCGTCGACGGCGAGGCGGTCCGGAAGCCGGTAGCGCTCGACGGCGCGGTTCATCCGGACCACCTCCTCCGCGAGGTCGACACACGCCGGCCAGACCGGCCACTCGGCCAGCCACGCGTCGAGGTCGTCGACACCGTCGGGATGGAGGACCTGTTCGACGTAGCGTTTGACCGCCTCGCGGCGCTCGCCCCGGTCGACGAGCGCGGCCATGCGGTCGGCGAGGTCGGCCTCGGCGCGGCGTCCCTCCGGGAGGACCGCGGGTTCGTACGCGACGACCGCCTCGACCGACGAGTCAGTCGCGGCCTCGACGGCGGTGAGCGCGCCGTAGGAGTGACCGAACAGCACCGGGTCGCCGTCGACGGCGTCGACGAGAGCGCGGACGGACCGCGCCTCGCGGGCCAGCACCTCGTCTGCCGTCGTCTCGGTGAGCCCGTCCCGACAGGTGCCAAAGCCCGGTCGCTGGGGGACGACGGCGGCGTAGTCCTCGAAGTGCGGGACGACGGGGTCCCAGTACTCTCGGGGGGCCATCCCGCCGTGGAGGAGTACGAGCGGCGGGCCGTCGCCGCGGCGTTCGTAGGCTATCTCGGTTCCGTCTGCGGACTGTGTCGTCTGCATGCCTCTCCGGGTTCGCGGTGGACCGGGCTAAGCCGTTCTCTCAGTGATTAGGCGATTTAAGTCGGGGCGGGAGACGAAGACGCAGTCACAGACACGAGTGCGGTGTGTTCTGGGCGACCCCGGACGAGCGGCTCGGTCGGCCGTTCCGACAGGCCCATTAGCATCGACGGGGACGACCCGTCATGGGACTCGTCGCCGAGTTCGAGATACGGTGCGAAGCGCTCCCGCTGGTCGGCGTCGCGGCGGCGGTGCCGGCGACGACGGTGACCCTCGAACTCCAGTTCAACCACGGCGACAGGCCGCCGTTCCTCGTCACCGCGACGGGCGGGTCCGGGGACGCTGTCGAGGCTGCGCTGACCGACGCCGTCGACGTTCGGGAGTGGACGCTGGTCGGGCAGGCCGGTGACACGCGCCGCTATCAAGCGCTCCCGGCGCTCAGTCTGGAGGAACAGCTCGGTGACCACATCGACGACCTCGGCTCGCTCGAAGCCCTCGCCACGGTCGACGCGATCATCGAGCGAATCGAGGTTCGCCCCGACGGCTGGCGGCAGACGGGATGGTTCGCGGACCGGGACGCGTTCGGCGAGTTCGCCGCGTTCTGGCGGCACACGGCTGGGTTCCGACTGTTCCGGCTCGCCCGCGACGGCGAGCCCGAGCCGCCGGGCGACGGACTGACCGACCGCCAGCGGGAGGCGCTACGGACGGCCTACGAGCGGGGATACTTCGAGATTCCGCGCCGGACCTCCTTGGAGGCGGTCGCCGACGAACTGGGCGTCTCGGCATCCGCGGTCTCGGAGCGCCTCCGGCGCGCACAGACCCGGCTCATCGAGGAGACGACGGCGACGACGTGGCCGCCGCTTCCGGACTGACACGGCCCGTCGAGACGCCGAACCGGGACCCGAGCGTCTGGGACTCCGTGTCGGACCCGTCCGCGGCAGCTATCAGCGGAACCGGTGGGGTCGAGTCGGGCCGCCACCTGTTGGGCGAGCGAGTAGGCTCCGACGCCGAACGTGTCAGCTAACAGCGGAACCGGTGGGGTGTGTGAGCGGCCCGAACGGCCCGGAGAATTCTTTACACCGGAGAATACGCCGGATGGGTCCGGGGACGGCTAACAGCGGAACCGATGGGGTAGCTGCCGGACCTTTATATATCCCTATATATCTCCTAACTCCTTTACTTTTAATACATCTATAATCCTTTAAATCTCTAACATCATAACTCTATATAACCAATACAACTTCAATTTTAATACACTACTCTCTATACCCCTTAAATTACCTCTAACACCCCCCCCACTCCCTCCCCCACTTCCCTTACCCCCCCCTATAGATACAGGAGATATCTTTTACCACCCACTCACTCCATACACATCATATTACTTTCTCTTCATAAACAATTACCTTTCATTCTAAACCTATTACTTTTTTTATCCTTTTACCTTCGCCCCCTACCTAATCCCCTACGTACATGTTACCTAAATTCTCTACACTTCCTCCGACGACCCCCCCTTGGTCCCGGTTCCCCCAGCGAGGCGCATGGCCCCGCCGGCCTCGCGGGCCACCCCGTGCCCCCTTGCTCTCGGTGCGAGGGCGTCCTCGTACTCGCGGGCGAGGTCGCCGGCTTCCAACAGAAGGTCGAGGGCTTGGCGCGCGTCCCCCGAGTCCTTCGCGCCGTAAGCGGCGCACATCTCGATGACGCCGTCGTCGATGACCTCGTCCTGAAACGCGACGTCCCGCCGCTGGGCGAGGACGAGTTGGAGCTCGCGGGCGTTGTACGCCGAGAACGACACCTCCTTCTCACAGAGGCTGGAGCGGACCTTCGACGACAGTTGGTTGCGGAAGTCGAGGTCGTTCGAGATGCCGATGACGCCGAGCTTCGCCGTCGAGATGTCGCCGTTCGACCGGGCGCGCGGGAGTTTGTACAGCAGCGAGTCGTCCTCGATGTGGTCGACCTCGTCGAGGACGATGAGGACGGTCCCGCCGAGGTCGTCGAGCGCGTCGAAGAGGAACTGGTAGACCGACGCCTGCGGGTAGCCGGTGTTAGATATCTGGTTCGCCGGGTCGCGCAGTTCGTTGACGAGCGCGACTGCGGCCTGGTAACTGGAGTTCAGCCCGTCGCAGTTTATCTCGACCGTGCTGAGGTCGAGCCCGTCGACGCCGGCCGCGTCCCGTTCGAGGGCTTCGAGCAGATACCGGGTCGCGGCGGTCTTCCCGACCCCGCTTTTCCCGTACAGGAAGATGTTGGAGGGCGTCTCGTTGTTGATGACCGGCTGGAGCGCCGAGTGGTACCGCTGGAGTTCCTCGTCCCGCCCGACGAGTTCGTCGGGCGTCCACTCCTCGAGGAGCGCCTCACGCCGCTCGAAGATGGTCGACGTGGGCGAGAACGTGATGTCGGTCATTCACGTGACGCTGCGGACCGTGGGGACTTAACCTTTGGTTCCGCTGCTTCCGTTGCTTCCGCTGTTCATGGTTATTTATATAATACTCACCCCACCTCTTCCGCTGTTAGGCGGTAACGTGACCGTACTCGTTCCGCATCACCGGCGGACGCGTCGGGAGAGGTATCCGAACCGGTCGATTCAGCGCTGAGAACCCCACCAGTTCCGCTGTTTCGAGACAGTGTGTGGTCACGGCCGCTGAGCGGACGACCGGTAACTAGACACCCACCCCACTGGTTCCGCTGTTAGTCAGGGAAGCGGTGGTAAGCAGGTGTTACCGGCGTGGGGATGAGAGTACCCCCACCCCACCACTTCCGCTGTTAGATGGGATGGATACGGGTGGGTGGACGTCTTCTCTGTCCAATACCTTTCTAGTTCTAGTGAATAAGTTCAAGTGTATCGGGAAGAAACAGCAACCGCACGCTGTTCCTCACTAGACAGCAAAACACCCCCTCCCATGGGGGTGGTGCCGCCTGTCTTCCCGCTAACAGCGGAACCAGTGGGGTGGGTGGGTCCCCTCTTCTGTCTCTCGTCTGCCGTCGCCCCCTGTCGTCCCTCTCCTCCTTCTTCTTACTCCTTCCTCACTCCCCCTCTCCGTTGGTCCGTCGGTCCGTCGCTCCGTTCGCTCCCTCCCATCTCCGCGTCCTTCCCCGTCGACGCTCTCCATCCCATCGTTTGTCCTCCACGCCGTGCGCTCTTTCCGTCCTGCCCTCTCGGTACTGCTTTCCCCGCTGCTCCCGCTCCGACGCCGCAGTCACGCCGCTTTAACCAACACTCGACGGAGACGAGCCGCGCTGTTGGTTAATCTCGGACCGCCGACGATGGCTCCTTCTCACGCTCGGCGAAGTGACCGGGGGCGGGTCACTATCAGCGTCACGCCCACCAATCCGTGGCCGGTCGCACGCTTCGGTCACATCGCCGGTACCGGCCGTTCTGTTCGGACACTTCGCTTCAGTCTCGTCGGGTATCTGTTACAGACTTCTGTAGTAGATGTCTGTTACTCTACGCTCCCATCAGGTGACGACGACTGCACCGCCGACGGAACCGTCGCGCTCCCTCCCGCTATTTAACCAACAGCGACGCGGGCGCGCCCCACTGTTGGTTGATTCGTAGTATCGACGGCACACTTCGTCAGGACTCACGAATCCGCGATTTCGTCCTTGGAGGGTCGATATACGTATCTTCTCTGACGTGGTATCAAGACTCATGAAACAGCTGACGAAGTTCGACTGTCCAATCTGTGGCCTGCCCTACGAGACGCAGAACGGCCTCCGGTCGCACCTGCACGTCTCCCACCGGAAGAGCCGTATCATCGACGCCTACCTCGACGCGGTCGGCGAGTGACCGACGCGTCAGTCGCGCCGGAGACGTCTCCGCGGGCGTCGCCGGGTGCGGATTAACCAACAAAGCTACGTATCCGCCGCCAGTGTTGGTTAACATGTCCGACGACGAACTCACCCCACCGGCGAGCCTTCCGGCGGACCTCGGCGACCGAGTCGACGGGCTCTCGGCGGCGGCGCTCCGTGACCTCGCGGACTACGCGACGGCGCTGGCCGACCGCCGCGAGCGGCCCGCGCCGGACGGCGAGCGCGACAGGGACGACCGAACTGCCGCCGACGAGGGTCCCGACCGACCCGCCGGGGTCCCGTCGAAGGCCACGCTCACGGTCAAGACGATCAACGACAACCGCTACCGGTACTGGCAGTGGCGCGACGGGGAGCGGATACGCTCGCAGTACATCGGCCCGGCCGGCGCGGACGAGTAGCTGCGAGTACGCGACGGAGTCCCGGTGTCTTTCGAGACGTGTTCGGAGTACGCCACTCGTTGTGTGTCCTGCGTATCTCGCTCGGGGTCCCGAAATCGAACAAAAGTACATCTGTGATTCGCCCCGTTCGAGGAGCCCACTTCGCTGTCACAGAACGGCTGGCTGTTCGCCACGTCGATGGTCTCGGTAAGCCGACGTTACCGCGCACCGCTAGTCGTACAGCAGCCGTTGCAGCTCGTATCGGTACGTCCTGCCCCCTTTCTCCACGCGGATGACGTGTTCCGAACCGTCCGCTTCGAGGAGGCTATCGAAGTGCCGTCCGAGGTTGCCGGGGTTCAGCGAGTCCGGCGGGTCGGACAGCCCGAAAAAGAGGCGGGCCGACCGGTGTTTCACGCTGTCGACCTGTACCGCCGCGGCGGCGACGACCGCACCGTCCTGCAGAATATCAACCGCACCGGTGAGCCGCCACGCGTGGTCCTGGTACCGGAGGCGCTTCCCACGGATGTCTTCCCACTGGCTCTCGACCATGGCCGCGTCTACGCGCGACCCGGGTATCGGTGTTTCGGCCACACACCGGGTGGCCTGTGGCAGGGTTCGGGCGGCGACTGACGGTCGACTGAAAAAGACGTTCGGTGCCGATACCTACGGTTCATTGGTCGTCGGTCCCTCGAATAAAACGGTTGGAGGCCCAGTGTCATCACCCCCCACGGTCCCCAACCGTTCGAGCGCCGTCCCGGTGGCGCGTGACGTTCGTCCAGCGGTTCGGGCCCCGGGCGACGCTCGGTTCCTGTCCATTCCCCTTTCACGCCGTGTCGTCACACCGCCCGTCGCCGCGCTGCTCACTCTGTCCGACAGCGACACGGATACCCACTGCTTACCCGCGGTTTCGCCGTGTCTTCCGACAGCCCGAGCCGACGACGGTGAACCGACCACGGCGGTAACGGACACATAGTCTTTGCCGGCGTCGCCGTAGCGCCGTCGAGGATGAGTACAGATTCCCCTCTCTCGGAGTTGGAACGGTTCTTCGAGCGAATGAACCGCCAGTTCGGCGACTCCTCGCGGTCGTGGGGGTCGAGCGGGCCGTTCGACTGGTGGTCGCCGGCGGAGTCGATGGACATCGACCTCGTCGACCGCGCCGACGCGCTGGTCGTGGCCGTCGACCTACCGGGATACGAACGCGACGACATCACCGTCCGGGTGACCGACCACACCCTCCGAATCGAGGCCGACCGCGAGGAGACGCTCGCCGAGGACGAGTCGGAAGCGGAGAGTCGCTACCTCCACCACGAGCGCCACCACGAGTCGGCCCACCGGGCGATACAGCTCCCGACCGAGGTCGAAACCGACGGGGTCGAAGCGACCATGAAACACGGCGTATTGACGGTCACGCTCCCGAAACGAGAAGTAGAGGAGGCGCGCCGAATCGACATCGAGTAGCGGCGTTCCCCGCCGCGCTCGCCGGCCGCCGACCGACGGCACCGGAACAAACTGCACTACGAAGCTATGTTCACCGACCGGACAGACGCCGGCCGACGCCTCGCCGAGGCGGTCGCCGCCCGCGACATCGACGTGGATATCGTTCTCGCCATCCCCCGGGGCGGCCTGCCGGTCGGCCGGGCCGTCGCCGACCAACTGCGCGTTCCCCTCGATGTCGTTGTCGCCCGCAAACTGGGAACGCCGTGGAACCCGGAACTGGCCTTCGGAGCCGTCGCCAGCGACGGCACCGTCTGGCTGAACGACGCCGTCGCCGACCGGCTCGACTTGGACCCGTCGTTCATCGACGACGCGATAGCCCGGGAGCGCCGGGCCGCGCTGGCGAAGGTCCAGCGGTACCGCGCCGACCGGCCGGCGCTGCGCATCCGTGACAAGTCAGTCCTCGTCGTCGACGACGGCGTCGCCACCGGTGCGACCGCGATGGCGTGTCTCAGACACCTCCGGGACGCCGGGGCCGGCCGCGTCACCGTCGCGGTCCCGGTCGCGTCGCCGGACGCCGTCGACCGCCTCCTGACCGAAGCCGACGACGTCGTCTGCGTCGAGACGCCCGACCACTTCGGCGCGGTCGGTCAGTTCTATCGCTCGTTCGAGCAGGTCTCGAACGGCCACGCCGCGGCGTATCTCCGGGACGACGACTGACGGCGCACCGCTGCTGTCGGCGCGGCACGGCCCCGCTCGACGTGGGACTTACGTTCTAGCACACCGTATACGCGGACGAACTACGGGACCGACGCGCCGGCCGCCCCGACCAGTTCGGCGACCGCACTCACTGTGCTCTCGAAGGCCGCCGCCGGCGTCGCCCCGGTCGCCCGGAACTTCACGTCGGCGGGGTGGCCGAGTATCTCGTAGGGCATCTCAGTCGGCCGCGCTCGACTCCTTCAGGGCGCTCATCTCGTCGGGCAGCAGGCGGTAGAACTCGAACTGCACGTCCCGCGAGGGCCGACCGAACACGTCGAACAGCGGGATGTGGACCCGACGCAGGCCCTGCAGCGTCTCGCTCGCCACGTCTTCCTCGGTGGTCCGCTGGAGTCGGCCCGCGGCGACGACGCTCCACCGCCCCGCGTCGCTCTCCCCGTGGACTACCACCGTCACCGGGTTCTCGAGTCGGGCCGCCTTCCCACTGTCGGCGTCGACGGCCAGCCTGAAGTAAAAGGCCGTCTCGGCGGCGTCGTAGCCGTACGAGACGGGCACCGTGTGGGGCGGCTCGTCGCTCGGGCCGGCGAAGGCGACGACGCCGACGCCGCCGTCCCCGAGAGCCTCGTCGCGCGCCGCGTCGGCCATCCGGGTCGGGTCGCGCTCGCTCACGTGACGAACACCGGCCGGCCCGCGTTCCGGATGACTCGGTCGGCGACGCTCCCGAGGTAGTCCGTCTCGGTGTGGGACTGCCCCTGATAGCCCAGCACGATGAGGTCGGCGTCGACGCTGTCGGCGTACTCGATGAGTTCCTCGGGTGGCCGGCCGTGACAGCACCGCGTGGTGACGTCGATACCCAGCTCCGACGCCCGCTCCTCGACCTCGGCGAGTTGCTCGCGCCCCCAGTCCTCGATGTCGTCCGTGACGAGTTCGCTGGAGCTCAGTGCCGGCTCGGCGTACCGGCTCGTGTCGACGACGAAGACGGCGTGGAGGTCCGCGCCGCTTTGCTCGGCCTGTTCGAGCGCGTGGACGACCGCTCTGTTGGCCGACGGACTGCCGTCGATACCGACGAGGATTGCCTCGTACATGTCCGTGAGCACTGGCGACGACGGCAAAAAACAGTTACTCGTTTCGCGGGGTAAGCCGCTGGTACCGGGTCGCTCGTCGGCGCTCGGTCATGCGACGCCACGCAGGAGGCGGCCGACGACGTACGCGACCAGGGCGGCGAACATTCCCACGACGAACATCTCGGTCCCGTTGACGTACCAGCGCCGCGCCGTCACCAGACTCCGGCTCGCGCCGACGAGGAAGAACGCCAACCCGGTGAACGCGATAGACAGCGGGAACGGCGGGGACATGGCGAGGACGAACGGTACCAGCGGCGCCCACCCGGCGACGACGAACGCCCCGAACGTCACGACGGCCGTCCGCCGGGGCGACTTCCCGTCGCCCGGTCCCGTCGCGGCCGAGCGACTCCGGGCCGAGCGGCGGTAGTCCAGTTCCGACCGCCGACTGAGGTAGTTGCTCATCCCCATCGAGACGCCGTCGGCGAAGAGGTTCGCCGCGCCCAACACGAGTACGATAGACGGGCTCAGCGCCGCGCCGGCGACCCCGGAGACGACCGCGAACGTCGTCACGATGCCGTCGTTCGCGCCGTATATCACCTCCGCGAGGTACCGCCCCGAGGACTCGATATCGTCGCCGAGTAGCCGCTCCATCACGGCGCGCTCACCGCCCGCGCGGACCGCTCGCGCCGCTGCCCGCTACCGGCCACGCCCGTCACCCTCGCGTGGCCCCCTCGTCGGTGGCGTCGTCGAGCGTCGTCTGCCGACTCCCGGCGGTACGGGGTTCGCGGCCCCGGTACGCGCTGCGCGTGACGCCGGTCAGGGCACCCAATCCGAGCAGGAGGACGACGAACTCGACCACGCCGCTGAGGACGGGGATAAGCTTCAGCACCGCGACAGCCACGACGCCGACCACGAGGCTGAGGAAGCGCCCGCCGCGGTCCCCCAGCGAGAGCAGCCACGCCCCGACCGCGAACCGGCCGTAGACAGCCGCCACCCAGAGCGCGAGACCGAAGACGAGCGCGCCGACGACGCTCAGCGGGATACCGACGACCGTGACGACGAGGAGCGCGAGCACCAGCGGCACGGCGACGAGCGTCAGCAACCCGACGCCGGCGGTCCGCAGCGGACGGCTCCCGACGCGCTCGGCGACGCCGTCGGCGGCCCGCGGGAAGAGCAAGAGGAGAACCGCCCCCAGAGCGAGGTTGACGAGGACGCCGTAGGCCCCGACGACCCACCCGGGAACGGTCGGGACGCCGCTCGGGCCGGCCTGCAGGCCCGGGCTCTCCCGCACGGTCCCCCCGACCGCCGCGCCTCGGTCGCGGAACTCCCCGTCGCCGACCGCGTACGCCACGTCGCCGTCGACGGTCGCGTCCTCGGTGAGCGTGACCGTCCCGCCGGCGGCCTCGACGTTCCCCCGGACCGTCCCCGCGAGGACGACGGTCCCGGCGCTGGCTTCGAGGTTCCCGCCGACGGTCGCGGGCGACTCGACGACGACGTTCCCCGCCGCCGCGCCCACGTCGCCGCCCACGGTCCCCGAGAGCCGGACGTTCCCGCCGAAGGCCGACACGTCGCCGGTGACGTTGCCCGGGACGTAGATGTTGCCGCCGAACGCGTCGAGGTCGCCGGCGACCGTCCCGCGGACGATGACCGTCCCGCCGTAGGCGGTCAGTCCGTCGACGGTCTCCCCCTCGTCGACGACGACGGTCCCGCCCGACCGCGTCTCGGCGGCCGCCACGCTCGGGGCGACGGCCAGTGCGACGACAGCGAGTACCACGATGGCGATGCTCCCTGTCCGGCCGGACACACCTGACGCCATGGCCGAGCGGTCGCAGCGGCGAACAATAAGTACGCAGACGCTATTCTCGCCGCCGCGGGGCCGCGAACCGCGTCGGCACCCGCACGCCCCGGCCCCACGCCGTCACGGGCGCGCGAAGTCGTCGACCTCGAAGGCGACCTCCACTTCGGCCTGATACTCGACCCCGGACTCCGCCAGTTCGACGACTTGGTCCGCTATCGACGCCCACATGACGTTGTCGAGGGTCCGCTCGGCCCGGTCGAGGGCGTCGCCGACGGCGTCCTCGAAGCTCTCCTCGCTGCGCCCGATGAGCCGCACTTTCTTGAACACCATCCCGGCTCCGATTCGCGGCTCGCGCGGCATTGTTATACCGGCGCTGTCGGCGACAACGCGGTGTTACCCGCGCCCCCGGCGCACTCGCCGCGCCGCGCGTGGCTCTCACGCCACTCCGGTTTCGCCCCGCCGACTCGCCACCACAGAGGTCGTTGCGAGGCCGCGTCGCCGGACGGCGGTGGCCGCCGCCACCGCGATAAGCCGAGCTTAGTTCGCGTTGCCCCGAGATTACCCCACGCCGTGTTGAGTATAACTAAACAACAGACCGACGACTCTTCCGGAGCGAGACGATCCACAGCTATGACCGACGACACAGACTCACTCCCGGAGCGCATCGCCGCCTCGATACGGGCGGGTTCCGACGACGACGAGACGACCACCCGGCGGTCGTTCCTGAACCACACCGCGCTCGCCGGCGGCGCGCTGCTGGCCGTCGGTGGCGGCACGGGCTTTGCCATCGCCCAGCAGGAGGACGACGGTCCCGACGACCTCACCGCGACGTTCGACGACGTAGACGGTACGGACGTCGAGGTCCTCAACTACGCGCTGACGCTGGAGCGGCTCGAAAGCGCGCTCTACACGGAGATGGTAGACACCTTCGGCGAGACGGACTTCGTGGAAGCGGGGTCGCTCCAGTCCTACAGCGAGGAGTACCGCGTCGCGCTGTACGAGACCGTCCAGACCTTCGCGGAACAGGAGGCCGCCCACGTGGACCTCCTCGCGGAGGCGGTCGAACTGCTCGGGGGGACCCCGGCCGCCGCGGAGTCGTACGACTTCGGCATCGAGAGCGTCGACGACGCGCTCTCGGTCGGCCAGACCATCGAGAACACCGCCGTCGCGGCCTACGCTGGGGCCGCGCCCTACGTCGAGAGCCCGGACCTGCTGGCCGCGGCGCTGTCCATCCACAGTGTCGAGGCCCGCCACGCCGCCGTCTTCAACGAAGTCACTGGGACGGCCCCCGCCCCCGAGGCGTTCGACCCGGCCAGTTCCCAACAGGACGTTCTCGACACTCTCGCCGGGTTCATCGAGGGCGAGGACGCCGGGACGCCCGAGGAAGAGGATACTGAGACCGAGACGGAGACGGAGACTGAGACCGAAACCGAGACCGAGACGGAGAGCCCCACGGAGACGGACACGGATACCCCGACCGAGACGGATACCGAGACCGACACAGAGACGGACACTGCCACCCCGACCGACACTGCGACCGAGACACCGACCGAGTCTCCGACAGACACCGGGACGCCGACCGGCACGGAGACGGGGACGCCGACGGACACCGACACCGGGACGCCGACCGGCACGGAGACGGGGACGCCGACGGACACCGACACCGGGACGCCGACCGGCACGGAGCCGTTCTGACCGGTCGGCTTCGCCCAACGCCGTCGGTTCGCTCTCTCGCCGCTCCGCCTTCGCCCTGCTCTGATTTCGCGCCGCCCGCGGGACGGCGTTCGACGCCGAATAACTATCACCGACGCGAGCGCGACGAGCGAACGTGTCACCGCGTACCGTCCGGGACGACCGAACCGCGCTCGCCGGCTCGCTCCGTCGCACTCGATGACCGCTGTCCTCGGTGTCGCCGCAGCGTTCGCCCTCTCGCTCGCGCTCCTGCTCGTCGCCGCGGACCGGTTCACGGCCGCGGCCGAGCGGGTCGGTCTCGCGGCGGGCGTCTCCCCGTTCATCGTCGGCGGGACCGTCGTCGCCGGCGGCACTTCGCTGCCGGAACTCGCCTCGGGGGCGTTCGCGGTGCTGGTCGACGCCCCCGAAATCGTCGTCGGTAGCGTCGTCGGGTCGAACGTCGCCAACATCTTCTTCGTCCTCGGCGTCGCGGCCGTCGCCGGCGGCCGCCTCCGCATCGAGCGCGAACTGGTGCGGGTCGACCTCCCGCTGTTGATGGCCTCGGCCGCCTTCCTGACCATCGCCGTCTGGGACGGGCGGTTCGTCTGGTACGAGGGTCTGCTGGCGCTGGTCGGTGCCGCCGTCTACACCCACGCCACGCTGACCGAGGAGCGGCGACTGGAGACGGTTGTCGAGGACCTCGTCGCCGAATACGCCGACACGACGGCGCTCGACGACCCGACCCCGCCTTTCGACGCCGCCGAGGCCGACGCGGCCGCCGCGGCAACGACGGTCGGGCCACGGACGTACGCGACGCTGGCGGTGACCCTCGCGGTGCTCGTCGTCAGCGCCAACGGTCTCGTGCGGGCCGTCCTCACGCTCGCGGCGGCGTTCGACGTGGGCGCGGCGGTCGTCGCGATAACGGCCGTCGCCGTCGGCACGTCGCTGCCAGAGATAGCCGTCAGCGTCGCCGCCGTCAGGCGCGGCGAGGTCGACATCGCGGTGGGCAACACGCTCGGCTCGAACGTCTTCAACACGTTCGCGGTCACGGGTGCGACGAGCCAACTGGGGCCCCTCGTCGTCCCGGCGAGCGTGCTGTCCTACTCGCTTCCGGTGATGCTGCTGGCGACGCTGCTGTACTACTTCGTCACGCAGGACCGCGAGATGACCCGCTGGGAGGGCGTCACGGGGCTCCTGCTGTACGCGGTGTTCCTCCTCGGACTGGTCCCGTGACCGTCCCGCGCTCGCCGACCGCACGGCTCGCCGCCTGCCGCGACTCCGATGCTGTCACGCGGTACCACGTCCCTACCCCGAGTGCCTGCGACCGGCGTTGAACCGTCGCCGGACTGTGCCGCCGGCCCACGTCGGAGTCGCGTCGGTCCGACAGATTACGCCGCGAGTAACAATACCTCTCCGTGTCATACGTCGACGTATGCCACCCGTAGCGTACGCGCCCGTACTTCAGGTCGGGGTTCCGGACTACTTGGAGGAGACAGTCGCCGGGATAGTGGCGTTCCTGCCGCGACTCGTCGGCGCGCTCGTCATCCTGCTCGTCGGCTGGGCAGTGGGCCGCCTCCTCGGCGGCCTCGTCCGCCGCGTCGTCGACCGGACCGAAATCGACCGCCTCGTCGTGCAAACGCCCATCGGCGGCGCGCTTGGCGGGACGGAGGTCGCCGTCTCCCGCAGCCTCGGCCGGGTCGCCGCGTACTTCGTCTACGCGCTGGCCGTCCTCGCCGCCGCGGACGCGCTGGCCGTCGACCTGCTCTCGCAGTGGATAGCCAGCGCCGTCTCGTACCTGCCGGCCTTCGTCGCCGGCGCGCTCATCATCGTCGTCGGGTTCGTCCTCGCGGACTTCCTCGGCGACGTGGTGGCCCGAACCGAGACGGTCACGGATACCAGCTACACCGACGTGTTCGCCGACGGCCTCCGCGTGGTGCTGTACTTCATCGCCGTCGTCGTCGGACTCGGGACGATGGGCGTCGACGTGGATATCCTGTTCACGTTCGCACAGGCCGCGGCGTGGGGTATCGCCGCCGGCGTCGCCCTCGCCATCGGCATCGCCTTCGGCCTCGGCGGCCGGGACTACGTCGCCGCGAACATCGGCGATTGGCTCCCGGGCCGGCCCCCCGACACCACGACGCCGATGGGACAACCCGACGGCGGCGAGGAATCCGTCGACTGATTGGGCGCGCCGGAACCTATCTACCCCCGCTCTGACTCGAAAAACCGAAGAAAAACTCAGCTGAGGCCCCATTCCCACGCACAAACGCCTGTCCGGTTCGAAAAACACTCACACTCTCCCCTTACATCTCGTATACCGCTCCGAATCGGGGAATTGTCCCGTTGAATATCCTCCGTGGCGGTCGTCTCTCACTACCCGGGTTCCACGCGGTAGCCGGTCCGCTGGCCGCCCGTCCGCGTCCACAAAATCTATGCCCGCCGTCGTTCTCCTCCGAACACGATGGTCCCTCCAACGCGACGCCGCTTCCTCCAGACAGCGACGGCACTGGCCGGCGGACTCGCCGGCTGCGGCCGGTTGACCACGGGGTCCGGCGGCTCCTCGCGGTCGACCGATACGGTCGCCGCCCGGACCGGAGCCGACACCGAGACGGACCCGGCGGTGTTTCTCCGCCGGGCCGCCACCGCCCGGCCGCCGATTCGCCCGCCCGACCCGGACCGCGACACGCCCGAGACGCTGCGCGACAGGCGGTTCGGCCACTCAACGCACGCCGTCGTCGGCACGCCGTCGACCGCAGACGCCCTCACCGCCGGCGAGGGCGTCGACGCCGACGCGCTCGCGTCGTTCGTCTCCGGCACCGACTTCGACAGCGAGACGCTGTACTTGGAGACGGTCAGGGTTCAGGAGTGTTTCCGGCTCCGGCTGTGTTACGTCGAGTGGGAACCCGGACAGGTGGGGACCGACTACGCGCAGGTGCTCCGCCCGTACGACGAGCGCTGCGCCGTCGACGACCACGTCTTCGAGTCGCGGCTCATCCGCATCCCAGCCGCACTCGACCCCGACGCCGTCAACGGCTTCAGTTCGAGCATCGGCGGGGAGTGCCGGCCGCCCCGCGGGGGTGAGCGCTGATGGACGACCCCGCGACGACGCGCCGGGGCTTTCTCGCGGCCGGCGGCGCGGCGCTGCTGGGCGGGTGCTCCGGGCTCGACTCCCTCTCGGGCGACTCCGAGCCGACCGTTTCGGCCTACGACCTTCCCGACGTGGGCGAGGCGCGCTCGGCCGCGGAACCGGAGCCGATACTCGTCGAGTCGCTCCCGGTCGATATCGAGCGGCGGGCGCTCGTCGACGCCCGCGACCGGGTGACGGACCTGTTGGGTCGGCTCCCGCTGCCGCTGGGGCCGGCGGACGTTCCCAACGGGTACGTCAGACAGCGCCTCGTCACGGCCGCCGACGACGCGACGACGCAACTGGACGCGGCCCGCACCGCCGGCACCCGGCTGGCGGCGCTCGAATCCCTCCGGCAAGCCCGCGGCGAGGCGCGGTACGCCGCGGCGGGGTGGGCTGTCGTCGACGAGGGGGCGACGACCGCCCCGCTCCGGGCGGCCCACGCCGAGGCCGTCGCCGACGCCCGGACATTCCGCGCGGCCCACGAGTACCGCGGCACCGACCCGGTCCGGGCGGCGCTCGTCCACGCCCGCATCGAGCGCAACCTCGCCCGCGCGCTCGACGCCGACGCCCTGTCGCCCCGCGGCGGCCCCGGTTCGCTGCTAGCCGTCGCCGAGTGGGGCGACCACGCCGAGACGGCGCGGGCGCTCGTCGACGACAGCCGCTACCTGTACGACCGGCTCACCGCCTCGCTCCCCGACGACGCCGGGACCGTCGCCGACCCGCTCTCGGACGCGGTCGCGGCGCTGCGCGGGACGCTCCGGGACCGCCGCGCGGCCCTGCCGCCCGAGCCGACCGACCGCGAGCCGGAGATAGCGTGGCGACTGCGTGAGCGACTCCGCGACGACGCCGTGTCCAGCGCCGAGCGACCCGCCGACGCCGACCGGACCGCCAGCGCCCTGCTCGACGCGCTCGACGGACTGACGGCGTTTCTCGCGCTCGACCGCCTCCGGGATTTACTCGACGACGGCGCGACCTTCAGCCCGGAGTCGGGCGAGGATGTCCGCGCGGCCCGGGACCGCGCCCTCGGCTCGATACGGCGGGCGCTCGACCGGAGTCAGCGGCCGGCGCTGGCCCGCCGCCCGCTCTCGGCGGCCGCGTGGTCGGTGGCCTACGCCGACGAGTCGCTCGGCCGGTTCAGCGGCGACGTGCGCGCCGCCCGCCTCGACGACGTGATGCGCCGCTATACCGCCGCGACGCTGCGCGCCCGGAGCGTCCCGACGGCGTGCCAGCGGGTCGTCGACACGTTCGACGGGGCGCGCTGACGCGGGCGCGGGCCGGGGGCACACGCCGGGCCGACAGTTACGGTGTGACTACTTACCACCCGTGGCGCGGACCCCCGTGTACGTCCCGCGGCCGCCATCAGCCGCGCCCGCCGAGACCGAATGGACTGGCACACCCACACCACCGACGCGGTCTGTGAGGAACTGGGAACGACAGGGGCGGGACTCCCGGCCGACCGGGCCGCGACGCGGCGCGCCACCGTCGGCCCCAACGAGATTACGGGGGCCAGCGGGCGCGGCCCGGTTCGCATCCTGCTCGCGCAGTTCGCCAGCGCGCTCGTCTGGGTGTTGGTCGCCGCGGCGGCGCTGTCGGCCGCGGTCGGCCACGCCATCGACGCGGCCCTCATCGCCGTCATCCTGCTGTTGAACGGCCTGTTCGGCTTCGCACAGGAGTACCGCGCCGAGCGGAGTCTCGACGCGCTCCGCGAGATGGCGACGCCGACGGCCGCGGTCCGGCGCGACGGGGCGGTCCGGTCCGTGGCGGCGACGGCGCTCGTCCCCGGCGACGTGGTAGAGGTGGAACAGGGCGACGTGGTGCCGGCGGACTCCCGGCTGCTCGAAACGGAGGGGTTGGAAGTCGACGAGGCACCGCTCACCGGCGAGAGCCTCCCCGTCGAGAAGACCACCGACCCGCTGGACGCGGCGACCCCGCTCGCCGAGCGCGAGAACATGGTTTACAAGGGAACGAGCGTCGCCCGCGGCCGCGGTGTCGCCGTCGTCGTCGAGACGGGAATGGGGACAGAGGTCGGCGAGATAGCGACGGCGCTGGTCGAGGCCGAGGACCCGAAGACGCCGCTCCAGCGCGACCTCGACCGGCTGGGCCGCCGCCTCGGGGCCGCAGTCGTAGCGCTGTCGGCGGTCGTCGTCCCGCTGTTGCTCGTCCGGGGGCGCGACCTCGTACAGGCCGGACTGACGGCCGTCTCGCTGGCGGTCGCGGCCGTCCCCGAGGGCCTGCCAGCGGTCGTCACGCTGACGCTGGCGCTGGGCGTCCGTCGGATGGCCGACGAGCACGCGCTCGTCCGGACGCTCCCGGCGGTCGAGGCCCTCGGGGCGGTCGACGTGGTCTGTACGGACAAGACGGGGACGCTGACGGAGGGCGAGATGCGCGTCCGGGCCGCGTGGGTCGACGACGAGCGCCGCTCGCTCGCCGACGCCGAGGCGCGGTCGGTCGGAGACGACGCGGGGCTCGACCGCCTGCTCGAAATCGGGGCGGTCTGCAACGACGCGACGGCGACGACGGGCGACCCGACCGAGCGCGCGCTGGTCGCGGCCGCCGAAGACCACGGCTACGACACCGACCGCCTCCGGGCCGAGCGCCC
Organism: Haloarcula sp. MBLA0138; assembly: GCF_055632455.1. Taxonomy (NCBI): domain Archaea; kingdom Methanobacteriati; phylum Methanobacteriota; class Halobacteria; order Halobacteriales; family Haloarculaceae; genus Haloarcula; species Haloarcula sp. MBLA0138. The sequence continues at coordinate 168,743 of NZ_JBVMVU010000002.1, read as the reverse complement.
GCGCCGGGAGACGGTCCCGTTCTCGGCCGAGCGAAAGCGGATGGCGACGGTTCACGACGACGCGGTCTTCGTCAAGGGCGCGCCCGCCGTCGTCTTGGAGCGGTCGACACGGCTCCTCGGTCCCGACGGCCCCGTCGAGTTAGACGCCGAGGCCCGGTCCCGAGTCGAGTCCCGCATCGACGACCTCGCGGCCGACGCGCTCCGCGTCCTCGGGTTCGCCTACCGGGACCGGCCGGCCGACGCGGCGACCGACGACGTGGAGTCCGAGTTGGTGTTCGTCGGGCTGCTCGGGCTGTTGGACCCGCCCCGCGCGGAGGTGCCGGCGGCCGTCGCCGACACGAAGCGGGCCGGCATCGACGTGAAGCTGATAACCGGTGACAACCCGACGACCGCCCGGGCCGTCGCCGCGCAGGTCGGCATCGAGTCGTCGGTCCTCACCGGGCAAGAGGTCGCCGCGCTCTCCGACGCCGACCTGCGCGACCGGGTCGAGTCCGTCGACGTGTTCGCCCGCGCCGAGCCGAGCCACAAGGTCCGCATCCTCGACGCCCTACAGGACAACGGCCACGCCGTGGCGATGACCGGCGACGGCGTCAACGACGCGCCGGCGCTGAAAAACGCCGACGTGGGCATCGCCATGGGCGTCCGCGGGACCGACGTGGCGAAGCAGGCCAGCGACATCGTCCTGCTCGACGATAACTACGCCTCCATCCGCACCGCTATCGAGCGGGGTCGGGCCGTCTTCGACAACGTCTGGAAGTTCGTCGCCTACCTGCTCAGCGCCAACGTCGCCGAGGTGGCCGTCGTCTTCGTCGCCTCGCTCTTTGGCTACCTCCTCCTCCCGGCGGTCCAGTTGCTCTGGGTGAACCTGCTCACCGACGGCCTCCCGGCGCTGGCGCTCGGGACGGACCCGGCCGGCGACGTGATGGACCGTCGGCCCCGGGACCGCGCCGACGGCATCGTCGACCGCGAGATGCTGACGCTCGTCGCCGGGTCGGGGGTGACGGCGACGGTGCTGTTGCTCGGGCTGACCGTCTACACGCTCGACGGCGCGCCCGCGGTCACCCCCTACGCGATGACGATGGTGTTCACGACGCTGGTCGCGCTGGAGCTGTTGAAGCTGTACGTCATCCGGTGGGCCCGCGAGACGCCGGCGCTGTCGAACCGCTGGCTCGGCGGCGCGGTGTGTGCCTCGGTTGCGCTCCAGTTGACGGTGCTGTACACGCCGCTGCGGGCGTACTTCGGAACCGTCCCGCTGGATGTCGCCGACTGGGCCCTCGTCGGTGCGGTACTCGCGCTCGCCGCGCCGCCCCTCGCCGGCGTCGGCTGGCTCGTCAGACGCCGCGTCGACGACCGGGCGGCGTGACGCCGTCCGCTACGCGGGCAGGAGGTAGTTGACCAGCGCGACGACGAGCCCGGCCAGCCCCATCCGCGCCGCCGCGACGTACCACCGCTGGCCGGAGATAGACCCCATGTACGCCCCGAAAGCTGCGAGGACGCCGACGCCCAGCGCGACACCGGCCAGCGCCGCCGACGCCATCGAGAGGAGTCGTCCCTCCACCAGAAAGGGTGTGAGCGGGACGACGACGCCGACGAGCGGTCCGAGCCCGCTGGCGGCGGCGTGGACGACGCGCGCGCCGCGCCGGTCGCGCCCGACCTGCGTGTCGCCGAGGTCGGTCAGCATCGCCCGCTCGATGCGCCTGACCTCGGCCCGCGTCTCGGCGCGCTCGATCTCCCAGACGCTCCAGACGGCGGAGGTCCCGAGTCCGACGGCCGCCCCCAGCCCGATTTTCACCACCGCCGCCCCGTCGGGCACCCCCGACAGCACCGCGCCGACGACGACGCCGATGCTGGTCAGCGCCCCGTCGAACCCGTTCGAGACGAAGTAGCGCCGCGCGATAGCCCGCACGTCCGCGCGCCGCCACAGCCGCCACAGCCGCTCTCGCTCGGGCGACACGGGCTAGCTGTCCCAGCGCTCCCGGACGACGTGTGTCCCGCGCGCCACTTGGTCGACCGAGTGGACGTTCCCACCGAGGTCCTCGACCGCGTCCTCGACGGCCGGATAGTCGAGCGCGTCCCCCTCTACCGTCAGTTCGACGGTCTGGACCGTACGGTCGTGCTCGACGAGCGAGACGGTGACCCCGTCGACGCTGTCGACGGCCCCGACGGCCTCGCTGAACGCCAGCAGCGACGGCTCGTGAGGTTTCAACACGTCGAGGACGAGCCGACGGAGCGCGGTCCCCATCGTCCGAATCGTCGACGGCGTGTGACTTAATACCACGAGACGGTCGGCGCGCTCGCCGCGGCGAGCGGCGGCGTAGGCAGCGTATACTCAACACCTCACCCGCCGTAGGTGCGCGTAGCCCGGCCGCTTCCCTACCCGGTTGTGCCTCTGACAAACACCGGCGGCCGGGCGGTCCCGTTATCGGCCGCGCTGTTCTAACTCGCCGAACTGCTCCCGGAGCATCGTCTTGCCCACGGCCGTCCTGAGCTTCGCCACCAGTTCCGCCTCGGTGTCGTACGTCAGGACGCGGCCGTCCCACCGGGACCGGGCCGACCGGACCATCGCGGACGTGACCGCGGACTCCTTGGCGAAGACGAGCCGGTCGCGGTACTCCCCGCGGAGTTCGCCCTCCGGCCCGCTCAGGGCTTCGAGGATGCTCCCGGCCTCCTCCCCGACGCCGAAGTTGTGGCCGAGATACGGGAGGACGAACGCGGTCAGGTTCGCGCACTTCGCGTACTCGATGCTCTGTGTCGCGGCGTCGACCTCGTCGGTGTCGATACCCGCGTCCAGCGCGAGGAAGGCGTTGACGCCCGGCGACACCCGGAGCGACCCCTGCACCCGGCGCAGGAACGCTTGCGCCTCGTCTATCGCCTCGCGGTTCCGGAACAGCTTCCGGAGCGGTCCGGGCAGGTCCGCCACGTCGATACCCGCCCGCTCCTCCTCGCTCAGGACGTACTCGAGGTTGAACGACTTGTACGGCCCCATCAGGTACAGCAGGAACTCGTCGCGGGGAACGTCGCCCAGTTCTGCGACGAGGCGCGCCCGAGAGATGTCGGTCGCCATACCCCGCGTTCACCCCGATATATAATAAAAGACGGCTCTTTTGACGACCATCAACTCGACAACGACTAAGTCCGAGCGGAACGAGCGTCCGCGTATGGAGACGACCGGGGCCGGGGGACCGACCGACCCGAACGACGACGAGTGGGAGCTACCCACAAACAGCGTGCTGGAACTGGACGACTACCTCGAGATGCAGAAGGCCGTCGCCGACCGGACTCGCTTCCGGATACTGGCCTACCTCGCCGACCACGACTCGGTCACGCCGACGGCCCTGCGCGAGGCAGTCGCCGCGGAGATAGACGACAGCACGTTCCACTACCACCTCGCGAAACTGGTCGACGTTGGGTTGGTCAACAAGCGGGCGGCGAGTGACCCCGACAGCGGCGTGCACCGGTACTACCGCGCCAGCGTCTTCGGCGAGGTCCTCCTGGACCACGGCATCCGGGAACTCCTCTCCCGCGAGTGGGAGATGGCGGAGGCCTACGACAGCAGTCGGACGGCGTAGCGCAGTCGGACGGCGTCGCCCTCCGGTGGCCGGCTACACCTCGGTCCCGTCGACCGTGACGTGGCGGTCGCTCGTTATCCGGACGCTGTGGGCAGCAAAGTCGAAGCGAAGCTCCCACGGCTCGCCGTCGTGTGCCAGCAGCGTCTCGACGGCGTCGGGTTCGACGGCGTGGTACAGTTGTGTTTCGAGCATCGCCGGCTCGACGCCCTCCGCGGCGGCGACGCCTTCGAGTACCCGCTCGACGACTGCGTGGTCCGCGGCGGGGCCCGACTCGTCGACCGCGCCGCCGGTCGGTCGAGGCGAGTCGAGCGGCGTGACGACAGCCTCGTAGTCGGGCAGGCCGTCGTCGCGCCGACACTCCCACGCGCCGGCGACGCCGACCCCGTTCTCGACGGCGCTTTCGATTAACTCCGCCAGCGCAGACTCGAACTTCGCAGCGGTCGTGACCTCGTCGGACGGTGAATCTGTGGGCATGGTACTGAACGGAACCACCACGACGCGTCGTCTGGGTGTGGAGTGTGACAAAGTCACACGGCGGACCACCGGCGCGGTAGGCGTCTCCTCGTGCGAGTTTCGAGGGCCTGATACTTATCGCTGGTGGCTAGCATGGCTCACCAAGCAAAACGGCGACATGGTCGACCAAGCAGACACTCTATCCGTGCGGTGCTCGACGGTCGACTGTGAGCGTCATCGTCGAGGGACAGATACCGGCACGGGACTTCGAACTAGGTCGGATACTGTCTGTGGGAGATGGCCGGCGGGTCGTACTCGAATCGATAGCGCCGGGCGGCGCGGCCGGCATCCCGCTGTTCTGGGCCGACAATCCGGACGCCTCCTTTCTCGACGGCGTCGAGAACCACCCCGCAGTCGACGACCTCCGCGCCGTCGAGGAGCTGTCGGACCGGACGCTGTACGCCCTCGACTGGGACGCCGGCCGGGACCTCCTGTTGCAGGGGCTCGCCGACCACGGCGGGGAGCTGTACCGGGCCAGCGCGGCCGGCGACACGTGGACCTTCGAGTTCGAACTCCCCTCACACGACGGGCTCGACGGGTTCGAGCGGTACTGCGAGAACGCCCGCATTGACCTGACCGTCGAGCGCGTCTACGCCCCGACGGGCCCGGGAGCCGGCCCGTGGTTCGGCGTCACCGCTCCCCAGCGCGAGGCGCTGGCCCACGCCGTCCGCGAGGGCTACTACTCGCTGCCCCGCGGCATCTCGACGCAGGAACTGGCCGACCGGTTCGACATCTCCGACCAAGCCGTCACGGAGCGGTTGCGCCGCGGCATCGAGACGCTCGTCACGAACACGCTTCTCGACGCGATGACCGGCCGCGACGGTCGCTGACCCGCACGCGGCGAGCGCGGGAGGCGGCACAGATACCTTGGTAGACGAGGCTGACGCTGAGTCAGGTACTGCGCGGGGTAGCGACGCACCCAGCGGCGTCTCGCAAACGCGAGCGCGTGAGGCCCAAGCGGCGCTTTCGTGCGCGCAACCACTCTACACAGGCGCGACGGTTCCGCAGTCCGGACAGCGAACCACGGCTCGTTCGTCGACGCCGGCGGCGACGAAGACGTGCCCGCAGTCACACACTACTTGTGCAGGTGACATTACGTGCCAAGCTATACTCCGTCACTGTGATAAATCTGCTCACACGGCGGCGAGTGGTGTCACTGGGTGTAGTTGGCTCCTGAATTGCATCACCAGCATAAGTCCCAGTTCACGACACGATACCTTGGACGTAGATATGCGCGTAGGCGCTTGCCCACACGATTGAGAGTAGGTCACTGACACTCGACGAGATGACGCTCAAAACGGGGTTCAACGAGGCCAGACTCATCCCCGTCTCGGGGAGATATGTTGGGAGAAAGAGGCTAGCTGCACTTCCAATAGCGATCACCCCGATAAGCACGAATTTTCTTCGGTAGTTCGTCGTGATACGCCAACTCACGCGGAATGATTTGAGCGGGCCGTACTGGCCGATGACACACGCCTCAAGTGCGAACCAGAACTTGTACAGGAGAAACAGAAACGGCACGGCAAAGGTGATTCCACCGATCGCTACAGTGACGGGGAAACTGATCATATCTACCGGTATGACCGGGAGCACACCGACGATAAGGAAGAGTGGTAGTGCTAAGAGGAACGGAACCGTCATCACCAAAAACACGGTGAGAATGACGACTCCGACTAGTGATGGCGTCCGAGCCAGGCTTCGACGTAACCCCTCACGTCTCGTGACGGGCTCGCCGGTCAGTTCACCGGCGACGATAGTTCCTACGTAGGCACGGATCAAGATGATGGACGCAAACGCCGTCAGAGTCTCAACCACGGTAATTGTGGGCATCGGGAGCACGTTGATACTGTCCGTTTCGAGAAGGCGTCTTGCCAAAATGATTATACCCGCGAAAACGACAATTGACGGATAGGACCGAAACAGGCGAACGGACCAGACTAACGTATCGAGAACGCTTCGGCGAGTTGCGGGTATCTCGATGTTGCGGCATTCGAGACAGCCACAGCCATCGACATCGTCTCGGGCCTTGATGGTCGGTGCCACGTCACCCGTGGTTGGGTCGCCGGCAGTAGAAGTTCTTTCGACCGGTGTGTCGGTATGTTCGCTCATTCGGCAGTAACGAATCGGGAGATAGATTCACCGGCGGCAAGCAGGATCGACGGTGGACCAAGCAGTGAGGCGAAGGATTTGAACGCGCGTTTGAGGCTCGGCCGATCGTCCTCGGTGCCGAGAAAGAGCAGTGTCGGATCTTCAGCAACGACGTAGACGCTCATCTCCCGGCCTTTCTCCGAATAGCAGGTGTCCGTAACTTCGATTACGCCGGCCGATTCGAGATTCTCCAAGTGGTAATGGACGTTCTGCACGCTCTGATCGAGTTGCTCGGCGATCCGTGCCGGCGTCGCCGGCGTTTCGTTGAGCAGTCGAAAAATCTCGTAGGCGGTCTCGGAAGACAATGCTTCGATCACGTCTCGCGTCCCGTCGTCGTCGAGACTCAAGACGGCCGGAGTATCGCTTCGTTCGACGGTTGCGTCAGTTTGTGTCGGGAGGATCCGTGACATAGGGTTTGGCTAGTTTCTGTGTGCGGCGGTCGTGGGGATCTGATCTGTTCGGTGGCTGTTCGAAGCTAGCGCACGTAATTGTTGGTGGATGGTCATACTGAGTCCAGCGTATCAGTTGAGGCAGCGATTAATCGCATATAGTAGGCCGTGTACACCGTGTAGAAGTACGCGAAGCCGACAGCGGAAAGAGCGATCCCGACCGGGAGCAGGACAGCGATCGGAATCCCGAGATCGAACGGTAATACGTCAGCTGGGCCAGCATTTGTCATCGTCAACTGGACCAAGTATTCAGGAATGAAGAAGACGTTCAGCAGGACGAGCCACGCCACGGAGAATCCAGTGACGCTTTTGAGGTTCGAGCGAACGAGCCCAACACTTCTCCGGAACGCATCAGTGACACTCGCGTTTTCGATGACGATAGCCGTGTCATAAAACTGCACGAACATAATGACAACAAGGATCGACACGAGCCAAATAAGCAGAGAGATGACGCCTGCTGCGAACGCAGCCATCTCGTGAATCGCGGTGAGCGCCATCGATCCGATACCGAGGATGAACCCGAGGAGCCCGAATCCGATCGCGGTTCCAAACACGAGTAGCACGAACACCACCGTTGCAAGGAGAAGCCGAAGGTAATGAGTCCGGGCCACAGTGAAAAAGTGAGTGAGGGATGCGTCTGTGCCGTTGATCGCAGTTCGGGCAGTGCCGATGAACCCGCCGATAACGAACGGGAAGACGATCAGCCAGGCAAGCGACAGGCCTGCCGAGAGATATGGCGACTCGATGAAGTGATCGACGTACTGCAGCTGGCTGCCTGCCCCGACGAACAGGCCAGCGACGAGCAGGATCGGATTCGCGCGGAGGGCGTTTAATCCATCTTTGAATGCGGAGACGGTGACCATCGTATCTACGAGTTACCGCTGTCATATATTAGCTCGAACGTAGTATCAAAATCATATTTAATCATTTGAGCCCTTGTACCGCCTGTTTCGTGGACATGACGCAAAGCACACTTCGGTGGGGAATCGACTGCGCCGTTGTGGCGCTGGGAGTAGCGATTGCGCTCGGGCTTCTCGTCCTCACCGGGTCGGGTTGCGGACGATTCAGTGGGATAACATTCATTAGGTTGTAAAGCTTCCTTTACTGTAAAGGATGCTTGACACAATAACTCCCGAAACGGATGAACCGAGGCAAGCGCGCCGCACCTACTACCGCGTCGTGTACGCCATCCTCGCTATAGCGATAATCGGCTTATTCGCCGGACTGGCTACCGGACGTGAACTCCTCGGAACGATCATCTACTGTGGGGGTGCATGGATCGGTAGTGGAATCACGTTCCTCGCGCCGAAACTGACCGACGTGCCGCTCCAGGACGAGCGCGATACCGAACTGTACAACCGTGCAAGCGGCTTGACCCTCGGCGTCTTGTTCGTGCTCGGACTCTCTGTCATCCCTGCCATCTACGTGCTCGAAGCCGCGGGACGTATCGAGCCGCCACCGGAAGTGACCGGTGCGATACTGCTTGCTTCGGGACTCTTTCTACTGTGGGGTGTCGCCTACGGAATCGTCAAACGACGGTAACCATCATGGAGAACGACCTCCCACGGCGGCGCGAGGCGGCAGGGCTCAGCCAAGGTGAATTGGCCGAGGCAGTCGGCGTCACCCGACAGACCATCAACGCTATCGAGCGCGACCGATACGACCCATCGCTCGACCTCGCCTTCAAGCTCGCAGCGCATTTCGAGTGCCACATCGAGGACATCTTCGAACCCGGAGAGAACGACTAGACCCAAGAACAAGCGCTAGCTACGCAGAACAGCTGTTCAAAATCCGTTTTGAGTCTCCTGTATGGTTTTGAGGCACGTGTGTTAATCCAATCGGTATCGATGTTCGACACGCTCGCTCTCGTGTTCGGGCCTGGATTCGTCGCTGCGATACTGTGGAGTCCGATTCTACTCAGCAGCCGAATCCGTTCGTTATTCGACGGATTACCACCAGCACGGTCCACGATCGCAAGCTATCTTCTAGTCGCTGTCGCACTGTCGATCCCATTCGGAATTGGGACTGGAATTATTTTTACGACAACGGGTCCAGAGGGTGCCACTCTCTCGAACGCACTGCTGGATATGGCGTTCGCACTCACGATTGCATACGTGGGTGTGCTGCCACTGACCTCAGTCGTCGGCTTACCGCGGATTGGCATTGATTGGGATCCAACCAACTACGGACTCGGCACGTGGCTGTTACTCGTCATCGCGGCACTCTGGTACGCTGCAGTCTTCGTCATCCCACTAGCGTTTTTCGCGTTTATCCTCGCGCTCCCAACCGGATAAGAGACAAGAGGATTTCAACAAAAAATAAGATTGTACACCGACTCGAATCATACAGATGCCCTCCATCTTTGCCAGTCCAGCCATCCGCTATGGTATAAGCCTCGTTAATGCCACGGTCATCGCCCTCATTGCATTCGCCATCCTTGAAGGCTCAATCCGTTGGGTCGCACTCGGAATCGCTGCCCTTGAGGTGGTCGTCACCCCGCAAATACTGAAACGCGCGGCGTAGCATCCTCGGTATCAGCTTCGAGACAACCGACCAAACTGCATCCACAACGTGTTACGGTGTTCAGATAAATGGATTTCACCGTTCGAGGCACACCGGTTCGAGTCACAAAGGGTACGATTATCATCGTGCTCGTCTGTCTGGCGGGGATCACCATCGGCGGGTACGACTATGTTCAACAGTCCGAAGCGGTCGACGATGCCGTGACAGTCGAAGCGGCGATCGAGGAGGCATCCGTCTATCAGTCGGAGAGCCGCGGGAGCTCGGAGTACTACGTTCAAATCGAGTTTACCTATCAGTTCCAGGGAACCCAATATACCGGTGACCAACTGTTCCCCGGTAGTATTAGCCCATCGTATGATACGCGAGCAGACGCCCAGTCAGCGATTGAGCCGTATGAAGCAGGTGAGACGGTGACGGCATACGTCGACCCTGCCGACCCGAGTGATGGGTTCCTCGAGCGGCAGACGATAACAAGTCCATTCGAATTCATGGCTATCGGTGGGCTCGGTTTGCTCCTTATCGCACTCAACGCGATCGGTGCGCGAAAACCAGGGGCTGAGACAGCGCTCCGCTCCGAACACGAATACACCTCGACACGGTATCAAACGCTGTTCGGTGCCGACCGAGAAACAGTCCACAGACTCAGTATACGGCTACTCAAGATAGCACTATTCGTTCTACCGGTCTCAGTAGTGAGTGTTGCGGCAGTTCTTCTCTTCGCTGGATCCGGAAGTGGCGATCCAGTCCACCTACAAGTTACACTGACGGACCCAATCGGTGTGCTACTCGGGATCGTATTTCTGGCGGCAATCACGCTGTTCATCTCAGTATTGCTCTACTCCGTCTGGTCGTTCACCGAATACAGGCGACTCCGCGAGCGTATTCCGGAACCGCGACCGCCAAGCCCGTTTACACATCTCACGCGGCTCGTCACTATCTGTCTCGGCAACTACGAACTCGATGCCTATGGAAAGCGAATACAAAAGACCGGAGTCGCGTTCTTGCTAATACTCTTTTTCCTCGGTGCACTCGTACAGATACTGATATTCTGAATAGCAATCAACTGCCGTGTTGAATAGCGATCGAACCGGCTTATATCACGGAGTAGAAGGACGAAGTCGAGGAAATCGACTTCGTTGAGCGGTGTCGGAAGCTAGTCAAACAAGCTTTGGGAAAGCACGCTGGCTCGCCCGCTAGAAGCACGTCGTGTTGCACTATCTACGCTCTCCGAAGATGAACCCAGGTACGAGGATCGTGAGCAAGAGGAGAATCGCCGTGGTACGGAGGACGCCGGCTGCTTGCTGTCGAACACGAGATCAAACGGGGCCGCGTGCCCCGACCAGACGGCCGGCATCCAACAACCCCAGGGTAGATAACCATCCTCTTCGTCGGAACCGCTCTTCTGTTACTGAATAGTGTGGCGGCACACTAGGCTTTCACCATCGGCCACATACCGGGAGGTATGAGCAAGGACAGAATTGACGCTGAGAGCAAGGTGTCTGGAAACCAAGCGAATATCCCTGCCCGGATTCGTCGGGAACTCGATATCGACGATGGTGATCGACTCCGTTGGCATCGCAAAGACGACGGGGGCATTCGGGTCCAAGTGATCCAACAGCAAACGGGGACGTTCGCCGATTTCGACGGCTACGCTGGTGAGGAGTCGGCCGATGTCACGAGCGATCACGACGCCTGGGATGTCGACGTCAAGAGTTCGACGAGTTTCTCGACTATCTCGTCATAGTCGGTTTCGCAGACGAGAGACAGGCCCCTCGCAAGCGCATCAGGTGAATCAGTGTGCCTATTGGTTGATCTGAGTAGGAACAGGTAGTCCGGCCCATCAAGGATTACTCGCTTCAATCGGTGTCCAATCCGTGCCGATCCAAAAGTTGCGGAACACTTTCCGGATCTAACTCGAAGTCATACCGACCGTGGAGTTCAGCGAGTTGTTCGACCGCTTCGTCATCTGGTTCGCCTGTTTCGGGGAGTATCGCGTCGGTTTCCGCGAAGTACCAGGCGAACTCTCCTGGTGTTATGACCTCCAGAAATCGAAGCGGATCTGGACCCGGATTCCAGAAGGTGTGCCACACACCGCGCTCTTTCACAGCGATCTCACCTGTTTCGACCAGCGACACGTCGTCTCCCTCTTGGACACCCATCTGCCCCTCAAGGATATACGAGATTTCGTCTTCGTTGCTGTGTCGGTGGAGTGGCGCCGCGAGTTTCTCTGGGGGCAACGTGTGTTCGACGATAGCTACGTTGTTGGCTCCGTTTCCCGGTGCGACTTTGAGTTCAGCTCCAAGGTTCCGGTCAAGGCCGACTGTGACGGAATACTTCCCGTGACGAGTTGGATCGGACATCCGACTGGGTACACCCACGGACGACATATCGGAGGACAGTAATAATTGTCAGGGCGTACTGGGCGAGCTGCTTCTCCTCTCGCGCCGTTTCGCACATACGAACCGTTCTCTGTACCTTCGAGAGCTTACTCGAGTGCGTGGACCCCCTCGGCGTCACCGTAGTAGATCCGATCGTCAGCGATAGCGATGGGATATCCACCGTACGACGCTCCCGGCTGCCGTGACCACAACCGTTCTCCCGTCTCAGCATCGAAGACGTGGAGTACGCCTGAATCAGCGGGGGCATCTCTAGGCGAACACTCTTCGCCGGCGTCGAGAACATCGGGTGTAGTCTCGACACCGACCGTCTCGTCGACGGGACGACGAAATCACCCCTCAAGTAACGACCGAGCACGGTCGACGTACTGGTTTGTCTCCCAACTTCGAGCCTCGGCAATCGCATCGAGAGATGAACTCGCAACACCAGCATCCATCTGCCCATTCCGAACGAACACCGAGAACAACGTCGGTGTCGTGACCAGTCGTGTGTCGGCCAGCGAGGCATGAATCAAGCCGAGTTGGTTGAACTCATCGCACAACAACATCGCGGCGTCGGTCCCGTTCGAGAGCGTGACGGCAGCGTTCTCTCCATCGTCGAGTGGGAAGGCCGCATCGAGTGAAACTGACCGGACGGAAAACCCATCAGCGTGGTCGAGTACAGCTTGGGCACCACGGCCGTGTGCATCAGCATACGAGGCGACATCCTCGAGTTCGTCGACGACAATCTCCGGGACCAGTGCCTCGTAGGTGTCTAGGCACAAAGCCAGCGGGTCAGTCTCCGCCGTCCCGACGATTCCAAGACTCACCAGCGCCGACGTATCCGCAACGAGAACCGACATCTATAGCTCAGCGAGGTCCTCGATGTGTCCTTCATCCAGTTGCTGTTTGAGGACGCGAAGGTTGGCCGCTTCTTCCGCACCGACGAGAGATTTCACCTGCTCAAAGGTCACCTCGTCATCATAGTAGGCAGTTGCAATCTCTTGGACGAGCGCATCGTCGTGGGTTGCCTCCTGCAGATACTCGCGGAGGGCTGTCACGAGGATATCCGTTCTATCTTCCCCAAGAACGTCCGCAAGGGCGTCTGTCCGGTCTATCAACCGGTGTGGGGCACGAAATTGGACGCGCTTCTTGTCGGAACTCATTATGTGTATGTTGTGAGCCACGACACTTAGCGGTTTTCGTGTGTACAATGTGAGCATATACGGTGAACTATTGTCGGTGCAAACCGTCCGAGTCTGTGTTAACCAACAGCGGCTGTCCACGAGGTTCAGTGTTGGTTAACTCCGGCGGCTTGGCGAGGCCGTGGACAAGTACGGTGTCGATGTCGCCTCAAGGTGACCGGGCTCTGTTACCCTCAGCAGAGGGTCTGTACTGGATTGGTTCGGTCAATACAGGGAACGAAGACGAAGCACTCGCGAAAGCAGCTGCTGCCTTCGCTCATCGCGACGGCCGTCCAGACCCGCTCTTTAGTCACGCAAAGTCAGACACATTCGACCTCGCAGTCAAATTGGAATCACTCTCTTTAGCCGTCAGCAACACTCTTTGGGGGGAACAGAATATGGTCGCTCAGCTGGGTACCAGCGAAGCCGAAGCCTCACTTAAGCAAGCGCGGGAGAACTCCGACTTCGACAACGGAGAATCAATCATCTTCGACGAATGGGGCAATAAACTAACCAACGAAAGCGAGCTCCAGTCTGCCCTTGAAAAACTCGGAGACAGTGGCTGGCTCATCGTTAGTATCGGGCTCAAACCAACAGGAGCTGGGGAAGAAAACGAAGACTACATCGGTAACATCTACGAGATCCATTGTCCGACCTGTGAAGGTCCGCGAAATGCTGAGTGTGTTAATGTCGTCTATGATGACCGGAACGACAGGCACGACGGGGCCTGGTCGTGTCAAGATTGCAGTTCCAATTTCCGCGCCGTTCACCCTCGAGGGCCCGCCAGCCAACAGAACTCTCACCGGTGAGCGGTAACCGGACTCACTCCGATTGTCCTAGGTCTGCCTTGATATAATGGATATTCTCCCGAACCGTTTCTGTCTCGATACCGCGTTTCTCCGCAATAACTTTAGGGGTCAAGTAATCTGGGCCGTGTTCTGCTGCCCAATAGTCTATGACCGGATTCACTTCGTTGCGGCGCTCAATCTCGTCAAGCAGCAGCAACCAATGGTTTTCTCGTTCATATCCCATCCTAGCCCGACATCGTCGAACTTCCCAGGATCAGTATCGTACCGACCATGGATCCGGACATATTCATTTCGCTCTAATTGTGCAAAACCATACGTGGGAGCGACTCAGCAGTCCCCTCCGATACCCGGTACGACCGTCTTTCAGTATCCATCTTTGCGATATCAATAATCGGTAAATGAGTTCGATCAGACCTAATAAATTCCATGAAATACCCCGAGTTTGTTACGGCATATCCCCTCTCAGAAGCCAGCACTTCGACCGTTTCACCATCTTCAACATACGTTTCAATGACTTCTGACTTCCCACGCGCACGAGTTATACACGTCTCAAATTCGTTCCCATTACGTAGTGCTTCCATGTTACCAGACGCCGCAACATAAAGCAGGATGTAGCCCATTTCAACTTCTGGATCAGTCATAGTTGGTAACGCAGCTATTATGACCATTGTGATAGTCAGATGAAAGATTTATTGCGGTAGTATTCTGTATATCTGCCAAAGTGAACCATTGTGAGTTGGATTGAGACGAACTCTGTGCGTCCCTCAATTCATGCTATAAATTAATTATTATTACTCATGCAATCGATAACTCACCCAATCGGTATCGATCTCGGCACCACGAACAGTGTGATTGCCACAGCCGATGGGGGCGAATTTCAGGTCCTGAAGAACGCTCGAGGAGACCGGAAAACGCCCTCTGTCGTCAGCTTCGATGAAGAATCTGAAGAAGTCTACGTCGGACGAGAGGCGAAAAACCGAGCTGTGAGCAATCCGAAGCAAACAATCAGTTCTATCAAACGACACATGGGCGACGACGAATTCATCCTTAGGAGCGATATTCACCGCCCCGAGGAAATCAGTGCACTCATCCTCAAGAAGCTCATCCAAGACGGCGGGGCTTATCTCAACGACAGCATCTCAAGTGCCGTTATCACCGTTCCAGCATACTTCACAGAGAACCAACGAAAAGCGACGAAAAAGGCCGCTGAAATCGCTGGCATTGAGGTTGACCGGATCATCACAGAGCCAACAGCAGCATGTTTCGCCTACGGGCTTCAGACTGAGTCGGAAAAAACTGTCTTCGTCTATGACCTCGGTGGGGGAACCTTCGATTGCTCTCTTGTCGATATCAGCCAAGATATCATAGATGTCAACGGCGTCGATGGGTCAACTGATATCGGTGGTGACGACTTTGATAGCATCATCAGCAGCTGGCTTGGCAACCAAATCGAAGGAAAACACGGTTCCTACCCCGATGTTGGCCAACCACAAATCGAAGCCCGGATAATAGAAGAAGTCCAGAAGGTGAAACACTCCCTCTCAAGCCGGAAAACTGGAGATATTACCCTTCCACACCTCCCGCTTGAGAATGGCGAAGTTATCAATGTTGAACAGACCATAGATAGAGACTTACTCAACACCCTCATCAAAGAGACGGTTGAAGAAACGCTGGAAATCAGTGACAAGCTTTTGGCCCGTCAAGGAGTGATCCCTTCCGAAATCGATGAAGTCCTCCTCGTCGGCGGTTCAACCCGAATGCCAGCTGTTCGAGACGCTGTAACCGACTACTTCAACCAGCAACCGGCAACTGGTATCAACCCCGACCACGTCGTTGCACTTGGTGCGACAGCACTCGCCTGTAGTATCCACGATAAACCGTTTCCCTCCCCATCGACTACGAACGCTGTCCCCGCCGTTGCTGATGACGAAAACCAGCAGTTAATCTCAGACGATAGTCAAACAGTCCTCTTCGATGTCCTGCCAATGGGTATCGGTGTCAAGGCTAAGAAGCATGATACCGGAGAAGAATTCTATCTACCACTTCTGCCAGAAGGGGAATCCATCCCAGCCAAGACACAGACAAAGATGATCCCTCACGAAGATTACCAAACATTCACCAACATTGAAATCTATCAGGGAGGGTATGATACCCTCGAACAGAACGAACAACTCGACTCGTTTGAACTGGGCCCATACCCGCCGAAAAAACGGCTAGAACAAGACCATCTCATCAAAATCGTCGTCGACGTAGACGGGATCATCCACGTTGAAGCGATTGACGAGAACCACGATATCCGGGACGATATTGAAGTAAACGCGAAACACGCGCTTAGTGACGACGATGTTCAAGAGATTCAAGATAGCCTCCCCAAGCTACTGAATTAACCGCTCACAATGAATAAACAGGAAGCTCGTTCCGTTCTCGGTGTCTCACAGGGGGCGTCTGACTCTGATATCAAACATGCCTACCGGGAACTGGTCAAACAATATCATCCCGATCACAGTGATGCCCCAGACGCCCAAGAGAAATTTCTAAAAATCAAAGAGGCTAAAAATACACTCGAGAACACATCGGAACCCTCTACCAGCGCTTCCGAAGAGAGGGGAACTACCTCTACGAGTGCTCAACGCTCTACGACTACTAGTGGGACGAATCAGAGAAAGAAGAATCAGTACCTCACAAAGCATCACCAGTTAGCCTGACCTAAGTCACCTGTTCTGTCGTGATGAGTCGTCGATAGCGGTTGAACAACACTAATCGGAGACGGAGCTGTCGCTGTCGGCGGCGGTCAGCCGCCGACGCGACAGCGTAGCCACTCACAAGGCGGCGATCCTGGTAAGTGACTACCGATGAAACCGGTCGTCAGGTGGCCGGTTTGCGGGGACGGTCCGACGCACCGCGAGGGCCGTCCACGCGGCCCGGCGAACCATATTCACGAACTCCTTGTACGGCCACCACCAGAGGCGACGCCCACCTCGGCGGGGCGTCGCCACGTATTCGTAGTGGAGATACCGCCAGACGTTCTGCAACAGCAGACTCACCACGACGTACATCAGTCTCACCGTTGCGTCTCGTGTCGTTGTCGTCGCTATCGCTTGCTCGGACAAGCGATAGCTCGACTCGATACCGAAGCGTTTCGAGTAGTGGTATCGAGCGTCGCGTGGAGTCTCGATGAACGGCGCGTCAGCGGCGTAGCCGTGACGCGCCACGCCGTTCTCGTCATACCGTCCATTCAGGTACGTACAGTCGATGTAGACGGGAAACTCGACGGTCCAGCTATGACCGTCGAGTTTCCCTGTCAGGTCGTGTTGAATGACGCGGCTCCAGCCTTCCGAGAGTTCCTGCTGAATCGCCTCACCCCACCGGATGATCGGGACCACGTAGGCGTAGTTATGCGCCTGAAGCAGCGTGAGACACTTGCTGTCGTAGAATCCGCGATCGAGGTAGACGGCCTTGACCTCGGTGTCAAGGCCGTCAAGCACACCGAGGAACTCAGCGAGGACGCTGCTGGCGGTGTCGCCGTCTTCGAGACGGCGCACCGCCAGCGTGTAGCGTTTGTTCTTCACACGCGCGTAGAGTGTCGCGTACGCGTGGAACGCGGTGGTTCCCCGCTTCGCTTCCGAGTGGTAGAGGCCGTCTGTGTCGGCTTCGTCACCGTAGTAGGGCCGCAGGTGGAGGTCTGCGCAGACCTCCACCTGCTCGGGGAGCAGTTCGACGACATCCTGCCGAAGGAGTGTGTTAGCGACTCGTTCGAGCCGTTCCGGCTCGAACTTCGTCCGCAGGTGGTAGAGGATCGTGTTCGCCGATGGCGAGTCTTCACTGGAGTTGCACAGCGTGGAGATCGAGGTCCCGTCGGCGGTCGCGCCGACGAGGACCTCGTAGATGTCCTCGGGATCGATTTCAGCGTTATTCGCCAGGGTGAGAGAAACTTCCTCGTCAAGCCGGTTGACGAGGAAGTTAAGAAGTTGGTCTTCGTGGATTTCACTGTCCGCTTGCTTTGCTTGCTTGGACACAACTCAGCAAGCGGACTCCTTCAACTTGCGAGCTTTGTGAGGTACTGATTCTGGAAGTGTTCCCTGAAACCGCCGGTCTACACAGAAATCTCGGTGACTGAGTACACGTAACCAACAGTCTGGCTCCTTCCATGAAACGCGGAAGCCCCACGCCGCGGCTTATCGGGAATGTGGACAACTAATCGAGTATGGGAGAACACTCAACGTCGAACCGATTGGCGGTGGACCAGCCAACACGGGGGGCTGACCGTAATCGGTCCCTTGCTGACCAGGCCGATCCGGCCACGGACGGGATGCTGTTGCCGTCACTCTAGGACGGCATCACGCTGCTCGACGTCGAGGGAGGCCGCGGCGTCCCGATCCTGCAGTCACTCGTGCTCGACC
Organism: Haloarcula sp. MBLA0138; assembly: GCF_055632455.1. Taxonomy (NCBI): domain Archaea; kingdom Methanobacteriati; phylum Methanobacteriota; class Halobacteria; order Halobacteriales; family Haloarculaceae; genus Haloarcula; species Haloarcula sp. MBLA0138. Next base: position 150,773 of record NZ_JBVMVU010000002.1, on the reverse strand, counting down.
ATCTCCTCCTGCACGACGGGCCCGCCTTCTGGGTTGACGCAAACGGGCACGCGACCACGACGACACTCGCCCAAATCGCCCCTAGTCAACGGTTGCTCAACCGAATCCACGTGGCACGCGGATTTACCGCCTACCAGCACTACGGCGCCGTCTGTAGTCTCCCGTCAGCGGTGAATAAGGTAATCCAGTCGTCCACCGCCGGTTCTGGGGCGGCCGGTCGAGGGGAACCAAGTCGTGACGAGGACACGTCGCCCCACACGCCCGCCCTCATCGTCGCGCCGGCCGTCGACGCCCAGTACCGCGCCGACGATACCCTTGGCGAGACTCACGCGAAAACCCTCCAGGCTCGGACTCTCGCTCGGTTGGCAACCTACGCCGAGGGGTACGACATCCCGGTGCTCGTTACGCGAAACGAACGAAACGAATTCACCGAGTCGGTCGCGACGGTCGCCGACCACCACCTGGAGTGTGAGCAAACCCGGATGGGGCCACGGGTCGTCGGCCAGGACTTCGAGACGCTCGTCTATCCCGTCGACGACGGCGCGTACTACCAGACGACGTTCGGGTACTGGCGGCAGCTGCTCGCGGCACGCGCCACGCAGGTCGGCGTGGAACCGACGACGCCGGCGCCGTCGACGCCGACCCCGGAGGGCGTCGGAACGGGCGTCATCGCTGACGGTGAGACGGTGGCGACCACCGCGGATCCCCTGCTCGACGCGTGGACGGCAACCGGCGGAGGGCGATAGCGATGGGACGCACGAACCCGACGTACCGGGATGCGCTCCGGGCCATCGAAGAGCGGTGGGCGGAGTTCCGCCGGGCACTGCGGCGTCGCGACCAGCCGCGCTTCGACCGGCTGTTCGAGTACGCCCGCGACCACGCCGACGCGAGCGGGCTGTTGAACCATCAGAATCCGCTGCTGCCGGCGCTGCTCAGCATCGATCTCGAACAGGAGGCCCGCCTCGACGACCACGAGGAACGCCTATCAGAGCTTGAGCAACGGCTTTCGGAAACCGAGGGCGAACAGCAGCAATCGCCCGCCGAAGGTACCACTGGAGGTGTAGAATGACGGAGTTGACGACGATTGCATTCGATATCGAAACGACGGGATTTCAGGCCGATGATGAACTCACAGTAGTTGGGTTCGACTCCGCGGTCTCGTCGCGAGTATTTCTCCATACCGGGACGACACCACAAACAGGCCTCGCAGATCGGCTCAACGACGCCCTCCAGACACCGGTACAGCTCTCACTCCATGACAGCGAACAGGAACTCCTGAACGAACTGGCGACGTTTGTCACATCGACACTCACCCAACGTGATGCAAAGCTCGTTGCGTACAACGGGGAGCGGTGGAACGGAGGATTCGACCTCCCGTTCCTTCGCACACGGCTCTGTACGCACGGGGTCGAGTGGCCCTTTGGCACGTTGCCATACGTCGACGTGATGGATGTCTTCGAGACACGCTTCAATACCAGTGAGGATACCTTGGATGGCGTCTATGGCGAACTGATTGGTTCACGGTTGAACAACCTCGATCCATTCGACGATAGTGGAACGGCAGTCACAGCCTGGGAAGAAGGCGCGTATGAACGCCTTCTCACGCACAACGTCGCCGATATCCGACGAACAAGAGCGCTGATGGAACTCGCAGAACGATATTGCTCGAAATCGGATTTCTCGATGAAGTCACTCGAGCCAATCGTTTGAGAACGCGAGTGAACGACCCTACTCTTCTCGCTGATTGCGGTGAGGGAGTGGAGTGCAATAGGGACGACCACGCTGGTGAATGCCTACATCATGAGTCTACTAGTAGAGTAGCGCTGCAGACGTGTATCACCAGCTGGATGCGCTCACCATTGCTGCGATCTACATCCACATACTGGGGGATTGCTTAGTCAGGGGTCAATCTGTGGGTCGCTGTTGAGCTCGCGGAGATATGCTATTGCGGCGACACCGACGTGGATTCCGTAGACGTAGTCATCGTCGCCGAATGCCTCTCGACCAGCCATTCGATGGGTTACTCCCTTGGTGAGTGATAGACGGATGACATCCTCCGCGCCGTAAACGGCGCGGTTTCCCGAGCGTTGGGATATTATGGTTCGCGGTTCACCTGTCCTTGTGGGGCTACTCGCCCCGTGGATTTGTCGAACAGGCGCACCGCTGGCTGTGCCATCCAGCCGTTATCCCTATCCCCCCCGTCACAGGTGAGACTCGGGAGTACCTTCTTTCGGATGTTCTCGGCCCCGTTCACGTCGGCATTGGCGACCAGCTCACACGCCTCGCAGACGTACAGTCCGCGTTCGACGCGCTGGCTGTCGTCGGTGGTTCCGCAAGACGCACACGACGTCGAGGTATCGCGTTCGTCCACGTGCTCAACGCTGATGCCACGCTCGACGGCTTTGTATTCCAGCATCTCAATGAAGCGGTCGAACGCCCACCCGTGGAGGTCCAGATTACCGTGGTCGCTCCAGTCGGTTCCCTCGCGAATGCCCGACAGGTCGCCTACGGCAATCGTCCCGACATTGCGGGCAGCACACTCGGCCACCATATCCGCTGACACAGCGTGCAAGAAGTGGTCACGTCTGCGCCGGCGCTTGCTGTCGAGGCGTCGTGCTTGGTGGGAGTCGCTATCGTCACACTTTGCTCGCTCTTTCTGGAAGTAGTAGTCGTCCTCTTTGAGTGCGCCACCGGGGTACAGCAGGCTCTTGTCACCGACTGCGACGGCGGCGAAGTTGCAGATGCCGAGGTCGATGCCCGCTACCCGGTCGCCGGGTGGGTCCGGGTCGCCAGTTTCGATGTGACAGACGATGTGTAACTCCCATTCGTCGCCGGTCCAGACCGCCCGGACCTGCTGGACGTTCTGTACGTCCACGTCCGGGTCAGCGGCGTACTCACAGAGAACGAAGTCCGACCACGAGGCTTTGAGATTCGCGCCCTTCGAGAGTCGAATTCTGTTGTGGTCGGGGTCGTGCTTGAACCCATCTTCTTTGAATGTCACCGTCGAGCGCGGGTGGTCATCGCCGTGCTTGCGGTAGCCGGGTGGGTTCGCTTTCTCGTCCCCGTTCTTGCGGTGGGCGTGCCACGACTCGAACGCTTCAGCCAATTCTTCGAGAATTGCCTGACTGGATTGTGCGTTCAAATCCGCGTAGCGTTCGTGGCTCTTGAGGTACGCTTTGAGTGTGCTGTCGTCTGGAATTGTCCCGGTTTCGTGCCAGATACGGTCACACGTCCACCGGGCGACGTTCCAGAGTTTCGAGGCGGCGAACCCGAGCGAATCGAGGTCGTCGCGCACCTGCTGGTGGTTGCGAATGGATGCAACGTAGGTGCGCGTGACCCGACTCGCCATACATAGCCTATGACTGGATGGCTACATTATGGTGTGCAAACCAGAGCGAAAGTGGAATATCCAGCTCGGCAGACCCACTTAGACTGTCCCACCAAGTTTACGCGATTTACGCCCGGCCTGAAGGCCGGAATTCTCTCGCTGAATCAACATAGGCGGGTGATTGCGGTGCGTCTCAGATAGTCGTCTGTCACGTTTTTTAATAGAAGGATATGGTACTTAATAATTCGTGGTTGGTGCCAGCGGGTGTCGGCTTCCTCCCCGCCTACGGTGGGGCGGGGAATCCCCCTCGCTACGTAGTTTGAACCTACTCCAAGAGAAGAAAGCGTACTCGAGTGTCGGTCTGTTCCGTTCTGTGGGACCCATCGTAGGTCCTTAGCGTACCATTGTAGGTTGCGAAATGCGTTGTAGCCGGGTTGGAAGTGGAGGAGTCTTCCCTGCATTCTCGTCTACGGCGGATTTTCTGCGTCGTTGAGCCCTTCGAAGGTTCCGTTCGTGTAGGCGTAGCGCCACCGTTGGAGAACCGCTCGCGTGACCAGTGGGGCCTCACGCACAGTGATACAAGATGGCTCAACAGGACGACTTGGAGCATCAGGTGGTGGATGAAAGTGTCGTGTCGGTGCATCCGGTTTCGGATGACAGTCGAATCGAAAATCCCGCCCCTGGGTGTCCGTGTAGTGCGCAGCGTAGTTCCCAGCCAAGCTCCACCGAATATCGATACGCGCTGTTGATGCCGCTCCAACGCCGTCAGACAGGTCAACCGAAAGCGTCTGTGGGTTCAGGGGATCATCCAGTGAAGCCTCCTCAACCAGCGGCTCTTGATTGACGACCAGATCTCGGATTTCTCGTAACGCTCCGGCATCGATCGGTCCGAACACCTCTGCCTGTTCGGCTGGCTGACTATCGTGAGAAGGGTCCACATCCTCGTCGCTGGTCATACGACGATCGATGAGTCACTGTTACCATCGTCGTCAGTATTGGTGCCAGTGAGATGACCGGTGCGGGTTGCCTCAGCAATCGCGAGTGTCGCTTGTGCCAAGGCGAGGTTGCGGCGAGTGGTTTGCCATTCTCTGAGCAGCGCACCTTGGTCGCTGTCGGTATCTTCGATGTCCAGTTCCCGAGCGAGTTCCTCGGGTGAATCAACGTCGTATTCGGTACGCCAGTCCTGAATCTGTGCTTTCAGTTCAGCGATGCCAGATGCGATCTCTTCGGGTGTTCGTTCCGCAAGTAGCGACTGTGCATGCTCGGTGACGATACCCGTTTCTGACCGGCGATACAGCGTCGTCTGGCCGTCCTGTGCTGTCGTCACTTCACCGGAATCCATGAGCGTCCGCAGGTGCTTTCGTGCCGTTGTTGCCGAGACGCGGGCGCGGTCGGCGATCTCGCCGGCGGACGCAGGGTTGTAGGTAGTGCGAATGATTTCGTACACTCGTTCAAAGGGCGTCGTCTCCTCAATCCATTCTTCTTCGACGACATCGTTTACGTCGCGGTGTTCGGTCCCTCCATCAGGGATCATTCGACCGGCCGGGGACATCTCCTCGGACATGATATGCCAAACAACGCTAGGAGAGTATAATAATCTGTGGGACAGTATTTTGTTCGCTTGGCTGCCTACTGCCGTTCCCACAGCGTTTCAATTCGCTCTTCGACGTACTCGAGGACGAGCTGACAGACGTCACGATGGTCGTGAGGCCACTGTGCGTCGTCTGCGTTGGTGCGACTGGCGTCCGGTGGCGGATGGAAGTGATCTCGTTCGTTGTGACTGCTGGGGTGGCGGTCCCAGCGACACTTCCACACGCTCTCTTGGCGCTCTTCTTGATAGTGAACGGTGAAGTCGTCGTTGCGATACCATCGAATCTCAAATCGAGCAGACGCATCGCCCGGGTAGTAATCACCGGCGAGTTCGACACCGAGATACAGTTTCCCCTCCTCGATGAGATCCACTGATTCGAACATTCGACGGCCAGTAAACCGCGACCGCATATGCTCTAACACCGCTCGGTCTAGTGGCGCAGGACTCGCGCCGTCGTCTGCCGGCACCATCGTCAGCCGTGGGAGGGAGCTGTCGAGCTAGTCGCCTTTTGCCGGGCGCGCTCGTGGAGCCGGCGCTCCTCGATTGCGGTCGCCCAGTCCCCGAGGTCCGCATAGACGTCGTCAACGCGCTCGGCATCGTATTCGAGAACATCGACGTCACCGGGCGAGTCAGCGTCGTACTCCGCGCGGTAGGCTTCAATTTGGTCGGTGAGCTCCGAGACCCGGGCCTGTAGTTCTTCGACGGTGTGTCCGTTCGCCAGTTCGTTCATTCGCCGCCACTCGAAGTAGTCGTCATTGCGCTCGTATCGAGCTGGACGACCATCGTGATGGATGACGATGCCGAGGTCAGCGTAGAAGGACAGATGCGTTCGTGCGGACTCTTCGGAGCAGTCTGCACGCTCGGCAATCTCAGCGGCGGTCATCGGCTCCCGCGCATGGAGGACCGCGCCGTACACGCGCTGTTTCGTGTCTTCGCCGTCGAATGGCCGGTCGAATGGGGGTGGACCGTCGCGACGAGCGTCGTCTGACATACCTCGACCAACGGACTAAGACTATATATTTCTTTCTCTGGCCAAAATATATTAGACTCGTAATGATTTCGGATTGACTACCCTACTCGGGACGACGGCCGCGTCTATGAGTGGGGACCATCACCAACGGCGCGGTCGCAACTGAAATGAAGGCTATATTAATACTTTTAAGGATAGCTCTATTTGTGAGGTACGTGAAGGTCCGCCGCACCGTCCCGGTCAAACTCGACGTGACCGACGAACAGACGGACCTGCTTCATGAGACGATTGATGAGTTCTTGTGGGCCGCCAACTACGTTGTGGATGCTGCGTGGGACGGCGAGTGGGCTGAAACCCGCTCGTCCGTTCTACACGAGCAGACCTACGATGAAGTCCGCGAACAGACGCAGCTCCACAGCAACCACGTTCAATCAGCTCGTGACCGTGCCGTTGACGCACTCAAGAGTGTTGTCACCAAGTGGTCGAACGGCGAACATGCCTCGTTACCGACGTTTACCGCTAGGTTCTGTGACTACAACCAGCGCAACGCGACTTTCCACGACGACCACGCCTCGCTCTCGACTGTCGATGGACGCGTGACCGTCGAGTACATCTTACCCGACGAGACCCGTGATACGCCCCATTCGGAGTACCTGCGTAGCGACGACTGGGAACAAACCGGCGCGACGCTCCACCATCGCCGTGGCGATTTCTATCTCCACGTCCGAACAAAGGCGGACGTGGACGATCCCAAACCGGCCGAGAACGGAACGGTTCTCGGTGTGGACCTCGGGGTCGAGAACATCGCCGTCACTTCGACCGGCGTGTTCTGGTCTGCCGACGAGTTGAACCACTGGAGACAGGAGTTCGTTGAGCGCCGGAAGTCCCTCCAAGAGTGTGGGACACGGTATGCCCACGAAAACGTTCAGTCTGTCGGACGTAAAGAAGAGGGGCGCTTCAAGCAGTATCTGCACAGTGTAGCAAACGAACTGCTTGAAGAGGCTACAGAGAACGGCTGTACGGTGATCGCGTTCGAGAACCTGACGGATATCCGCGACCGGATGCCGAACGCCCGAAAGTTCCACGAGTGGGCATTCCGGCGACTGTACGAGTACGTCTCATACAAAGCCGAGGAATGTGGCATCCATGTCGAGCAGGTGAATCCGAACAATACGAGTCGGCGGTGTTCATCGTGCGGGTTCACCCACGAGGACAACCGCCCGTCGCAGGACACGTTCTGCTGTCAGTCCTGTGGATACGAGAACCACGCGGACTACAACGCAGCGAAGAACATCGGCTATCGACTCCTTCGCAACCAAACTGGGGGCGAGGGAGGCGCACCCGTAGGCGTGCGCTTGAACACCGGGATGCTGAACGCGAACGGGATCAAACCCGTACCGGATTCGGTTAGAGCGGGAGTCCATGGTGAAGACCCACCACTATAGCGGGGTTAGCCTACCTGTACCCGGAACGTCTCATTGGACGTCATCAGAAGTGACTGCCACAGCGACCGCGACGACGTCCCCGGCCTCGGGTACTCGATCTGCGACGACCGGGGCTACCTCGTCGACGTGCTACAGCCGATCATCGACGCTCGCGACGAGATCAAGGCGGCCATCCGTCGCGAGAAGGAACGGGACGACCCCGACAAGGACCGACTGGCGGAACTCGAGGGGCGGTCGGGAGCGCTGAAGTGGATTCTCGTCGCCTGCTTCGGCTATCAGGGGTTCAGCAACGCAAAGTTCGGACGCATCGAGTGCCACGAAACGATCAACGCGTTCGCGCGCGAGATTCTGCTGACGGCGAAACAGCGGCTGGAAGCCGGCGGCTGGCGGGTCGTCCACGGCATCGTTGACTCCATCTGGGTGACCCCGGACCCCGGACCCCGACGTCGACGACGAGGACCGCGAGAACCTCGAGACGCTCGCGACGGAGATCACGGAACGCGTAGAGATCCGGCTTGAACACGAAGCCCACTACGACTGGGTGGCGTTCGTGCCGCAGCGCGAGAGCGACGCCGGCGCGCTGACGAAGTACTTCGGAAAGGTCGCCGGCGACGACGACTTCAAGGTCAGAGGCATCGAAGCCCGGCAGCGCTCGACCCCGCCGTTCATCGAGGACGTCCAGCGGGACTGTCTCGACCGGCTCGACGCGACTCGATCACCAGACGCCGTCCTCGACTGTCTCCAGGACGCAATCAAGCGCCTCCACGCTGGAACGGTGCCGGTCGAGCAGCTCGTCGAACAGAATCGTGTCTCCAAGCCGCTGGAGGGTTACACGCAGAACACGCAGAATGTGGCGGCGCTGAAGCGGGCTCGGGATCAGGACCTCGCCATCCACCCGGGACAAGACATCGAGTACGTAGTCGTCGACGACAAGAAGAGCTCGCGAGAGCGGGTCGCGTTAGCCCACGAAGAGATAGAGTCGTACGATGCGTCGTACTACGAGACGCAACTCGTCAGAGCTGTCGAGAGTGTGCTGTCACCGCTTGGCTGGGATCAGACGGAGATCCGTCGAGAACTCACGGAGACGCGGGTCCGGGAGTTGACGGCCTACACGAACACAAATTCGAAGTAGATAATCGAAAAAATATATCACGGGTTGGACTCCTCTCTAAACGACTCATACTTTGAGATTTTGGCACCTTGGCTGGAGGGGTCGGGCGCAAGAGCAATAATATTAAAATTCTTCGCTCAGCTTCATTCGAAATGGCTCTAGTAAGCGTAAAGCCGCTCATGGGGGTTGTTTATACACCCCGTCAAATGGGTATATATGGGACTTGGCGACCTCGTAGACTTCGACCCGTGGGACGAACCGGACGAAGAAGACTATCGTGCGGTAGACGAGAACCTCTTGACAACACTACTTGTGAGTCAGGTTGACGGCCTTCGTCCGGTTGAGGCATCAGTTGAGTTCACCGACATCCGGCAAACTACCCGGTGGTACTTAGCGTTCGAAATCGATGGATGGGAATCACGACGTCGGAAGTTCGCGCAGAAAAAAGTCGCTGAGCAGAGCGCTAAGAAGCTCTCGGCGGTTCAGGGTAAAGTCCGGGATGTCTACTCGGCCAAGGCTGGCCGAAAGTCAGCTCAAGAGCTATTCGAAGAGGATCTCGAGGCCATAGAACAGGCTTATCAGAGTCACCTTAACGCCCAATAGCACAACTATGTCCACAGATACCAGCCGAGGATCCAAGGAACGGGCTCATCGCGAGGCACAAGAGCGAGATCTTCGTGAGTACTTCAGTCGTGGAGAGATGATCGAAGTTTACATCCAGACACCAGCAAGTGAAAACGGTGGGGAAGAAGCCGTCGCAGTCTACTCGCGTAATCCAGTCCAAGATGCACGCGTGTTCATCGATCCGGGTCCGCACAAGCTCAGTACCTCACAAAGCTCGCAAGTTGAAGGAGTCCGCTTGCTGAGTTGTGTCCAAGCAAGCAAAGCAAGCGGACAGTGAAATCCACGAAGACCAACTTCTTAACTTCCTCGTCAACCGGCTTGACGAGGAAGTTTCTCTCACCCTGGCGAATAACGCTGAAATCGATCCCGAGGACATCTACGAGGTCCTCGTCGGCGCGACCGCCGACGGGACCTCGATCTCCACGCTGTGCAACTCCAGTGAAGACTCGCCATCGGCGAACACGATCCTCTACCACCTGCGGACGAAGTTCGAGCCGGAACGGCTCGAACGAGTCGCTAACACACTCCTTCGGCAGGATGTCGTCGAACTGCTCCCCGAGCAGGTGGAGGTCTGCGCAGACCTCCACCTGCGGCCCTACTACGGTGACGAAGCCGACACAGACGGCCTCTACCACTCGGAAGCGAAGCGGGGAACCACCGCGTTCCACGCGTACGCGACACTCTACGCGCGTGTGAAGAACAAACGCTACACGCTGGCGGTGCGCCGTCTCGAAGACGGCGACACCGCCAGCAGCGTCCTCGCTGAGTTCCTCGGTGTGCTTGACGGCCTTGACACCGAGGTCAAGGCCGTCTACCTCGATCGCGGATTCTACGACAGCAAGTGTCTCACGCTGCTTCAGGCGCATAACTACGCCTACGTGGTCCCGATCATCCGGTGGGGTGAGGCGATTCAGCAGGAACTCTCGGAAGGCTGGAGCCGCGTCATTCAACACGACCTGACAGGGAAACTCGACGGTCATAGCTGGACCGTCGAGTTTCCCGTCTACATCGACTGTACGTACCTGAATGGACGGTATGACGAGAACGGCGTGGCGCGTCACGGCTACGCCGCTGACGCGCCGTTCATCGAGACTCCACGCGACGCTCGATACCACTACTCGAAACGCTTCGGTATCGAGTCGAGCTATCGCTTGTCCGAGCAAGCGATAGCGACGACAACGACACGAGACGCAACGGTGAGACTGATGTACGTCGTGGTGAGTCTGCTGTTGCAGAACGTCTGGCGGTATCTCCACTACGAATACGTGGCGACGCCCCGCCGAGGTGGGCGTCGCCTCTGGTGGTGGCCGTACAAGGAGTTCGTGAATATGGTTCGCCGGGCCGCGTGGACGGCCCTCGCGGTGCGTCGGGCCGTCCCCGCAAACCGGCCACCTGACGACCGGTTTCATCGGTAGTCACTTACCAGGATCGCCGCCTTGTGAGTGGCTACGCTGTCGCGTCGGCGGCTGACCGCCGCCGACAGCGACAGCTCCGTCTCCGATTAGTGTTGTTCAACCGCTATCGACGACTCATCACGACAGAACAGGTGACTTAGGTCAGGCTAACTGGTGATGCTTTGTGAGGTACTGAACATGGACTACTTCACCCGGTTCGTACGGCATCTCAGCCGGTTGCATTAATTAATGGAACGGATTGCTAGTTTATAACCTCTGCAACTATACTGACCGCTCACTACCCTTCGATGACTGACCCTGGAGCATCCTGACTATGGGTGCTCTATTCAGCACAACCCCGATAAACTATCCGTAGCTGAGGATTTCACCAGAGCCGAATAATTCTATTCCCAAATTGACTCTGAGACGATTTTATGGCCGCTCAGTAATGACTCTAGTCCCTCGTTGAACCGTTGATTTGCTTCCGCGTCGTCGTCAAGAGTACAGGCCGCGATCATCTTGGTTGCAGCAGAGCGGTAGTTCTTGAACACACGCTCGTATTGCGCAACCGGAATAGCATCTGCCGCTAACCTGTATCCTCCAATATCTCCTGTAAGGTTCACTGTGGATTGCTCTTTGGCAGCCGTGAAGGCTGCCTGTGCTTCTGCCGTAGCACCTGTTTCCCATAACTGTGCGCCGGACTCAAATTGAGTGCCTGCTTCGAGGTAGCGCTGCTGAAGCGAGAGGTGTACCCGATATACTTGTATCAGTGTGCTCAGTTCATTACGTAGTCGGCGAAGGTCCGGTACAAGTGGTCGTGTCCGGCGATCAACCGCCCTCTGGCCGGTAGGAATGTTGTCCTCAATTGTCGATACTATCGAATTGAACCCGATTTCAGAGGGTGACGGTGGCGAGGTTTGTTCCAGTAGTGTAGCGGACTCACTGTCATGAATCTGCTTTCGTCTCGTTTCAGCATTCCTGAGTACCCGAGACAACGCATTATATATTTCAACGGCTTGCTCAATGGCCGAGGTCCGACGTTCGATAGGCGGTTCTCCTGGCTCTGAAACTCCTGGCAGTTTGCTTAGTCGCTCATTCCGACCATGCCAGGTCGCAGCGTCAGACCGCGCTGTTGCCAACTTATCGCTCTTGAGGAATGACCGCACTGGATCAAGTGTGGTCCTGATTTTTTGCAGCGAGGGGACAGACTGTGTCGGTGTAGCAAGGTCACGGTTCGTGAGCAGATTCGCGAGCTGGGTCAGATTACGTTCTGTCTCGGAGAGCTCATCGTTAACCTTTGTCGGCGACAGTAATGCTCCAGTTCCTCCAAGCCCAAGAGTTCCGCCAGCAAGCCCCAGTAGCTGGCGCCGAGATATCTCGCGCTCTTCTATACGCTCTTCCACCCAGTCCATTGAATATGTCTACCCGTAGAAACATTTAAATTCGTTGTCGGCTGGTTTTGATTCGTGCCGACTGCCCAACGGGTTACAGGCATACAGGATCGAATTCAGAGTGGGTTAGGGAGCCACGCAACCACAGACGCCCGACGGCGTTCCGTACAACTTGCGGATCGACTGGTTGCGTCACACGACCAGCCGGCTGTTCAGATTCCGTTCGTAGAGGATACTCCACTCACCCAGAGTGTCGGCTACATAGATACCGATACACTCCACGCGTTACGGAAATTCACCGAGATAATCGAAGATGACCTCGGTGTTGATATCGGACACAGCAAGTTTACGAAGATTGCGACGACGGCCGCGCAACTGAATTCGATGACGCGAGTAGCTATTGCAGGATATATGCTCATAATGGCCGCGGAACAGCTTGATGCTGCCGCCGCAAGGGCCGATTCGCTATCCGAGATCAAAGATAAACAGTTTGAGGAGTTCTACTTCGCTATCTGCATTTTCGCCATCGAATGTTTCCTTTTCACCACCCCATTCAATTACAAGATTGCTTGGAAGGGGACTCGATACATCAACAATCGACTGCTCTATCGTCTCCGCAGTGTCACACCACGGCTCCACAAGTACGTGATGAGCGAAGTCCACTTCGCGATTCGTGAAATCGTTGCCGGTGCGCTCCGTTCTGTCGAGGACTTCTCCAAGTATTTGGTCTCTCTTACTGTTCGGACTATCGAATTTCTTAGAGCCAACCCGACCGAACAACTTGAGAGCCTTCCCAGCCGAATTGAAACAGCACTCTCGAACTACCAATCATTCGTCTCTGATGCCTACGAAATAGCGACTCCTGATGTCTCACTTCAGTCGCTTGTCGACGATATTCTCCGTGAACTCAACGGCTTACTTAATATCTCGGATTTCGATAGCTCCAATGTAGCCTCCCAGATTGATCCACAAGGGTTCTGAAGTCCCCAAATCACTGTTGGCGCCCTTATTTCCCTCTTGCAGATCGTGACTATTCTCGCCCTGATGGATGCGGGGCGACACACCCACCCCGCTGATTGACGATGGACATCGCGCGATCGTTGGTTACGAACGACCGGAAAGCACCTACAACATCCACTACACACACTTGGGGGCCTGAGCCTCAGACTGAAACACGAACTCTCTCGACAGCGTCCCTTCGGCGGCGACACTCCAGATTCGGGGGAAACACCAATCCGTCGCTGTCGATACTCGGAGGTCGCTTGCTGGAGAGAAAAAGAAATACAGCCCCCGATCAGGCCAGTCCAACCGGCCGTCGAGGTCGGCGAGGTAGTACGACCTCTGGATCTGGTCGCGGAGGTCTGTTAAGACACTCGACAGCTGTTCGACTGGGCCGCCCGCCGGTGCCGCTGTGGAACGCATTTTCGACTCCCTCACCCCGCCAGGGAGGCAAAAATCCAGGCCAGCAGACTCGAAAGAGGGACCGGTTCAGTCCTGGTCGTCCTCGACGGCGTCGATGAGGTCCGCTGCCGTCGAGGAGATCCGGTCCAGCCGGTCCCGGAGCGTCTCGGCTGCGTCCCCATCCCAGGCCGCCAAATAAAACGCCGAGTTGTCCGGGTCCAGTCCGAAGTGTCGACTGACGATGTAGGCAACGGCCTCGGCTTCGACCTCACGCTTGTCTCGCTCCGTGTCGTCCTCGACATCGAAGTGGAGCTTGGCGTGGGCGAACTCGTGGATCAGCACGCTCGCGACTGCCGCCCTGTTGTCCTGTTGCTCCACCTCCACCACGGGATTGGTCGTCGTCACGCTCCGGCGCGAACAGACGCCCTTTGCTGCTCCGTGGTCCCACTCGTCGGCCTTGACGAGTCGGGCGTCGACGCCGATCTCGTCGGTCGCAGCCAGGAGGTCCTCGACGAGTCCCGCCGGGTCGCCGTGGGTCTCTGTCTCCAGTTCGGGCAGTGGCTCGCCCTCGGTCTGGGAGATGTCGAAGACGCTGGCTGGTCGGAACCCAACGAGGCCCCGCGACCACTCGTCGGGATCAGTCTCGTCGTACTCACAATCGGTGTTCTCGTGGTAGGATGGCGAGTTCCCGCACTCGGGGCATTTGTTGGTGATGATCGGTGCCCAGATCCAGATCGCCGACTCCCCTTCCTGGACGTAGCGGTCGAAGTCGTTTTTCCAGGTGTTGTAGCCGGCGACCTTCGTTGCCTCAGGACACTGCATCTTGATCAGCAGCGTGTTCCGCGCCGAGTAGTCATGGAACTTCGATTGGACGTCCAACCAGCGCTGGAACTGCTCGCTGGCCTGGGCCTGGTCGGTGAGGTCAGCGAGGTCTTCGACCCACGCATCGAGGCGATCACGCATGTCGTCGGCACGGCTGTCCGAATCGTCGAAGGTAGTGGTCTGCTGGCTGTGCTCCTGGTCGGGGAGGTTGCTCTGTATCGTCGACATCGGTCTGTGTCGGATCGCGCTCTCGGGCACGACCCCTCACCTCCCCTGGGGGGCAGAAAATACCGCTGCTGTACTGCTTGGGGGAGCTGGTTCAGGCTGTCAGAGAGCGGTGCTGTTTTCAGAGCTACTGGGAGGAATCAGCCGATCAGTAGATGTGCGAATCGAGTACGAGTGAACCCCAAGACATGGGAGTAACATTGACCGGACGCTTATATGACATAGGACATCATTATTGGTATGCCGAGGGCTCCCCAGCGTTTTCCGAAAAGTTACGGCGACCCAGTATACGCGACCATCAAGTCACTTCCAATCCTTAGCTACGAACGGCGTGATTCACTTGCACTACGCTGGCAATCGGTCGGACCAACAAAAAAGGTCCGGCGAGCTACTGCGTGGTACCAGCGGCACGACCGGTCTATGATCATGTTATTGAGGCTGTTCGTGGCGGTACTCCCGCTTATCTGGACACAAACCGATATGGCGGTTGTTTGGATTATACCTGTAGTGATAATCGGAATATATGCTACCGAGTGGCTTGCGCGGAAGCGAGAAAAATTACAGCAGACGCAGTGGTTCGCGGATGCGTTTGAAGCACATCGAGATATGCGCAATGAAGAGTTGTCTACTGACTCGCTGGTCCGTTAGGTACCGTCGGCGCGTCACGTTGACTTCCCTCCATATGACGACTGGCTCGTGACCGATACATGCCCTGTACTGACCGACGAAGTGATGAAGAAAACAGCAAAGCCAGAGTTTTCTCACTTGTTTTCCGCTGCTTCCCACCCCTTGTGGAAGTACGCCAGCGCCGTGTTGGACTCGAACAGCTTGCCGGACGGATCGTGACAGATCACTCCGACTTCTGGAATGAACGAGACCGTCCCCTCGTCGGCTAGCCGCTCGACGATGTCGCGGGCTCGTTGCTCGTCGACCTCGACGGTATCTGGCCGCTGTCGGTCTCGGGCCTGTGCGATTTGTCGGCACTCGAAGCGTTCGTAGTCTGGCATTGCAGGGTCCATTGTGCTCACGAGGGTCGCCCCTCACTCCCTAGGGGCGCAGAAAATTGGCTTAACCAACAGACGCGACAAACAGATTCCAGTGTTGGTTAAGACACACCACCGCTTCCGGAGAAAAACACCCACTCAGCTACTCTTCGGGCATTTTCGGCGCGATGATGAACTGGCAGGCTCCGTCCGCGTCGGGGAACTGCGACTTGACGACCAGCGGAACGTCGTCGCCGATGTGCAGAACACGGTTGGCCCCGTTCGGTAGCCCCTTGCTCACCGATGTAGCTAGGTCGGCGTCGAACGCCGCCTGGACGTCAGCGGGATCGAATGCCACCAGATCGGTCGCCTCGCGCCGGTAGACCATGCTGTCGGTGTCTCCGACAGCCTCGAACCGGAGTTCGCCGGCGTCGGGGTCGATGATCAGATCGAAACGATCGTTGGCCTTCTTCGCCGCCCTGAGTGCGAATTCGAAATCCCCCTGGTCGAAGTGGGCCGTCGCTGGCAACTCCACGGGCGGAATATTCGGTGGGTTGCGGAGCAACTCGACTGGTTCGAGGTCCACAGTTCGGGAAATTCCGTTGATCGTGATCTCCAGCGCCCCCCTTTTGAGTGAGAACTGCGCGAGGTCCTCTGGCTCCCCGATCGAGAGTGCCTCCCGGACCCGGCCGACAGCCACCCCCAGCGTCCCTGGACCCGCCGTGAACGTCTCGAAAGAGTCCTCGTCGACACTCAGATCAACCATCTGGTGGTTCATGACATCGCCCGCTCTGATCACCAGCGTCGACGTCGACACACCAACTCGAACCTCGTCCGCAACCGCTCCGGCTGCGGCGAAGATCTGGTCGAACACCTGGACCTCGCCGCTGACCCGGAGGTGGCGAGGCGCATCCAGCCCGAACAGGTCCTCGGTATCGAGGCCGTCTGGATCGTCGCTCGTCGAGGACGCTTCGGACCCGCTGACGTCTGGGCTGTCGGTCGTCGTGTCGGTACTACTCGGAGCTGAGGACTGTGACATCTCGAATACCCTCCACTTCCCGGAGGGGAACACAAAACGGGAGGCGGTCTAGGGAACGACCGAAGCGAGCCGATCGGTTCGGTAGTCAACCGTCCACGTCGAATAGCTCGATCTGATGCGGTACTCCCGGACGGTCGCGACGGTTTCGAGACAGTCGTCGGACTGCTCCCAGGCGAACTCGTAGCCAGCGATGATCTCGCCGTCGACGCGGTCGCCGACGGAGTGGTCGGGGCCGTCCCACTCGGCAACGATCGGCTCTCGGCTGGTCGGTGGCTGGATGCCACGCCCGACGGTGCCCTGGATCACGGATGGGTCGGTTGCCAGATTGGCCAGCTGGGCCAGGTCGGGAGCGTCGATCGTCCGTTCCTCGCCGTCCTCGTCGACGAACGTGTGGCGAGTCCGCCCACGGAGCGAGTCATAGGTGCAGTGGTCGGTCACTACGCCGTCGACGTCTGCGAGCAACTCGACGAAGCGTGCGGCGCCGGCGAGGACTTTCGGGTCGTCTTCTTCGATCTCGATGGTCCCCACCGACGTCTCGACTTGGATTGTTGGCCCGCCATCCTCCGGGCGGTCGACTGGCATACAACTGCACAGCAGTGTCCCTTCTGGTCCGGTCAGCACCCACGGCTGGCGACCACAGGGGATAAGCGTGTACTGGCTTGTTTTGTAGCGGCCCCCACCAGTGAGTACGCGGAGCGCTTTCTCGACCGCTTGGCCGTCGATGCCGTATCCGTATCTGTCCTCAAGCAGCCCGTCGACGAAGGCAAGCTGCGTGTCGATCTCGCTGAACTCTCCGTACGTTTCCGGGATTTCGAGCAGGCTACCATCACCATGCGTGGCGACGTAGGCTCCGACGTCACCCTCGATTACCCAGCGGGTCTGCTGGGGGCGAGCGCGGCCCGCCGAGGTGTTGATCGAGGTCAGTGGTCGTCGAGTTGTGAGTCCCCAGTCCTCATCGGGGGTTGCCCAGTCGATGCCGTCTCGATCGGGAGCGCTGACGGTCGTGGCACACCGGGCAACGCTCTCTGGGTCGGGACTGAGGTCTGCGTCGCTGTCGATACTACGGAAGGATTGGAGCGATTCGGTCATGTCAAGATCCTCTCCACCTCCCAGAGAGGGCAAAAATAGCGAGAGAATCACGACCAGTTCTTCTTCAGAGATCCTCGATGGAGATACACTGGTCCGAACACTCTTGATGCCCCAGGTGGTAGAAGATACTAAGATGAGTTCAACGGTCCAGATTGTGAAAACGCCGGATATTCTCCACGGAAAGCCCCGTCTCGAGGGAACACGGGTTGGCGTCCTCCAAGTTGGAGAACTAGTCCGACAGCGTCAGTGGAGCATCTCTGAGGTCGCCGACCAGCTGGGTCTCGATGATGCACAAGTCCGTGCTGCGACTGAGTACTACGATGAGCATCCGGAGTTGATGGATACGCTTCGTGCCCAGAAAGAAGCACGGAAGCGTTCAGTCACACAGCAGAGCCGAGCCGAGTAAATGCGGATTCTTTGCGATCAGAACGTACCCACGAAATATATTGAGGCGTTCGACAACGCTGACAACATTACTGTCACGACAGTCGATAGTGTTCTTCAGCATGATGCCGCGGATAAAGACATCGTCGCCCACGCTGAACGCCACGACTGGGTCGTATTTACGAATGATGACGATTTTTTCGTAGTCGGTGGCGACCACGGTTTGCTTCTGTATGACCAACTGGATGACCCGATACCAGGCGATGTTGTCACCGCCATCCAGCGTATCTCAGAGGCGTATCACACTCAATCTGAAATCACCGAATCAGTCCCCGGAAACTGGGTATAGCTCTCTTAAGATAGGTAAAACTGCTGAGTGCGAGTACGTTCTCTTCTACCGCCGATAGATAATCCAGGTGACGGATGGCTTCGTGATTGGTGCGATAATCACGACCACCTCAGGAACGTCACAGTAGAATTTTAGTTAGTGCCTTCCTTTGTCTGATCTCGCCACAACCGCTATGTATCCAACGTGGCGCTGTTTCAATCCCAGTATGGGTTTCCCCTCGCTCCAACTTCGCATCCATCTTCTCATCATTGAAAGGCACACATAACTTATGAGATACAGAGATTCAATGCAGCGAACGAAGAGAGTTGGTTCGGTCACTCTCACTGCGTGTACGGTGACGACAGCCGCGACCTAAGATCGCCGTTCCGGAGGGCAACGTATCCGACAGTGAGCGCAGCGACACAGAGCACCGCTGCGCCGTTGACTGCCCCGTACACCCCGACGAACTGTGCCGGGCCGGTGAACGTCGGCCGGATCAGCATCGGCAGAACCTCCGCAGCCTCACCGAAGTTTGCCAGCCCGTAGATGTTGTTTATCGTAAAGTTGATCAGGAAGTGGATGCCGATTGGCAGCGCCAGCGAGTCGGTCCACACGTACGCGGCGCCGAGGAGGAGCCCCAACATCACCCGGAAGCCGAACTTTTCCAGCGTCCCCGGGAAGTGCCCGAGACTGAATATCAGCGAGGACGCCACCACTCCTGCCACGACCGCACCACGGTCGGACAGCCATCGACTCCGGAGTCCCTCGACGGCACTCGTCAGAATGAGGCCCCGGTAGACCAGCTCTTCCCAGAAGGCCACAAACGCCCACTGGATGGTATACGCTCCGAACGCGCCGACGAACGGCAACACGTTCGCGCCAACGCCACCCGAAAACAGCTCGGAGACGGTCGCCCACCCGGCGAGCAGACTCGCGGGGAGTGCCACACCCATCCCCGCCAGAGCCACGAAGCTGCCAGCGCCAAAGTCCTTCAGGAATGACGGGCCGAACGCCAGTCCGTAGTCGGTCAGCGGTCGCCGGTCAACGTACTTCGCGAACACAACTGCGAGGAGGAGTCCAACGAGCGCACTGATCAGGTTGGTCGCGGCTCCGTTGACAGACGGTGGGAGTTCGGTGCCCGCGAGCGCCAGCGCCGGGAGCACGAAAATCCCCACGAGCGCGGCGACTTCCACTCCGAGGATTCGCCAGAGTGCACGGGGGCGATTCTCGGTTCGATTCCACAGCACGGAGACGACGCGTCCGGTGATTCCACCGTAATTAGTTCGCCGGTCGTCATCGAGCGACCGGGATTCGGTTCGTTCGAAGTTGGTGTCGGTCTCTGTTTCGGTCATCGACAGCTACACGTATGGACGGATATCAAAAGGGCGGTATTCCTGGCTTCACTCGCTGAAGCTAACTGGGAGGTAATACCACTGGAGGTACTCCTCCCGAGAGTTTCGGCACCCGGGGGGTGTGGAATATTCATACAATGCTGCCGGTACGAACGTGGCGCCAGTGACAGAATCGTAACAGCCACATGGTCTGCTCGCCCTCCAAACAGGCGACACACGAGGAGTTGTCTGGAGTGACAGACTGTCGTTCAAATGGCTGTCACAGACACGGGTACGAGCCGCCGGTGTCAGTCCCGACGCGGCATCCAAAGCCCGTAGAGAATCAGTCCCAGACCGATGAACTCCGGAATCTGCACAATACTGTTGAGAACCGGAGTTGGAAGCTCTAAGAGGTACACCAGTATCAGGGCTAGCGGAGCCTGAACGAACAACACGAGCATAAAACCGGCCGCAATGTATAACATCGGACGGCTCTGGTTTTGTCGGTATGCAGTGTAAGCGAGGTAACTAATCGCCAGCCCGAGGATCATCGGGACCACCTCACTCACCTGTCGAATCGTTCGTAGCGTTTCGAGATCGATCTGGAGTAGTATATCAAGCATGTCAGGTACCCTCTACGAACCGCGTGAACCGGTCGGCCATCCGTTCCCGACGTGAAATCGTAATCTCGAAGCCGTCCTCGTTGAGATCGAGTTCGACGCCGTCGAGTTCCGTCCGGTACAGCCGATAATTCTTTCCGCCGGTGACTGGCTGAATGTCTTCGGTGACCAGATCGTACTCCCGGAGCCGTTCGAGGCGCCGGTAGACCGTCGGCTCCGACACACCGGTACGGTCGCTGAGTTCGGCCGCCGAGCGTGGCTCCTTTTTAGCTTCGACGAGAATCGTCCGCGCACACTCGTCACCGAGCAGGTCCGCGAGCGCTTCGGGGTCTCGCATGTCGGACACGGTATCTGATACATCTCCTGTCATCTCAATATGTGTTGTGCCATACACTGTGCTCTGTCTGACTTCAGTCAGTGAAACCACGAGAAACTGTCATTCACATCCACGCACATCGATCTAGTACGGATGTCGGAGAGAAACACAGACAGTACTCCGAACTGCTACAACGATGCTTCGCGGAGGCTTCGCCACATTTCTGCCCGTTCCGACCGAACGAGTCAGGTTGCTGCCGGCACCATCGCCGATTTATGTTCGAAGTGCACAGACCCGGTACGGAATCCCCTCACAGTGAGTTCCTGACCATTACACGCATGCCAACAAGTGTACTCCTCCCGACGGTGTCGTGGACCACTGCGTGCGACGAAGTCGCCGCACAACTGGGTCCAGACGACGAACTGCTCGTCGTCCACGATGACGAGGACGACCCAATCGCAGACCGGGAACAGTTCCCCGAGAACGTCCGGTTGGTCACTGCCGGTGACCCAACTGGCTGCTCCGGGAAAGCAAACGCCATCGATGCTGGGATGGAGGCGGCCAGACACGACCGCATCGTCTGGACCGACGACGACTTTCATCATCCGCCAGACTGGCTCGACCGCCTCCAGCAGGATTACGCCGAACACGGTCCAACAACGGAGTTACCGGAGTTCGCCGGCCAGGATCCGCTTGCGGTTCTACTGGAGCCGATATACGCGCTCGGTGGCACGCTCGGGACGTACGTGGGTGACCACGCTTGGGGTGGAGCCGTTATCTTCGACAGAAGTGATATCGACGAAGCCGGGTTCCGCTCGGAGCTCCGCCAGACCGTCAGCGATGACGGCCTCCTCGGGGAGTACACCGATGTTACGTCGGTACGACGCGTTAGGACGGTACCGATCGGCGGCAGTCTCCGTCAGACACTTGAACGTCACGTCCGGTTCAATCAGATCTTCACAACTCACGACCCTACGGTGGCGAAACTCTCGTTCGGGATGCTCGTGGCTGCCCTCGTCGGGTGTATCGTCTTCCCACCGCTCGCGCTGGCACTGACTGGACTGACAGTCGGTATCTGTGCTCTGTTCGGGGTTCGTCGGCTTTCGCTTCTCCTGACGGTCCCGGTGCTTGCGATAGCCCTGCCGCTCGGACTGTACGCTATCGCGCGAGACACGTTTGTCTGGGGAGGGCGACGGTACCGCTGGCACTCTAAGTTCGATGTTGAGGTGCTGACCGAATAGGCTTACTCGAGGCAATCTGATATGCGAAGGTATCCACGCCGTCTTATAACGAATCGAGGAGAGTACCCGCGGGTTAACAGTAGATGTCAGTAAACAGCCTCGGGCGCGGTGGCCCGAGGCTTTTGTAATTCCCTCAGCTGTGCGCTAGGACTCCCTGTTCCGCGAGGGAATGGGATGAGGTTGGGCGGCTTACGCGCCCCGACCCGCACAGACGCATCACCCGCACCTGCGGCTGGGTTTTGTGAGTCCGGTAATTCGATTCGTTACCGTCGAGTTTCGCCGTCTCGCGCCACGCGATGTTCACTGACGCATTCCGGTCAGCGTGGTCTTGCACCACGTCACACTCGTCGTTCGGACACCAGAACCGCTGCCCCTGCCGATACCCTCGCTCACCACAGCACGAACACGTCTGTGAATTGTAGTAAGCGTCCACCGTATCCGTGGGAATCTCTCGCCACGTCGTCTTGTACGAGACAAACGTCTCGAACTTGTGGAACGGCAGTTTGTGCAACCGGCGGTTCATATACGTCCCGTACTGCATTTCCTCACGGATACCGCTCATATCCTCGAACACGATAACTGGGTTCGAGAACTGTTCCGCGAACTCCACGACAGCACGGGAGAGACGGTGCAACACCCACTCGGTGAATCGTTCCTCCTTGTCACCGAGTCTGTGATGGATACTTGTCTTACCGTGTTCTTGGCAGCGAGTGGTGATGGTGTGGTAGCGTTGGCGTTCCTGCTTGACCCGTCCGTAGTCGAGGACGAGTGTGCCTTTCGTTCGCATCGTCTCGCGGTCGAGGGCGGTGAGTGCGACGTTGCGCTCGTTGATGTCCACACCAACCAGCGTGTCAATAGTGCCGGGTTCGGGCACGTCGAACTCGCGTGTGACCGTGACGTGTAGGTAGTACACGCCATCGCAGTACAGGAGTTCGGCCTCCCCCACATCTACTTCGTCCGACGTGATGGCGTCTCGGAGTTCGTCCATCGCGTCCGGCTCACCTCGCAGATGTCCTTTCACCTTCTCGTAGGGTTTCGGGCTGATGCGGACGTGGACGCGGTTCGTGTCTTCGTCCACGGTGAGGCGGTAGCCTTCCGTGTGCGCCATCACGAGCGGGTACGCACCTGATTTGTCAGTACTTGGCGACGTTGGTTTGCCGCCATCAGGGTCGTCTTGATTCTCCCACCAGTCTTTGAGTGATTGGTAGGAGTCCCATGTTTGGAGGGCTTTGCCGACGACCGCGCACTTGTTGTTCCGCAAAAAGTCGTCGCGGTCAACCTCTCGTTGTATCTCGGTGCGCGTGTACCCTTGTTGTTTGAGGTGAATGGTGTCGTTGAATATCTCGCGTGAGGCGAGGCGGGCGTCGTGAAGCCACGACCGTTCACCAGACGCTATGTGGAGGCGCGTCTGAATCGTCTTCGTGGCTTTCTCACCCATACTTTGACCGTTGTTTCAATTGGTCATAAATGTAGGGATTAGGGATGGAGGAGTACCGCAGTCATGCACATTCGGTTAGTTCCTGCAAGTATCACTTCGTGTGGTGTCCCAAGTACCGCCACCCGGTTCTCGACATAGTGGAGGGCGATGTGCGAGAGTTGTTTGCGGAGACTGCCGAACATTTCGGACACGAGATTCTGGCGTTGGAGATTGCGGACGACCACGTACACCTGTTCGTCCAGTGCGACCCGAAGCACAGTCCAGCGGACATCGCTCGACAGTTCAAGTCGTACTCTGGCAAGCACCTACTGGAGCGGTATCCCGAGATTCGGGAGGCGTATTTCTGGGGTGGCGGATTCTGGAAGGTCGGGTATTACGTGGGGACGACTGGGGCGGTGTCGGAAGAAGTGGTTGAACGGTATATCGAGGATACGGAACACTAAGTCGAGTGTCGGGCTTCACCCCCGACCTTGGTGGGTCGGGGAACTCGTCCTCGCAAATTGTTTAGAGGCGGTTCCAGAGAGTCCGGACCGTTCCCGCGGGGTCGTCCGCGAGTCTGCGAATCGCAGGCACGAGATCGTACTTGAGACTGCGAGCTAGGAGGATACTCAGCCCGAATGCGAGCGCGGGGCCGCCGAAGACGAGTGCGACGAAGGCGAAGGCACCGTCGACCGGTCGGGGTACCGCTCCGAATGGAACCGGAACGAGCAGGACCCCAGGCAACGTCAAGACGGCCCCGAGCTTCAGGGCCAGTTCAGAACGGCGTTTCCAGGCTGACGGCTCGTATTCTGCCTCTAGTTCGGCCGTGACCCTCGTCTCGACCTCCTCGCGGGTCCACAGCTCGATCGTCTCGAGGGTCCGCTCGTCGGCGTCGGTCTCACGGAGACGCTCCCTGGCCTGTGCGACCACGTCTTCCTGGTCGAGACCGTGTACCAGTCGTATCCGTTCGCTCACGATTCGCATCTCGGCGAGAGCTCGCTCAACGGCCTCGTCGTCGCGATCATCGAACGCTGCCGCCAGTTGGTCGTCGGGGTAGTCGAGCAGGTAGCCGAAATCCTCGACCCCCGCGGCTACCCGCCGCCGGACCCGCTGGCGGTCCCGGCGGCGTTTCGCCCCTTGGACCGACTCGAATCCGTCAGCCACGCGTTCGCGCTGGTTCTTGGTCAACAGCGATGCCGGTTCGTCGGACATGCCAACAGCATAGACCGACACGAAATAAAAGCTAGCAGAACCGGTCCGAATCCCCCCCTGTCGACCGTTTCGATCCTGTCTCCGATCCGGGTGTACGCCCGTACACCAATTCACGGATCGCCGGTATACGTGCGTATCAGGGAGTGAAGCGTCCTAAACGGTTGCTGGGGTTCAATACGGCGTCGTCCGATCGACCGACCAGATGCGATGGACTGATCCGGGCCACACCTCGGGGGCTTCGCCACCGTGTGTCGCGGCCCACGGTCGACAAGAGCCGTACTGGACCGACCGAATCCACAGCGGGCCACGACCACGCTGTATCGGGGGTAACCACCACGAGGTGGACCGATGAGCGTCATCTCCAGGCAGGCGTCCGCAGTTCCCGATCGGACGGCGGTGTGGGCGGTCCTCTCGACGTTCGGACTGGCCGTCACAGGCGGCGTCGCGGCCTTCGGCGGTATCCTCGTAATCTCCCTGCTCGCGTCAACTCTCGGTATCGCAGGGACGGATGCATACGCGGTCGTCGCCAGATCCGGCACACAGGTCGGGTTCGCCGTGGTTGCCGTCATCTTCTTGCTGGTCGCTGGTGATCGGTCGCGGTACGTAAAACTACGGTGGCCGACTCTCGAGGACCTCGGCTGGATAGCGGTGCTGCCGTTCGTACTCTTTGCCGTCAGTGCCGGGCTGACACTCGTGCTTCCGGCTATCGGGTTCTCGACCCCCTCCGCGTCACATGGCGCTGAGGGAACGAAAGCGCTACTCATAGACCGGCCGATCCTCTGGGTGGTAGTGATACCCGGTCTGTACGTGTTCGCGGCGCCAGTCGAGGAACTGCTCTATCGCGGGATCGTCCAAGGACGGCTCCGGCCCCATTTGGGGACCGGCGGTATCGTTCTTGTCAGTGCAGTCGCGTTCGGACTAATGCACACAATCGTATTCGCGCTCTCGCCGCCCGAACACTTCGTGTACTCGATCCTCTCCATCAGTGCCGCTGGCGCCGTCTGGGCGGTCGTCTACGAGCGAACGGAGAACCTCGCTGTGACCGCGGTCAACCACGCGATGTCTTGGACAGTCCCGTTCGGGGCGTTGATCCCGTTCGTGTGACCAGTCACCGGGGATCGAATACAGCATTATATAACTCAGGGATCCCCGGGGGCCGACGGCCCCCTCTTTCGCATGGCGACAGGACGACGACAGACGCCGGGCCTGTCTCTGGAACTCAGAATATGTACGACAAGTGCAGCAGTGGGAACTCACGAATAACGACCGTCTCAGCACTGGAAACACTGCTCTCCGTTTGATTACGCCGCCACTCACTTCTTCGAGTATGACTGACACCGATGACCAAGACAGTTCCAGTTCCTGGGGTGATGACTATCCACGGCAACGTGGTGTGGACACGGCACCGCCACAAGTCGATGCGCTTCTTGACCCTGAGACTGATCAGGTAACCTTCGTCTCGACTCGCTCTGCGGAGAACACGACGACTGCGTGGATCACTGTCGACGCCGAGACGGCTGTCGCTGTCTCAGAACGGCGATAATGCCGTCTCAACCGGGAGCTCGTATGTCACGCGGCTTCACGTCTGCTGTCGACGCTGAACTGTTTCATTCGCCGAGACAGGGGCATGTTTCTCGATCGTCGGATCTCTCTCCGACCGTGAAATAGTGACCCGAATCCTTTATTCGTCGGCAACAAAACCGTATCTGAAACTCATGGCCGAACGCCATTGTCCGGAGTGTGATCTCCAGATGGAGAAGACAGCCGTCACTGCCGAAGGAATCGGAGACCTCTATGTCGACACTGACAGAGATGGCGGCGTACTCGACCGACTCGGTATCGGACATCAAACCCCGCTCCATGCATATCTCTGTCCGGAGTGTGGGATGACCCGGCTGTATGCAGACCTTTCAGCGTAGCTGCTGAAGCCGCCGGTGGTGTTCAGTCCGATACTAGCCCCTCTCGGTATCACTTGGCTGCTTACGTGGACCGCTCACAGTTCCTCGACGTCGGCAACCACTCCAGCCATACCGAGGAGCAACAACCCGAACCCAGCAATGCCTGCAGGAACCGAGGCTTGAAGCAGCAGGGAGCCAGTGAATGCACCCATGCCCCCGATAATGGCACCTCGCTTCCGTGCTGACCAATCGGGAGTATCACGGGAAAGCGAAACCCATTGCTGTCTGTGAGCCAGTATCATCGACGTGACGCTCACGTAGAGTGGGAGGAGCGAAATCAAAAGCAGGTGATCTGTTGTGGCAAACTCCGCGGCAAGCGCTGTGACTATCGCTCCAACACCTAGTGAACTGACGTATCGGAGGGCAGGGCGCATACACTCGATGATGACTCCAGGAAACAAATATGGTGTGAGTTCTCGCGAGACTATTATGTGCGCTTCCCACAAACTATTCGCCCGGTTATGAGGCGCCCAATGGATCCCCTGTTGCACACAGCGGGGTATCTCTCTGACTGAGAGACTCCACTGGTTCTTTTTGTAAATCGGCCAGACATCGTAATTGATGCCCTCCACGTTGCGACGTACGTTCCTCGGGACAGTCGTGTCCGGTGCGGTCGCCGGTATCGCCGGTTGCTCCTCCTCCTGTCCTGACACCGGCACACCGGAGCCGTCACACACCGTCGGGACGGCCGACGGGTCGGCGTTCGAAACACTCCCCGATGGCGCGTGGCCGTCGCCGCGGTTCGACGCGGCGAACACTGGGTACACCACGGTCGAGTCGCCATCACCGATGCCGTCGATTCAATGGCGATCGACCCTCCCAGTCAGTTCGGGAGACGAGGCCACCCCACTGACGACTCCGCCGATCGTCGCCGACGAGACGGTCGTGGTAGCCACCCAGAGAGGGATGTTCGGCCTGTCGCTCCGTGATGGCACAGAGCGATGGCGCCGTGATCTCGTGCCGGCGACCGTCGAGTCAGCCCTCGGCTACGGTGAGAAGTTGGCGTCTCCGATCGCCACGGACGGGACGGCGATCTGTCCAACGGCCGACGGCGTCGTTGCCCTCGACATCGCGGACGGGAGCACGCTGTGGCGTGCGGACGACGTAACAGGTGCGGGGACGCCGGCGCGGACCGGTGAGGGAGTCGTCTGTCCGACAGCCGACGGGCTAATGTTGCTAGACACCCGTGACGGCAGTCCCCGGTGGACTTCTTCAGTCGACGCAAGAGACCCCGCGGTGGCCGATGGCACGGTCGTCGGCGGCAAGGATCGGACAGTCGCCCTCGACGTCGCGACCGGCCAGCGCCGGTGGACCGCGCCGACGGGGACTCACGAGCACCCCGTCGTCGCGGACGGGACGGTGTACCTCGGCACGGGGGACGGTCTCGTCGGTCGGGCGCTGTCGGACGGCTCCGAACAGTGGCGGATCGATCGCGGTCGGTTTCTGACCCCGCCGGTCGTCACGCCCGATACTATCTACGCGGTCGAGTCACCGGGCGAGGCCGGCGACGCGACGTTCGCGTTCGACCGGGTGGCCGACGAGAAGCCGACGCCACGGTGGTGCTCGCAGGTCGGTAGCGGCGCTGTGACCGCTGCCGCCGACGACGGCCTGTTGACGCTCCAGTCGGCCGGGCTGGTCGCGTTCACGGCCGACTACGGCGACGCGACCTGGCGGTATCCGCTGCGGGACGGACTCCAGCCCCCGGCGGTCCTCGATGGCGGTCTGGTAACGGTCTCGACCGACGGTGTCGTCGCAGCGCTCGGAGGTGACTGACCATGTGGCGTCCCTCGACACGGAGTGGGGGACCGCTGGCCGTCGTCGGCGCGCTGTGTCTGCTCGGCGCGATGCTCCCGCTCGGGGTCTGGCCTGCCCCTCGGCCGGGGGATTCGTACGTGTTCGACCCGGCGCCGTTCAGCGCGGTCTGGGCACAGCGCGTCGTCGTCCCGGCGTTAACCGTCAGCGCGAACGTGCTCGTCCTCGCCGGGCTGTACGCACTCTACCGGCGCGACGGCCCAGCGATGCCGGACTGGCAGCGCTTTACCGCCCAGGTGACGCTTCTAGCAGTGCTGGTCTGGCTGTTCGGGACCGCCCTGGTCACGTCAGCCGGCCCGAACGACTTCGTCGGCGGTGTCTACGGTGGGCTGCTGGCCGTGCTCTCCCTGCTGATCATCGTCCCGGGCCTCGTCGCCTGGGGCGGGGGCTATCTCCGGAGCGGACAGGTGCGACTCGGCGCCGCCCTCGCCGGCGGCCCGTCGTTGACGGCCCTCTACGTGGGCGTTTCGCTGTCCGGCGTCGACTTCGACCCCGCCGGCGGACTCCTGCTTGCTGTTCCGACAGCCGCGATGGCGGCTCTCGTCGGATACGACCTGTGGGTCGTGACTACGTCGCCGATCAATGACCCTCAAGCGGAGTCGTAGCGCTATCGTAACCGATTTGCTCTCCTCACAGGAACTACCGTGTGGTCCCCGCAGATGATTGCCAACGCTGTTATCCTCCAAACGGTTGCTCCGCTACAGTATGGCGCGACTGATCCAGTCGGAATGGTACTCACTGTCCTGCTCGTGCTGGCGATCAATGTCGTGATCTATTCTTTCAAGAAAATTCGAGACCGATATTTAAGCAGCGATGAGTGAAGCCAACAACGCCTCGGATCATGCTCTGGCCTGTTGGTTCGAAATTAGATTGCTCGTTCGTCGCGTTACTGCCCCGTGTCATATTCGGCTGGATCGTACTCGTCAGTGACAGAATGTGCAAGCAGCATGGTGAACAGACGAGTATGAACCAGAATCCATCGAACTCGAGGGTAGCAATACCGACCGTGTAGCGCCCCGGACGGCCGAGCACGACGGTCAGACTCACGCCCGTGAGTCCGAAACTACGTAGCTGTAGTGATGGATCTTCGTCAGCATCCGCAGCCACCCACGCAGTCAGTTCCCTCCGATCGTCGAAAGTATATATACACGACCCCTGGAGGTGGTCAAACCGGTAGCCCTGCTGGGGTCGTCCCTCCGAATATAAATTACTAATATCCGTCATCCGTTCGCTAATGCTGTATGCCCTCCATCCTCCAGAGCCCGCTCGTCCAGTACGGACTCCCAGCTATCAACGCCGTCATCATCACAGTCATCGCGTTCGCGTTCCTCGACGGGATCATCCGGTGGGCAGCACTTGGCATGGCTGCGCTCGAGGTTATCGTTGCACCACAGATACTGAAACGCGCTGCGTGAGCACGACTCTCCCTCTACCCGAAAATGCCTCTCATGCCAGTCGAAAGACGGGAACCGGCGCCACACGCTCTGAGCCGAGGCAGATCATGAGTCCAGTCAGCCCGAGTGTGATCGCGTACGGGTTCGGTGCGGTCTTCGGTATCCTCGCGGTCGTCTACTTCGCCCGCGATATTCTGCTCTCGCTCTCGGTTACGTCCAAACTCGCGCTGCTGTACGCGGGTTCGCTGTCTTTGTTGGCCGTCGGCGTGTTCGGGGACGGTGCCACATCACTCGTGGGGTTCGTGATCGGTGGCGCCGGGTATGCCATCGCGTCGTTCTATCTGGTGAAGTGGTACAACTGGCGGCGGAGCGGTCGGTTCGTGATCTCCGCAATCTCGGCGGTGCTGTTCGTGTGTCTGGGCTGGCTGCTGAGTTCGGGTGTTATCAACGGGGAGATCGAACTGGCGGGTGCGACCGGAGTAATCCTCGGTGGTGTGGCCGTTACACTTGCAGCCGTCGACCGGAACGAGGGTGAGGTGGTCCGGTACAAGTTGACGATCGCCGAGACGATCGATCCAGGGACCGATCGGATCGGTACCGTCGAAGTCACGAACGAGAGCGCGTTGTTCAGACACGCGTTCGAACTTCCGAGTTTTCGCTGCGTCCTGGAGAACGGACCGGTAGAACAGAGGATCCCTATCACAGTGGGTTCCGTAGTCGGCTCAGATGCGTCGGCAACTATTGGTGCCGGCGAGACATGCGACGCCCCGATTCAGATCGAGTGGCGAGCGGTCAAGAAGCAACTCGAAGAGGCCGAACTCTCCTTCCCTGACTCATATGAGACATCCGTCGCTGGGGAAGACGCACACCGGTTCACTACCGAAGCGGGAGAGATGATAAACGTGGAGCTATATTGACCTGTGATTTTCCGATGGCTGTCGCCGGTTTGCCTCCTGAAGATGAACCCGACTCGGAACTCCGGCTGCCGGCATCTTCGCGACGACCGCGTTCCCGTCTAACCTCCACTATCAGTGCCGAGATAGCTCGAGACACTGTATTGCCCTGTCGGCCCGACTGATCAGATCCACCGGAGCGCTACCTACACGATACGACGACCGGGAGCAGGAACATCGGACTGATTGCCACCCCAAGCCCGATCAACTCCGCGCCGCTCACCGCCGGACTGAACACGAGCCCGGCTGGGAGGACCAATAGCGAGAGTGCGAGCGACAGCGGGTGCTTAGATCCGTGTTAGAGGGTGATACCGGTAGTTTCAAAATTAGTGTCGCTTCACGACGGCTCCCAGGGCACTATTCAATACAGCATATCGTCCCCCTATCGATATAGCGAAACCAGTGAACCAATCATTGATAACGTCCCGACAACAATCAGTGCTCCACCTGTTTGTGTTGATTCTTCAAGAACTCTCACACCAATTACTGTCATGATGATCCCGATTAGAAGAAATAAGAGCTTCCAGACAACAGCAGGAACGAGTTCAAGCAATACATCGAAAATGAATCCCAGAATTTCATCAATCATGGTTCTGTAGTGCAACTTGAACTCTTCTACTTCCCGTCTTGAACCATTTTATCCCACTGTGAAATCCAAGAAATATTCTCACAAACGACTGCCAGAAAGTACGTAAACATTGGCAGGGTGAAGGCCAAGCCAATAAAATAATTTATGGTAATATTACCGGGTGAGTCAAAAACTCCGAGATATTGAAGAACACCGATAGTCGCAAGTACGGTCGCTACGAATTCCACATACTCTCTGTATGAGGGGGAGGGGAACCTCATACTGTTGGTGCACTGCCGCCCGGTAATAAATCGTAATGATACGTAATTTTGAGTTGGGAGCCGTTTGTACTGCCTGATTCGGTGAAAGCGATACAGTATGAGGACTGTTCTCTGAAACCCTGTGTACAACATATTTCGACTTGACTAACTCCGTAATAAATTGACAGTGATTTTTTCTGTCAGGGTGGTTTGAACGAATCTACTGGTCGGATTCGGACGAGCGTTTTTAATTACTGGTGTGTCAATGGCGGGTGATGTTGATAACCCCGACATCGTGGTCGAAGATATTCACGTTGAGCGGATCTATTGTGGGACAGACCACGCCACGTCACGCGTTTGATCCGACGCTGACGACGGTCGTTGCAGTGATGGCCGCGGTTGGGACTGTCATCTTGTCGGTTATCGGTCAGCGGTTCGTAACGAAACGCCAACTGCTGGTTGGCGGTGGAGCGACGTATGCGACGGTGATGCTCGGTCTGTGGGCCGGAGTTCGGCTAATCTTCTGGCGATTCGCGTTCGATCCAGTTGGAGATGCGCTCATCGTTGCCCCCGTGTTGGTCGGGTTCGCACTCGTAATCGCGGGGCAGTTCGTGGTTCCGGTGTACCTGCTGGTCACGCATGACATTTGGACGTCACTTGTCTGGTTGTTTGGTGTGACATGGGTATTCGGCGAGTTTATTCTCTTGGTGGGTGGTGAGTCTGGTGGGCTGTTCACCCTGCTTGTGTGGGTCGTCGGACTTCTGCCACTGTGTCTCGGTGTTCTGGTCGTTACGACTGGTAGTGAACTCCTTTTCCGGCGTGTCAATCTGTCGAATCTACGCGAGGCGTGACTCACCATTGCTCTCTACTGTCGCGTCCTGAGTGTCTAGGAGTTGGACAGCACTACGGCGGTCCCAGTGTTTCACTTCCGGAAACACGGGGACGGCATATACAATCATAGAATCTAGAGTGATACACATGCAAATGCATAGATCGGACGGCGACACAACGACCCACCATGCAGTCGAGAGCGACCGAGGAGAAGCCGAAACCCTCGTTGTCCGCAACTACGACCACACAGAGCGACGCAAGATAACAGTGCGGTTCACTGATTCCGATGGCGACGGTGTTATCGAACGTACGCTGGCGGTCGGTCCGCTTGAGACGGTGAGTGTTCGAACTTCGCTTGAGCGTGGAGAGTACCAAATTGAGGCCGAGACAGAACGTGGGGCGGGTGACCGTGCAGTGTGTGTCATCGGCGAACACGCGAACGAGTGTGGATTGATTGAAATCGGAAACGGTATCATAAGTATCAGTAACGGGTACTGGTAGCGTTTTGGATGACAACGAGTGACTCAGCGAGCCACCACTCCGCAACAGAACTCTCCTTGAATGTCGATACCCGCTGGGGAATCGCGTTCGTGGCCCTTCTGTTCGTTCACAACGAATTCCATGAAATCGCACACACAGCTGTCGGTCGGCTGATCTGTGGAGCTTGGGGGCCACGGAATTTCAATACCTGGCAGACTGCTTGTTATAAAACACCGGAGATCGTTCTGGCACCAATCGCGGGACTTGTGTGGAGCTACGGCTTGTTATGGAGTGGATACTCAGTACCTCACAAAGCATCACCAGTTAGCCTGACCTAAGTCACCTGTTCTGTCGTGATGAGTCGTCGATAGCGGTTGAACAACACTAATCGGAGACGGAGCTGTCGCTGTCGGCGGCGGTCAGCCGCCGACGCGACAGCGTAGCCACTCACAAGGCGGCGATCCTGGTAAGTGACTACCGATGAAACCGGTCGTCAGGTGGCCGGTTTGCGGGGACGGTCCGACGCACCGCGAGGGCCGTCCACGCGGCCCGGCGAACCATATTCACGAACTCCTTGTACGGCCACCACCAGAGGCGACGCCCACCTCGGCGGGGCGTCGCCACGTATTCGTAGTGGAGATACCGCCAGACGTTCTGCAACAGCAGACTCACCACGACGTACATCAGTCTCACCGTTGCGTCTC
The DNA here is from genome assembly GCF_055632455.1 of Haloarcula sp. MBLA0138. Taxonomy (NCBI): domain Archaea; kingdom Methanobacteriati; phylum Methanobacteriota; class Halobacteria; order Halobacteriales; family Haloarculaceae; genus Haloarcula; species Haloarcula sp. MBLA0138. The sequence goes on along the minus strand of NZ_JBVMVU010000002.1, from coordinate 117,551 downwards.
GTGTCGTTGTCGTCGCTATCGCTTGCTCGGACAAGCGATAGCTCGACTCGATACCGAAGCGTTTCGAGTAGTGGTATCGAGCGTCGCGTGGAGTCTCGATGAACGGCGCGTCAGCGGCGTAGCCGTGACGCGCCACGCCGTTCTCGTCATACCGTCCATTCAGGTACGTACAGTCGATGTAGACGGGAAACTCGACGGTCCAGCTATGACCGTCGAGTTTCCCTGTCAGGTCGTGTTGAATGACGCGGCTCCAGCCTTCCGAGAGTTCCTGCTGAATCGCCTCACCCCACCGGATGATCGGGACCACGTAGGCGTAGTTATGCGCCTGAAGCAGCGTGAGACACTTGCTGTCGTAGAATCCGCGATCGAGGTAGACGGCCTTGACCTCGGTGTCAAGGCCGTCAAGCACACCGAGGAACTCAGCGAGGACGCTGCTGGCGGTGTCGCCGTCTTCGAGACGGCGCACCGCCAGCGTGTAGCGTTTGTTCTTCACACGCGCGTAGAGTGTCGCGTACGCGTGGAACGCGGTGGTTCCCCGCTTCGCTTCCGAGTGGTAGAGGCCGTCTGTGTCGGCTTCGTCACCGTAGTAGGGCCGCAGGTGGAGGTCTGCGCAGACCTCCACCTGCTCGGGGAGCAGTTCGACGACATCCTGCCGAAGGAGTGTGTTAGCGACTCGTTCGAGCCGTTCCGGCTCGAACTTCGTCCGCAGGTGGTAGAGGATCGTGTTCGCCGATGGCGAGTCTTCACTGGAGTTGCACAGCGTGGAGATCGAGGTCCCGTCGGCGGTCGCGCCGACGAGGACCTCGTAGATGTCCTCGGGATCGATTTCAGCGTTATTCGCCAGGGTGAGAGAAACTTCCTCGTCAAGCCGGTTGACGAGGAAGTTAAGAAGTTGGTCTTCGTGGATTTCACTGTCCGCTTGCTTTGCTTGCTTGGACACAACTCAGCAAGCGGACTCCTTCAACTTGCGAGCTTTGTGAGGTACTGATACTTTCTTCTTAAATCAGACAGCAATCAGGTAAAAAATCGCTTGTGTTCTGCCTCGTCCTCGCCACGATGCCCTGGGGACGACTGTCGACTGTCGCGGGTGGTGGCGGTGATGAGATGGTCATCCTTCGAGGCGTGTTCACTTCGACGGACCCGACAGTTCTCCTCGCAACCAGCGTGACGATCGTGGGACTTCTTATCGCTCCACCGCTATATCGCACCTTCCGAATCCTGACCGGCAAGCAACGATGGCTTGTCTTCGCCAGTATGTTCTTTCTCCCGAAGCAACTCTTTTCAATAGTTGTTCTGGATATGGCGAATTCGCTACTCAAACAGGGGATACTGTCGGGACAGGGTGTTATCAGTCTCCAGTCATGGTGAACGCCTGGACTGGCCTCTGGGTACTCGTCTTGGCGGTGTCATGGAAACGATTACTGCAGACGTTCGTGGTCAAAGATCCTACGGCAACTGTCCCCCAGTAGTCGTGTACCATGGGGTTACTTGAACTACGGGTTTAGTCCGCGTGAGAAAATGCTGTTTGAACGTTATATTATAAATATAATATACTCCCGGGTAACACGCTTCACCCTTGCTCACAGTGTAGCAGGGACGTCGAGCTGCTTCTTTCACAGTCTGGCCGACATCGTGTCGTACCACAGATTTATACCGCTCCTGTTATTACTCCAGCATATGTTGCCCTCCACTGTCCAGCGGCTACAGTCGTCTCCCACATGGCGGTACGCCTTCCTAGCCGGCGTCGCGTCGTTCCCGCTCACGCTTGCACTGAACTGGCAGGACCCCAGTGGGGTCTGGGATGTCTCAGGTGTAGCTCTCGCCGCCCTCGCTGCCGGTTATCTGGCGAAACGCCACGGCCTCGAAAGTACCTCCGTTGGGTTCCGGACTGGGGCCATCGGCAGCCTGCCCGTGTTGTGGTCGGTCCCCAACGTCATCACCTCCGTCTTGGGGCTAGCCCAGCCCACCTGGTTCACAGTGTTGTCAGTCGTGCTGCTGGCGGTGTTCGTCCCGCTCATGGTCGGCTTCGCCGCGGTCATCGGTGCGCTCTCGGGGCGATTGGGCGGGTGGCTGGCAGCAAAGAGCGGTCACCCGCGACAGCCGGTTACTGTCAGCCCGTAACCGCTGACAGAATCGAGCAGCTATTCGTCCTCTGTCCCCTCGTCGCCGACATGCACGATGTCGTATAGACCTTGAGATACCGTAGGTGATTTATACGAGTGTGATAACCGATATCCTCCGAGTTAGGGCTTAAGAACTATTCCGCACCACCACCACTTATTTCAACCAGATATAATTTCCAGTGAACCCTAGCTCGTCATCGGGTCGGGTTAGTCGCTATCTTATTCTTTCCAGTGGTAACGAACGTTACAGATCTCCCGACGTGGGCGAGTATTGCGATAATTGTCTTCGTCGGCATCCTCCTCTCATAACTCATCCGTGTGCGTCACTCGTGATCGGCCTCGGGCAGCACCGGATGTCCCGATTCCGCATTGCGCTGTCGGCACGTCCAATCAGATCCACCGGAGCGCTACCCAGACCAATGCAACGACTGGGAGCAGGAACATCGGACCGATGGCCACTGCCAGCCCAGCTAGTTCCCCGTCGCTCACCGCCGAGCTGAACAGGAGGCCGGCAGGGACGGCCAACAAGGAGAGTGCGAGCAACAACGCCGCGGCAATTACGGCAGGGTCCTGCTCGGGACGGTCCGTTTCGACGACCGGTAGATCGAGCGTCTTGACTGCCGCGTCGAGATCCGTCACCGGTCCGAACTGTACCGACGTATCGTCGGGATCGAGACGCTCTATCTCCAACGTTCCGGTACCCAGCAGCCGGTCGGTGGCGGCGTTTCTGACCGAGAACCTCGCTCCGTCGACCGGCACGACCCACTGTGGGGCATCCAGGAGCGTGTCGTGTGCGACGAGATACTCCTCGTGACGGCGGTACTCGATAGTGCCGTATCGCAGGTAGTAGCTGCCGATTCTAGTCCCGACGACGATGAGGACGACAGCAACACACGGAACGAGCCAGATTGGCCCGGCAACCAGTACTGCAAAGCCCAGTAAAGCGAACACTCCCAAGACGCCCCGATGAAGGAATCCCAGTGCGACGGTCGGGAGCGCCGCCAGCAGGACCGGCGACGGTGCGACGGCGACGCTACTCTGTGGCTCCCCATCGGGCGGGTCGATCTCAGGTGCCGTCTCGGCGAGATCTGTATCGGTGAACCGCCCCGCGAGTCGATCGGGGACCGGCAGAGCTGGGTGCTCGATGAACAACTGACGGACTGTGGCCCCCGTCTTGACGAGCACGAGGACACTGAGTACAAGCGGACCACCCAGTCGCTCGTCGATCATCCCGATAAATCCCAGTACCGCTAACAGGAGCCCGATCTGTGTCGGTTCGAGTAGTATCTCCCTAGCGGACGTGTCGGTATACTCGCGCTTGCGTAGGTAATCGAAGAGGAACTCCCGACCTTGCGCAATCAACAGCCCGGAGATACCAAGCGCCAGCACAGGTGTCAGGCGAACTTGTGGCGCGACCACGACCCAGTAGGCGGCAGAGGCCGGGACGACCGCAGCCGTCCACAGCCCCAGAACCGAAAGTGCGAACGGGAGGTTTCGCGGATACACGGGTGGCCAGCCTGCTCGAAGCGATACCCCACCACGTTTTTCCCGCAGTTCCGAGAGCGGTTCGATCCCGGCGACATCGGGGGAGCCCTGTCGGGCGAGCAGTGCCTTCACTGTCGCAAAGAGCACCGTCGCTCCCCCTTCGACCCAGTAGATGACCAACAGCGAACCGACCGCCAAGTCGCCGACCCAGACACCCCAGAGTGGGAGCAGATTCGCGACGACGGTAACGGCGGTCGCGGTGACCGACGGTTTCGCTGGCGATTGGCTACCCATCGTTTCTCGTCGGGAAATCACAATAAATCAGAATTTCGGTCCGGAGTACCACCTAATCACAGGTTTGGAGGCCAGCTCTGACCACCCTTCGGGCCGTCGACCGTTATCAGATCGGACCCCTGTGGTCGGCCAGTGGACCTCCTCATAGACCAACCACAACAGGAGAGTGAGATACGTGTGGCCAACCGATCAGACCCCCACCGTGTCGTCCTGGGTTGAATCCGCTACCCTCGAGTCGGTCCGCGGAGCTGGGTCGTCCTCCCGAAGTTGCTGGTACGCGCATGTGGCCACAGCGATTCCAAACACTGTCGTGATGCCAGTGGAGATCATCCCCAGCGCAAGTGCCGGGAGCGGGCTCAAAAAGAATAGCACTGTCGCCGGACTACTTGCAAGCACACTGACGACGAAAACGAGCGCCCCGAGTCCGAACAGTTCGAGTCGTTCACCACGTGACAGTTCCCAACTGTCCCGGAGTGCCGCAACGAAGTTCTTGTTTTGCAACGCGATTTCCTGTCTGACGAAGAAAAACGAGAGTGCGACGAACACTCCTGGGAGGATCAGCAGCGCTGTACCGAGATACGTGAGGACGGTCGCGATCGTCCCACCGACTGCACCGTTCAGCATCGCCAGTGGGAGTCTGTTCCGGAGTGTGGGATCCGCCGGTGACCGTGTCTGTTCGGCTGCGAACGCTCTGATCCCGACGATCCGAAGCGCCTCCGCGAGGAGTGCGGCTCCCAGCGCGAGCAGCAAGACGACGGGCAGTGGAAGCGGAACCGCAAGCACTGTTTGTGCCGCACCGAAACCGCCGATCGACGATTGCTGTACCGCTTGTGCCGAAACCCCCTGGAACCACTGTTGAACGCCGAGTGACACCGATTGTGAGATCACCGTGTTCAGCGCACCGAACGCGACAAATACACCGATCAACAGCAGTCCGTTCCACGTTGTTGTCCGGTCGAACCCATCCTGGAGGGCTTTTCCGATACTCAGGGACATTACGTCCGTAGATGCTGCGGGACAAATATAGGTAGCCCTCCCGCGTTTCCTGGGCTGAAACTCCCCACAAATTGTATGTCCCTCCAGTGGGAGGGACATGCTGGCCGGCCGTGCGTACTGCACAGGTTTTCGATGAAATGTGTATGGCTATCGTCGGTCATAAGACCGTTCGTTAGTTGCTCGGCGATGCCAAACCGGACGGTATTCACTCCGAGTTCCACAGATGAGTGACGCGAACTATCCGACGACGTGGGCCTGCAGCGTGTCTGGTTCCGTGACTGGAATATTAGATAGCTTTGCGATACATGTCGATTCCCACTGGGATCCATGGCACGGTTGTCAGTCCTGATGTTGGAGGACTGATTCGATAGCGCCGTCCTGTAACCATACCCTGGCGGCACCGACCGGAACGATGTACATTAACAGGGCGACCGGTTCTGTCAGGAACTCAGGCGTGGCGAACGCAGCGATCACCACCAGAACGGTAGTCGGGGCAACCACGTACAGCGCGATGATGATGAACCTCGCAACCGGGCGAAGACCCAGTTCGAGCGCCTCCGCTGGCGATCGGTCCTGATACGACCGGTCGGCCAGAAACTCACCCCAAACCCCGATCAGTTGCGAGACACAAATCGCGAGTATCGTGAGGCTGGCCGTTCCAGAGAGGAGCGAAAACACGCTTCGATCAACGATTGATACGAACATGCCGGCAAAGAAGAGGAAAAACATCGCGTATGTCGACGTGTTCTCGACGATCAGCCCGATGTTCCGCCTATATATCGGTGGTAGCCCGGGAGCCAGTCGGATCGGAGTCCCCTTCCGGTGCCACTTCTCGGCGTCATGATTCTCAACCGGTTGTGCAGCAAACAATGCGACGACCGCGAACAGCACAGCACCGACCACGATCTCGCTTAGATAGACGACGATCAGTTCGATCACGTCCCACTCGAAAAACAGGATTCCGATAGCAAGCACCACATGTATGAGTATCGATGACAGGTACTTCCAGCGGATTCCGAGCCTTTCGGCTATCTCTGTTCGGGTTCTCTTGAACATCTGTTTGCGACCGTGAAGAGGGACTGTTCAAGCAACTGCGCCAGATCAATTACTTCGTCTTGGTGGTACGCATCCATGTGTGTCAAACGCTTCGCCCCAGCGGTGTTCCATGGTATCATAGTAGCAGATTTCCGAGCCTGAACCGCAACCAATCCGCTACTTCCCGGGAGCGTCTGCATTTTACTACTTTACCAAGACATTCCAGTGTCGGATCGACTGTCCCAGACCCACAGTTCATGGGCAGTCATCAGCCACCGGCGGTACCCGACGATCAACAGGACAGACAAAAGCAGATACAGTACGGCGTAGACCGCCAGCAGTCTCCCGTCGAACGCCGACATATCGAAGAACACGATTCCCATCGTACCAGGCATGTTCCCGGCGGCATGGATCAGGATCGGAACGGATAGGTTCTGCGTGTATTCGTACAGGAGCCCGAAGCTAAGACCTGAAGCTACCAGTAACAGCCCGTACATGACGGCTGTTTGTGCTCCGGGGATACCACTCGTTACCATCCGTGGTACATGAAATAGCGCGAACAGCACACTCGCAGTCATGATTCCTAAGACAAATGTAAAACGCATCTCGTCGGGGAGTACTGCGATTAGTTTGGACTGCAGATACCCACGAAAAGCCAACTCCTCCGGGAGCCCAGCAAAGAGCACCATCGAAATAAACACTCCAGTAGCCTCCACTGGCGGCACTGTCCACTGGTACCCCACAGCACCTGGACCGACGGTCACAACCAGAATTCCAATACTCAGTACCTCACAAAGCTCGCAAGTTGAAGGAGTCCGCTTGCTGAGTTGTGTCCAAGCAAGCAAAGCAAGCGGACAGTGAAATCCACGAAGACCAACTTCTTAACTTCCTCGTCAACCGGCTTGACGAGGAAGTTTCTCTCACCCTGGCGAATAACGCTGAAATCGATCCCGAGGACATCTACGAGGTCCTCGTCGGCGCGACCGCCGACGGGACCTCGATCTCCACGCTGTGCAACTCCAGTGAAGACTCGCCATCGGCGAACACGATCCTCTACCACCTGCGGACGAAGTTCGAGCCGGAACGGCTCGAACGAGTCGCTAACACACTCCTTCGGCAGGATGTCGTCGAACTGCTCCCCGAGCAGGTGGAGGTCTGCGCAGACCTCCACCTGCGGCCCTACTACGGTGACGAAGCCGACACAGACGGCCTCTACCACTCGGAAGCGAAGCGGGGAACCACCGCGTTCCACGCGTACGCGACACTCTACGCGCGTGTGAAGAACAAACGCTACACGCTGGCGGTGCGCCGTCTCGAAGACGGCGACACCGCCAGCAGCGTCCTCGCTGAGTTCCTCGGTGTGCTTGACGGCCTTGACACCGAGGTCAAGGCCGTCTACCTCGATCGCGGATTCTACGACAGCAAGTGTCTCACGCTGCTTCAGGCGCATAACTACGCCTACGTGGTCCCGATCATCCGGTGGGGTGAGGCGATTCAGCAGGAACTCTCGGAAGGCTGGAGCCGCGTCATTCAACACGACCTGACAGGGAAACTCGACGGTCATAGCTGGACCGTCGAGTTTCCCGTCTACATCGACTGTACGTACCTGAATGGACGGTATGACGAGAACGGCGTGGCGCGTCACGGCTACGCCGCTGACGCGCCGTTCATCGAGACTCCACGCGACGCTCGATACCACTACTCGAAACGCTTCGGTATCGAGTCGAGCTATCGCTTGTCCGAGCAAGCGATAGCGACGACAACGACACGAGACGCAACGGTGAGACTGATGTACGTCGTGGTGAGTCTGCTGTTGCAGAACGTCTGGCGGTATCTCCACTACGAATACGTGGCGACGCCCCGCCGAGGTGGGCGTCGCCTCTGGTGGTGGCCGTACAAGGAGTTCGTGAATATGGTTCGCCGGGCCGCGTGGACGGCCCTCGCGGTGCGTCGGGCCGTCCCCGCAAACCGGCCACCTGACGACCGGTTTCATCGGTAGTCACTTACCAGGATCGCCGCCTTGTGAGTGGCTACGCTGTCGCGTCGGCGGCTGACCGCCGCCGACAGCGACAGCTCCGTCTCCGATTAGTGTTGTTCAACCGCTATCGACGACTCATCACGACAGAACAGGTGACTTAGGTCAGGCTAACTGGTGATGCTTTGTGAGGTACTGATACTGTCGTTCAGTGGGCTGATATCAGAGGCGTCACCGAGGACGCTGTCCGCTCGAATATCAATTCGGCTCGCGAGAAGTTGCTGGCCGAGGAAGATCGTGAATCGAATGGAGCATCGTCCTAACGGGGTCTTTGATTGTCAGTCCCAGCGGTATCGACAGGTGTGCCTTATCCCAATAATCCGAGGTCACTCAGCCGATCCTCGATCGCGGAGAAGGCCTGTTCCGCATCTTCAAGCTGTTTCCCACCAGTGATTACCAGTTTTCCACTGCCGAAAAGCAGTGCGACGACAGATGGCTCATCGAGCCGATAAACGAGTCCTGGAAACTGCTCGGGCTCGTACTCGATATTCTCGAGACCCAGCCCGATCGCGATCGCGTTTAAATTAAGTGTGTACCCGAGGTCCGCGCTCGAGACGATATTTTGTATCTCGATATCGGGAGAATCTGTCACCTGGATACCCAGGTCGCGAAGTTCGTCGAAGACCTGCTGAAGGGCTGTCCTTACGTTGTCCACACTACTCGCCCCGGTGCAGACGATTTTGCCGGACCGGAAAATGAGAGCAGCGGCCTTGGGCTCCTGCATTCGGTAGACTAGCCCGGGGAAATTATCGGGGTTGTAATCACTCGCCACCAAATCGTTGGCTAACGTTTCGAGGTCGAGTTCTTGACCGATATCGGTCGACGCGACGACGTTCTCGATTTGAATCGATTCCGATGCGACGCTCATAGCATCATCTAGCGGACACACTCTTCATAAATGAGGGTGGACAAGGAACCGAAATCTGTACGTTTTCGACCGGCCTCAGAGGTCGCGGGGTTGGACCGTCTTCCGGTCGTTTGCGTCGGCCCGACGGGCGGCGTCCTCGAGGAGTTCGGCGACGTCCTCGTCAAGGGCGTCGTAGAAATCTGCGGCCACATTCATCCCGTCGAGCTGTTCCTTCACGGCGGATTTGACGATCAGGTCTGCCATACGCATAGGCTGTTCCCCCGTCCTCTGTATAAATATACAGCTTCCTCATCTGGCGTTCAAGCGCGTCTCACTGCTATTTGCGATGCAACAGACGTATAGAAGAGTACGACCTATCAGGACGTGGGACGATGTACGACTTGACCGGGTTCCAACGCGACCTCCTGTACGTGATTGCCGGCCTTGATGAGCCCCACGGTCTCGCCATCAAGGAGGAACTTGAGAACTACTACGAGAAAGAGATTCATCACGGGCGGCTCTACCCGAATCTCGACACGCTCGTTGAGAAGGGACTCGTCGAGAAAGGCGAGAAGGACCGGCGGACGAACATCTACACGCTGACCCGTCGCGGTCGCCGCGAAATCGAGGCTCGTCGTGACTGGGAGCAACAGTACGTCGACTCCACAGAGTTTGCCCCCGCATAAGTGCTTGCAGGTCTGTTCAGCCATCGGAGGAGGAGTCCCTGCTCGTCTTGAAACCACACTGATCTAGAATTATCAGATTAGGCAGCGACAGTACTTGGTGTACTCAGACGTGACACGACACGATCCGCGACCGAATCAAATTGCGTTCTGGAACTCGGGATCTATGTTCCTCGATTGAACCACTTCGCGAGCCCGGCACTCGTCACCATTTCGACGACGCCGAACGCTACTGCCGGAAGCGACGCGATGGTCGGGAGTCCGGCCGCGATCACGAGTGCGGCTGCGACGGCGAAATCCCGCATCCCGACCGAGAGGATCGAGGCAATCCGTGTCGATCTCGATCCCCGATCGCCGACCAGAAACCCGACCGCGTACCCGAGTCCGTTCAGCGTGACGACGCCGGCACCGACCCCAGCCAGTAGCGAGAGGTTCGTCCGGATGACGTCGGCATTCGCGGCGGTCACTCCGCCGATGATGAGGATTACCATCAGCGCCGAAACTGCCGGATAGTAGGCATCGTAGCGGCCGACTCGATCCGGCTGGTACGCCCGTACAGCGACGGCGACCAGCATCGGAACCACGACAGCGACGACCAGCTGTTCGACGATCGGCATCGTCGGGACGTCGATTCCGCTGCCGAGGAGCGCGACGACGAGCGGAATGAACCCGACGCTGCCGATCCCGATGACGACCAGTGCAGTCGTCGAGAGCGCCGTATCGCCGCCGGCGAGGTCAGTCATCACCGGCGTCACGAGTTCGGGCGTGACTGCGCCGAGGACGACGAACCCGACCGTCAGTTCCGGCGACAACCCGAATCCTCGGGCGATGCCGAAAGCGAAAAACGGCATCGTGGCGTGTCCTGCGAGGACGAAGCCGAGCGTCCGGGCGTCGATGCCACGGAACTGTTCGACCGAGAGCGTCAGCGAGATGCTGCCGATCATCACTGCGAGGATGAGTGTCGAGGCGCGCGTCACGACCGCCAGCTCCGGGAGAGCGATCCCCAGCCCGACCGAGAGCAGGATCCACAGCAGGAGGTAGTCCTCAATTAGATCGGTTAGCGTCGGTCCCAGCATCGGCGTGTGGATATCGAACTCATCGTCTCACGCAATTACGCCGTCGATTCGTGGGTCTGTCCCGTTCTCTCTTCGATAATCTGCTCTTGCATCTCCTCGATTTTGACGAAGTGACAGAGTGGGTTCCCGGGGTACACCACGGGATTTTCGAGTACGCCAACGAGTAGTCCCGTGAACGGCGCCTCGACGACTGTCGCATCGGATTTGAACGGATTCGTGATTCGGCAGATCGTCTCCCCTTCGTGGACGAGATCGCCCCGCTCGTGGCGCATCTCGACGATCCCACCTGCGTCAGCCCGGAGCCACGTCTTCTCGCTCCACCCCTCGATGACTGTTCGCCATCCTGGCCAGCGGACGGTCTCCTGTTGATAGATTCCGTACTCGGCGAAGACACTTCGCACGCCGTCGAGGGCGTGGTCAATAAGCTCCCGTTCGAAGCGGTGGGCCTCGCCCATCTCGAGGGTAATCGTGGGAATTCCGTCCTCGGTTGCCTCGCGCCGGAGCATCCCCGAGGAACCCTCACCGGCCATGATGAGGTTCGTCCCGAACGCTCGAGCGAGCCTAGCAGCACCTTCATCGTCCATGTCGGCACGGACGTGGAACATGTTGGTCCGGCCACGCGTCGAGGTATGAAAGTCGAGGCCGAAGTCGCACGGGGCGATGAAGTTGTGATAGATGCTGTGGGCGATGCGATTTGAGCTCGTGCTGTTCTGTTTTCCCGGAAAGGCCCGGTTGAGGTCGCGCTCGTAGATTGGTAAATAGCGTTCCTGCGCAGTAAAACCCTGAACGTTCAACACGGGAAGACAGACGATAGTCCCGCAAACGTCCGTGTGATTCCACTCCTGAGCGACCTCACGCACGACCTCGATCCCGTTCAGTTCGTCGCCGTGGATGGCTGCCGAGAGAAATGCTGTCGGCCCAGGACGTGGCCCGTTGATAATCGTCACGGGAATCCGAACCGGGTCACCGAGATACGTCTCGCTCACCGCGTAGCGCAGCTGCTGGGTCTCCCCCGGTTCGACCCGCCCACCGTCGTACGTGAATGGTTCCGGCTGATCGCTCATTGCCCCAGAACTCGGACTGCTTACGAATTAAATGAGAAGAACGGGTGTAACTGTCTTGCACGCCCGCCGAACCGGTAATAGATGACACCGATGATCTAGATGGGAGGCAACTCCCATGACAAGCGCTTCTCCCGACTCATCACAGTCGGACGGGATGACGGGGCCGACGCGGTCTGCGAGCGTCGATTGTGCCCAGACTGCAACGGGAGTGTGCCGTGTCGGTGTGTTGAGTCCGCACAACAGCAAGGAGACCAAAGCGATCCTCAACGCTGTTCGCGTTCTGGGTCACGAACCGGTCTGGATTCGCGATGAGAACGTTAGCTCGTGGATCGAGAACGGGAGCGTCCAACTTTCGCCGCAGGTCGACGTGCTCGTCAACCGGTTGTTGCTCACGAAAAGCGACCAACAGCTCGAGGACCTCCAGCTGGCCGCACTCTACGCCGACACCACACCCGTTGTGAACCCACCGCAGGCAGTCGCGAACACACTCCATAAATACCGATCGGGGACGAAACTCGCCGCAGCGGGGCTCCCGGTGCCCGACGCCTACTTCGGCCGATCACCGCGAACATTCGAGGAGTGGCCGGAGCATCTGCCCGACGAGGCCGCACATAAACACACGATCGGAACCAACGGACAGCGGATGTCCGTGGTCTCCCAGAACGAGCCTGTCGGCCCGACGATCGACGACGAGCAATCGTTCGTGCAAGAGTTCCTCGAGGAACGTGGTGACCGTCCCTCCGATGTCCGGGTGTACGTCGTCGGTGACGTCATCGTCGGCGCTATGCGACGCCATGCTCCGGAAGGTGACTGGCGGACGAACGTGGCCCTCGGTGGTGAGGTCGAAGGCATAACGGATGAACTCGAGTCGGAACCCCGTCGGCTCGCGCGTGAAGCGACACAGGTGCTCGGATTAGACGTCGCTGGCGTCGACCTGATGTCGATCGATGGCTCGTGGTATATTCTGGAAGTGAACGCCACGGCTGGGTTCAAGGGCCTCTTTTCCGCGACTGGGATCTCTGCGGCACCGCACATCGCCCGACTGGCGATCGAACGCCTCGGCGGGTCCGTCGAGGACTCTGCGATCAGCGACCTCGAATCGACCCTCGACGATTCCGTTCCGGACTGCAAGCCACCACTTATTGAGGACCAGGGAGACGAGGACATCCTCGGGTACACCACCCGGATCAGGATTCACGGCCGGGACGGAACAGAGAAGGCCGTCGCCAAGTCAGACACCGGTGCGAAGCGAACGAGCATCGACACCGACCTAGCCGGTCAAATCGGGGCCGGCCCGATGATCGGGACGACAGAGGTGCGTTCGGGGACTGGCAGTGGGACCGAAACACGGCCACTCGTCGACGTGAGTCTGTGTCTGAACGGGAGCTGGCGGACTGTCACGGCCAGCATCACCGACCGGTCCGAGATGACTTATCCAGTCCTTCTCGGACGTGACGTCCTCGAAGCGTACACGCTCGATATCAGCCAGACAGTCGAGGAATAACCACATGCAGAGAAGTCGATCCCCTAATGGACATCGAACCGATGAACCACCTCCGGAGCGAATCTTCGGTCCCAACTCGCAACTACCGGTACAGCTGCCCGTGTCGGACCGTGCAGGACACACAGACGCCCCCCCAACCATGGCCGTAACGAGACGGGCCGTCTTGGAACAACTCGCCACAGCAAGCGATGCGGGCCAGCGAGAGACGACGACAACGGCGGCTCTCGCAGCGATGCTCGAGACCGACGAAGGGACGATCGAATCCCATCTGAATGGACTCGCAGCATGCGAACTAGTCCGAACGTACCCGGACGGTCGAGTCAGGATAACGATTACCGGCGAAGAGCTACTGGCTCTCGATACCGATGAACTGGTGATCGTCGATTCGAATTAGGAGCTTCGAAGCGATTGAGAGGCCAGTATTTATCGGCTCCCCACATAACAGTCGATATAAATGGAGGTACCCACTACCGATGTCTGATCGAAGTACAACCCAGTCCGACGACGAGAGTGACGAGGTTCAGTACGATCCGAATTCCGGTCGGTACGATATCTACGAATGCTCCGTCTCCGATTGTGACAACGTCGTTCTCGTGGTCGGGAGCGACGATCCACCGATGTCCTGTCACGATCAACCAATGGAGCGGGTTACAGAGGTGGATATGACTGTGAAACCCCCGGACGTGAGGCAGGTACTGCTTCAGGCGTTCGGTCTTCCCAAGGCCGGCCTGGATATCTGTCTGTGCGTTATCGGTGAGGGGCCCCTCTCGGCGAACGAGGTCGCCGAGCAGCTCGGGTACGACCGAAGTACGGTCACGCGGTATCTCAACAAACTCGTCGAGCTAGGATTGCTCAGGCGGTCCGAGCTCAATCGAGAGGGTGGCGGCGTCGTCAAGGTGTATCACTCGGTCGACCTCGAACGAATGCGCCGCGAGACGCTCATCGGGTTCTACGTCTGGGCTGGGGAGGCAGCCTCCCTCATCGAAGACGCGAACCTGACGAAACAAGATTACCTCGAAGAGAATCCCGATCAAGACCTGCCGGAGGTCTTCTGGGAGTCATTCCCGGATGAGTAACTATCCGAAGGGAACACCACGGAACAGCGATACCGAACCACGGAGAGCGGCGATGAGTTCGTTACGGCCTCCGCAGAGGTGGCATGTTGACCGATATGACCAGCGGCCCGGTAATCACATTGAGTTCCGAAGCCGGGACACGGCCCGATCGCCGACAGGCTTGACGAGCGGTCACTCATCAGATCCCCATCGCTTGAACCTCACCGCGGAGTGGATACGTTTACTCTCGTGTTGAACATTTACGACTAATGACCCGACGTCGAACGGTGCTGACAGCCAGTACTGGGACCCTGCTGTGGCTTGCGGGCTGTGGAAGTCGTGGGTCCGATCCGACTCCAACGGTCGAGTCGAACCCGACGCCAGCTACCGACATCCCCTCTGGCCCATACTGGTACACCCACCCCCAGTCGACTGGCAATCGGTTCCTCTCCGGGGCCACGGATCTCCGGAACACCGAGCCCGTTCGGTTCGCTGTCGACGGTCGGCCAGTGTGGCTGGTCGCCCATCCCGCACCGCGAGGGAGTTACTGGACTGTCGTCACGGCGGAGGGTACCGCTACCCGATTTCAGGTCTACGACGGGGCGATATTCGATGAGACGCGCCTGCAGCAACAGGTTCCCGGACGCCCGCCGGTAGTAGCAGACGGCGACACCGAGCCGGAACTTCTCGACCATCCGTCGATCATGAGTCAGAACGCGGGCCAGATGATGACGTCTGGGGAGGGGATGTCCCGCCGGCTGTTCGTGGCAGCGAACGGTGACCTCGTCGTCGATGGCGACGACCGCTCTCGTCTCCCTATCGACGCACCGCCCGATATCCGACCAGCAGCAATCGGAGACGGCACGTACGTCGTCTACGGTGACGTGACGGACCGTTACGGGCACGGCGCGCTCGGCGACGGACTGGAACCGTCGTCTCTCGTCGTGGTCGACCCGACGGGTCCGGAGGTGGTCGCTCGAACGGTGCTCGATGCTCCCCTTGTCTTCGAGGGGTTGCAACCACTCGTCGCGGATCTCGACGGCGATGGCGAACCGGAGATCGTCACCACGATTGCCGACTCCGAGAACGGGGCACGCATCGCTATTTACTCGCCGGCTGGTGAGCGCATCGCGACCGGCCCCGTATTCGGCCCCGGCTGGCGTCACCAGCTCGCAGTCGCACCGTTCGGTCCCGATGGTGCCACGGAACTCGCCGCCGTTCTGAAACCGCACGTCACCCACACGCTGGAGTATTACCGGCTCGAAGACGGTGATCTGAGCGTTCGAGCCACCGTCGATGGGGTTTCGTCCCACACGTACGGGTCCCGCAACCTCGACGGAGCCATTGCAGCCGATCTCGATACCGACGGTACTGTGGAACTCCTCGTCCCGACGACCGACCGTCGCCGACTCGTTGCCGTTTCCCGCACGAATGGCGAAGCGCGGATTCAGTGGGAGTGGGAGTTAGGTGGCCCACTGACGAGTAATCTCACTGGCCTTGGTCTCGACGACGGTGGTATCGCAGTAGGCGCCGCCACTACCGAGGACGTATTCGTCTGGTCAGTCTAATCAACGCTATCCGGGACAATCACTAGCGTCGAACGATTGCCTCTCGGATCCTTGGTCTCTCAGTAGCGTTTCTCCCGAATCGAGATTGACCACTATCGCCAGTCCGCCGTACTCGTGTGTCTGATCGTGTCCGCGGACAACGACACAGGTTACCTCATCGGGAATCTCGATCGTCTCGGACCGCGTAAATGGCTGCTGAGAGTGCGCGTGCAGAAGTTCGCGCCGACCGAGACGCGTCCCGTCTAGTCGTTCGACCTGCCACCAGTTTGCGTATCCTTCCTCACCGTCGTCGTCGTGATGCAGAGTCACGTCGAACGTGTACGTCCCGTTCTGTTCCTCGAAAGAGACGTCGACGACGTTAGCCTCTCGTAAGTCAAGGTCGTCAGTTCCGGCACCATCGGTGGTCTCTGCATCGGAAGTACCGTTGGTCCCTACGTCGTCGCTTGTGGGCGTATCCGACGTATCGCGCGTCCCCGTCGTTGCCTCGTCGGTCGTGTCCTGACCATCCTCCCCGGGACGTGACTCTTGCCCGTTGTCTGCACAGCCAGCCAGTGCAGCGAGCGTAATCACGCTCCACCGGCTCAGAAGACGACGTCGAGAGAGATACCGCGTTTTGTTCATGAATCAAGCATTCGCAGGGAGGGCAAATAACGCCACTCGTTACCCGCGTACAACATCCGGTTCGAATAGCTCTTCGTCATACACGATTTGCGAGAAGCCGATACGCTCTCGTTCCGAACGTATGGGGCCTGGTCGTCGGCTGTGGCCGTATCCTCGAATGGAGCATCATCCATCATCGGCCGAAGCGACTCCCACAGCCCGCTCCGATCGCAACTCTCGCCAGTAGCCTTGGACGTACGCCCCGACGAACATTCCGGCGATGGCGATCAGGATGGGGTAGTTTCCGATTCCGACGCTCGCGTATGCAGCTCCCGGGCAGATTCCCGACAGGCCCCAGCCGACACCGAACACCGATCCACCGACGACCACGTTACGGTCCAGAGACTTCACCCGGCGACCGTAGACGTCGCCAGTGAGTGGCGCGAGTCGAGACGTGCGACTCATGATCGCGATGGCACCGCCCATTACTAGACTTCCTGCGCCCATCACGAACAGCAAGCCGAGATCCTGAATCTGGAGGAAGTCCAGGACGACCTCGGGATGGGTCATGTGACTCACACCGAGTCCGAGACCGAACACGACCCCACCCACGAAGATCACCGGCATGAACAGTGGGTGGCGAGCCTCGCTCATGGGGACACCCCCGCTGCCTGGACGAGCAGGGCCGTGCCGACGGCGAAGCCCACGAACGTGACGACGTTCACCAGCGAGGTGTTCGAGATGGAGCCGACGCCACAGACGCCGTGTCCGGACGTACAGCCCTTCCCGAGACGGGTTCCGATACCGACCAGAACCCCACCGACGGCGAGACGCCACGGTTGGACCTGGGTGACCCAGATGCCATCCTGGAAGGCGACCGCGTAGACGGCGCCCCCGACGACGATTCCGACCGTGAACACGATCCGCCAGTCTCGCGACCCTAGGTACTTCGCTCGATTGAACCGCGAAAGTCCAGAGGCGTACGAGAGCGTCGTTTCGAGGAATGTACTCGCACCGGCGATGATACCGGTACCGAGATAAATCGTTGCAACGCCGACTCCGATCAACAGGCCGCCGACCAGATATCGGGTGATTCCATTCGGGAAGAAGCCGGCAACGAACGCGAGAGGGTCCACGTTACACCCCCACCGTCTGGTCTGACGCGACCGGGTTCGTGGGCGAGGTTGGTGATAGAGAGGTCGTCCGCTCTCCGGCCGCTGTAACTGCGTTTCGAACAGTTCGTGGCCGAGAGCACACCGTTACCCCGAGCTGTACCTGGGTGCGACCTCTTTCTCCGTCAGGGATGCGAGTTGCTGTCGCAATATGTGGCTGTTCTTCCGATCTCGAAGACGGTGACACAGTGGGTCGAGCGAGCATCTTGCCCTGATCTGGGCTGGATATCGAGTTAAGCACACATCGGACGTGCAGGCGAGCCACACAGCTGACCTGACCACGATTTCGCCGACTCGCCCGATCAGAATCTCACAAGCTACGCGAACGACCAACCGACCAGATGCAGCCACAACTACGAGCAGTCCGACTTCGAAAGTGGGGGTACGTGGAACACTCACCGCCTGCCGTCGACGACCTTCGCCGCCGTCAGTACAGGGTCCCAGGTCGTGTTGAATGGTGGCGCGTATGCGAGGTCGTAATTGGAGAGTTCGTCGACGGTCGTCCCCTCACTCACTGCCCCGACCAGCGCGTGACTCCGGTGGACCGCACCTTCGCCGTACTCGGAGACGAGACTGCCGCCTAAGACGCGACCGGATGGCCCGTCGACGGTGAGCGTCACCTGCACGGTGCCACCTTCGGGGTAGTACCCAGCACGAGACTTGGCTTCGATCGTCTCCGTAATCGGCTCGAAGCCGGCTTCCCGGGCTGTGTCATGGTCGAGAATCCCGGTCCTGGCTGCTTCCACCTCGAACGCCTTGACCGCCGCCGTGCCGGCGACACCGCCTCCTTCGGTCGGCTTGCCTGCAACGGTCTGGCCGATGGCCCGGCCGTGTCTGTTGGCTGTCAGTGCGAGAGGAATGTACACCGGGTCGCCGGAGATGACGTGTTCGGCCTCGGCACAGTCCCCTGCTGCATACACATCGGGGACATTCGTTTCCCGGTAGGCGTCAGTCGCGATTGCACCCGTCTCGCCGAGTTCGATTCCTGCATCCTCGGCAAGGTTCGTCCGAGGTCGGACGCCAGTCCCCACGAGGACCATCTCGACCGGGACGCGGTTATCCTTGGTGACGACTGCCTCGACCGCATCACTCCCCGCGAGCTCACGCACCTCAGTGTTCAGGTAGACCGCGACGTCCTGCTCGTCGAGGTGATCGAGGACGGTCTCGCTGGTCGCCGCGCTGAACTGCTTGAGGATTCGGTCGCCCCGCTGGAAGAGATGAACCTCGAAGTCGTTGGCGGCCAGCGCTTCGGCCATTTCGACGCCGATGTATCCGCCGCCGACGATCCCGACCGGCCCGTTGCACGTCTCCAGAAACTGGCAGGCGGGGCCGCGGTCGGGCTGCTGGAGTTCCCCGGTCGAGCGGGCTCGCCCGACGTACTCGCGGAGTTCCTTGCCGTCAGACATCGATCCGAGCGTGTAGACACCAGTCCGGTCGAGGCCGTCGATAGGTGGTGTAACCGCCTCCGACCCCGTCGCCACGAGCAAGTGGTCGTACTCTTGGACGACCTCTCCCTCATCGCTCCGGGCCGTGACGGTCCGGTTCGAGGGATCGATGTCGACGACCTCGTGACCCGTCCGGAGGTCGATGTCCCGTTCCTGTCGGAACTCCTCCGGTGTGACCGAGACGAGATCCTCCAGTGATTGGATTTCTCCTTTGATGTAGTACGGTAGTCCGCAGGCACCGTAGGACACCCATTCGCCCTGCTCGAAGACGACGACGTCGATATCGGGGTCGTCGCGCTTCGCTTTACTAGCTGCAGACATCCCAGCGGCGTCCCCGCCAACAACGACGAAAGTGGACATAGAGATTGCAACGGACAGTCGATTTATAAACGCGGCTCGCGTGTGTGACTCGGTTCCACCGTCGGAGGCGTCCGTGCAATCGAATCGAACCGCCGGGAGAACTTCTTTGTCGTCAGTGTCGTCGAGAGAGATATGACCGACTTCGACGTCCTCGTGATCGGCGGTGGAACGGGTAACAACGTGGCTGCAGCGGCAGCCGACGCCGGGCTGGAGACGGCACTCGTCGAACCGGGACCACTCGGCGGCACCTGTCTCAACCGTGGCTGTAACCCCTCGAAGATGCTGATCCAGGCGGCCAATGCGGTGAATCACGTTCGTGAGGCCGAGCGGTTCCACGTCGACGCCACACTCGACGGCGTCGACCATGCCGCAGTCGTGGACGAGATGGACGACTTGCTCGGCGGGATCGCGGAGGACATGGAGGCGCGCTACCGCGAGAAGGAGAACCTCACGCTGTTCAAGGAACGCACGGAGTTCGTCGACGAGCGGACGGTCCGTCTCGGCGGCGAGGCGGTCACGGCCGAGAAAGTGGTCGTCGCAGCCGGGAGCCGCCCCATCGTGCCGCCGATCGACGGCCTTGAGGACGTGGACTACCTCACGAGCCAGGACGCCCTGTACCTCCGCGAGACGCCGGAAAGCCTCGTGATCCTCGGAGGCGGGTACATCGCTGTCGAGCTGGGCTACTTCTTCGACGCGATGGGGACGGATGTGACCATCGTCGAGATGATGGATTCGCTGGTCCACCGTGAGGACGGCGATGTCGCCGAGGCGTTCACCGACATCGCGGCCGACCGTCACGACGTGTACACCGGCCACCGGGTGACAGCTGTCGAGGAAGACGGCGAGGGGTACGCCGTCCATGCGGAGACGGACGCCGACGAGGAGACGACTGTCGAGGGCAGCGAGGTGCTGGTCGCACTCGGACGCCGCCCCAACAGCGACACGCTCAACCTCGAGACGGCGGGCATCGATGTCGACGACCGGGGGTTCATCGAGACCGACGAGTACCTGCAGACCACCGCCGAGAACGTCTGGGCGCAGGGCGACATCGCGGGCAACGCCCTGTTCAAACACTCTGGAGACTACGAAACCCGGCACACGGTCGCGAACGTCATCCACGGGGAGTCACGGGCCATCGATCTCTCAGCGATGCCCCATACGATCTTCACCGAACCACAAATCGCCGGCGTCGGGGCGACCGAGGAGGAGCTCACGGACGAGGATACGGAGTACGTCGTCGGACGTGCCGACTACGCCGACTCGGCGATGGGCCGGGCGAAGAAGCTCGATCACGGGTTCGTGAAGGTGCTCGCGGCACCAGACGGCGAAATTCTGGGCGCTCACGCCATCGGATACGAGGCCTCCACGCTACTGCACGAGGCGGTCCTCGCGATGCGGGCGGGCGTGACCGTCGACGATGTCGCTGGTACGATCCACGCCCATCCGACGCTGAGCAAGGTGGTCGAGGCGGCGTTCCGGGACCTGCCAGCGTGATCGAAATCGGCGGTCCGCAGGACAGTCGTTAGCTACCGTCCACAGATGAACGACGAAAATATCCGATCATCTGCTGAGCCATGAAACGGGGATCGGCGCGAGAGCGATTCAGGACGTTTACCGACCTCAAGATGAATCTCCGAAGTGCGCTCGCCGGCCTGTTCTCACAGGAGTTTTCGTACTCGACGGGCTACCTCACGGTGATACTGAACGGCTGCCTGTTCGCACCGTCGCTGCTCACGTTCTGGTTTGTCAACGGCCTCCTTGATTTCTCGACTGCGGTCACGATCGGTGCGATCGGAACGCTGGCCGGCCTCCAGGTGCGCCTGCTGGCCTACCTGCTTCTAGTGCCGACATTTCTGCTCGCGAGGCTGATCGTCCACCTGCTCCACCCAACCCATCGAGCACAGGTGCTCGCGGGTTCGTGTCCGAGTTCGCCGCTGATGAGTCTCGATTGGTTCAGCATGGGGATTCTCGCTACAGGACTGCCGCTGGCGATTCAGAACTTCGGGCCCTGGTTCGGGATGAACGTGATCTTCCTCGTCGGCGTGTTCGTCTTCCCCCGAATTTTCCCCACCCGCCGAACCGGAGTCATCAAGCTGTTCGCCATCGTCCTGGGTGGGACAGTGTTTCTCTACGCCAGTTACGGCGGCGCGGTGCCCGCGGTGCCCCATCCATCGAGGGTGCTCGGTCCCGTCGCGACGGTCACCCTCGGGGACGACACGACGCTGTGGCTCTACCATCTGATCAATAGCATTGCGCTCGGTCCGGTCCTCGTCGGCGTGTTCGGAGTCTTCATGAACCACATCCTGACGCGCCCGGAACTCACGGACATTCCGGTAGTTCGGCATACGCTGCCACGGCGCGATCCAGACATGGTCGTCGTGACGAGTGCAGCGTTCGGCACCGCATTCTATCTCATCGTCGTCGCGGTAGCGACCGGCGAGTTCGTCTTTGTCCCGTAGGAACCACGGATACCGTCCAGCAGATTCCGCTCGTCGCTAACCTTGTCGGCTGGCAGCGGGCCTTCGTGCCGCTGGCGCTCGGCCCCGTCGTCGACAGGCTCTCGATGCTCCACCACGGAGGGCTACCCGGCGCGTCGAAACTCGCGGGTGGCCGAAAGTAGACCGCATTCTCGGAGAGTTCCGACCGGATTACTCGAAATCAACGCCGTTCCGGGATTCATGGAGCGATTCGCAGATCGCTCCCTGGCCCTCGATGTTCGCGGCAGCAAGCCGGGCGTCACGGACAATCGATTCGAACGACCCCGGATCGGAAGCCAGCGGCTCGCCCTCGCGGTCAGCGAACAGACGATCGCTCTCGTCGTCCACGAGGCCCGTCACTCGGGCCTTGTTGAGATACTTGACCAGCGGGTCGCGCGCCACGGTTACCGTCAGGGCACCATCTTGGACGGTCACAGCCGCCAAATCAGAACTGAAATCGAGTTCGATGTCGGCCCGCGTCAGCGGCGCAATCTGGTCAGGATCGAGTCCGGCCTGCCGGAGTGTCTTGATCGCGTCATGTTGGCGGGCGAACCGGGCTTTTCGATCGAGCTTTTGCCGGACAGCCTCGATACCGTTCTCGGCGTCTTCGAACACCGATTCGAAGGACATCTCCCGATTGACGCCGGTCGTTATTTCGTCTCCGTGCATGTGATCCGAGAGACGAACAGTTACGGAGCTGACAGCCGGCAGGGCACTAACTTCGTCGCGGATGCCCGTCGCCATCATCCACGCGAAGGCAGGGGAACACCAGGCTGTGGGCAGGACGAACGTGACGGTCACCGTGCTACCGTCGATGTCGATGGTTTTGATGTACTGGAGTTCGACGATGGAGCGGTCCAGTTCGGGATCGTAGACGCGGTCCAAGCGCTCGCGGACGGCGTCGAGATCGACCGGCGATTCGGTCTCGTCCGACGACGAGGCCGCTCCCGGCGGCCTCGATTTCGACCCGTCCGCCACGTCCGGTGAGTCTGTCGTCTCCATGGCTCAGTCCGCCGACGCCCCCTCGTAGGTATCGCCGAGGCCGAACTCCCGGCTAATCGCGTCGTCACGGAACTCTTCTTTCTTTGCTTCGATGTCGATGTCGTAGAGACGTGCGGCGTTCTCGCCCATGATTTTCCGTTTGACCTCCGGTGAGAGTTCGACCCCGTACTCGGCTCGTTCTTCCTGGGTGAGCTCCGCCTCCATGACGGCAGGAATGAGCCAGTCGGGCTCCCAGATTCCGTAATCGCTCCCGAAGAGGAGGTTGTCCTCGCCGACCCAAAACAGGAGTTCGCCCATCATCTCGGCGAACTTCCGTGGGCGGTTCTGGGCGAACGGTGCCGCGACGGCGAGTCCGCCGTAGACGTTGGTCTCCTGGGTGGCGATGTGACAGAAGTCATCCACGCGGGGGAAGCCGACGTGTTCCACGATGAAGTTGAGATCCGGGAACGAGGTAGCGGCGTCGTCGACGTCGCGGACGTCGAATGCGTCCCGGTTCAACGGCCGGATGGTCGGCCCCTTGTGGGCGTGGATGTTTTCGATGCCGAGTTCGGCACACTTCTCGAGAAATCGAAACGCCTCATCGCTGTCGAGCCGCCAGCCCTTCGAGTCGCCACGCCATTCCGCCGTATAGAGTTTCACGCCCTGAATATCGTAGTCGTCTTTGAGACGCTCAAGATGCTCGATGCCCTCGTCGCCGTCGCGGGGGTCGAAACTCCCGTTGAGAACGAACCGTTCGGGATACTGCTCGGCGAGTTCGGCGTTCTGGTCGGTCGTATTGAACCCCTCGTCATAGAAGTCGGTCAGGTACGTCGGCTGGAAGATTCCCATGTCGACGTAGCCGTCGCGGAAGAGGTCCTGGACCATGCGCTCGGTCCCGTAGTGCCGATACGTCTCAATATCCCACCGCTCTTCCTCGGGCGTGAATGCCGTGTGGTAGTCGTAGAAACACTGGATGAACTGTTCTCCGCCCTCGTGGATGATGTTCTCCTTCGTCGCGTCCCAGAGGTGGATGTGCCCGTCGATGACGAACACGTCCTCACCATTGTGAGTGTACATCGCCCTCGAAAGGTGGTAGCACATAACAATAGTGCTTTTACCGATGATTATAGGCGTACTTCTTACGCGGGACGCCGGTATCATTTGAGGCGTGCCATGCACGCAGCACGACTCCACGAATACACGGATGACATGAGCGAGGGACTGGCGATCGAAGAGATCGATCGGCCGACGATCGAGCGATCGGACGGCGTCCTCGTCGAGGTAATCGGTGCCGGGTGGTGTCAGACTGACAACCACATCATCGAGGGGATGTGGACGGAGTACGTGGATCAGGACCTGCCGATGACGCTTGGCCACGAGAACGCCGGTCAAGTCGTCGAAACCGGCGCGGAGGTCGACGTCGTATCGGAAGGCGACCAGGTCATCTGCCATCCGGTCCAGACGTGCGGGACCTGTCGACCCTGTCGGCTCGGCGAGACGATGTACTGCGAGAACCAGTCGTTCAACGGACTGACGACTGACGGTGGATTCGCCGACTACCTGTTAACCAGCGAACGGTCGGTAATACCGCTGCCCGAGGGCGTCGACCCGGCCGAGATCGCACCTCATGCCGATGCTGGAATCACCGCCTATCACGCCGTCAAAAAGGCGGTCGATGATCTGAATCCTGGTGACCACGCCGTCGTCATCGGCGTCGGTGGCCTGGGACATATCGGCGTACAGTGCCTCGACGCGATGAGTGCGGCGGAGATCACCGCCATCGACCTGAAGGATTCGGCGCTCGAACTGGCCGCCGACCTCGGCGTCGACAACACTGTCAATCCCGAGAACGACGACGTCCGAGCGTTCATCGATAGCGTCACTGACGGAACAGGCGCAGCGCAGGTGCTCGACTTCGTCGGTGCTGACGTGACGGCAGAGTACGCACCGGACATCACAGCCGCCGGCGGCGACCACCACATCATCGGATACGGCGGACACATCCACGAACCCACGCAGTCGCTGGTCAATGGCGAGTTTTCCTACGTGGGCAACATCGTCGGGCGATTCGCGGAACTGCAGGAACTTGTCGCACTGGTCGAGCAGGGCGAAGTCAACCTGCACACGTCTTACTACGATCTCGAAGACATCAATACGGTCGCCGAAAAGCTCGAACACGGCGAAATCGAGGGGCGGGCAGTCATTCGACCGTGAGGTGACCATCACCGCCGCAAGTTGCACGCTGGTGTGGACCACGTCTAAGCGAATTTTCCCCATACCGTCTCTGACCGAACCAAGAACACGAAAAGCGCTGCGCGAGCAGTGTGGTCGGTCGGGCAGTCGTCTACGAGAGGAAGTCGGTCAGGTGCTCGGTGAACGCCGCCGTCCGGTCTTCCGGGACCCAGTGGTTGGCCTCGAGGCCCACTAGCTCGCAGGAGTCGATGTCGCCTTCCAGCCGTTCGGCCCACTCGATCGGCTGGAATTCGTCCTCAGTCCCCCACAGCAGGAGCGTGTCGGCCGTGACGTCGCTCGGGTCGACCTCCGTCGTGTGGCTCGTGTTCGTCGCGCTCGCGTTGCGCACGACTGAGGTAACACCCTCCTCGGAGGCCCACGGCGTTTTCATCCCCTCGAGGAACGCTTCGTCGTGGTCGTCGCCCAAGAGCGTGTCCCGGAACAGCCCGTCCAGCATCCCCTGGAGCTCCTCGACGCTCGTCTCTCTGGCAGTTTCTGGTAACCCGAGGTCGGTAATGATCTGGATCGGCCACGAGTCGTAGGCAACGGAGTTCGACAAGACCAGCCGGTCGATCACGTCGGGACTACGAGCGGCGTAGCGCAATCCGACGCCACCGCCGAGATCGTGGCCGACGAAATCGATCGTATCGAGCTCCAGTTCGTCGACGAGACCCCTGACTGCCATTTCTTGGGCGCGGATCGACCGATCGAAGCCGTCGTACATCGAGGAGTTGCCGTAGCCGATCATGTCCGGTGCGATCGCGCGATGCTCCGACGCGACCGCATCGAACTGGTCACGGAAGAGATACGAGTTCGTCGGGATACCGTGTAAGAATACGACGGGGTCGCCGCTACCTTCGTCGCGATACGCCATCTCGACCTCATGGTCGTCGACCGCGACTGTCGCGCTATCCTGTGCCGCCGTCCATTCGTCATAGGTTGTCATCTGTGTCTCTCAGCCCCGTGAACGCTTGTGTAGAGAGACGCAAACCAGTAGTGCCTATGACGATAGGATGCCCTGGTGTTGTCGGTGTCCGTTGAGCAGTGGGAAAGCCATAGCGTCCGAGTGACGCCGATGTCGGATCCTCGATCACTGCTGTTCGTTGTGAACGTCGTCCTCGAACAGCCGACCGATGAGTTTCTCTTCGGCGATCCGGATGTGCTGGCTGAATGTGGGTTGGGCGATGCCGAGGGCGTCGGCACACTCCTCCGCTGTCGTCCGGCGTGGCCAACTGAAATAGCCACTCATGTACGCCGTTCGGAGCACTTTTTGTTGCTTGTCGGTTAGCCGCTCGGCCATCATCGCGTGGACCCCGCGCTCGGTCCGGACCGGAACCGGTTCGGTAGAATTGCGACACGCGGTGAGCGTCGACTCCTGGTAGTGTTCACGGAACTCCTTGACGACGCGCCGTGTCTCGACGTGCGCTGGCACGTCGGCGACGATAGTCCCGACGCCACTGTCGGCCAATATCGACCGGGCAATGGCCCCCGTGTCGGCGAGAGTCGTCGTCACGCAGGGACCCGAGACGACGAACTCAAACAAGCCCCCGTCAACACCCCGACTGATCAGCCGTGCCTCGTCGATGACCGCCGCCTCCTCGACCATGGAGAGAACGCGATCCGGTGCCGTCCGTTCCACGGTAAAATACTCCAGAAGTCGGTCGTCCGAGCGGTTCACCATGTGTTCGAGGGTGACTCGACAGTCGGCGACAGCGGATGCATCGACGAAGAAACAGTCGCGATCCCGGAGCTCGAATTCGAGTTCGGCTGCCGAATCGGCCGTCTCGGCGCTCGTTATTTCCATGATAGTCATTAACAATCACTCGGGATAATAGATGGGGGGTATCACGAACGCCACGCCCAACCAACAGTACTACCGCGAGGAGCCCGAACACCGAGCCAAGAGAATTAGCAACGACGGTGTGCCTCTCGTTCACAAAGCCACTTCAGTCGTCAGTAATCGGCCGGCTGGCCAGAAACTCTTCGGCTCGTTGCTCACCGAGGTCCATCAGCTCCTGGAGGAACGAGGGGTTCCGGTCGACCTTCGTCGAGCAGTGGTACGCCCGTCCCATCTCGATTCGTCGAATCTTCGTCTTCGAAAAGTCGCTCTCTGGGAGGTGGCCGGAATCGATCCATTCGTTGACTCGTTCGATCACCCGCAGTTCCTGGTTCAGCGAGATGTTGCCCGCGAGTTCGTTGCGCCGGTCGGCGATCTCTTCGAGCGAGGTCGGTTCGCCTTCACGTTCTTGCGGGTTGATCTGGATTATCCACAGCTCGTCGGGCTTCCGGTCTGCGCCGACCGTCATCAGATCGTCGACGGGGGAATTCTGCGAGAAGAGCCCGTCCCAGTGGTAGTGGCCGTCGATCTTGACGGCCTTGAACATGGCTGGAACGGCTGCGGACGCGAGGATGGCCTCGGGTGTCACCTCTTCGTTCGTGAACGTCTCGAAGATTCCGGCGTTGATATTGACTGTTCCGACGACGAGTTCTGGCGTGTTCCGGCCACAGAGGTCCGGAACTGCATCGAAGTCGATGTGTCGTTCGAGCGTCTCCCGGATCTCGTCCTTGCCCACTTCCGAGCCGGGGATATCGTACGGGCTGACCTGGAGCATCGGCACGCCAGTGCTCCCAAGCCGCGACAGGCCGACAACGAAATCGTTCATAAACCGATCGGAGAAGCTGGACGCTGACAGATCTTCCCAGATCGCGTCGAGCAGTTCTATCGCCCTCTCCTCGTCGGCCGTGACCAACCCGTACCAGGCTGCAAGCGCGTTGAAAGCGCCGCCGGAGGTCCCGCTGATGCCGACCAGTTCGTACTCGTCGTCCCACTCTCGGAGGAGTTCTTTCAGTACGCCGGCAGTGAATGCCGTGTGGCTGCCACCGCCTTGACACGCGATGGCGACCTTCGTCGGGTTTTGCTCACTCATAGGTCGTCGTGTAGCCGCCATCCCAGAGCATATCGCCACCGTTGAGATGCTTGCCGTGGCCCGAGAAGCCGAACACGAAGAGGTTCGCCACCTCCACCGGCGTCATCATCTCCTTCGTGCGGGCCTGGCCGAGCATCACGTCCTCGACGACCTCTTGCTCGGAGATGCCGCGCTCTTCGGCGGTGTCCTCGATCTGGTTCACCATTAGCGGCGTGAGAACGTACCCGACGCTCACCGAGAACCCTCGAAGCGTCCCCTCGCCCTCGGCAGCGATCGACCGCGTGAGCCCGTTGAGACCGTGCTTGGCGGTGATGTATGCGGGTTTGTCCTGAGTCGCGTAGTGGCCGTGGACTGACGACATGTTGCCAATCGCGCCGACCCCGTCATCGGTGTCCCGGATGTGGGGCATCGCGAATTTAGCGGTCAGGAACGGGGCGCGTAGCATGATATCCAGGAGCAGGTCGTACTTGTCCATCGGGAACTCCGGAATCGACGCGATGTGCTGCATCCCGGCGATGTTCGCGACGTATCGCAGATCCCCGTGATCGGCTGCGGTATCGATCATCGCCTCGACGTCTCCGTCGTCGGTGAGGTCGGTCGGAACGGGGTGTATCGTGCCAGAGGCGCCGAGGTCGTCGGCGAGATCGACCGTCTCTGCGAGACCGTCTTCGTCGATATCGCCTCCGACGACGGAGAGTCCGTTGGCTGCGAGTGCGACTGCCGTCGTTTGACCGATCCCGGAGGCGGCACCCGTGACAACCGCGACGGTGTCCGGACCGAAGTGGGGATCATCGAGCACGAGAAGGTCCTCAGCAGTCACCTCCGGTTCTGAGAGGTCGAACGTATTGGTAGACATGCGCATACCAGAGTACGTCGGCAGCGCGTAAAGAGGTGTGTCGAGCGTGTAACGCAGGAGCAAGGCCAGAACGCTCTCTCGAGTTAATGGGTCGTCTGCTGCTACGCGAGCAGTTCGCTCGCGAGCACGATCACGCCGACGATGGCGAAGACGACGCCGAGTGCCGGCTCCATAATCTCGCTGGGAACGTACTTCCCGACCCGGGTGCCGATCGTCCCGCCGATGAGAACTCCAGGAATCGACCACGCAACGACGTACCAGACGGGCGTAGCAGCGAGGGCGTGGACAGCTGCGCCGGCAATCGCGGCGACGGCGAGCACGAACACGCTCGTCGCGATTGCCACCCGTGGGGGCAGGCGGCACCGGACAATTAGCTGGGTAGTCGTGATCTCCGGGAGGCCGGCGCTGATTAGTCCTGTTATGAACCCGCCTGCGGTCGCCAGACCGAGGCCGGGTGGGCGCCAGCAGGTGTCGTATGTGTACGTCTCGCCGTCCGTCGTCTCGATGGTCGTCGTTCCGCGTCCGGTGTTTTTCTTTTTCAGGAACTCACCTTCGCACTCGCCCGGGACGCACTCCTCGGGCGGGTCGTAATAGACGAGGAACGCGCCCAGGAGGAGGAGCCCGGCACCGAACGCAATCGTGAGGAGCGCCGTCGGTACAACGTGGGCGGCGAGCGCACCGACCACGACAGCCGGAACCGCCCCGATCAGGAGCCACTTCGCTGTGGCGTAATCGACGACCCCTTGTCGGACGTAGTTCAGCAATCCGTTGCCCATCCCAAATACCTCCGTCATGAGTCCCGCTCCGATCGCCTGTGAAGGGGATAGTCCGACGAGTAACATGAAGAACGGACTGAAGAACAGCGCCCCGGAGACGCCCGAGGCGAGCGCGACCATCGAAAAGAGGATCGAGGCCGGGAACACCCACCAGTGGGCGAGGAACTGGTCGACAGGAAAGCCAGCCGGAACTGGGAGCGATTGTAACGCGACCGTCCCGAGATCGATGCCAGCCCCCACACCGAGCATCGGTACGGTAAGTACTCCCGACAGGCCGACGACACCACCGAATGCGAGAACGGTAGACCGAGTCATGCTCGGAGCCCCCAGCAGGAGCGTCGTTCCTTCGGACACATGGTCGGCCCAGATTTCTGGCGATCCTGAGCCCAGAGAGGCAGTCCACCGTTACATTTACTGGTATCACCCATCCCTGCCATCTATTCGAAGAGTTCCGACACGGTTTCCTCGGTAGGGGTCCAGCCGACGAACTCGCCGCCTTCGAACGGGAGATCGACGGAGGCGATGTAGTTACACAAACCCACGTAGAAATCCACGAGCAGACCGAGGGCAACGATCTCGCCAGACGAGTAGTGACGGGTCAGGGCATCGTGAATCTGGTCGGTGACGGTTCCCGACTCGACGGCGCGGGCGTACTGGAGCAGGACGAACTCGGCGTCGTCGAACACGGAGAGGTCACCCCCGCCGATGGCTTGCATCTCCTCGATCGTGACTCCCTTGTCGCGGGCGATATCGACGTGCTGGTGCCACTCGTAGCGAGCCCCACGGGCGCGGGCTACGGTCAGGATGACCAGCTCCTTGCGTCGCTGGCCGAGCTGGTCGTATAAGACGTTCAGATACTCCAGCGTCGCCTCGAGAACCTCCGGGTTGTGTGCCCACGCCCGGAAGATGTGGCGGTCGCCGAGGTACTCGTCGGTGAACAGGTGGTGATACTCCTCTGGGATGTCGTCTAATTCGAGTAGCGGGAGTCGGGACATGTGTGTCTGTATAGTATGATGGCTGTAATCCTGGGTCTTGGGGGGACGTTCACTTCGTGTCGTGACTCGGTGTCCTCTTAGGCGAGGATGCCAGCTCCGAGGAAGGCGCCGAGAACGACGCCGTAGATGACGTGGACGGTGCCGAACATCATCATCATGCTTCTATCAGGCTCCATCCCGATGATCATCCGCATCCAGAACATCATCCCCCCGATCATGAGGACGATGCCGTAGACGAGCCCGAGACCGATTGCGACGCCGATAGAACCGAGACTAAGCCCGATCAGCGGAACGCCGACCGCGAACACCGCGCCAGCGACGATGCCGTAGACGAAGTGCAACGCCATCCCCGGCATCGCGTAGTCCTCTGGCTCACCGCCGGCGAACTTCGCGACGAGCGCTGCCGTCGGCGGCGGCCCCCCATCGCCCATCATCATCATCGCGATGGTCATAACGATCGTTGCAACCACGCCGCCAGCGAGACCGGCAATAACTGATGCCATGAGTTCAGTTCTATCAGACGCACGATGACTACTAAACCACGATGCGGCCGTTGAAGAGAGACGCACACCCGCGAAAACGTCTGAAAGTGCCGCCACAGAGAGTCTGATAGAGTCACATGGAGAGACGGAATGAGGCTGGGAATATGTGTAACCGAGGGCTGATCTGCCTGCACTCGCGTGGCCGGTCAGTACCGAAGTCTCGGGCAGGGCTGATTATTGTGCGCGGAACGAATAGACAAACATGACTCAAGAGAGCACAGATTCCGTTCTCTATCCAAACAAACGGAACCCACCCACCTCAGCTGAAGGGGTGTCTCGTCGAAACTTACTCGTTGGGAGTGCAACTGCCGGGGTCGTGGCGACGGCGGGATGCGTCGGTGGAGATGGCGGCAACGAACCCGCCGAACAGCCGACGATATTCGTGTTCAACACTGGCGACGGCACGGTGAGTCTGATCGATCCCGAGAGTGACGAACTCGTCGAGACACGGGCTATCGACCTCTCGTCGTCGTTTCCCTCGAATCAGTACACGCCGGGGCTGACTGACGACCTAGACGACTCGCTGTGGCTCAACGTCGGCCGTGGGGTTCGAGGCCTCGCAGTCGGGTCGTTCTCGGAGACGGCGGCCGTCGAGACGGGATCCGGCGCGAACTGGCTCGAACAGA
Organism: Haloarcula sp. MBLA0138; assembly: GCF_055632455.1. Lineage (NCBI taxonomy): Archaea > Methanobacteriati > Methanobacteriota > Halobacteria > Halobacteriales > Haloarculaceae > Haloarcula > Haloarcula sp. MBLA0138. The sequence goes on along the minus strand of NZ_JBVMVU010000002.1, from coordinate 85,797 downwards.
CGCCCGACGGACGCCACGTCATCGTCAGCGCCAGAGAACCCAGTCACAGACAGTTCCGGCTCGACGCCGATTCGGAATCGGAAACATTCGGTGAGGTGACCGCAGAGATCGATCGGACCCCGGAGGGCGGGCGTGATGACAGAGACGGTCCTGGCCCGTGTGACGTCACGATACACCCTGACGGTGAATATGCGTACGTCCCGGATCTTTTCGGAGATACACTGACCGTCTTATCGGTCGAACCTTTCGAGATCGTTACTCAGCTAGACGTAGAACCAGTCGAGGACGGTCCTGCCCGACCGTGGATGGGGACCGTCGCACCGGACGGGCAAACCCTGCTCGTCGAACACAACGAGGCCAACGGAGGTAGCGAGAGTATCTGGACCCTCGACGATCCAGCCGCACCGAGCGAGACGGCGAGACTGACGGCCGACGACGGACTCGGACGACGACCCCTGACCAGCGAGATTGGTCCGGACTCCGAGACGGGATACGTATTCACGCCGGGCTCGAACGACGTGAGTGTGGTCGACCTCACGGACGGGACTGTGACCACGCGACTCGACCTTGGTGGATCAGCATTCGTCGGGACGTGGGATCCCGCACGGACGAAGCTCTACGTACCTGTCCAGACCGCCGACGAGGTGGCGGTGATCGATCACGAGCGTAGGGAGGTAGTTACGCGAATCAGCGTCGGGCCAAGTCCATACGGAGCGACGTCGGGCCGAGTCCGGCCGCAGAGCGATCCGGCGGCGTCCATGGCTCTCGCACTGGCTCGACTCGGCATCTCGGCCGAGCAACCTGAGACGACCTACTGTATCGGGAACTGCGCGTGCGGTCATCGATTGTGAGGGCACCTACGATTCCCGAGTGTGCCGGGCGACGCGGGACTTTTGCTATTCGACAGAGACACCTCACATATGGCGTCAGATTCCACAGAGCAGCACGAGTACGAAGTCGTCGTGGTCGGCGGCGGCCCCGCTGGAATGACGGCAGCCCTCTACAGCACGCGACTTGGACACGATACGGCCGTCGTCAACCGTGGTGGTGGACGGGCAGCGATGATGCAAGAGGTCCACAACCTCCTAGGCGTGAAAGAGGAGACAAGTGGGGCGGAATTTCTCGGGATTGGTCAAGAACAGCTTGAGGGGTACGGTTGTGACATGTACCGCGACATGGTCACGACCTGTGCGCGGCCCGACTCGGACGGCATCCGACTATCGGGTAACAGCGCAGAGTACGAAGCCGACCGTGTCGTTCTCGCGACTGGGTTCAACGACGTTCGGCCGGAGCCGCCACTCCCCAGGACTGGCCGCGGCCTCCACTACTGTCTGCACTGTGATGCCCACATGTTCGTCGACGAGTCGGTGTACGTAATGGGGCACGCCGAGAGCGCCGCCCACGTCGCGGGCATCATGCTGAATTTCACCGACGAGGTTGACCTACTCACCCGAGGTAACGACCCCGAGTGGAGCGAGAAAACCGCCGAGATGCTCGAGAACCACCCGATCGACGTCGTACACGACGACGTCTCGGGAGTCCAGAACGGCGAGGACGGCTGGCTGAAAGCCCTTGAGTTTGAGGACGGCACCGTTCGAGACTACAAGGGCGGATTCGCCATGTACGGCGCCGAGTACAACAACGGACTCGCCAGGGAGCTCGGGTGTGACATCAACGACGACGGTACGATCGAGGTGGACGACCACGGGCGGACGTCAGTCGACGACGTCTACGCCGTCGGCGATTGTACGCCGGGCCACAATCAGATTCCAGTCGCACTCGGTCAGGGTGCAAAAGCCGGTATCGACGTGCACTTCCAGCTCCGAGACTTCCCACGGGACCCCGACCTCCTCAAAGAGCAGGGACCGGTGCGTTCCGAAGAAGTCCCAGGGATCCCCGACGAACTGCTTGAACAGGCCGTTGATTTCCACACGTACGGCGAGTGAGTTGCGTCCGTCGACCGCCTCCACCGATTGGTTCCCTGGTCGGCCGCGGTAGACGCAATGAAAGCCGGCATTTCTCCGATAGAACGCCGGGAGAACTCCGTCCGGAGGTCGTCGTCTAGCCGGTCGTTGAACGCAACCATGCGTATGCGCGTGTGCGACCTCGAAGGCCACCTCGACGTGCGCCAGGACACCCGCTTCACCGACTGAACCGAGGCGGGTCAGATGAACGCTGATTCGAGCTGGTCGAAGAACCACTCGGTCGCGTCGAACCGTCGTCTCTCTATACAGTTCGAGCGATTACAGTAAGTAACCAATCGCCGTGTGTGGCCGAGCCACACGATCGCTCAAGCGTTAATCCGTTCTCACCCGTTTTGTTTACTAATGGGATTCACTCGACGACGCCTCTTGACGGTAGTCGGCCTCAGTGCGCTCGCGGGGTGTACCAGCGGCGCAGACCCTGGATCAGAGGGGGTGCCGGCCACGACAGCAGAGTCGAGTTCCGCCGGATCGACGTCGGTCACCGACGGAGCCGTCCCGACTGCCAAGGAGACTCTAACGCTGCCGATGGATCCCAGCGAACTCGAATCACTCGCGGTCTCGGGTGGGCCGCCCAAAGACGGGATTCCATCCATCGACGATCCTTCGTTCGTCGGACCTGACGACGTCGATTTCCTCGACCCTGGTGATCCCGTGTTCGGCGTCGTACTGAACGGTGACGTCAAAGCATATCCACAGAAGATTCTCGTTCAACACGAGATTGTCAACGACCGACTTGGTGACCTCCCCGTCGCAGTGACGTACTGTCCACTCACCGGGACCGTCCAAGGGTTCGAGCGTGGGGAGACGACGTTCGGCGTCTCCGGCCGTCTGATCAACAACAATCTCGTTATGTACGATCGGGCAACAGAGGCGTGGTGGCCTCAGATCCTCGCCACGTCGATACCCGGACCGTGGAATTCGGCTCCCGGAACCAGATCGTTGCGGGAGTTCAGACTCGTCTGGACGACCTGGGAGCAGTGGCGGAAGCTCTATCCCGATACACAGGTCCTTTCGACGGAGACAGGTTTCGCAAAAAACTACGGCAGAGACCCGTATGGCTCGTACAATCCGCCCGGAGGGTACTATGCCAACGAAAACACGCTCTTCGAAACGCTCGAAGAAGACGACCGATTCAGCCGAAAACGCGTGTTCATGGGTGCCCGGACTGCAGACGGGGCCGTTGCGTTCGACAAATCTACGCTCCTCGAGGAACGGATAATGACGGGCGAACTGAGCGGAACGCCGGTAGTCGCAGTCGCCGACCAACGCCTGGATACCGGGTACGTCTACCTGAATCCTGACGAACGGACCGTCACGACCGACGGCAGTGCGGTGCTAGTTGGAGATTCCTCGTATGAACCGAATGCCCTGCCGCTCGCGGGGATCCACACGTTCGATGCGATGTGGTTCGCCTGGCACGGATACTATCCAGACACCAATGTCTACGCGTAGCAACGTCCCTCTCGGGCGGCTCGGAGAAGCAGTCTCTCGAACGAGTGCAGCCGCGACGGAGGTATTCCGCCGCCCTGATGCGACGCTCGTCGTCGTCGGGACGGCAGTCGGATATCTTTTGATCTATCTATACGCACTTGGGCACCTCGCACCGGGTATCGGAGGGTTCGACGTGACCGTCGTCTCTGGAGCTCTCGAGAAGTTCTTCCAGCCGGAACTCGGTCCGTTTTCGTTCACTCCCGTCGCTCGCGTGTCGGTCGGCCCAATGACCTACTTGTTCTCGCTCAACACGGTTTTGGGTCTCGGTATCGCCAGCCTGGTCGGTCTAAACCTCGGTCTTACGTATCTGGCGTGGCGCCAGCCAGCGGCCTGCGGAATCGGGTCCTCGTCGTCCGGATTCCTCGCGAGCATTCCGGCGGTTCTGTCGGGAACTGCCTGCTGTGGACCAGTCGTCCTCATCGTCCTCGGAATCCAAGCATCGGGCATCATCGTGACAGCATTCCAATTCCTGTTGCCGATCGCCGTTGTGCTGTTGGTCGGGAGCCTCATCCTGGTCGGTCGACAGATCGATCCGGCAATGCTGTGAATGGAGTTTTCACTCGGCATCTCATGAGTTATCGGAGCTATCACCGGATGAATAGAGCGCTGCCTAACCAAGGAAAGTCATGCCAGTCGTATATCGCTCGAGATGCTTGTGCACCGCACGAACAACCGCCGTCGAGACTTATGTGAGTCTACGCTCTCATTCTGTACTATGACAAACGAAGTTGCCTCGGCTACGCTTTTCGAATGCGACTCCTGTGGTAACCTCGGTATCGGTCAGGAAGGGATGATCTGTTGTGATAAAGCGATGAAGCGGATTAGCGACGGAAATGTTGGCATCAGCGAACCATCACTCAACCAATTGATGCAGACCGTCTTCGATATGTCCGAAACTGAGTTGGACATTTGCCTTTGTGTCATGGAAGGTGGCGAGCAGACTGTAGCGGACCTTGCTGAGCAGGTTGATTATGATAGAAGTGTCGTCTCCCGGCATCTCAACCATCTTGCCGACCTCGGCGTAGTTGACAAACAGCGACGGATCCTCAAAGAGGGCGGACAGGTTTATGTGTACACACCGAATGACCCGGCTGCGGTTAGACGAAATCTATTGGGAGCATTCATATTCTGGGTCCAGGGAGCCACCTCACTTATCGAATCATTGAGTCGAGAAAAGGTTGAGGCTATCGTTAAGACCGACGCAGAGAACCCTCAGTGGAAAATCTATCAGGAGTGAAAACGGCAGTTTCTCCCTGTGTCAGCTGAGTAGAGTCAGAGTCTGTCTTTAGCAGCAATATAAACGCCACCCAGCACGAGACCATACACCACGTGCCAGATGAGAGACGGTGGCGCGAAGTTGGGGAACGGAGGCGAGGCGGGGGAACCAACGGTGCTGAGCCAGACTGGCATGAGAAGTGCGGCCAAAACAGCCCAAGTCACGATGCCCCAAACGAGACCGAGGCCGATGATATTGCGTGACGAGTCGAGTTCTAGGCTGCTAGCAATCCCAGCGAAAATAATACCCAGGACTGTACCGTGAAATACGTGTACGGCGACCCCTACAGGGATAGTTGGTGGCGGAGCCAGCGTATACAACGACGGGATCGCCACTGCAAGTACCGCGTCGTTCATCGCGAGCATCAACGCCCCCATGACTATTCCGCCTGCTATTCCACCAACGGCACCCGCCTTCCAGTTAACCGACTGTGAATCAGTCTGGACTTCACGCCTAGTTTCAGTGGCCATAGTAGGGGGAGACCGCCACCAGTTCAATAAAAAGAAAGAGAATATGTGAGACTAACCCAGACTCGCAAAACAATTATTAAGGGCTTCGCTTTCCAGTTATCTCAAGACTGTCAGGTCGACTCGTCGGTTTCCTCGATAGCGCATTGATTGTCGCGGCAGTTCGTTGCTTTCTGCAGTGCTTCGAGATCGGGTTGTTCCTCCGGGCTACGAGCTGACCACGCGTACTGGACGATTCTGTCAGGATCGACGACGAACGTCGCTCGCTCGGGAACATCCCGGTGTCCCTCAAATTCCTCGGCCAATACACCATAGGCTCGACTGACCTGACCGTCCGTGTCTGATAAGAGCGGGAACTGGATGTTGTTTTTCGTCGCATATTCGCGGTGGGAGTAGGCCCCGTCCGAGCCCACCCCAAGGACGACGACATCGTCCAAGAGCGTGAGCCAGTCAGCGTCTCGAAGCGAACACCACTGCTCGGTACATGCGGGGTGGAAATCGAAGGGGTAAAACACAAGAACCACCGCCCAGCCTCGATCCGTGTACTCGGAAAGGCCGTGCGTTTCAATCGTCCCGACGGCCGCTCCGGGGAGCGTGAAATCCGGGGCCTCCTGTCCTATCCGAATCATGTGAACTAGTACCGCGACAACAGACATCAAGAAGCCGGGGACGTGCAATGAAAGCACACAGAGGCGAACGTCGGCCTACTGTTCGAGTCGGACCCAGTCGTCGTCTCCGAACGGCGGTTCGTACTCGATACCGAGTCGATCGTACACGATTCGGGGGATACTGATGTCCGCGAGATAGAGCTCTCCTGTGGGGGCATCAAGCCCCGTTTTGGGAAGGGCGAGTGTGGCCGTCCGATCCGGCACAACTGCCTCGCCCATCGGCTCGCCGGTAGTGGCGTCGATACCGGATGGAACGTCGAGAGAAACAGTCGGTCCAGATAGATCATTCATCCGGTCGATGTACGCATCCACCGGTGGCCGGACGTCGCCACTGAGTCCGTAGCCGATCAGTGCGTCGACGATGGTTGTCCGTTCGGCCACGTCGGCGAGTGATTCGACACCGGAAGTGACTGAGACACCCATCTCGTCGAGAATGTGGTACTGGTGAGCCGCCGCGCCACTCAATTCCTCAGACGGTCTGTCCAGAACCACTCGAACGGGGACATCTCGGTTACCGAGGTGTCGTGCACAGGTGAGGCCGCCACCGCCGTTCCCACCGTTTCCAGCGACAACCACCACGTCGCTCTCTCGAACGTCACGTACGTGCCAGGCAAGTATACGACCTGCATTCTCCATCATCTGGAGTAACTGTAACCCGACATCCTCGACGGCGACACGGTCGACGTCTCGCATCTCGTCGGCGGTCACTGCCGTGACGGACCGTCCCGTCGACGTACGGAACGAATTTCGAGACATGTCCCAGTCATGGTGGAGCAGGGACAAATACCTCGCCAGCGGCATTCGAAGTGGTCGAAACGCGTCCTGCCTCCAATGCGGCTGTTCACAGGTGTTATTGATTGGCCTACCGTCCTTCGTGCATGCACATTCAGGACGTCCTCCCCCGGGACGCGATTCCAAGCATTGACGATCCGACCTTCGGCACGGAGTACATAGGAGACGATGACGACGATGTAATCGTCGTCGAAACCACGCCTGCACGGGCGTATCCGGTACGGATTCTCAGCTATCACGAGATCGTCAACGACGTGCTCGGAGATAGCGACCGCATAGAATCAGGGAGGCGCTCACCCGGTGACTCGACCGACGAGTTGCGCCCGGTCGTGGTCACATGGTGTCCAATCTGTGCCAGTGCGGTCGTTTACGACCGACGGGTCGACGGTCGTGTGTTGACGTTTGGAACCTCCGGAAAGCTTGCTGACGACGCGCTGGTGATGTACGATCGCGAAACCGAATCGGAGTGGAAACAGCCGCTCGGGAAGGCGATCAATGGGCCCCTCGACGGGCACGAACTTTCCGTTGTGCCAGCGTCTGTAACATCGTGGAACCAATTTCGGTCGGAGTACCCCGACGGAATCGTCCTCCAGCCGGTTCACGGCGGTGACGGAGATCCGCGAGGAGAGTCACCGCGAACGGTGTACGAGATGACTCCGTACGAGCGATACGACGCAGCTGAAGGGTTCGGTCTCAGAGAAATGCGTGGTGAAGGGAGGGAACGGTCGTGGGACCGCGAGGACATCGACGCCAAGACGGTGGTGTTAGGTATCACACACGGAGGAGAGGCCGTCGGGTACCCAGTCGGACAGGTCCAGAACGCGGGTAGTGTCGTCTCGGATACAGTGGGCGGTCTCGACGTGCTCATCGTCAGCTCCGGGAATGACATTCACGCGTTCGAAGATCCCGGCTACGAGTTCGAATTGCGGGAGGGAGCGCTGTACGGCGACGGGGCCAAATGGGACACTACAACGGGCCGGGGTGACGACGGTCGTACGCTGGCACGAGTACCGAGTCGACGGCTCTACGCCTTCGCCTGGCAGGACGACCACGGCCCGAAGAGCTTCTACGGACTCGCGTGAGAAGCACCGATAGAACAGACTACCGAGTACAAACGTCAGTCATTCCTCAGTGCTGTTGTGGAACGAGATTGCAGACCCGGCCAATGCTTATGCCCTTTTTCACCTGACTACTGAACGGGGCGTCCTGTCACACGCTCCCGCCCCCTTGATAATGAGCGACGATCCACGCCTCGGCGTGTGCCCGAACTGCGGTCACGATATCCAGCCGATAGACGAGCTGATCACGTACGAACGGTCAGACAGTACTATCGGTGTCTTTGCCGAGTGCCCTGCCTGTGGAGAGGTCATCGACCCCGAGTAAGTGGTCTTCCTGGACCAATTGAGTCCGACTGTCAAATGACGACGGTCACGGAACCGTGTTACGCGCTAGCGACGAGAGAGACGTAGCTCACGCGTCCGGCTTCGACCGCGGTTTCGAGTTCCTCAATCGCGTCCAGGGCGCGCTGGCCGCGCTCGCCCAGCAGACCAAGTATCCCTTCGTAGTCGACGCGGTCGACCACTCGGTCACGCATCGCGAGAAGATCGTCGTGGTGATCGTACACTGTCTCCACGTCGAAGCCGGCGTCCGTCACCTGCATCATCAGTCGATCACGATCTCGTGCGCCGTCGAGACAGAGCGCCTCGGCGATCTGGTCCGGAACCACGGGCTCCTCGCCGTCGACGATCACGTCCGAGAGCGCGAGCCGACCACCGCTGTCCAGAACGCGATGGGCTTCCCCGAGTGCGACGGGGAAGTCTGTGAGACAGAGGACACACTCCGCGAGCAGGACGTCTACAGTCCCGCTCCGTACGGGCAGCGCCGTCGCGTCGCCCCGGACCACCCGATCGGTGTTCGATGACGGGTTTGGATCCACACCGAAGGCGTCGGCACCGCGCCGGCGGGCAACCGTCAGCGCGTCACCGGCGCCACAGCCGACGTCCAGCAACCGTGTTCCGGAGCCGACATCAGCTCGGTCGAGCAACTGCGCTGTCGCTTCAGTCCCGCCCGGGTGGAGCGGCCCGTCGAGTACTGTGTCGAGCGTTCCCCACGGGTTCGCGAGGGCAGCGTCGAGCAGTCCACTCATCAGTCGCACCCGTCTCCGCATTCGTCAGGGGCACATCCCCCGTCGGTGACCGTCCCGTCGACCTGATAGCCGACATCGGTATCACTCGAGGTTTGCGGCTCCTCGACCGTGCTCCGACCGCCCCAATCGTTGCGGTTTCGGAGCGCGTACTCGCCATCTTCGGTCGTCATATTGTACCCACAGAATGGGACCAACTTGCCGTCCATCGTCGGAACCGAGATACAACAGTTGCTCAGTCGGTTCACGTCGGCCGCATCGGCGTCCATGAACCCCGTGAACGACACCGGAACGACCTCGTCGAACAGTCCCTCGACGCCACCAGGAACGTCGATTCCACAGCAGCCGGCAGTCTTACAGGCCCACTCCTCCCCAGCGGCGGTGCCAGCCAGCAACTCCATGTAGTCGCCCTCGTCGACCATTCCGGAGAGGGTGTCCCAGAGCCGGTCATCGACGTACTGTGTGAGCGGAACGAACGAGTCGGCGTCCGCGCACTCGTCGCCACAGCCACACGCATCTGATCGATCGATTTCTGAGTCGCCTGTGTCGGTCGGGTCCGTGTCTCGGGGGACGAAGGCGGTCCCGATCTGACAGTACGCCGAACAACACGGAGCCGGCAGCATATCTCGGGGATCGAGCGTCTCGATCTGCTCGGCCAGCAGCCGCGTGGCGTCGTCGAGAGCGAACCGGCCATCGTTCATTTCGTAGCGACCGAAGTGCGCCACCGGCTGGAAGTTGACAGAGCGGACGACATCCCTGTTCTCGAGCGCGAATCGGACGATGTCACCCATCTCGTGGTCGTTGACCCCGGGGACGACTGTCGGAACCAAAACGACCGAGAGGTCCGCGGCCCGGCAGGCCTCGATCGCAGCGTGTTTCTCCTCGACGAGGTCAACCTCGCGGATCTGTTCGTAGGTCTCGCTCGTCAGACCATCGAACTGCAGGTATAGCGCGGTGACGCCGGCGTCGGCGAGCATCTCCGCGTAGCCGTCTTCCGTCGCCAGGCGGATGCCATTCGTATTCACCTCGACGTGATCGATTCCTTTGCTCCGAGCACGCTCGACGAGATCAGGCAGGTCGTCTCTGATCGTAGGTTCACCGCCGGAGAACTGTATCGGCCGACCACCGGCGTCAGCGACAGTATCTAGCAACGTCTCAATTTCGTCGATCGAACGGTGTTCGCCGCCGGGACCGGAACTGGCGAAACAGTAGGAACACGAGAGGTTACAGCCCTCTGTGACTTCGACGACCGCCAGACAGGCGTGGTCGGGGTCGACGGCTAAACCGCCGCCGTCGTACTCCGGATTCGGGCCGAAGTCCGACGCCCACTCCCAGTGGTCCAGTGACCCCCAGACCTGCCGACTGGCCGAGCCATGATCTGGACAGTCTCGGGTGAGGAAGACGCCTCCATCGCGTTCTTCGTACCGACCGGGAACCTCTTCGAGACAGTTCGGACAAAGACTCGTCGTTGTCGCGAGCGTGTCACTACTCTTCACACTTAAAACGCGGAATACTCTCGAATAAACATGCCGCGGGTGTGCAATAGCAGAGCGGGAGCGGGTATCGCCGTTGGACACAGGGGTTGCCACAGCGCACAACCCTTTTTCCACATGGTGCCGGAGAAGTACTATGGCACGTTCGACAGAGCAGGCAACATCGTCGGCGCCGGAGAGAGACGACTCACCGACGACACTCGCACAGGACCTGCTCGTCGCGTGCAAGCGCGGAGACTCGACCGAACGGTACAGGACCGCGCTCGCCGGAGCCACAGACGCCGATCTCCGCCAGGTCCGTGAGGACCGACAAACCGGACTGGCGTTCTGGCTCAACTGCTACAACGCTGGAACCCAGCTCCTCCTCGAGGAGCGCCCCGACCTATACGAGAGCCCGCTCCGATTCGTTCGGTTCTTTCACGCACCGGCAGTGACGGTCGGTGGCACTTCGCTGCCGCTGGACCGCATCGAAAACGGGCTTTTGCGTGGTGGCCGCTCGAAGTACGGACTGGGATATCTACCGAAAATTAATGTCACGAACTTCGAGCGGCGCTACCGGCTCGATGATTGTGACCCACGAATCCACTTCGCACTGAACTGCGGTGCCGAGAGCTGTCCAGCGATCCGCGCGTACGAACCGGATCGCGTCGACGAGCAACTGGATCTGGCAACCCGTAGCTACCTCGACGCGACAGTAGAGTACGATGCAGACGCCGGCACCGTTCTCGTGCCGCGCGTGTTCCTGTGGTTTCGCGGTGATTTCGGTGGGGGCTCAGGAATCCGTGAATTGTTGCGCTCGTACGACGCGATTCCGGATGACGCGACGCCAAAGATACGACACAACTCGTGGGATTGGACGAGAGCGACTGGCAAATTCGTGGAGTAGCCACCCCCACCATTTTGACGACGGAAAAACACCTTACCACATGACCGAGCAAGTCCAAGATTTCTCGCTGCCCAACGTGGCTGTCGGACCGAATCCGTTCTCCCTCTCTGAGCTCCCGGAAGAGGTCTCGTTCGTCGTTCTCTTTTTTCAACGCGACTACTACTGTACGAACTGTCGGAAACAGATCCAGCAACTCGCAGATCGTATCGACGAATTCCGAGAACGCAATGCCGAAGTCGTCTCGATCGTTCCGGAGCCGGTCGAACGCGTCGAACAGTGGCAGGAGACGTACGATCTACCATACCCGTTGTTGGCGGACCCGAACACGGAAGCTGGAGATGCGTACGATCAGCCGGTCCGGTTCGGCCTCCTCGGTCGGTTTTCTGATTTTTTCGGTCGGATGCCCGAAGTGGTTATCATCGATAGACGTAGTACGGAGCCGAAAATCGTGTACGTCCACCGGGGGTCGTCGACGTTCGATAGACCCGAAATCGACGAGATTCTCGACGAGATCGACGAATCCTCACAAACCTAGCTCTCGACACGGATCGGATTCTCGTTCAGTCCCTGAAGTACAGGACACCGAGAACAGCAATCATCGCTAACTCCGTCCCTTTCGCAATTGCCGCCCACGGATCCCCTGTGAGATGAGCGATGACGTTCTCAAGCGGGGACAGTCCGTGTAAAAGCGGTTCACGGCCGGGTAAAAAGCCGCCGTGGCCGGTGAAGTGCCACGCAAAGTACCCAACGACGTAGACGATAGCTAGTAGGATACCTGCCACGTAGTACGGATCGCGGTTCTGTGCCGACCTACTCGCTGCTAGACCAACGAGAAGTCCGAACCCAGAAACGACGAACGCGAGTGGACGCGGATCGAACACGAGCAGAGTCGGATCCGCACTAACAATAATCAGCAGTCTAGGAATGCCGTGACTGGGATGGATGAGATGGATCCCGGCTACGATGCTGGTCAGAAGCGCTCCGAGGTACGCCAAGATTCGAGTCGTCGAATCGGGATCCGCATCGACCGTCAGATTGAGGGGTTCTAAAACGTTCACTGGCGATAGATGCTCGGTATAATTCATATATTAATGCTCGTGGCTGATGCAACGAGAACACACACCTAATAGAACCAACCAGTGGGAGTCGTATCACGATGCACTCCGTTGGTTCTCGAGATATTTTCTCTATGCAACCACTCTATGAATCGTTGACCGAGAGGGGGGGAGAGGGGGGTCGCAGGCGTCTGGAAGGGGACCGGAAGCCTACGGCGCGACAGATGGTACGACTGTCGCGCAATTGTATCGATGAGGGAGACGAATATGACCATTCTGAGCTGTTGTAATCTGGTTGCACGATCGAAGAATCGCTGTTTCTCAGTACCCAGAGAACGAACTGGGAACTACCGATAGTAGTGTGAAGGAAAAACACAATCAGCGAGGTCAGGTACGGGTGGGGAACGACAAGACACGCCCGCGACCGATTATTATATCGTCTGGGATAAAGTGGACCTCATGAACGAAGTCGATTTTCTGGTCATCGGTTCGGGCTCTGGACTGGACGTTGCGAACGCAGCAGCCAACCGAGGTCAGTCAGTCGCAGTCGTAGAGAAAGGACCGCTCGGCGGGACGTGTCTCAACCGCGGATGTATCCCGTCCAAAATGCTGCTCTACCACGCCGACGTGTTCGAGACGATCGAGAGTGCCGACGCGTTCCACATTGACGCAGAAATAACTGATGTGGACTTCGCGGAGATGGTTCGCGAGGTCAACGAGGACGTGAGTGGCGACGCCGACTCTATCCGGAAAGGGCTCCGTTCCTCCTCGCAACACGGTCTCTACGAAGGTGAGGGTCGATTCGTGGGCGAACGAACGGTCGAACTCGTCAGCGGTGAGGACGAAGGAGCCCGAATTCGAGCCGAGACAGTACTAATCGCTGCAGGCACGCGGCCGGCAATCCCCGATATCGATGGTATCGACGACGTGGACTACCTCACCAGCACCGAAGCGTTGCAGTTGGAAACCCCACCGGACCACCTCGTGATCGTCGGAGGCGGCTACATCGCCGCCGAGCTCGGTCACTTCTTCGGCACGTTCGGGAGCGACGTGACGATTATCGGGCGACGGCCGAATCTCCTCCCGGAAGCCGACGAGGAGGTCGCCGAGGCGTTCACCGACCGCTACGCCGATCGATTCACTGTCCACACCGGCTATGCAGCGACAGCTGCCTCGGAGAATGATGGTTCAGTTGCTGTCGAAGCCCACCCTTACGAGTACGGAGACGACGGCGGGATACGCGACGACGAATCGGTGACTGTAACGGGGGACGCGCTACTCGTGGCCGCTGGCCGCACGCCGAACACCGATCTACTCAATCTCGACGCAGCAGGGGTCGAAACCGACGAGCGAGGCTTCGTCGAGACCGACAAGTATCTCCGGACGACCGCTGAGGGAGTCTGGGCACTGGGTGACATCGTCGGCGAGTATCTTCTGAAGCACAGCGCGAACCACGAGGCCCAGGCCGTCGCTCGAAATCTCTTCGGCGACGACCTCCAGCCAGTCGACTACACTGCGATGCCCTTCGCCGTGTTCGCGTCACCTGAAGTCGCCGGGGTAGGCGCACACGAATCTGAACTTCAGGAAGCCGGCACGGAGTATGCGACGCGGACCTATCGGTACGACCAGACAGCACGGGGAAGTGCAATGAAAGCCGACGGCTTCGTCAAGGTCATCATCGACCTGGAGGGCGAAATTCTCGGCTGCCATATCATCGGACCCGAAGCCTCCGATCTCATACAGGAGGTCATCGTCGCGATGAAAGCCGGGACGAGGACAGTCACGGATATTCGCGAATCCATCCATATCCACCCTGCACTCTCGGAGGTAGTTCAGCGAGCGTTCTCGGGGCAGTTCTCCCGGGGAGGTCACTCACACTGATCTCGGCAGGGATCCCGCTTGTCTGTCGGTATGTCACCAAGGCGGCCTCACGAGTGTGGTATACCGGGACTCTGTATCGATCAGTGGATAATAAACTCGCTCACACCCGTGTGCGTCAGTTGCACAGTTGCTGAAGACATAACCAGAAGTCGCTCCACGGTACGGTTGGAATGTTAGTAGTCCATGCGACGTTTCCGATCGCTACGGAACATCACGAGAGAGCGACTGAATTAATCCGGGAACTGGCCGAGAATTCACGGGAAGAGGAAGGAATCATCGACTACCGAGTCGCGACCGATGTAGACGACGAGAATCTCTTCCGGTTCTTCGAACAGTACGAGGACGAAGCAGCGTTCGGAGCACACGCTGAGTCCGACCACTTCGAACGCTTCGAGGCCGAGCTACCGGAATTACTCGCGGGAGAGCCAGAGGTGACCCGCTTCGAAGTCGAGTCGGCGACAGACGTCGAACTCTGACCCGTGACATGCGCTAAAGATCTCTCAGAGTCCCTGGTACAGGGAATATCTGCCACGTGGAGACGGTGATATCACGGTTCTGCCTGCTCCCCCTGTGTTTGTTTTTTGCACTACCAAGATAGCGCTATATCGGGAAGATTGCTCTACTGAGACATGCACACTGTCAGTGTTGAAAAAGTGATTTCTGTTCCCGCGGAAGACGCGTGGGCTGCACTCGATGAGTTCGGCCGTGTCTCGGAGTACAACCCACACGTTGCGACATCGAAGATCATCAACGGTCCGGAGACTGGTGTCGGCGCGACCCGCGAGTGTGTATTCGAAGATGGTGGTCGTATCGAGGAGGAGATCGTCGAATACAGTCCTGGATCGAACTATACGGTGGAGTTCATCGATGTCGGCAGCATGCCACTGAAGCAGAACCGGGTCCAGATCAGTGTCGAAGAACGTGGTGATTCGGCGGCTGTCACAATGGCCGCCACGTTCGAACCAAAGTACGGTTTCCTCGGAACGATAATGGCGAAACTGATGATGGAGTCCCGCTTCCAGAAAACGTTCGAGGAAGTCATCGGTGGCCTCGAAGCGTACGTCCTCGCTAACCGAAAGGACAGTACAGAGACGGAGCAAACGGGTGTACTATCTGAGTGAGTGCATCTCCACCATCAAAACCTGTCCGAAACGGTCACTATGTGAGAATTTCGATGTCGTGGTGCTTGTCAAGCGACATGGGAGTATATAAATAACGTCCGCAGGCGTATCGTCGTTGCACGGCCGCAGGCGGACTATAATCTCCGGGGCTATACTGACTAACGCAATGGCAAAAGCAGCAGTTGTGATCCTGGCTGGAACAGAAGGGCATGCGAACCTGGGTCGTATCGTTAATGGGCTCGAGACGGCGAAGGAGTTCGCCGAGACCGATGGGGACGAGGTCGAACTCATCTTCGATGGTGCCGGTACCCAGTGGATTCCCGAACTCGAAGATCCGGACAGTGACCCCCACGAACTCTATCAGGCTGTCAAGGATAACGCGTCCGCGTGTGATTACTGCTCCGGGGCGTTCGGTGTCGATGATGCAGTGAACGATTCCGGCGTGGTTCGACTCGACGACCACGACGGCCACCCCAGTATCCGTTCGCTGGTCGACGACGGCTACGAAGTCATCACGTTCTGACGATCGAGACTGCAGATTCCGTCTCGGGATCCGTACCCGAATAATCAGCCAATGAACCGACTTCTTCACCCAACCTAATCTCGTGCTTCTCGGAGTACTGTTTGAATACGCTACCCATGTTCCCATCCGCAGGTGACGAACTTCGAATAAAACCAGGGGGCCTGTTTATCGCCTTGGTTGCCTTCGTCCTGACGCGAACACTCTTGGTTGGTGTAGTCTACACTAGTCCAGCCAGTTCGATCCTGGCCATATCACTCCGATTAGTTCCACTTGTAGTTGGTCTGGCGCTCGTAATTTACGGTGTCAATCTGGCTGTCAGTACTCACGGCAGAGCGTACGCCCGTACCATTGCAACGTGGTTTCTCGTCGGCAGCGTCGGCATCTTCGTAATGGTTGCTCTGGGTGCCGTCGAGAGCTCAAATCCAGTCGCGACGCTGTCCTCAGACACCGTCGTTGCCAACGCCGTTCTCGGGGGTGGAGCAGGTGGAATACTCGTCGGTATCCGATCCGCGAAAGACGAACGACGCCAACGATCGCTCTCGAGACAGTCCGATCAGATCGTCTTGTTGAACCGGATTCTCCGTCACGAGATTTTGAACGCGATCACGGCGATTCGAGGACATGCAGGGTTGTTACATAACGGACAGAACACCGACGGTAGTTACGATGCGATCAGTAATGGCGTCGATCGCATCGAACGAACGATAGCACAGGTGGGGTTTCTCATTCGAAGCCTCGACGAGACTGCAGTGAGTCTAACGTCGGTCGACTTGGCCGCTACCGTTCGGGAGTGCTCCGACCAGTTTCCCGACGATGCCACAGTTACGATCGACGCGCCCGACTCCGTACAAGTCCGCGCTGACGAGCACCTCGAAACGGTGATTTCGGAACTCGTCAAAGGCGCACTCAAGCGGGCCTCGAAACGCGAAGCGACCGTTGCAGTCTCCCCAGAGGAAACCACCGTGGACGTGTCGGTTACCGCTCCCGGTCGGTGGCTCAACGAATCCGCTCGAAGAACACTCCTCGAAGGTATACAAGACTATGAGGACCAGAGCATCGATTACGGGATACCGATCATCCGATTGTTGGTGGCTCAGTACGGAGGCACCATCGACATCGTCGATAGGGAGACGAGTACCACGGTTGTCGTAACCCTGCCCCGAACATCCGAGCAGGCCCCCGAGAGTAATCGACTAGGAGTCAGGTCAGAGAGCCTTCGGAACGCTGCAGTCGCTGGTGTCGTGGCAGGGGTAGCGATGGGCCTAATCCTCCAGACATTCACCGGTGAAATGGGAATTATCGGGGCGCTCTATGGAATTCAGACGAACGTCGTGGGATGGATAACCCACCTGTTCCACAGCGTGGTATTCGGGACAGTATTCGTCGCCGCGGCGACTGTCGATAGCCTCAACCACTACGCTGAGTCCCTCTCTGGGACTGTCACGCTTGGTATCCTGTACGGGGTGCTACTATGGCTCGTCGCCGCCGGCGTCGTCATGGGAGTGTGGCTCAATCTCGTCGGCATACCGGCGTCAATTCCAAATCTCGGCATCGTATCCCTCATCGGTCACACAGTCTGGGGCGCTTTGATCGGCATCCTCGTCTCCGTGCTGCCGACAGAAGTCGGTTAAGAGAATCATCGACTCAGCTCAAGAGCGGGGTCACCCACGACCGCCAGCCAGTGCAGTTGCCTCTGGAAGCCGTCTGAGCCATAGCATTGCGACTGTCCCGACGAACGGTCCGATAACCAGTGGCGCAAAAGCCCACTGCCAGCCGACGGCATCGGCAATAATCGGTGTGACCTGGATCGACCCCACCGTGAGGAGAAAGCCGACGGCAGTCTGCAGCGTCAGGGCTGACCCGACGTAACTGTCCTCGGCGAGTTCGGAGACGGCCGCCGAGAACTGCGCGGAATCGGCGACGATGACGAACCCCCAGATCAACAGGAAGGGGATGAGGATGAGTAGAGGCCCACCAAACACGAACCCGGCACCAATACAAGCCGTGCCGCTGACGATCATGCTCCCGCTCGTGACGGTTGTCCGTCCGATACGATCTGCGAACACACCGGCGACGACGGCACCGATACCCCCCACTGCAATGGTTCCGAAGGCGAGCAGCGCAGCGAGTGTCGGTGCCGGGTCGCCGCTGGTAGCGAAACTCGCAGCCAGATACACGGGAATCCACGCCCAGACAGCGTATAATTCCCACATGTGACCGAAATATCCGAGATTGGCGAGCATCGTTCCGCGGTCACCGAGCATCCGCCGAACGGCCCCCGGATCAAACGGTGCTGCCGGAGCTTGATAGGGGCCTGGACGCACAAAGAGCACGAGCACACCACTGACTGCTGCGAGCCCAGCCGCACCAAGTAATACGAGCCGCGGACGACCGACGCCACCGATCGCCCGAAGCAGATGCGGCATCGCCGACCCGATCGTGAGTGCCCCGACAAGCGTGCCGATAGCGAAACCGCGTCCTTCCCGAAACCAGCCAGCCATGATTTTCATGCCTGTCGGGTACACACCGGCCAGTACGACACCGGTGAGAAACCGTAACAGAACAGCCGGGAGGAAGGACGACACGGCAAGGGCAATAAGTGCAGTCGCTCCCACGCCGATGGCGGCTGAGACAGCAAACAGGTACCGCGGCGGAATCGTATCCGAGAGGGTGAGCGTCGCAGAAAGCACGGCACCGACGACGAAGCCGAGTTGCACCGCGTTCGTCAACCATGCCGTCTCAGCGCTCGAAAGATCCCAGAGAGCCGCGAGTTCCGGCCCGACCGCTGATGCACTGAACCAGAGCGTCATCGCAAGCAGTTCGGCAACAGCAAGAACGAGGAGGACACGGTAGCGACTCGTTTTCGTCGGGTCCTGCTTCTGTGACTCCGTATCCATCACGCTGGTGTACTAATCAAAGTGGATAAAAACTCACGAGGGGGTTCGGGTGTATTGCACACCGCAGCGCGTATTATATATGCAGAAGACATCCGTACCCACGCTAGGAAAATGACTGAGGACCGGGATCGTGATGACCCTCCAAGTGACCTTTCGTCGGGTGCGTCCACTGCTCCGAGTTCGCCTCGTGAAGAGCGGTATCGCAAGATTTTCGAATACAACAACGACGCAGTGATGATCGTCGATCTGGAGACCGAATCCTTTCTCGATGTCAATCCTGCAGCCTGCGACCTGCTCGGATACTCGCGCGAAGAGCTCCTCTCGATGCATCCGGAGGATATTCATCCGAACGACGTCGAGCGCGTTCGGGAGGAGTTCATCTCTCAAGTCTACCAGGAAGGATCGGGCTTCACCGACGATCTGACCTGTCTCACCAAAGACGGGGAAGAGGTTCCGACCGAGATTTCCGGGGCCGCACTCGACGCCGGCGAAGATGGAACCGACCCGACACAGATGATCGCGATGCTCCGTGATATCTCTGACCGCGTCGAGCACCGTCGGGACCTCGAGGAGAAGATCGAACGGCTAGATCGATTCGCCAGTATCGTTTCACACGACCTGAAGAACCCGCTCTCAATCATCAAAGGCCATGTGACCCTTGCCCGGGAGAATGGCGATCCCGAACACTTCGACGCCATCGAGGACGCGGCCGACCGGATGGACGAGATGTTGTCTGAACTCCTGCAGCTCACCCGGGAAGGACACCTCGTCGGCGAGAGAACGGACATCGAGTTGGAGTCCCTGGTACGAGAGGTCTGGATCGACTGTGAACTCGATTCAGCGACTCTCGAAATCGAGTCATCGAAGACACTTCACGCGGATCGAGACCGCCTCCACGAACTCTTTGCAAACCTCTTCGAGAACGCACACACTCACGGTGGGGAGTCCGTCACCGTCCGTGTCGGAACGCTGGATAGAGACGATCGTGACGGGATCTACGTCGAAGATGACGGCGAAGGGATCCCAGCGGACGAGCAAGATACCGTATTCGAGTGGGGACATACAACGACCAGTGACGGAACTGGCTTCGGCCTCGCTATCGTCGCCGAGATCGCCGAGGCGCACGGCTGGGAAATTACTGTCTGTGATGCCGAAGCAGGGGGAACTCGCTTCGAGATCGAAGTCTCCTAACCTCAAGCGAGGGAGAACGGGCCATCGGTCAGTAATCAGTATATAAATACTGTGGAGGGTTGGAACAGAACGTAACGCCCGCGGCGTGATTAAGCCCGTTCTCCACGGGTCGCAATTACATGGGCGCAAACTCGTCCCCGAACACGCCACACGGGGATATGACGTGGTACAAGGCACTTTCTCCTGGTGAACTACCTGAGGGCCGAGTCAAGGCTGTCAGCTGTGGCGATACGACCGTCGCTGTCACCCATCACGACGGTGAATATGCTGCGCTCAATAACAGCTGTCCCCACCAAGGCGGCCCGCTCGGCGAGGGGTCGATCGAAACCGGGTGGCTCCGCTGTCCGTGGCACGGGTGGGATTTCGACCCGCTGACCGGCGAAACGCCCGGCCCACACGACGACTGCGTGGAGACGTTTCCGGTCGAGGAGCGCGACGACGGCATCTACGTCGGCTTCCCCGAAGAGGAGCCCCACGAACGGACAGTATCGGACGTCATCGCCGAGACACTTGTCAACTGGGGCGTGCGGCAGGTGTGGGGCATCGTCGGCCACTCGAATCTCGGCCTCGCTGACGCGCTCCGCCGGGAGGCTGACCAGGGGAACCTGACCTACTACGGTGTCCGTCACGAGGGCGCTGGCGCATTCGCCGCGTCGGCCTACGGAAAACTCACCGGTCGGCCGGCGGCCTGTTTCTCCATCGCCGGCCCCGGCGCGACGAACATGCTCACGGGCCTGTGGGACGCCAACGTCGACCGCTCGCCGACCATCGCGATCACGGGGCAGGTCGAGTCACAGGTCCTCGGCACGGGGAATTTCCAGGAGGTCGACCTCGAAGCCGCCTACGGCGACGTCGCCGAATTCGAGGCGACCGTCCTGCCGGACAGCCAGCACGCCGAACTCGCGACCCGAGCAGCCAAAACCGCCATCCTCGAACGCGGTGTCTCGCACCTGATCTTCCCGGACGAGATACAAACGCAGTCCGCCGAGGGTGTCGAGCCCGGCGACCCCGAGGGGCGCATCACGGAACGCGACATCAGTCCACCCAACGACGCACTCCAAGATGCGGTGGACCTGCTCGAAACCGCCGAGCGTCCGGTCATCATCGCCGGCCACGGCGCTCGCTTCGAGATGGACGGCATCGTCAACCTCGCCGAAAGGTTCGACTGTCCGGTGCTGACGACGTTCAAGGGGAAAGGCCAGATTCCCGACTCGCACCCGCTCGCGGGGGGCGTCCTCGGCCGGAGCGGAACGCCGATAGCGAGTCACTTCATGAACGAGGCGGACCTGCTGGCCGTCTTCGGCGCGAGCTTCTCGAATCACACGGGCATTGCCGAGTACAAGCCGATAATCCACGTCGACTACGACGCGATGACGCTGGGCAAGTTCCACAGCATCGACGTTCCCGTGTGGGGCGAGATCGGCGTCACTGTAGACGAGCTCATTGACCGCATTGAGAGCGTCGAGGCGGAGAGCCAGCGCGAGGAACTCGCCGCTCGGTGGGAGATCTGGCGCGAGGAGAAGGAAACTCGACGCGCCGGGACGCCCGAGCGTGGCGTCAACTACGCCACCGCCTTCGACGCGATGACGCGGCTCGTCCCCGACGATGCCATCATCCCCGTCGACGTGGGGAACAACACCTATGCGTTCGGGCGGTACTTCGAGCCGGAACACCAGCCCGTACTCATGTCGGGCTATCTCGGGTCGATCGGCTTCGCGTTCCCGGCGGCAATGGGCGCGTGGGCGGCCACGCAGGAACCCGAGTCGCCGTTCGCCGGTCGCAAGGTGGTCTCGGTCTCTAGCGACGGCGGCTTCGGGCAGTACATGAGCGAGTTCACGACCGCCGTCAAGTACGACATGGATGTCACCCACGTCCTGCTCAACGACGACGAGCTCGGGAAGATCAGCAAGGAACAGCGAACCGGTGGGTGGGACGTCTGGCAGACCGACCTCATGAACCCGAACTTCGCTGAGTTCGCCGAGAACTGTGGCGGTCACGGCGTCTTTGTCGACGACCCCGACGTACTCGATGATGCCCTCGAAAACGCAATCGCGTACGACGGCCCCGCCCTCGTCGAAGTCCTCACCGACTCGGACCCGGTGTGAACACCTCCGACACGATACTCCAGTTATGACACTCACTACACCCACTACATCGATTTCCGGTCAGCAATCATCGAGTCGTATCGAGCGTCGAACTAACCAGGCGTGGGGGTGCTCGACGTGAGTCGCTCCGACGAACAGACGACCGAACAGGTCGCCGTCTGGAGCGAGCTCCCCGATCGTGAACCCACACACGCTCGCGTCGAGGACGTCGACCTCGTGGTCGTTCGGTACGGCGACGAGGTGTCGGTTCTGTATGGCCGCTGCCTGCATCGTGGGGTGCTCCTCGGTGACGGGCACGTTGAGGGACACAATCTCATCTGCGGCGTACATGGCTGGGATTATCGGTACGACACAGGGATCAGCGAGTACGACAATTCGGAAGTCCTCGAGACGTTCACCGCGTGGGTCGACGAGGACGACGACGCCGTCTTCGTCGACGCGTCAGAAGTCGCGGCGTGGGCGGAAGAGAATCCACAACCGTACGATCCACCTGAAGCTGGCGACGGCGACGACGGGGCGATGCAAGGGGCAACCGACGACGTAGACGGCGGCTCGGTTGATCCCGAGTTCTACGGCGAGCCCGACTACGAGAACGAGCCGTACACACACTACATCCAGAGCCTCGCCCAGAAGGGGCCCGAGGGAATCGGTGAACACGGTGACGTCTCGGCGATGGGCGTTCCGCGCTCGGAGCTCCCGTCCTGGGATGACTTACAGATCCTGACTGCCCAGCTCGCGAATACCCCGCTCGACGACGAGGCCCCAGTCGACACGGAGCTCGTGATCGGACCGAACGCGGAGAACCCGCTCCAGCTGGACATCCCGATATTCGTGAGTGACATGAGTTTCGGTGCGCTCAGCGAGGAGGCGAAGGTCGCGATCTCGAAAGGAGCAGACCAGGCCGGCACGGGCATCTGTTCCGGTGAAGGCGGGATGCTCCCCGAAGAACAAGAGGTCAACTCCAGGTACTTTTACGAGTACGCGACAGGGGAATTCGGCTGGGACATCGACCTTGTCGAACGGGTCCAGGCGTTCCATTTCAAAGCCGGCCAGGGCGCGAAGACCGGAACCGGTGGCCACCTCCCGGGCGAAAAGGTACAGGGTCGGATCGCGGAGGTTCGTGATCTCGAACCGGGAACGGACGCTGTGAGTCCGGCGCGGTTCGACGACCTGCGGACGCCCGAGGACTTCGCCGAGATGGCTGACCGGGTACGCGACGTCGGCGGCGGCATCCCGATCGGGTTCAAGCTCTCCGCCCAGCACGTCGAGGAGGATATCGACTTCGCACTGGAGGCTGGTGCCGATTACCTGATTCTGGACGGCCGGGGCGGTGGGACCGGCGCCGCGCCGGACGTGTTCAAGAACAACATCTCCGTCCCGACGATGGCAGCGCTCGCGCGTGCCCGCCGCCACTTAGACGAGCGCGACCGGCCGGATGTGACGCTCATCGCAACGGGCGGCCTACGGACGGAATCTGACTTCATCAAGGCGATGGCGCTCGGCGCCGACGGGGTCGCGGTCGCGAACTCCGCGATGCAAGCTATCGGCTGTCTCGGGATGCGGGCCTGTGACTCGAACAACTGTCCGGTCGGGATCGCCACCCAACGAGAAGACCTCAGAAACCGGCTCGTCATCGACTCGGCCGCCGACGGGCTGCAGAACTTCTTCGAAGCGACCGTCGAATTGATGAAGGTGATGGCCCGTGCCTGTGGACACGATAGCCTCTCCGGGTTCGAACGCCGTGATCTGACGACCTGGAAGAAAGACATCGCCGACCTCACTGGTGTCGAGTACGCCGGTATCGGCCGAGGGACTGAACGGCGAATATAAAACTATCGCAGACGTGCCTGCTCGTCGGCGACGCCCGATACCGATTATTTTGTTCTCCTACTAGTTCGAGTATGGCCAGCAGTACTACTCCGCCGGGGTCAACCCCAGATCGAAACGATGTCATCGCGGATTCGTATGCGATTCATGTGGATGAGCGACGAATCAGTGTGTGGCAGTATCGTGTCGATATCTCCGCTCCTGACGGGGAGTGGCGTTTCATGGAAATGTTCGACCACGACGAAGATCCGAAACTGACCGTCGAACACGCGACACTGACGTCGCCCACAAAAGAGGGGTATTGGATATACAGCAGGTCCTACGACTGCGAACTAGACTGTGAGTAGCAGCAAATGACGATCTTAGTCACAGTTGCTGCGGTGGCAGAGAACGGCGTTATCGGCCGGAACGGCGAACTACCGTGGCCGAGCATCCCGGCCGACAAACGACAGTACCGAAAGCGGATCGCAGACTGGCCCGTCATCGTCGGTCGTCGAACGTTCGACTCGATGCGTGATGACCTGCCCGGAACGGCACAGATCGTATTGAGCCGATCAGCGTCCGAATACGCCGTCGAATCAGCACACCACGCAGGAGGCATCAACGACGCGGTCGCAACCGTCGAGTCGCTTGGGTCCGACCGCGCCTACGTCATCGGTGGGGCAGGCATCTACGACCTGTTCCAGCCCGTCGTCGATCGAATGGTACTCAGCCGGATACCCGGTGAATACGACGGTGACGCCTACTTCCCGGAATGGGATGCGAATGAGTGGACCGTCGTCGATCGCACCCCCTACGACGACTTCACCCTCGAAGAGTGGGTGCGAGAACCGAGCTAACGAGAGTCTCTGACCAACTATGGATACGTCTGATCTGCCCATACCTGTCGCCGAGTACCTCTCCACCAATCGTACAGAGCTGTTCGGGTTCACGGAGACGCTCGTCGGCTACGAGACACAGAATCCACCCGGACGAACGATCGATGTCGTCGAGTGGCTCGAAGATACGCTCGAGGAACCTTCGTTGTCGGTCGAACGCTTCGAAGTCGACCCCGAAAAGCCGAACCTCGTCGCTACGCTCCCCGGCCGGACCGACCGCACGCTGTGTTTCAACGGCCATCTCGACACCGTCCCGTTCGACGGAAGCGATTGGGCGTACGATCCGCTAGGTGAACGAGACGACGAGCGCATCTACGGGCGTGGAACGACCGATATGAAAGGCGCCGTCGCTGCAATGGTGCAGGTCGCGCTCGCTTACGCTCGCACCGGGACTGAACCACCAGTGACACTCCAGTTCGCCCTCGTGAGCGACGAGGAGACGGGCGGAGACGCCGGCCTCACGACGCTGCTAGAGACGTCCGAGTTCGATCCCGACGCCTGTGTCGTTGGCGAAACCACCGCTCGGAACGGGCGACATTCCGTCTCGGTTGCCGATCGTGGGAACATCTGGCTGACGCTCGAAGCGTCGGGCACTGCTGCCCACGGCTCACGGCCGATGATCGGGGAGAACGCGGTTGACCGACTAACAGATGCAATCGAGCAGCTGCGCCACGACTTCGGACAAGAGAAACTGTCGGTCGATTCATCGATGGACGAGATTATCGAGGAGTCCGTCGACTTCTACGAGCCGGAGGCCGGGGGCGAGGCTGCCCGCAGCCTGTACCGGTACCCGACGATCAATCTCGGCATCATCGAGGGCGGAACGGCGATCAACACAGTGCCGGCCTCGGCGTGTGCAAGAGTCGATATTCGATTGACCGCCGGTGTCGATACCAGAGAGGCACTCGGTGGGATACGGAACTGCTTGACCGGGATGGATGGTATCGAGATTGCGGACATCTCCTGGACCCGTGGGTCGTACGAACCGCTCGGGAGTCCAATCGTCGAAGCAAGCGCCCGGGCAGCCGAACATGTCGTCGACGACCAGGTCTACCGACGGAGTGCGACTGGTGGTGGCGACGCCAAGGTCCTCCGACACAACGGAATTCCCACGGTCGAGTTCGGCTTCGGCACCCAGACAGCGCACGGAACTGATGAATACACAACGACCGAGGCCCTGATTCGAAACGCCATCAGTTACGGAACGCTCCCAGTCCTCTACGAGCAATTCACGAGTACTGACGGATGATTGCAGCTATTGGGGGGACGACAGTTGCGCTGATGACGCTCGTTATTCTGGTCGCCGGAACGACGAATGGACTGGCTGGCTTCGGGTTCGCCCTCGTCGGGACGATGGCACTCGCAACGGTGATCGATCCGGCGACGGCAGTCGTGTTCATGATCATCCCTATTCTCGCGGTGAATCTTTCGCTGGTACGTGATCTCTCCCGGGAAGAGCTCCGAACCTGTAGTCGACGGTTTGGACCACTCATCGGTGCAGCACTGGTCGGCACGGTTGTCGGGATGGTTATCCTTAGTAGTCTTCCGACCGCCCCCCTGCGTGTCGGCCTCGGACTGGTGACTCTCGGCTTCGTCGGGACCGCTCAGCGACGGATCCCCCTCCCGGAGTGGTCGGCAGGTGGAATTGGTACGTTCAGTCACACGCGAGTCGGGATGCTCGGCGTCGGCGGCATCTCTGGACTGTTGTTCGGCGGGACGAACGTCGGTGTACAGCTCATCGCGTATCTTCGGAGCTTCGACCTCTCACACGGATTATTCGTCGGCGTCGTCGCGCTCGTATTCCTGGGACTCAACGGAATCCGCGTTGGTGTGGCGGGTCTGTTCGGGCTATATCCGAGCGGAATTGTCCTGTTCGCGTCCGTCGTCGCTGCCATCCCGGCCGTCATCGGAGTCGCAGTCGGGAAGCGCCTCCGAATCACCGCCAGCGAGCGGTCTCGCAGACTCGTCGTGCTGGGGCTGCTTACCGTGGTGGGAATCCGTCTGGTAGGCGGCGGGGCCGGAATACTGTGAATAGCGATGTCAGTATTTCAGTCGAGATCAGCTTCAAGCGAATAGATACGCTGCCTGGCATCCATAAACGAGATACGCGACTTGACGAGCCCGTTCTCTTCGAGTTGGGTGAGTGCATAGCGAACGGTTCGCGCTGGAAGAAGTGTCGACTCGGCGAGGGACGACTGGGTGCTATCGCCCTCATATTCGAGTGTTTTCGCGACGAGTTTTGCACTCGGCGGGAGGTCGTGGAGGGCAGTCGAAGGTGCTTGAGTGGACAAAGACGACTGGTCTGGCATCAATATCAGAGAATGGGATGGAATCATCTTAACCGACTACCGGAGATGCAACGCGGTTACACAACCGTTCGCTGGTCATCAATTACTCGTCCGTCGAGGCCCACTCCAAGAGGGGTTCGAGCCGAGTTCTCACCTCGCCCCCGTCGTCGGTCAGCGAGTACTCGACACGGGGTGGAATCTCGTTATACTGAGTCCGAGAGACCAGTCCGGCCTCCTCGAATTCGTCCAACCGTTTCGAGATGGTCGAGGTACTGGCGCTCGAGAGGTGCTCCTCGATCGCCCCAAACCGGAGTGACTCGTGAGCGCCAATGATGCTAATTAGCTGCATCGCATATTTCTGGCTGAGCGTGTCGATGACACCGGTCAGCGGACAGTAGCACGTTCCGTCGACATCGCACGTAGGGGCGGGTGATGATGTTGAATCTGCCATAGCTTCGTGGCCTCCGACCTACTCCATAGCTTTGGACTCCACAGTACAATTACTTCGCGTTCTAAACTTGTGACGAGATGGAGGAGCACAATTCGTATGATCTCGTGATTCTCGGCGGCGGAGCCGCTGCCTTTGCTGCCATCACGGAAGCGAGTGGACGAGGGCTTTCGACAGCAATGGTGAATACAGGACTCCCAATCGGCGGGATGTGCGTGAACGTCGGCTGTGTCCCGAGCAAACACCTCCTCGCTGTCGGCGAGAGTGCTGCCGCACCGCAGGAGAATCCGTTCGAGGCGGTCAGATACAGCGACGACGAGCCGACAGTCGACTGGGCGAAGGCACTCGACGGTACCGACGCTCTGGTCGAGCGGTTCCGGCAGGAGAACTACGTCAACGTCGCCGAGCACTTCGAGACGGATATCTACGAGGGCTACGGCCAACTGATTGACGACACGACCATCGAGATCGTCGACGGCGCCGACGAAGGGATACAGATCACCGGCAAGAAAACGCTAGTCGCGACCGGGAGTTCACCCTGGGCACCACCCGTCGACGGGCTGGACGATGTCGACTACTACACGAGCGAAACCATTCTCAGTACCTCACAAAGCTCGCAAGTTGAAGGAGTCCGCTTGCTGAGTTGTGTCCAAGCAAGCAAAGCAAGCGGACAGTGAAATCCACGAAGACCAACTTCTTAACTTCCTCGTCAACCGGCTTGACGAGGAAGTTTCTCTCACCCTGGCGAATAACGCTGAAATCGATCCCGAGGACATCTACGAGGTCCTCGTCGGCGCGACCGCCGACGGGACCTCGATCTCCACGCTGTGCAACTCCAGTGAAGACTCGCCATCGGCGAACACGATCCTCTACCACCTGCGGACGAAGTTCGAGCCGGAACGGCTCGAACGAGTCGCTAACACACTCCTTCGGCAGGATGTCGTCGAACTGCTCCCCGAGCAGGTGGAGGTCTGCGCAGACCTCCACCTGCGGCCCTACTACGGTGACGAAGCCGACACAGACGGCCTCTACCACTCGGAAGCGAAGCGGGGAACCACCGCGTTCCACGCGTACGCGACACTCTACGCGCGTGTGAAGAACAAACGCTACACGCTGGCGGTGCGCCGTCTCGAAGACGGCGACACCGCCAGCAGCGTCCTCGCTGAGTTCCTCGGTGTGCTTGACGGCCTTGACACCGAGGTCAAGGCCGTCTACCTCGATCGCGGATTCTACGACAGCAAGTGTCTCACGCTGCTTCAGGCGCATAACTACGCCTACGTGGTCCCGATCATCCGGTGGGGTGAGGCGATTCAGCAGGAACTCTCGGAAGGCTGGAGCCGCGTCATTCAACACGACCTGACAGGGAAACTCGACGGTCATAGCTGGACCGTCGAGTTTCCCGTCTACATCGACTGTACGTACCTGAATGGACGGTATGACGAGAACGGCGTGGCGCGTCACGGCTACGCCGCTGACGCGCCGTTCATCGAGACTCCACGCGACGCTCGATACCACTACTCGAAACGCTTCGGTATCGAGTCGAGCTATCGCTTGTCCGAGCAAGCGATAGCGACGACAACGACACGAGACGCAACGGTGAGACTGATGTACGTCGTGGTGAGTCTGCTGTTGCAGAACGTCTGGCGGTATCTCCACTACGAATACGTGGCGACGCCCCGCCGAGGTGGGCGTCGCCTCTGGTGGTGGCCGTACAAGGAGTTCGTGAATATGGTTCGCCGGGCCGCGTGGACGGCCCTCGCGGTGCGTCGGGCCGTCCCCGCAAACCGGCCACCTGACGACCGGTTTCATCGGTAGTCACTTACCAGGATCGCCGCCTTGTGAGTGGCTACGCTGTCGCGTCGGCGGCTGACCGCCGCCGACAGCGACAGCTCCGTCTCCGATTAGTGTTGTTCAACCGCTATCGACGACTCATCACGACAGAACAGGTGACTTAGGTCAGGCTAACTGGTGATGCTTTGTGAGGTACTGAATTTCGATAACTTACCTACCGATTCAGCTGCTGAAGAAATACTCACAGATTGGTGCCGGAGTTGACGACGTTCGTGAACACGGAGGACGATTAACCAACACAAGAGTCGTTCGGAAGGGGCTGTTGGTTAACCACGACCAACACAAAGTCGAACCCCCACACCCCGTGTGCGAGATGAAATCAGGAAAACGATGAGAGGGGGTGGTCGGGAAGAGAGAACGCGAGACACCCGAAATCCACGATATCACGGAGGAGAGAACGCAGAGGTAACAATATCAGAGTGAACTATGTTTCAGGGAAACTTTTACATAGTCACTCTGTCAACCATAGCCGCAATAGAACTAGAGTCGGTCGAAACGAAACGGTACGTTTCGTGATACGACCGAGCTCATTCGTGGTTTGCTTCCCTCGTGGGGTGGGTGTTATCGTCCATTCTTCGACCTCTCGTGGGCTCTCTGGTCAAATTTCGTGTTTCGTGAGTGGTGCGTCCCTGCCCACCCTCTCGTCAAATTCATATCGCACACGGGGTGTGGGGGTGACCTACCGACGAGATCTCGTCCCACGCGAGATTATCGAGAGATATGCCCGGTACTATCCGGATCGAGACCACGTCTGATGTTTCATCTTGCACACGGGGAGGTGTCTCTGCTGAGTTCTTCTGACCCGCCTCGTCGTTGACGGCTGTTCGACGAGCCTTCCGAGATTTCATATCGCACACGGGGGGCTATCACGACCAATTGATTTTGCCCGCGGTCACAGAGCCCAACCGACTACCCGACTCCTAAGCACTTCTATCGGGTGAATTCGACCGATTTAACCTCGCACACGGTACCCATATTTATTTATAGTTTCGACCTAACTGCGCAAACATGGCTGACGGCGATGATCAACAATCCCTCTCACAATCTATCAAAGGCCGTCTTCAGGAGGGAGTCCAAAATTCTGTCTTTCGAGACAAGGGGCTTCTCGACCCGGATGCCGTCATCGACGAGGATCGAATTGTCGGTCGTGATGAACAGCTGGACGACATCATCACCTACCTACGACCGGCACTGCAGGGGAATCGTCCGCCCAATATGCTCCTCTACGGGCCGTCGGGGACTGGGAAGTCACTCATCATCAATGCGGTCTGCCAGCAGGTTCTCGAACTCGCGAATTCGCAAGGAGATCGATTCGGCGTTATCAAAATCAACTGCCAGACGATCAAATCGCACGACCGGGCTGTCTATCGCCTCGTGAAGAACGCGGCCGAAGAAGCCGGCGTCGACGTCGGTGTCCCCGAGAGCGGGATCTCGACTGACCAGAAGCTCGATCGGTTCTACGAGATTCTGAGCAACAACTTCGACTCGGTCATCATCATCCTCGACGAGGTCGACCTTCTGGTGGGCCGGCAACGCGACCCGAACGACGAGCCGGCGTATTCGAAACTGCTCTACCAGCTGTCGCGAGCGTCCCAGCTTGGGCGCATCGAGGGCCATGTGTCCGTCGCCGCGCTTACGAACGATCCCCGATTCATGGAGGACCTCGACGGGCGGGCGGAGAGTTCGTTTAATCCGCAGGACGTTGTCTTCCCTGACTACGACGCGAATCAACTGCAGTCGATTCTCGAACGTCGTCGCGACGCGTACCAGGACGACGTCCTCGAAGATGGAATCATTCCGCTCAGTGCTGCATTCGCTGCTCAGGATCACGGCGATGCGCGGAAAGCAATCGATCTGTTCCGGAAGGCGGGCGAAATCGCTGACCGAGGTGGAGAAGATACGGTTCGTGAA
Source organism: Haloarcula sp. MBLA0138 (assembly GCF_055632455.1). Taxonomy (NCBI): domain Archaea; kingdom Methanobacteriati; phylum Methanobacteriota; class Halobacteria; order Halobacteriales; family Haloarculaceae; genus Haloarcula; species Haloarcula sp. MBLA0138. The sequence continues at coordinate 54,620 of NZ_JBVMVU010000002.1, read as the reverse complement.
GAGCACGTTCGCGACGCCCAAAAGGAAGCCGAACGGGACCGGACGCTGACCCAGATGCAGGGCCTCTCGACGCAAAAGAAGCTCTCGCTCTACGCTACTGCGATCGTCCCTGTTTATTCACAGCGCAATCTGAACGCTGTTCCCAGTACGGTTGCCTATCGAGTGTATCAGTACCTCACCGACCTTCTGGATGCCGATGAAAAATCGCGCGACTCCTATCTGCGATATATGAACGAAGCTGAGACCTACAATTTCGTCACGTCGGAGAAGCGGGGGCGCGGCTACGGGAGTGGTGTTCACAAAGAGTACACTTTCGTCGACGATCCGGAGGTAGTCGCCCAGACTCTCCAAGCTGATGTCCGCCTCGAGGATGCTGAACACGACGAGGATCTCGTCAAATCCGTTGTCAACGCGCAGATAGACGATTTCTTCGAAGGGAACTAACGCGAAGAGTCCCCGACGCCGGCTCCGAATTCATTTCGCACACGGGGGGTGGTTGCGGCGAGTGTGTTGTTAGATTGACTAGATATGTCTGACAAGGGTACGCAAGATTTCATTTCGCACACGGGGTGTCTCCCCTTCGACTCATCAGTCAATTCATCTCTCACACGGGGTCCCCTTGGGCAACGAGCGAAATCATATCGCACACGGGGGGTGCTGTCTTGACGCCGTCGGCGAATTCACTTCGCACACGGGGGGTGTGGTCCGGCGAAATAACGGCAGCTATCGGCTTACTCGTCCGGGTTGACTGGTCCTTTATATTTGGAGGTCACCTTGTCGCCTTCCCGCCACTGCCAGTAGTAGTAGCGGTTGTCGTTGATTTCCTTGATCGTGATCGTGGCCTTCGACGGGACGTCGTCCGGAAGATCGTCCGGCCGCTCGTCGATCTCGTCATCCTCCGACTCCTCCTCGAGACGGGCTTCGCGAGCTTTGTGCTCCGCCAACTCCTCGGCGTAGCGTGCGATGTGCTGGAGTTGGTCCGGCGAGTAGCCGTTGAGTGTGTTGACGATATCTGTCGGGAGTTCCGCCGGCGGCGTTGGTGGCTCGTAGGACATCAGCGGTCGCCTCGTATTAACCAACAATGCCCGTATCGGCATAGATTTGTTGGTTAACAGGATATCGTCTTGTCACGGGCTAAAGAGTACGAATAGCAAACTATTCAGAAATAGACGTGCCGTTAGACGCCGTCCGGACGGGGGGCGTTTTCGTACTTGACCATCTTCTCGGGCTTGTCGGAAATGGTGTCGTAGATCTGCTGGAGCGTCTCCTCCGCAGCGAGCAGGTTGTGCTCCTCCAGGAACTCCCGCCCTTCCTCCGTGAGGCCGTAGAACTTCCAGGGGTAGCCCTGCCGGCGCTGGTCGTCGTCCAGGGCGACCTCCTTGACGATACCGGCGTCGATGAGTTTCTGGATATGCTTGTAGACGGTGGCATCGCTCACGCTGGGGTTGAGCTCCTCGAGTTCGTACATCGAGGGGAGCTGGTCGGGGTGCTGGAGGATGTTGTTGATCAGCGCGAACCGCGTCTGTTGGGTGACGAAGTGGACGAGTTCGCGGGATTCCATCCCCTCAGCTGTCCCCAGGTCGGTGCTCATACGACACGATACACGGCCTGGCGGCAAGTAGTTTACCCTTGGGTAAACCACTCTGGACTAAATCACATCTGACTAAGCCGGTGATTTACTTCGTAAACCATATCGCACGGCGCTGAGAGGAATCGTGTATGTCCGACGAGGAGCCGCCCGTCCCCGAGGACGTCCTCACCAGTGCGAAGGACCAACTCGATGACGATGAGATTTCGCTGGCGGACAACGAGGAGATCCTCCACGCCCTGAGCGAACTGACCCCCGTCTACGAGAATGAACGCTCGTACTTCGTGCTGGGCAACTACGACCGGGAGCCGATTCGGCGGCTGAACCTCGTGGTCGACCGGCTCAACCGCCGGCAGGATGCCTACGCCTTCCGAATGGTCGACATCCGCGGGGAGTGGGACAACAGCATCCAGAAGTTTTGCCTGATTGCCGACATCGTCACCTACCTCGTTGGCGTCGCCGAGAAGGAACCGAGTGATTTCCTCGTCGAGCAGGGCCTCCTCGTCGGCACGACGGAGTTCTTCGCGAAGAGTCACGTCCTCAAGCGGGTGTATGAGGACGAAGAACACCCCTTCGGGTGGATGCAGGACGGCGTCTTCGAGCTGTTCGAGCAAGAGGGACGGCTGTATCGCTGGCAGACCGAGGAGGAACTCGTCGACGTCACAGAAGAGCTCCCGTGACGGCAGTGGAACCGTAACTGTCTGCGTTAACCAACGTGGAGGATGACCAAGGTGGTCTGTTGGTTAATCAGACTCCGTCCGCATCAGCCGGGAGTCGACCATCCGGTCGCGGCACTCGGCCGCGCTTGATTTCGTGATCGACGCGACGCAGGTGCTTACATCCGCCGGCGGGGGAGCGCTGCTGCCAGTCTGGACAGGTACAGGATTCGCCGACGACGTCGACTTCGTAGCGGTTCCCGGACGCCGACTGGACCTCGTACCGACCGCCCTTCTCCAGCAACGAGACCGACATCTCCTCGGTGACCGCGCGACGGGTACGGGGTTCGAGATCGTCGACCTGCCTACCGTTGGCTGAAGCGACCATCCGGTCGCGAACGTCCCCTGTACAACCACCATCCGGCGCGACGGCGTCAGGCCCGTGGACTCGCTCCTGAAGGAGGTCCTCAATCGGGTGGCCCTGTGGCCATAGGAAGTGGACTTCACGCCGTTCGCGATGGTCGTAGGACCCACAGTCGACAGCGCGTCCGGTCCAGACCCGCCACGCCCCAAGCGCACTCATCACGTCGACGATGAGGCGCGGAACTGACTCGTGCTCGGCGGGGTAGAAGATCCGGAAGCGCGTACATTCCTCCTGCGGGGGGACCGTTGTCCACCATTCGACATCGGTGTGCCAGCTCTCGAACATCGCCGTATCCTGCCCGTAGCCGACGGTCACATCATCGATTCGCGGGAGTGTACTGTCTGGATCGGCCGGTCCCTCTTCGAGCAGGTTCAGCACCGCGTACCGCAGATACTCGTGGGCTGCGTTCTCAGTCGAGTGGGCGACCTGTTCGTGGTTGGTTGCGATCTGTTCTGCTTCCTCAAGAACGGCGGAGAGGTATCTCTCGGTCATCGGTCGTGGTCTCCGGTGGGTGCCTCCGCCCCTCTGCGGGCACTGAAAGACTTAACCAACAGAGTAGGCGGACGGCACTCTATGTTGGTTAATACCTGCTGTCGAGGGCGTCGATGATCTCTTCAGCCGTGGTGCTGATCCGGCCGAGGCGCTCACGAACGATGTCGGGATCGTCCGACTCCCACGCGGCCAGGTAGAACGCTGACCCGCTCGTGTCGAGCCCGTAGTACCGACCGACGACGTAGGCGACCGCCTCGGCCTCGACCTCGCGTTTCGACCGCTCGGTATCGTCCTCGACCTCGAAGTGCAACAGGGCGTGGGCGTACTCGTGAATCAGCGTCCGGGCGAGATCGGCATCGTTCTGCCGGTCGCGAACCTCGACGAGCGGCTGGACGTCGACGAGGCTCAGCTGCTCACAGATGCCCTTCGCCTCGCCGTGGGTCCACTCCGCTTCCGGCACGATTCGTACCGTGACGCCGAGTTCGTCGGCGACACCGGTCAGCCGAGCAACGAGGTCGCCGGCGTCTCCGGTGGCTTCCGTGTCGAGATCGGGAAGTGGTTCTCCCTCGGTCTGAGAGATGTCGAACACCGGGGCAGGCTTGAATCCGACGAGGCCCTCGGACCACTCCTCGGGCGGCGTCTCGTCGTACTCACAGTCGCTGTCCTCGTGGTAGCTCGGCGAGTTCTCGCACTCCGGACATTGCTTGGTGATGATCGGGGCCCAGATCCAGATGGCTGACTCGCCCTCCTGGACGTGCCGATCGAACTCCTCCTGCCACGCTCGGTAGCCGGCGACCTTTGTCGCGTCGGGGTACTGCCGCTTGATGAGCAGCGTGTTCCGGTAGGAGTAGTCGTGGAACCGGCTCTGAACGTCCAGCCACTCTTGGAACTCCGCGCTGGCCTGTGCATCGTCGACGCCGGCGACGAGGTCGTCGATCCACTGTTTGATGGTACTGTTCATCTCGTCGGATCGCGTGTCGGTCTGGTCGAAGGAGACCGACGAGTCTCTGGTCGTGGACATAGTGGTCACTGAATCGGTTGAACGCGATTTCGCCAGTTCAGAACGCGCCGCACCCCTCAGGGGCGGATGAACAACCCTCGAGGACCGCTATCGAAGCTCGGCTGTATCGTCCGCGAAGCCGACCGTGACGAGATACTCGAGGAACTCGTCGAACCTATCCACGTCGCTGGGCGTGTCGGTCGCGAGGTGGCGGGCCCACTCGACTGCCCACTGAAACGCAGGATCAGCTCCGCCCTTCCCATGGATATACCACCAGCGCGCCGCTTTCAGCACGACGAGCGGGTTCGTCGGCGGCTCCGTACTCGCTAGCGCACAGGTCAGCGACTGAATCTCCTCGGGAACGTCGCTTGCGTCGATGTCGCCGGACTGCGTGTTTGTTATATCGACGGGGATCTCGTCGATCGAGACATCGCTCGGTGACTGTTGCTGACTCACGAAAATCACCTGACTGCGAGGGCGTTCGCTGAAGCCCTCACCCTCTCAGGGGGCAGAAAAACAATCCACAGTCGGTCCACCGGTGTCTCAGCGGCCGATGGTGCCCTGGCGCGTGACCGGCGCGTCCGGGTTGATGCTGAACGCGACGATGGTGGCGTCCTCGTTTGCCGTGACCGCCACATCGTCGTCGCCGGTCACGAGTGCGCTCTCGGTGTACCCGACCGACTCATCACCGACTTCGACGGCGCCGTCGAACACGTACAGGTAGGTGTGCCGGCCCGATCGCGACGGGAGCGTGGTCGTGGCCTCGGCGGCGAGGCGGCAGTCGTAGAAATCGACATCGTTCCGCACGTACAGCGGGGCGTCGGTGCCTTCGGGGCCGAACAGGTGGCGCCATTCGCCGGCGACAGGATCGGGAATCGTCTCGTGCTGGATGCCCGGTTCGAGGTCGAGGCTGTGTGGGCGGACGAAAATCTGGAGCATCCGTAGCGGCGGGTCGTCCGCGAGCGTCTCCTCGGAATGCCAGAAGCCGCTGCCGGCGTTCATCACCATCAGGTGGTCGGGGTCGGTGACCAGCTGGTTGCCCTGGCGGTCGTCGTGGCGCATCACGCCGTCGGGGACCCACGAGATGATCTCCTCGTTGCGGTGCTGGTGCATCCGGATCAAGGTTCCGGGGTCCATGAACGACTCCACGACGGTCGCGAGCGGCCCGTAGCCGTGGTCGTCGTGGTCGGGGACGGCACGGCCGGGGAAGTTCAAGTGGATCCGAAACTTGCCCTGGTTCTGCGAGACATCCGTTCGCGGCGCCGTGTAGATACGAGATTGGGTCTGTGCGGAAGGCGACTCGTCCATTACCCTGTGTAGTCGCTCACCCGCTAAATGGGTTCTGCGCCCCGGCTCCCGGCTTCACGCTGAGTAGTGGATCGTGTCTCTCACGCCGGCGGCAAGTAGACACTCTGCTCGCCGGCGATTTCCTCGAGGTTGTTCCGGTGACGGTGGCTGAAGTAGCACTCGTAGCTGCAGTAGCCACAGATTGCGCCGGTATCGTATTCGGCGACATAGGGACCGCGACGGGTTTGCCAGACGTTCGTTTCGCACTCGGTACAGGCCGCCTGCTCGAGGTCGGCTGGCCGCGGCCCTTCATACTCGACGCCCAACCCGTCGTCTTGGGGTGACGATTCAGGCCAGACCCCGTGGGCCTCCCAGAACTCGCGGATGCGGGCGAGGCTGTGGCGCACGGTCTTTCGGACGGTGACGTGGTCGGCGTCGCGACCGCTGTCGTCCCAGCCGTCGGCCGTCCAGAACTCACCGAACTGCGCACCTCGATGCAGTCCGTTCCAGTCGACACCGACGATGTCGGCTGGTGGCTCATCCGTGAGTGTCGGCCGGGTCAGCTGTCGAATGGCGTCGAGCTGCTTCGGCGGACTCCCACCGAGAATATGGACGCGTCGCCCTCTCCAATCAGTCGGGTCGGAGAACTCGTGGGCGAGGCGGTCGGCATACCCGCGTGAATAGCCGAGGACGATATCATCAGGAATCGCGTCGATCACTGCCTGGGATTTCGGGACGATGATGAGCTCGGCATCGGGAAAGCTGCCCTGAATCTCGCGAGCGGCAGCAACGTGGTCGTCGACGGCGGCGTGGTCGTAGACGTCACCGATGACACCAACCTGAGGCTCGTACTCGAAGAAGCGATCGACGAACCGTTCCAGATCGGGGTTCCGGAAATCGTTGTCCAACATCCCAACCGAGAGGGTGAGGTCCTGATACTGGTCTGCCTGATACCCACAGTCCTCCCGGAAACCAGGGAGATACCCGAGTCTGAAAGCGTCGAGCGCGAACGGGAGTCGATGAAGGAAGGCCACGAACTCTACCTGACGGGCAGCGGCGATTTGACTGGCCGTGGGACTGCTGTGGCTCTTGAGAATGGACATGAATGCGAGCCCGCGGGCTCGGCACCCCGCACCCTTCCAGGGGTGACTGACAAACTCTGATTAACCAACACACCTGGGAACCGGCGAGGTACTGTTGGTTAACCGAGTTACTCCTCGTCCTCTGCCTCGCGGAGTTCAGCTGCCTTGCGCTCGAGTCGCTTCAGGATCGGCGTTCGGTTCTGGTGGGCGTTCTCGTACGCGACGCATTCCCGGAGCGTCTCCAGATCCGGAATCGTCGCGATCCCGGCCTCGATCAGACGATGATTGGGCGCTTCGAGGCGTTTCTCAGGCGGGAACCCGTCATCACCTTCGTCGGTATCCGTAGACTGAGCCATCTCTGTTGGCCTCCACCCCTCGAGGGCGAGAGAAACAGACCGCCGGCTACAGCTTCGTTGCGACGTCAGCTCATCGCATCCTGGAACCGCTCACGGAGGGCGTCCTCCCGCTCCTCGAACTGGTCGACCTTCTCCTGGAGGTCGTCGCTGACACGCTCGATGCTCGCGAGTGCCCGCTCGCCGGCGAGCGACGCCTGCGACCCGTCGTCGCCGTCCGCCTCCAGCTGCTCCTCGTAGGCTCGTTCGACGCGCTCGATTGTACCCTCCGGGTTGAACAGGATGTCGTTGGCCGTACGAACGTAGCCGTCCAGCGACGCTCCTTCCTTGCCCTGGAAGAAGTGAGTGAGCGCGTACGTCGCCCCAGAATGCAGCGTCCACATATCGATCTCGACGGGAGAGGCCGCGTTGGCCTCCGCATCACTCGCGGCACGCTCGGCCAGGTAGTCCGGGAAGCCGAGCAGGCTGTAGAACTCCGTGACCGTGAACGGGAGCTCCGAGAAGTCGAGGTCGATGTCTTGGGCGTCACGGATGAACTCGAAGAGGTCGTCGGCGACGAGTTCGACCTGTGCGAGGATCTCCTCCCACCAGGTCCGGAAGCTCCGCACGTCGCCGACGTGCTTAATGACCTCCTTGTCGGTGAGCGAGCGCATCGTGTTCGAGCAGTAGCCGTCCTGGGCGAATCCCTCAACGTAGACCGCGTGCTCGCCGAAGAAGTCGTAGCCCGACGTGACGCCCATCGTGATCGGGTCCGACCGGCCGGGGAGGCGCACCTCGAGGCCATCGAACATGATGTCCATATGGACTTCGCCGCCGCCCCGGTAGCGACGAATCTCGCCGAACATCACGTCACCCAGCGGCGTTCCGTCGATGGTCTCCTCCCGAAGGACCTCCTCCAGGGGGCCGTAGACGTCGACCGGGTTGATGATCGAGTACGAGTCGGTCGGAATATGGAACAAGGAATCCGTTTCGGCGTCCTCCTCACGGGCCTGCTCTCGAGCACGACTCGGCTCGACGAGCGCGTTGAACCGCTCCGTCTCGACCCACTCGTCGGTGTAGGGGTTCTGGTACGCCACGGTTGTCTCGACGGCCTGCGGGAGGTCACGGATCGCCTCGGCGAAGGTCACGGCGTCGTCGCCCCCGTGACGCTGTCGGTACCACTCGGGCAGTTCGGTGTCGGTACGTCCATCGACGCCAGCGAAGATGGTTCTCGACTCTGGGTCTTTCATCTCGGTCACCTCGACGCAGGAACGCTCATCGACGGCCGCCTGCATCGTCTCGCGCCCTGCGCCCCTCTGCCGGGCGCAACAACAACACCACGTTAACCAACACTGACCCAGGGAGCCGCTGGCTGTTGGTTAACCGACCCACCGCCGGGGGACTGCTACACTGTCGTTACTCGGTGCTGGAGCGGCTTAGCCGAACCTGCTCCGGGTTCGGAACCCAGGGATGGTCCTCCCAGCAATGAAGGGCGTGAGCACGGGGCGACTCGAACTCGGCTCCGCAGGATCCACACTCGTAGACATCGTCGGGCCAGGGCTCACTGAGGTACATCGCCGTCACCGTCGTTCCAACCGGCTCGGGAGCTCCGCTTCGCTGAACGTACCGGTAGCCGCGAACGGTCCGCTGACGGATCGCTGTCCGGGCGATCTCGGCGGGTTTGCCGTCGGGGAGATACACCCAGCGAACGAAGTCGTCGACCGACTCCTTGGCTGAGGGCTGGCGGATGAACCACCGCTCGTGGGCATCCCGGAACAGGTAGCGTTCAGTTCCCCTGTTTTGGAGGTACACCGGATCACCCTGGCCGGGAATGAGTCGTAGCCCGAGGTCCGGCGATATCGGGTCCAACAGGCGCTCAACCGCTGATGGATCGCGCTCCGGCTGGTTGTCCGAGCCCTCCTCTGCTGCGAACTCATCAAGACGAGCATTCGTAGTCACGGGGTCCACCGTCCGAGTGAGGTCTGTTCCCGCTCGGACTCGGCAGGCACTTCACAGAGAAACCGCCACTTCGGCCGGTCTCGGATCTGCTTGTCGGGTCGGTTACCTGCCTGTCCGGGCTCCGTTTTCCCGGCGCAGTGCCAGCCCTTGTCTCTGAGCGCTTTGATCATCGAGCCGTCGAAGTCAGCTCGCACGAACGTCAGCAGAAGGCGAACGCCTCGCCGCCGGCCGTGCCGGCGCACGAACCGTTCCATCGACCGGGCGAGCGCGGCAGAGGCGAGATTCGGGAAGTCGACACCGATGCAGATCCGTGCTGCCTCGACGATTTCGTCACCCTCGTATCGCGTCCCGTCGTACTCCAGCGAGCGAATCAGCGGATAGCGCCACGTAATCGCACCCAGTAGCTGGTCCTGGTAACAGAGTCCGTGATGAACGAGGTTCGTCCGCGGGACACTGTCCATATAGGAATGATGGGCTTCGTAGATTGCGCCGGCGACGTGCCGCGGGATCGATTCGATGTGTACGCGCTCTGCGAACCGCAGGCCGAGCGGCGCCGTGACTGGCTTGCCGTCGCGATGAATGGGACACGAGCACCCCTCGGGAGTGCGCGTGTACTGGAATCCGGTACTCGCCCGCTGGCCGGGAGAACGTGTCTGCGTCACGAGTCGGTACCGTCAGTCTGCTCTTGCCGGTCGTTGTACCGTTCCAGTTCGCGACCGATTTTCTCGAGTGCCTCGACCCCGCGTTCGATCAGCTGGTGGGTGGCTCGCGACAACCGAAGCGTCTCCATCAGCACTCCTCCTCTGGTGGCTCGATGAGGTCGTTGCTCTCGTCAACGAGGGCACGGATGGCCTGCTCGACATCGGCATCGTCCGAAACCGTCCGGCTCGCCAGGGGTGCTGGGTAGGCACGGTCTCCCTGACTGCAGAGGACGGCCAGCCAGCCGTCGGTTCCCTCCCCGAGCACGATGAAGTGGTCGCGATCAGCCCGCTGGAAGACTCGCCGGTCGGGGCGAGTGACCGTTCGCCAGTTCTCGGGGAGTGACGGTGACGGCCCCCCGCCGTCGGGAAGGGCGACGACGTCGTCGGTGATCGTCGCCATCGCCGCGTCGATCTCTTCGCCGGTGAGGTGCCAGCACGCCGCGGGGCCATCACACTCGAGTTGGCTGATCACACGATTCCGGAACGCGATGTAGTGTTCTCGGGCGACCTGGGCGTCGTTGTAGTAGTCGAGGAGGAGCCCACAGGCGAGCTGTGCAGGCCCGCTTCCAGCATATCCCCACTCGAAGCCCGTTGGACTGTGGTTGATCAGATCGAGACTTCGATCCGGAGTGAGACGCTGGTGTTCGGGGAGATTCAGAACGACGGCGTGGCCGTCGACGCGAAAGCCGACGTATTCGACGGGGTCGTCGCGACGGTGAGCGAGCGCTTCTGTCTGGATTCCGCTTGACGTGGGACGTCGTGCGTTCCCGTACATCGGTACGTCGCGGGGTGGTGACCCCCGCACCCCTCTCGGGGGTTCTACAAACAGAACCGGAAACGCCCTCGTCGTCCCTACTGGCTAGCTGCGGGGAACTCGAACCCGCCGGTGTCGGTCTGTGACTCCTCCGTGTCGGTAGTCTCTGATTGGACAGCCTGGCGGGCCTCTTCCAGTTCCTCGCGGCGATTGTCGGCGCTCTGGTGGACGCTGATGTCGTGTTTCTCGCAGAGTGCTCGCTCGACCGCGAAGGTCATCTCGTCGAAATCGACCGCAGTGATGTCGACGTCCTCCGGTGAGGGCGTCTCATCAGCGACGTCGATGTCCCGCGACCAGGTATCGGCCGAAATGTCGCTGGTCGGGAGTCGCCACTCGTCGCCCTTGAGTTCTTCACGCAGGTACTGCGCGAACTCCTTGTAGTGATCGAGCGCGATGTTCTTCGTCGCTGAATCGGCCAGCAGCGCGATGGCGAGCTGATCGATGCGGGCCTCGTCGGCCTCCGGTCCCCAGTCGAACCCACCAGGGGCGCGGCGTAGAACGTGGAGGTGCTTGTCCAGCACGTCGCCATCGGGCGTGTACACCAGCTGTCCACCCACACAGCGTTCGCCGCGGTATGCTCGGCTGCCGGTCATCGGAACTCAACCTCCCGATGATCCAAGCCTCGTGGTCGCGTCGGGGGCTGGCTAGGCCGGGAATCCGACGGTCGGCGGGCGGTGTCTGGACTGCGTCCGGCTTGCCGAGTGCTTGCACTCGCGGTCCCGGCTGGTCGGGGCCCGACGTACATCGGCTTTCGCGCTTGACTTCGCTCCATGACGACCTCTCGATGGAGCAGCGTACAGAGTTCCATGACGCTCTCGGCGAGGTCGAACGCCGCTGCTCGCGACCGGAGATCGTGCTGGCTGAAGAGGATCGTCCCATCGGCTCGGTCGATCCGAACCAGCCAGTCCGAGGGGTGCTGGACGTGGCAGAGGACGGATTTCGAGAACTCGTAGGCGAACACGAAATGGTCGTCGTCTGTTCGGCGATGCAACCACCAGTGGTCAGGGGCGACCTCGCTGTTGTGCTCAGAACTCATCGATGACCCGGGACGGCTGTGACGTCCCGCACCCCTTGCGGGACGTGAAACAACATCAGTACCTCACAAAGCATCACCAGTTAGCCTGACCTAAGTCACCTGTTCTGTCGTGATGAGTCGTCGATAGCGGTTGAACAACACTAATCGGAGACGGAGCTGTCGCTGTCGGCGGCGGTCAGCCGCCGACGCGACAGCGTAGCCACTCACAAGGCGGCGATCCTGGTAAGTGACTACCGATGAAACCGGTCGTCAGGTGGCCGGTTTGCGGGGACGGCCCGACGCACCGCGAGGGCCGTCCACGCGGCCCGGCGAACCATATTCACGAACTCCTTGTACGGCCACCACCAGAGGCGACGCCCACCTCGGCGGGGCGTCGCCACGTATTCGTAGTGGAGATACCGCCAGACGTTCTGCAACAGCAGACTCACCACGACGTACATCAGTCTCACCGTTGCGTCTCGTGTCGTTGTCGTCGCTATCGCTTGCTCGGACAAGCGATAGCTCGACTCGATACCGAAGCGTTTCGAGTAGTGGTATCGAGCGTCGCGTGGAGTCTCGATGAACGGCGCGTCAGCGGCGTAGCCGTGACGCGCCACGCCGTTCTCGTCATACCGTCCATTCAGGTACGTACAGTCGATGTAGACGGGAAACTCGACGGTCCAGCTATGACCGTCGAGTTTCCCTGTCAGGTCGTGTTGAATGACGCGGCTCCAGCCTTCCGAGAGTTCCTGCTGAATCGCCTCACCCCACCGGATGATCGGGACCACGTAGGCGTAGTTATGCGCCTGAAGCAGCGTGAGACACTTGCTGTCGTAGAATCCGCGATCGAGGTAGACGGCCTTGACCTCGGTGTCAAGGCCGTCAAGCACACCGAGGAACTCAGCGAGGACGCTGCTGGCGGTGTCGCCGTCTTCGAGACGGCGCACCGCCAGCGTGTAGCGTTTGTTCTTCACACGCGCGTAGAGTGTCGCGTACGCGTGGAACGCGGTGGTTCCCCGCTTCGCTTCCGAGTGGTAGAGGCCGTCTGTGTCGGCTTCGTCACCGTAGTAGGGCCGCAGGTGGAGGTCTGCGCAGACCTCCACCTGCTCGGGGAGCAGTTCGACGACATCCTGCCGAAGGAGTGTGTTAGCGACTCGTTCGAGCCGTTCCGGCTCGAACTTCGTCCGCAGGTGGTAGAGGATCGTGTTCGCCGATGGCGAGTCTTCACTGGAGTTGCACAGCGTGGAGATCGAGGTCCCGTCGGCGGTCGCGCCGACGAGGACCTCGTAGATGTCCTCGGGATCGATTTCAGCGTTATTCGCCAGGGTGAGAGAAACTTCCTCGTCAAGCCGGTTGACGAGGAAGTTAAGAAGTTGGTCTTCGTGGATTTCACTGTCCGCTTGCTTTGCTTGCTTGGACACAACTCAGCAAGCGGACTCCTTCAACTTGCGAGCTTTGTGAGGTACTGAGTATATCTTTCAGCCTCCTCAACGACAGTCCAGTCGACGGCTTCGTGAAGCGAGCAATCGCCGGCGACCAGCTCAGCGATCCGCTCAAGGAAGTCCTGCTCCTCCCAAGCCAGCGCGACGTCTTCGAACCGATGGTGCTCCCGATCGTAGACAGCGAACATCTGGACGGCACCGTTGCGGTCCAAGTCAGCCCGAACGTGAGCCGGGAGTGATTCCAGCGCAGTCTCAGGGAGCGGATACGCAGGAACATCGTGGAGTGAGGCGACGTCGAACGGAGTCAGCTCCCGATGAGAGACATCACCGAATTTCATCAGATAGCCGGTCTCTGAGGCGAGTTGCGTCCGACCTTCAAGAAGGTGCTCGGCAAGTTCTGGATAGTCATCTCGGTCGACCGAGCCGGTTTTGAAGATTGTAACGAGATCGCGGTCACCGCCACTAGGGGGATGTGCTGTCATCAGTCGTCATTCTCCGTTGTACGACTCAGATTCGTCTTCACAGAGTATGAGTCTGCCTCCGGGGCATTGCGTCCTCAGCGTCTGTGTCCCGGAGTGTCGCCGCACGGTCGGCGAGCATTCGGAGCACCCAGCGTCGGCACTCGTGCTGGTTCTCGTAGCCCACGTACTCTCGAACCGTCTCGACATCGTGCATACAAGCGACGCCGCCCCGGATGAGCCGTCGGTTGTTCGTCTCGAGGAGCGTCGCAGGAGGGAGCGCCTCCAGAATCGACCGGGAGGGACGTTCGGACATGCGTGGCTACTGGTCCGCTGCTTCGCAGGAGTTACCCCACGGAGAGGATTCGAATGTCGATTGTGGGGTAACTCGGTCGGCTGGAGTCGTCGTGGACCGGAATCCCATCGACACTCACTCCTCGGCAGTATCCGATGATCGACGGTCGGACCAATCACCGAACAGTGGGACCGTCGACGCGTCACGGTCGTCGAGTGTCCGCTGGCCGGGGGTCGAGGAAGCGAACAGCGGCTCCTGTTCACCGGCGTCCACACCGCTGGCGCTCGTTTGCGGCCGGTCGTCGACGAAGCTCTCGCTCGTGGGAACATCGAGTCGGGTCGGTCGCTGATGGCCGACCTCGATGCCGTGATCGGTGAGCGTGGTCTCGACCGCACCCGTCTCGACCTCCAGTCCCTCCGTCCCGAAGACTGCCTGGCGGTGGATAGAGAGATTAAGTCGTGAATGGTCGTCTGTCGGTTCGTGATCGGACGGCTGTGAATCGTCGGTGGGCATGGGGTACCGAGGAAACTGGCGTTGCAGAATCGCCAGCTCCCTCGCCCCATTCGAGGCGTTAAATTTCGTCTGTCAGCAGTGATTTTGTGGAGTCGTTCCTCGATGTCGACTCGCCTCAGGCTGGCGGTCACAGGTCGGTCCTCGCGAACGCGCCTCCCCGCGGACCATCCCCCTCGATGTACTGCCCTTCGAGGTGAACCTCCAGCGCGTCCGGCCGTCCACCGACGAAGCGCCCGGTCACGGTGAAGGGTGTACCCCACGGCCCTCGTCCCTCGTCGTTGTCACTGGTTCGGCACGCATCGTTGGGAGCGGCTTCGACGTACACCTCGGCCGTTCGGGCGTCGACGAGGACGTGAGCGAGCGCGAATCCGTCACAGTCCCACTCAACGTGGCCTCGCCCGTCGACAGTGAATCGGTCGTCCTTGACGCTAATCGAGAGTTCGTCGGGCTCTGTCCCGAGGAAATCCCGAGTCCGGTCCGTACCAATCGAGAGAGTCACCTCCGTCAATCCCAGCCCATCGGCAGGATCGTCGACCCAGGGATGGTCGTTGGTCGGAGGGCTGTCGACGGGACCATCGATAACCTCGCCGCTGCGTTCCGCCAACTCTCGGCTGGTCTCATCTTGGTCACCATCACTGGGGGGCGTCGCTGGTTCTGCCGTGTCAGTCGTGCGTCCCGCACTCGAGTCATCGGAATCGCTCCCCTCCCCGTCACCAGCGCTGACAGCCGGGGCACCGCCGTCCGGAGCTGGCTGCCCGAAAATACTGGCACAGCCTGCCAGCGATACCAGTGTGGCTGAGGAGACTGCCGCGAGAACGTCTCGCCGCCGCCACCTGCGTCGCTGGAATCGACTCAGATGCTGGTGCGGGTGATGTGTGCGGTGCCGACGGCGCGAGGACATGTCTCGTCTACTTCCTCCTCAGCGGCCATCTACTAAGAAATTTCAGAGGGTGCGCGAAACGCAACTGTGCGTTGGCCCGACCGCCGGTTAGGGCCATTCATCGCTCGGGAGCCCCGGAGTATGGATGCTCGCCATGGCAGGACTGACGAACCGGCGGGCACGATACGGGACGTCCAGTCCGTCTGTCACGGGCAGAAAGAGCGACTCTCGGGCACCGAGGACGATCGCTGCGAGCAGTTCGTGTTTGCAGAGTACTCGCCACGGTGCGTCGGCCTTGAACGGGCATGTACAGACCAGCCCGTCAGACCACGGAACTAATGGATACCGGCTCCCACTCGCATACTCGCCCACGAGAAGCGGGGCGGGCAAGTCGAGTCCGTACTCACTTGGAAGCGCTCCAGCTTCGCTCTGGCCGCAGGAAAGATCCCGTTCATGAACGACGTACTGCGGGGGAAGGCTCCGCTCTTGGGCGAATGATTCGGGCTCGGGATCAGAACCGAGGACGACCGCTCCGACGAACCCGTTGTGTTCGAGAAGTGTCTGGCCATCGGCCGTCTTGGCGGGACCGTCGTCGATTAACGAGCCGTACGAGGAGCGTTTTAGGACCGAACAGAGATTGATCTTGGGAATCAGCGTCCGGTACCACGTCTCTCGACGGTCGCGCTCCGACCGGACGGCGGCTTCCGGAGCATCCGCTGAGCGACACTGTCGAAGGCGGTGGGCGAGGAATGCTGGGGCACCTGAAAGCGCGTCTTCGTCGTCATAAACCTCGTAGTACGGTGCTTCCTCAATGAGACGGTGCTGACAAGTTCCCTCCGCATACTGGACCCCAAGCGGTTTCGCTCGGCCTGCCCGGTGCCAGGGATCGGAGTCGACTGCATCGCGCTCTCGGGAAGTGGAGTTCAGCAGAAGCTGATCGTATCGAATCGGCCCGCCAGCCATGAAATCGAGGCGAATGCTATGTTCGACCGGCTCGATGGCCGGCGGGTCGGTTTCGACATCGTAGTCGTGCACGGCATCTATATCTGCTATCGCTCCCGGAGGGAGCCTCAGTGGCGGTAGCGTCGACGAGGAGGCGTGAATGTGTCTTCGAGGCATAGGAATCACGGGGCGGGTCAGAATCGCTCGCACCCTATTCGGGTGGATAAAGCAGGGCGAACACCGCCTATATTCTCAGAAGCCGATGAGGAGACTGGCGAACTGATCGATCCGGTCGTCGAGTCGCTCTCCGTCGTACACCGTGGTCTCTCGCTCATAATAGTCGGCGAGTTCCGAAGCGTCGGTCGAGAGATGTCCCGGCTGGGTATCGGTGGCGATGGTGAGCGAGCAGACGGGAGCATGGGCGGCTCGAATCTGATCGATGACGTCGTCGACGTTACTCGGCTCGCCGTCGGTCACGGCGACGATGAGTGGTTCGTCGCGGTGATCCTCCACGAGTTGGCGTACAAGTTCGAGAGCGTCCGCCAGCGGCGTTCCCCCACCACAGTCCGTGTCGAGTAGCGCCGCTTGGACGTGGCGAGTCTCGACAGAGAAGGGTTTCACGAGCCGAGCGTGACCGTCGACGAAATCGACGATCGCCACCTCGATCCCGAGCCCCTCTGCGGCGACGGCGAACCGCGCCAGCGCCTTCGTCGCGACCTCGATCTTCGGGGGCTCGCCGTTTCGCATCGAGCCCGAGCGGTCGAGGACCAGCACCAGTGCGTAACGTTTCTTGCGGCCCGGCGTGTCAACCTTGCAGACCCGGGGATCGCCGATCAGAAGCCGGTGGCCCGCGGTGGTGTCGTATCCACCGGCGGTCAGTCCTCGCCGGACACCACGCTGACGGTCGAGCCGGAGCTGTTTCTCGAGCGTGCCAGCAACTCGGGCAGCACCGTCTTCGATGTCGGCCCACATCCCCGGTGGTGCAGGTTCGTCAGCGATGGGAACGAGCTCTAGTTCGTCGAGTTGGCCCGGGCCCCCAGAACTCCCGCCGGCTGCCTGATCGTCGTCTGAACCACTCCGATCGAGCCGGTGACCGAGGTCCTCCAGCTCACGCTCCAGCGCGTCGGTGTCGATGCCCTCCTGATCTGCCTCGTCGTGAGCCACAGTCCGGTCTGCGGTGAGTGCTTCCTCGTAGGTGTCTATCTCGTCAGCAGGATCTCGATCGAGGACCTCAGCGTGTGCCGGCTCGGGAGCGGCCGTGGGTTCCGATCCGTCCTCCGAGGGGGTACTCGGAGTTGGGGCCTTGCTTTCGGCTTGCTCGTGGCCGTAGTCGCGCTCATCGTGAGAGTCAGTCGCCCCTCCAGATGAGCGGTCGTTACGAGGAGCGCCGCCGGCGTCGAAGTCCCCGATGGTCGACTGTTGTGCGGTATCAGAGCTGTCATCCACCTCGTCACCGCTGGAGGGACGTTCACCGTACGAGGACTCGGGTTCTGTGTCCGGGCACGCGATGGAGCGAGCGAGTGCCCGCGCTCTGGAGTCCAGAGGCTTCGAGGTCGGCGACGGCTGGTCTCCATCGTTGCCTACCGATGGCGATGAATCGACAGAGTCCGGGACTGGGGTATCGACAGTGTGGGGGTTCGGATCTTCAACGACAGGTGTCTCGTCGGGGGCTTCGTCGATCGGATCCGGGGTGATTGCGGGCTGGTTGAGGACGTCCTGGAACGGATCCTCCGTTGCGCTCCGTTCGACCTGCGGGCGTTCGTCGCCTTCTCCGTCAGTCCCCTCGTCGCTCGATGGATCAGTTTCAGTCTCAGGACCAGCTGTTTCCGAGCCGTCCGAGTCCGGCGATGAGCCAGAGTCCGCAGCAGTCTCTTGATCATCGCCCTCCGTTGCCGACTCGGCGGATGCTTCGGAATGGTCCTCGAGGAGCGGGAGGATCGCCGACTGCCAGGTCTTGATGACGAGTCGAGCTCGCCGTACAGATGCGGTCTTGTCGTGGCTGTGGGTGATGTCGTCGCGCTCGGCGCTCCGGATCACGAGGGCATCCCGCGCTAACCGCTGGAGTGCCTCCTGAACAGCATCGAAGCCTGTGGCATCCGCCTCCGACGCGAAGACGATCCGCTCGTCGTCCTCATCGAGGAGTACCTCCGTGATGCCCGTCGGATAGATCGCCCATTCGTAGAGAGCGCTCGTCACGGCGTCCCAGAAGGAGAACCGAACCTGCTCTCCGTCGGGAATGTCATCGGGAACTTGCGAATGGATCCGGCGGGTGAGTTCGAGGCGAATCTCGGCGTTGTTGCTGAAATTCGCCCCTTCGATCGCCTCCTGCTCGATGGCACCGTCCTCGATGATGTTGACGAGATCGTGGACCTGTCGGCGATGGTCAGGATCGATCTCGGTTTCGAGGAGTTCTGCGATGGGGCCGATAGCCGTCTTGAGGATATGGAGCAGTTCGTGAAAGGCGAGCCCGAACTGGTGGGCGTGATCGGCGGTCAGTTGATCGTTCACCGGAATTTGGTCCAACGGCGCCGGCTGGGTCGTCACGAGGACGAGGAACTCGGCGTCAACGTTCTCGAGAAGTTGTTCGGCCTGCTGCCGCTCGAATTCAGTTGCGTCGCTGGCCACGAGCGCATCGAGACTGGCAGGAAGGACCGCAGCGGTTTCGACAGCCGGCGTGAGAACGACTTCGACATCGATTCCCGGTGGCAGATGACCACGAACGAATGCACGAAGTCGCTCTGTTCGTCCAGATGACGTCCGCACTTGAGCAGTTACGTCAGGGACGAATCTCTGTGCTGTAGACCCGGTGGACGAAGTGATATTGAACATGGTGATACACGAGAAGCGCGTAGCCTCCTCGTTCATTTAGGGGAGATAAACTCATCTATAGAGCGTTACCCCACGGGCGGATCGAGTCTAACTCGTGGGGTAACTCTACAGAGCGCTTAACACTACAACAAACCGAACACAAACACAGGTGGTGTAGATGGACTACGTAAAGGGAGAAGACGTCACCAATAACGAGCATCTCGCAGAGGCCATTGATATGACCAGAGAGGGCAGTGCTCCAGCCGATGGAACAACCGGCTATGATGAACCGGGAAGCGCCGGTCCTGATTTCACACTTCGCGATTCATGCTTTCACGTCGCTATTGAGGAACTCGAAAAGATCAGTACAGCCCCAGGGGATAGTCATGAAGAGATAGATCAGGTGTTGCGCATGCTTCGAGAAGCGAGGAACGCCGATGATCGCCGCCGCGCTCAAGTCATGGCTGAGGCTCATGAAATTCTACAGAGCGTGTGGGTTCCTCCTGAGTAGCGCTCCGGTATTCCGTTCAAGGCTGACTATAGACGACGACCGAAATGGCTCAGTTTTCGGAAACAATCACAGATAGTCGTTCAGCGTTTCGTAGGTGTCCTCTGGATACTGATTCGGCTCGGCGACTGCCCACACCTCGTTCTTGACCGCCGCTTTCGGGGAGGCGCCGTCCTCGATGTGCTCACAGAGGATCGTCAGATTTCGCGTCGAGAGCGTCGGCCAGTTCTCGTTCTGCCGGGTCTGGTGGGCGAACTGGACGATCTTCCGGAGCGTCACCCCATCCACGACCTCGTGACTGGTGTTCACCTGTGCATCCAGCGTCGTGACCTCCTCGTCGACGTCTTGGATGTAGGGCTGTTCGAGTGCCCGGAACCGACCACGAGTGGCCGAGTTCATCGGCTCGGAATCCCGGTACTCACGGGTCGGCGGATTCATCGTGATCACGATTCGCGCCGACGGATGGGGCTCAACTAGCTCGCCGTGTGCTTTCACGAGGAGTTTGCCCTCGTTGAGCAGGCGATGGAGAGACATCGCGGCGCCGGCCCGCATCACGGGGAATTCGTTGAGTACCAGCACCGACCCATTCAGCAGTGCTTGCTTTGCGGGCCCGTTCCGGGGAGCGATCAGCCCGTCCTCGGTGGGCGTGAGCGGTCCGAACAGGTCCTCCGTGTGGGTCGCCTCGTCGCAATCCACCGAGACGTAGCCACGATTCGTCCGGTGACACAGGTACTTGACGAGGTAGTTCTTCCCGGAGCCCCGTGGGCCAACCAGACGGACCGGAACCAACCCACGGGCCAGTTTCTTCGCGAGCAGTTCGTCCAGTGGAAGCTGGAGACGCGGCTCCGTCGGAATCGCCGGCGGAACCACTTCCACCGACGCATCGACCGGCAGGGCATCGTCACCCGCCTCGGGATGGGTCGCAGCCTTCGGGACATCGGGATGGTCAGGATCGTCGAGGACGTGTAGACCTGTCGGCACCGGGTCCTGTTCGTTCCGGCCGATATCGGAGACGTACTGGGCCTCGACAGCGTCCGGGTCGAGCCCCTCGGATCGATAGCGGGGTTCGCCGACGGGCTCGGTGGCGGCGGTGATATCGACCACCTGGGCGGTCCCTCGACCCGTCGTCTCATCCACGCGTCGACCGTATCGGACGTCGGCACTCCGGGCAAGCCACACGCCAACCGGGACGTGCCGAGGCGCTGCCTGGGTGATCGCCTCCGCACGACTCTCGGTTAGCGTCCCGGTTAACCCGGCGAGATCACCGACGTCGGCGTCCGCGAGATCGGTGAACGTCGCGTAGCCGGCATCACGGAGTGCGGTCGCGATACTTTCGGTGACGACCTCAAGGGCTTGAAAATCGGCAGTCTCAGTAGCGCCAGCAGGGCCACCGAAGGCCTCCGTGATCACGGCCGGCTCCTCCCCTTGGGGCGAGACCCCGACGATGGTCGTACTTCCACCGGTCCCCCGGTCAAGAGTGAAAACCCCCTCGGCAGCACCAGCATCGATGAGGTCCGCGGCCTCCTGATCGCCGATATCGACGTAGTCGCTGACCCGGAGGGTCACGCGTTCGAGCGGGACACTCCCTCCCTCGCGCTTGAGTAGACGATGGACGAGGTGTGAGAGGACGACGAGCGGTTCGGGCCGGTCGACAGCATCTGGATCGGATGAAGACATGGCTGAGGGACGGAATCCGCGTGGGAATCCCGTCACCCGATTGTGGGTCGATAAATCAGCGGTGGACCGAGACTTGGACAGAACACCGGGTCTGGACCGCCTCATCAACCCGGGTGGTTATTACGTGAGACACGCTAGTAGCGTACAGAGGCACCAACGGATCATGGCTGGAACTGGGTCACAATCGAGTTCGGACGGGACGATGCCGGAGATCGTGAAGACAGACGATGTCCTCGGCGGGGACCCCCGGATCGAGGGACACCGTATCGGCGTGTATCACGTCTACCAGCGCTACGTCGAAGGAGACGACACGCCGGAGGGGATCGCCACGAGCTACGACATCTCGGTCGCCGAGGTCCACGCCGCGCTCGCGTACGCCTTCAGCCACCCCGAGGAGATACGTACCATCGAGACTCGGAACCAGTCGATGTACGAGGAACACGCGCCGAATCGCCTCGTTCCTGACGAGACCACCTAGAGGACGTTCGATGGAACTGCTCGCGGACGAAAACGTCGAGACCGAGTGGATACAGGCCCTACGCGACGACGGCCATGATGTCGTCCGCGTCGTCGACATCGAGGATCTCGGGGTAAGCGCGTCTGATCCGGACGTCCTATCCGTTGCAACCCGAAAGGACCGCGTTCTGCTGACAGCCGATCAGTCGGATTTCAGTAATCCACCGGCAGACGAGCATCCTGGTATCATCATTATCGCGGACGTGACCCGGACGGGCGGCGAAGTGAGACGTGCGGTTCGCCGAATCGAACGGTCAGTCTCCGACCTCTCCGATCACGTCGCGTACGTCAGTGACTGGCTGTGACTGTCTGCGGAGAAGACTCGTTATTCATCGACTGCCGCGTCCAGTTCGTCAACGTCGGGGCTCTCTTCGAGATCGGGATCGACATCCAGGAGCACGTCGCGCATCTCCTGCAGGATCGTCTCGGCTTCGAGCACGGGGAGGCCCTGCTCGCGCGCCGTGATACGGGCATTCATTCGGCCTTGGACGTAGTCACGGGCGTACTCAAGGGCGGTCGCGAGGCCGCCGACGCCGTGCCGGTCGAGAAACAGCTGAATGTTCTCGTTCGTCTCGCGTCGGGCGAGCGCGACGAACAGCGCCGGCGTAATCTGATAGGAGTCGTCGTCGGTCTGGATGGTGAGGTCGATCTGGCGGGCTTGGTACCGATGCGGCTGGTTGTCCGTAACGCGCTCGAGAATACCGCTTTCGATGAGATGGTTCACGTCCTCGTAGACGGTCGTTGTCGAACTATCGAGACCCTCGGAGAGTTCCTCGACTGTCGGGGTATCGAGAGTGAGCACCCGGGCATAGATCTGCGCATACCGCTGGTTCGTCACGACATCGGAGATGGCGAGCATCGCATCGAGTGGATGTGAGTCCCGAGCAGCCTCCGACATGTATTTCGCTTTCCGTGGATTCTGTAAAACACTGTCGCCGGACTCCCTCGTCGAGAATTAATCGAGATCGTCGAGCTTCCGTTGGACACGGTCGTGGAGCCGCTGTGCACCGCTGTCTGAGAGATCGACCTCAGTGTCGACCTTGATGCCAGGAACGTCGACGATGTCCTCCAGCGCGTCGCTGAGGGTCTGTTGATCGTCTGCGATGACGCGTTTATCCGGCTCCTCAACCTGCCGATCGTGTTCTTTCAGGGCCAGCTGAATCATCATGGCCGGTTTGCGGAGGAGTTCACCAGCCACCTCGATGTACTCCTGATACGTATCCGACGCCAGCGACCCTTCGTACGAATCGAGGAGTGCGATCAGTAGCGACAGCTGAAGATTATACACCGTCGGTCGGGACGGCGGCGAGGCGAGGGTCGTCGCCCGGTCGGCAGCGGCCTCGGCGTACGTCGCGGCCAGGCCCCAGTACTCATAGCAGGCGGCCACATCGAACGGAAGGACCTCGAAGTCGTAGGCGATGGCCCGGGTGCGACGGATCGCGCGGTCGACGTCGACGAGTCGGTCGGCGATATCGTCGTAGATTGCCTTCCACCACTCGTTGATCGGCACGCGGTCGTTTGCCCGCTCGTGTGTGGCGTCGGTCGCCCGCCCGTAGTGCCGGCGCGTGTAGCGCTTCCCCGTATCGGGAACGACGGTACCAGTCTCGGGAAAGTAGAGGATTGGCTTCGCCCACAGCGTCTGCGTCCCCCGGAAGTCGTAGCCGGTCTCGAACCCGCCGTACACGACCAAATCCGCCTCATCCGAGTCGGCAACGCTCGTCATGCCGTCGGTATCGTCATCGAACTCCGTGTCCTCACTCCCGGAGACGATGTGTTCGAGGCCCGGACAGACGACGAACATCTTCAGGAGGCCACCCCAATCCCGGTAGCTCGCCCAGCCGAACGCCGCAGTCTCACCGCTCTGCTGGAGCGCTCCGATAATGGGGAGATACGCCTCCTGTGGGTTGATAATCGAATACCGGTCCGAGGCAATCTGCCAGCGGAATTTGACGTCGTAGCCGAGAGCACACAGCGCCTTCCGCCGCTCGTCGACGATGTCCTGGTGATCACGGATTCGAACTAGCGGGTCCGACGACGCCCTCGTCGCAAGATCGCCGAGTGAACACCCCGCAACGTCCTCGAGCGCGTCGACATCCAATCCGTGAACGTCGCGAATTGCCTCGGTATCGACGGTTCCGTCCACTCCGACGAACTCGTTGGTCGCCCAGAGCTCCCCGGAATTGGCCTGCGGGAGCGTCGCGATGATGTCCTTCAGCGATCGGGGATCGGGATCGAGACACCGAGCTTCCGATGAAACCGCATCGGGGTAGTCGCCCTGGTCGGCAGGAGTGAGGCCAGCAAAGGAGAGGGTTGTCTCACGGGCGAGCAGGTCTGCGACAGGAACGGTCGCCGCTATCGAGCGTGGCGCGTCGTCAGCGGTGGCTGTGTCTGGTTGTGTTGGTGTGGACATGACGATCGAAGGCGAACCGCGGCTCTCGATGAACGGAGAGCTGAACTAGTCCGCCCCTCACCCAATTCAGGAACCTAAATCACCAAGGGCGAACAAGTCGCAGCTATCCAGAGGCGGTAATCGAAGGATCATCCTCGGCTGCTTCCTCGTTCCCGTCATCCTCGTCAGTGTCGTCAGTCACGAGCGTCTCCTGGTCGTCGTCGTACTGTGGAATGTACTCTTCTCCCCCGAACCACCGGACGAGCGTCGGTCGGAGATTCCGAATCGTCGTCGCCGTCGATTCGCCGACGTGGTCGACCGTCGTGAGCGAAGTCGCGTAACAGGCCCAGGCGGCGAATTCGCCCATCGTTTCGAACTCCTCTCCAAGCGCACGTTTGGCCGCCGACGAGGTGAGCCGTCCATGTGTCGAAAGCCACTGCTTGGAGAACGGCTCGGCCGCCGGGTCGCGCTCACCACGTCGAGTCGCCTGGAGTCTGGCCAGATTGCCGCGGGTGTTGCCTTTCTTCCAGAGGGCATCATCATACCGGCGGATTAGCGCGAGTTCCTCGGCATAGGTGATGGTGTCCAAATCGATTGTCTCGATGTTGACGTCCGCAGGCTCTGGAGCGGTATTCTCCGGATAGTCCCGATGCAGGTACTGCTCTCGATAGCCCGACTCACGGAGGTCCTGGAGACGAACCGACCATTCATCGTCCGTGAGTTCCCGGCGGACGAAGTTCTCGGCGAAGAGATGGTACTCGTCGACGGCGACTTCGAGTCCGAGTGTTGGCGCGAGCAGCGCGATGGCGAGCTGGCAAGCACGTTCGGGAGCCGCGTCCGGGCCCCAGTCGAAGCCGCCGGGCGACACTGGATGGACTGCGAGGTGCTTATCGAGGAGATCGTCGCCGGCGTAGACGAGACAGCCCCCGAGCGTTCGCTCGCCTCGATACCGTCGGGCTCGATTTGTCGACTGTGAGTAGTTTGTTTTCATGCGCGATGGATGCCGAGAACCGTGGTCACGTCTCGATGCGTGGCGCGAGCATCCGGGTCATTGATCCGTCCCCGTCGCCGAGAGCGTACGAGAGCATCGCCGGAAATTCGTTCCCGAAATCGATCCTCACAGCGGTTCCCGCGGGTGTCGTCCGGACAATCTTTTTCATGTAGTCCAGGCTGAACAGCGAGGACGCCTCCGCGAGGGTAACCGAATCCCAGTCGTCAGCGTCGATCCCGAAGTCGACGCTATCCGTGTCGCCCTCGGCATCGATCCGGAACACTTCCTCCTCGGGGTCCATTCGGAAGCCGACGTGGTCAGCAACCAAATCGGCCGCTTTCACCCCCTGGCGGAGCGTGTCGCGGTCGAGGGTGACGCTCGCTGGTAGCTCCAGCTCGGGAAGCGTCGGTTCCGACCGAATCGTCGCCGGGTCCAGACAGGCCATCTGGAACTCGAGGCCAGTGACGGCCACGACCAGCTTCCGGCTCTCCGTGTCGAGGTGAAGTTGGACGAGGTCACCTTTGTTTGCGAGCGAGACCGCATCCCAGAGCCGGTCAAGGTCGCTTCCGATAACGCCGGGAGTCGCCTCGTAGGATTCGAAGGCGCTCGCCGAGAGATTGAGGTCGTCCATCGCGACGTTCGCGGGATCAACCGCTCGGACGCGGATGCCCGATTCGTCGATCTTCACGCGAGCCTCGTCGACAGTCGCCCGGAGTGCCCGCAGAATGTTCTTCAGTGGCTCCGACTGGATCGCCGCCCGGAACGTCTCCGGCGGACCTGTGGACGTCGGCTCGTCCGTCTCTTCGTGTTCGGACGGAGTGGGGGCTCCCTCGTCGCTCGATGCTTGGTCGGTCGTCGGTTCGTCCTGCTGGCTGGTCGCTGACGGCTCGACAAGGGAATCTTCGCTCTCGTCGGTGTCAGCGCTCTCTGGGGTTGATTCTGTACTCATAGTTGTTGGTAAGAGCAGTCACTAGGAGTGGGAGATAAGAGTCTAATCGAAGATGCAGCAGATCGACTCTACCTCTCACTCAGTCCCTTACGGGATGATAAATCTCGACTATCGAACGCTAGCCCGAGGTACGATCCACAAGGACAAAACAACGGACCACCAAGGGTCACTGGAGCCGAACAGTAGCCCCGGCGTGCTCTAGAATGTGTTTGTCGACCATGCGATCGATAGCATCGTCGACTGCGTCCTTCTTGTCGTCCGAAAGCATTCTCACATTCGAGAGGACGTGCTCCCGGATTGCCTCGACATCGTCTATCCTATCATCAACAGCCCCCAGAACAGTATACTCGATCTCGAAATCCGTCGCGAAATCCGCGATACGGGACGTAAATGTGTTCGGAAGCCCTGACAGAGAATTGACCGCCATCTCGATAGTAAACAGCGGATGGGATCGGTCGCGGATCTGTCGTGCTTCAGTCGATCCAGTGTTGAAGGGTCGCTGTTCGTCAATCTCGGTCAGAATCGACTCGTAGTCGAGTCCACGCTGGGCGTACTTTCGCATATCCTCGATATCGCGTCGTCGGCCACTCGCCAAGTCACCGCCGGAGACCGCTTTCAGTAAGAACATATCCTCATCCGAGAGGATGAACGCCGTCGCATGATTGCCGGACCAGAATTCCTCAGCCCGGTCATGCATTCGATCGGTGATCCACACCTTCCCGACGACTTGCTGTTCGAAGAGATCGATCCGGAACCCACGCTCGTCATGCCGGAGTTCAACGGTTTTTCCCACACCCTCAAACGATTCCGTCGGTTCGTTGACCACCGCGAATTCCTGGGACTGCAGCGCCTGATAGACGTGTTCGAACTCGGAAACAACACCCAGGGCCAGGTCGATATCCTCGGTCTGATCTTTCAGCCCCCGTATCGTCATCGCGGACCCTCCAAGGAGGTACACGGTAACAGGCTCCGAGAGCCAGCTGTCGAACTCTTCGAGAAACGCCCTGATCGCCTCACCTCCTTTGAACACGGTCATGATACCTCGTACTGCTCTTTGAGGGCCATATATTCTGATTCACTCGGGAGGAAGACAGGGAAGTTGTCCGAGGCACCGAACTCTCCACGAAGCGGCCGGTACAATGCAGTCACCGTTGTCTCTAGGTCGTACCATCGTGCGGTTTCTGTGAGCGTCTGCGGGTCGATATCTAGCTTCTCGATCAACAGCATGGAATAACTGACGCGGCGCGAACCACTATCGAGGACGAGGGTGTGACATACAACGTCGGCAGGCGTGAGTTCTTCGTCGGGGGCATACCAGAACGCGGGTTCGCCAGCGAGGAAGAATTGTAGGCCGTGTTCTTGAAATTTGGCGAGCCCAGTCAACTGCCATTCAGCGGCTGACTGCAGTGCGGTCGTATCATCGGACGTCTGTACACGGACGAGCGCCCGCTTCGGGTCGCACCACTCAACGGTCGCACTCGGGGCAATCTCCCGAACCCGCGATCGGTGGTCGTGGCGTACGACGGCACGAGCGAACTCGAGCAGCGGCGAGAGGTCTTCGCTCAACGCGTACTCGGGACCGGACGGCGACAGCATCGCTCGATGCTTGAGTGGCGATAATGCGTTGTGGACGCCCTGACGAGTGATATCGAGTCGTTCTGCAATTTCGGAGGCACGGCGCGGTTCGTCGAGATACCAGCACACCCGGAGCGTAGCGGGCGAAAGAACCTCAATCCAGTCAACGTGGCCGAGCTTCGACCGAAGATCTCGATACGCTTCGACGACCGGGTGGTCAGTCGCCCGAACACGACGCTGATTGTGAGATTCTCGGGTTTCGGTCACCAAACCTTCGGACTGCAGCTCGTCTAGTATCTCATAGAGATGGGGTTGTGAATACTCAGTCTCTCCTGCGAGCTCAGACGGAGTTGCTGTCCGGCCAGCACTCAGTGCGTCCAGAACAGCGAGTCCGGCCTTGGTGAGCATCGTTGTAAACTGTAGTACTGGGTCGTATAAATACGTTTGTGGAATTTCGTTTACAATCTGTTGAATTAGTTCACACGCCCCTTGCCATCTCTCATAGAGAGCAAACTGCCGGAAGCCAATCGCACTCCGGGCAGAACGCATCGTACACACCGAGTGTTTCGTCGAACTCCCACGACCCATCCGAACGGAACCGGACGCCTGCCCTGACGATAGCGTGAACGACCGAGTGACCACACTCTGGACAGGGCTTGCCCGGACGCCATCCGGCTGTGGACGGGTCAAGCATGACCTCGATGCGTTCCTCTCGACCAGTGATCTCGTCGGTAGTCATGGAAGCCCTCGTTCGATTTTAGTTGAAGAATCGGAGGACTCAGCGGACCAGACCGGTAACTCTCGATCCTGGAGAGCCTGCCAGACGTGCTGGAGACTGACTTCAGAGATACGAGCGGCGGTGGCGAGATGCTCTTGCGTTACGGCGCCGAATCCCTCCAGTTCACGACCGGCGAAGTAGAGACAGCCAGCAGCGACACCGGCGGGTTTGCGCCCGTTCGCGAGGTCGATGAGCACGTCCGAATCGCACAGTTGTGCCGCCCGCTCTCGAACCCGCTCCGAAGCGTCGACCGCACTGGCGAGTCGTGGGAGAAAGTCCGCAGGCACAGCCGGTGGAATCCGTAGCGACAGCTCGCGATTGAGCACCCCATACGCCAGCCGAACCTTACCGTGGTCGACCCGAGCCGCCTCAGCGACTTCGTCGAGAAAGCGCGGCAGTCGACGGCGACGACACGCTGCGTACACCGCCGCACTCGCTATCGATTCGAGTGACCGACCTCGAATCAGATCCTCGGACTGTGCCTCGCGAAACAGCTGACTCGCCTCCGCCTGGATACCCTCTGCGAGGTCGAGTGCCCCGCCGATCCGTCGAATCTCACCGAGTCCGTGCGCGAGATTCTGGTCGGCCTTACTCTCGAAGCGTGCTCGTCGATTCCAGCGGCGGAGTCGACGCAGGCGAGCCCGAGTCGCAGCCGAAAGCTCGCGACCGTGGCCGTCTCGGAACAATCCGATCTCGGCAGAGACGCCCCAGTCGTGACGCATCGGCGTGATCGGGCTGCCAACCCGTCGCCGCTCCGCTTCATCGTAGGGCGTCCACTCCGGACCGTGGTCGAGGCCGACATCCTCCACGATTAGACCGCAATCGGGACAGTACGTCTCGGTGTCGTCGCTGACGAGCGGCACATCATCGCATTCAGAACAGCAGTCACGCTCGTTCGGCGTCGATTCGTCGACGACGTCGATACGCTGGTCGGAAACGGTACACTGGTCGGTCGGGACGGCGGCGTAGCTGGGTGAATCGAGGTACATTTTGGAAAGCGGCCCGGTGAGGGCCGAGGATCGATCTGCGGTCGGTCAGTCGAGGTTCTGGTCGGCGATATCCGGCGGGAACGGTGGGTCGAACGTGTCGTGGAAGGCCAGACAGACCTGATCCTGCCAGGCAGCGTATTCGTCGGGAGGCGTCCGCTCGAATCGCTTCACGCCGAGGCCAGACTCGCGGGCGAAGGCCTCGAGATCGACCGCGTCGATGCTCGTGATGGCATCCGTCGATGGCGTCGGCTCGGCTGCTGCGGGAAGCGGTCGCTCGATCCAGCCGTCGAAACAGCCGTCCGTCGAACTGATCACCACGGCGCCGTCGGTCGCGCCGACGAACAGCCGCGTCGTAATCCGAGCGAGGTTTCGATACAACCCTGGTGGAATCACGAGCACCAACTGGTCGGTATCGATCATCTCGACCCGACCGTGCGCGATGACGCGTCCGTTGACCCGCCAGTGCTGGCAGTCGTCGAGCCAGCCACCGGTCTGGAGTCGGCCAACGGCGGCCTCCAGAAACGCGAGGGTTCGGTACTGAATATAGCCGGCGACCGTCGCGTAGAAGCTCACGACACCCTCCACAGGTCCTGGCGAGTGTCGAGCCCCACGTCCACTTCGAACGGGTGAGGACGGATGGCAGAGCCGAGGCTCGCCACTGGCCGATCAGTAGTGGACATCAGCGGGCACCACCCAGATCGAATCGGAGTCACGGTCCTCGATGTAGCGGTCGACTGCACTCCGGGAACGGAGCCCGGCGCCGTGCTCATCGTAAATCCAGACTGATGGGCCTGCGAACTGTCCGAGTCGGTAGCAGTCGTACCGGACGAGGTCGACATCATCCATCACGTCGGTCGGTTCGAGCGTGTCGAGCTTCTCACGAAGCGTCGCGACGGTTTCGACGAACCACGTTGCTTGTGCCTCGATCGCGTCGTCAAGGAGTTGTTCACCGGTCGCGGACGACAGCCGATGGGCGGGATCGAGCCCACCGTAGCGAGGGTGGTCGCGATACCGTGCGGTCGATTCGTCGAGCATCTTGTAGTAGTCGAACGCAGTACTCGCGCCCTCACCGATCCCGATCAATCGGTCGAACGCGAATCGTGCGGTGCCGACCGCCTCGATCGCGTCGGCTGCAGGGACGAGTACGCGTATGAGCATGTGCATGATCGCCGTTCCTCGCCCCCTTCGGGACAGATAAACTCGCGTTACAAATCCTTCGGCGTTCGAGAGAGGGAGGCTAGATCGGTTCAGTATATAAGTGAATCCAATAGCCGAACGTTCGGTTATGTATATAAGTATTGGTAGTAACCTAGATAGTGTGCTGCTCGAACCGCCAGCCCGGAAACGCGGGTTCAAAAAAGAGCGTCTCCACCGGGTCCTCCTCAATCATTCTGACGGGGAGCTGAGCCGGTACGAGATTACGCAGCGGGCCAGCGTCTCGAAAGGGTGGGCCTATGAGTACTTCGAGCAACTCGAGTCGGAAGGGTACATTCACAACGCAACCGTTCAGGATCCGGACGGGCTGTATCGTCACTGGCTCGAGACGCGAATCGAACCGAATGCAGTCCGGGTGTCGTTTCAACAGCCGCTGAACCAGATCCGTGAGGCTGATCTCGACTACGCACTCACTACCTATGAAGCCGAACAGGTCCACCAGGGGTTTCTCTTCAGTTCCTCGACCGACCTGTACGTCAGGGAGGACGATATCCCGATGTGGCTCACCATCATCGAGGAAAATGGCCTCATCGGTGGCGGCAATACGGAGTTTCGGGCGACCGACGAGCACGTCTTCTACAACACCCAAACCGTCGATGACGTCACGACCGTCTCGATCCCACAGTTGATCGTCGATCTCCTCGACGAAGACGGGGCTGCCGCCGAAGCCGCAACCCGACTCATAGCCAGGTATCACGGAGAAGACGATGAGTAACGCTGACCAGAGCCAGTATGCCGAGACCGTCACACGGCTCTATGAACAAACAGCGAGCCTCATCGGTGTCGATTCGAATATCGTCCAGCAGTCGATCGAGCAATTGTTCGTATAGACCGGAGTACGCCAATTCACCTCCTCGACGTAGGCCGATCAGTCGGGTTGTTCCGATTCGCGATAGGCCACGTCGAGATCAAGGTCGTCGTACATGCGATCGAGCATCGCCAGCGCCGACTGGAACTGCGCGTAGTGTTCGCACATGTAGGCGACGGTCTCGTCGCGCGGGACGACTGGGTAGCCGTCGACGTGGTCGATTTCGAGCGTTGGTCGCGGATCAAGGATGATCTGAAGCGGGTCATCGAGTCCGTCCCGCGGCTGTCGCTCGAACGCCGTGGGTAGTCCGAACCGCTCGAAAAAGCCCTGCCACGCCTCGACATCCTGCTCTTGGACGGCGAGAAACAGCGGATAGTCATCCGGGTCGCGACCGACCTGGTAGCCACCCTGCGTCCAGACGTAAACCGCATCGATTCGGGCGAACGCAAACGGCCAGTCGCCGAACTGCGGGAGGACATACGCCTCCTCAATGGACGGCGGACTCACTCCAGCACTCGTGGCTAGAAAAGTTAGAGCTGCCTCGCGAACGCGATCGTCGGTGGCGAATAGGCCATCGTCGTAGGTGAGATACCCGGCTTCCTCGAGCGGGTTCACCGCCTGCCGAACCGTCTCGTAAGGGGTGTGGAGATGCTGGGCGACCTGTCGGATCGAATCTCCGGACTCGATTGCGAGCAGCACGCGAGCCGCGGTCTCATCGAACAATTCGTACATCTAATAGGTACCAGTACTTCGGCAACAGTCAAAATAGCTACTACAACATCGATATACAGATAGCGAGGAAAGGTGTGAGCTTCCCTCACGGGGCGTTGCTTTCGGACTCAAATACATCGCCACTGTCTGCGACCTCAATCTCGAAGTGGTCGTGGACGACTGGACGAAGTGCTTGCAGAATGATCTCGGCTTCCAGCGGGCCGATATCCAGATCACGGGCCATCAGCCGATGTGTCACTCTGGATCGTTCCCGATCGACAGCATAGATGAGCGCCGTCGCAAGCCCAGCGAGTTCGTGACGATCGATGTATGTATCGATGTCGCCGTCTGCACTGCGTCTGCCGACAGCGTCGATCAACGCCGGCGTCACTGTGTAGGTCCGATCGCCCTGATCCGCGGACAACGAGAGCTCGATACTGATCGCTCGGTACTTCTGTGGCTCGTCGTCAGTGAGCGTCTCAACTGTGCCCATCTCTTCGAGCCGAGACAATAACGTCTGAGTGGTCTCCCGAGAGAAGTCGAGCCCGTTCATGACCTCGCGAACAGTCGCAGGCTCTTCACGATAGAGGTACGCGTACAGACCCGCCAGCTGTGGATCCTCAAGGAGAGTCGCAACTGAGAGGAGGTCCCTGACTGCTGCTCCATTCACATGGCGTGTATCGTCAGGCATGATTCAACCACCAGTCGTTCAGTTTTCCAGCATCGCACCTATTCGGCCTGCGTCTTCAGCGTTCTCGCTTCCGGACAGATCGTGCATCGCAAGTCTCTCCTCAACTATGTCATCGAACAGCATATGTGCCCCTACGGTGCTGCAGCCGCTGTATCTCCAGCGTCGGGATCGAACGGGAGGTTGATGACGAGTTCGTCGAACCAGACGACTGGGCGCTTGCTCTGACCATCTTCTTCGAAGAAGATGATCCCCAGTTGGGCAAGCCGACTGAGTTCCTCGTGGACGTTCTTTACGTCTCGGTCAACAACCCGGGCAGCCTCGTTGATGCTCGATGGTTCGTCCCGACGAATGGCCTCGATGAGCTCAAGGACACGCGGCGTCAGCGTCTCCATGAGGTCGTCGTAGCTGGTGAACGAGAGCGTCGGCGTAGCGTCCACCGTATCGCCCTGTTCGAGCGACGTGATCCCATCAGTAACATCGCCGCGGAACTCGTCGGACGATTTGACTGTCACGACGAGCGTCGACGCAGCCCGAAGCTGTTCGCGTTCGATCGGATGCAGCGGTGGGGTGGAATCGTTCATGGGTATCACCGTGGTGATGGCCTCACTTGACCTCGAGTTCGGGTTTCGGGATTTCGCTCCAGAACCGTTCCCAGAGTTCGACCATGCCAGGGAACTCGATGATCTCTGGTTTGGGATCAGGGGCGACGTGCAGTTCGTGCCCTTTCGTGTCCTCGTGCGAGTTATCATACCGACGAATCGTCCCATCATCAAGCGTGCGGGGCGGGTCCGGCTCCGTCGCACCGTAGTGGAGCTTGTACGCCCACCCAGACGGGTACGCGTCGCGTTCAGTCCGCATGCAGAACACGCGGACTACAGTCCCGTCAGGGTACTTCTGTCCCTCGCTTACGCCATCGAGGTCGTCATCGGTCAGCGAGCCCATCCTCAGCTATTGGTTCGAAGGCCAATGCCATAACACTATTGGTCGCTATACCAATAGCACTCATCACAGGGGTTCTCTGAAATTTGTGCAGCGGTTCTTCAGGACTACTTACGTCGAGATTCTTGAACCGTTCGGAGGATGACTGGGACCCCCCGCCTGCGAAGTGTAAATCAGGCGTTTTCTGGCACAAGAAGGAGTCTTCTGCCACTCTGATAGCCACTGATCAAAGTACTCCACCGCTAGGTGTAACCGGAGCGAGCATGAAGTGGCTCGTGAGAATCACAACAATAGGCCGTCGCTATCGCTATGACATTTATACCGATTGGGACCTAACACGGGCGTATGGCAACCGATAGCGTCTCCGACCGAGTGCGGGAACTCGCCCAGCACCTCGGTATTGATGAATCCGAGGTGATTCAACAGGCCGTCGAGACGGGCGTCGAGACGCTCTACCGCGATATGATTATCAGTCGACACCTCTATGGCGACCTCACACGCGAGGAGGCGGTCGACGAACTCGGCGCAGATGTTGTCGACCAAGTCGACTCCGCTCGCGACGCGATCGAAGAGGACGTGGAGTGGGGACTCTACGCTTGAGCAGACTCGTTGTCACCAATACAGGGCCGGTAAACTCCCCCACCCTACTTCGCTCACCCACAAGGGGGTCGCTCATTGAGGGTGGGGCTTTGATGTGGACTCCCGGCAATCAACTATCGGCGGTTGACCGATAGCCGTTGCCGTTCAACATCCCACCATTCACACGCACGTCTACTGGTGCGTCTGCGCCCCCCGACGTGGGCGAGGAACGCAGTCTGTGCTGTCGCTTCCGCATATACCGTAGCCCGACGTTTTTTGCCCCGTTGTAGTCCGCGTTTACCTCGTACCCACACTTCAGACATTGGAACTGCTCGCCGTCGCGGTTGTCTTTGTGGGTGAACCCACAGTCGGTACTTCCCAACCAGCGTAATCAGCTGAATTGAATCGCCGAATTAACCACAGGAAAGTGTCTGGATCTGGATGTGTTCAAGATCCCCGATCCAGACAGGTTCCTTTCGGCGTCGGATGTCAAAGACGTAGCGGAAGAGATCATTACCGCTCTTCCCTTGCCGGGTGTCGAGGGGAGCCCCCTCGACCCCGGCGACATCTG
Source organism: Haloarcula sp. MBLA0138 (assembly GCF_055632455.1). Lineage (NCBI taxonomy): Archaea > Methanobacteriati > Methanobacteriota > Halobacteria > Halobacteriales > Haloarculaceae > Haloarcula > Haloarcula sp. MBLA0138. The sequence continues at coordinate 20,046 of NZ_JBVMVU010000002.1, read as the reverse complement.
GATCGTCGTCATCATGGCCTGTGCCAATCAAAACTCGATTTGGGATACCTGCAACGACACCAACGGAACACCGTGTGACGACACCGTTCTGACGTGGTTGCATACGCTCAACCGTCAGCATCTTGAGTTCGTCGCCAACCTTCTGCTTGGACGCCTCGCTATGACGATTCTCGACCCTGACCGGTCGAGAATCGTCTCCATCGACTTCATCGACAACCCCTATCACGGCGAGCACTACGACGATGACGGCGAACTCTGTTCGATGGCTCCCAAAGACGGGACAACGACCTGCCACCGTTACTGTACGGCGTACGTCGTCTCGAACGGCAAGCCAGTGACATTGGCGATGACTTACGTCCGAAACGACGAAGACGAGGCCGACGCGGTCGAGCGCGTGCTCGCCCGCGTCGAGAACTATCCCTTCGATATCGAACTCCTCCTTGCCGATAGCGGCTTCTACAACGAGCGCGTCATCCGCCGCGCTCGTGATATCGCCGCAACGATCGTTCACGTCCCAAAGAAGGGCAAGCGTATGAAGGACAAACTCGACACCCACAAGTCGTACATGACGACCTATCGCATGTACAAGGACAGCGAGCGGGAACTTCGCTTCCCGCTCGCGGTCGCTGTCTCCTACCAGAACGGTGATCGAGGCAAGCACGGAGAGGTTGTTCGTGGTTACGTGGCTTGCGGCGTCACTGACCGGTCACCGAAGAAGGTTGAACGCCTCTACAGGAAGCGTTCAGGCATTGAAACGACCTATCGCTTACTGCGACAAGCACGAGGGATCACGACGACACGTGATCCCGTCGTGCGATTTACGATCATGTTAGTCGCAGCACTGCTGGAGAACCTGTGGTTAGTGCTGCGATGGGCGGTCGTCGCCCGCCCACGGCGGGGCGGGCGCGACCTGCCCGAGGAGTTCACGTTCAAGACGTTCCGTGACTGGATTCGTCATGAGCTGGAAGAGGAGTTACGACGCTAGTGGAAAATCAAAGCGAACGGGGTTGGTATACGGGAGTCACAGGCAACGGCCGCGGGCTGACCCCGGTCAGCCCACGGCCTGATCGGTGGGCGGTGAGCGACAGCTTTCGTTAGATACCGTCGAACTCCGGTTAATACCGTCTGTCCAGATAAGTGGGTTGGGGCTGTCTCGATCTACACTGCAGTAGCAGCTGAGACTGGCCGTCTAATCATACAGAAACTGACTGTTTCGTGGCGTTCAGGCCGCAATCTCTCAACCCGTTCAGGAAGTACTGAAGAACGCTTCCTGAACTCAACGCCAGAAGAACTGCCTATTCCAGCCGAAAGACAACATCGTATAGAACTCAACAGCCTCAACGACTCAGTTCAAGAATTTAAGAACGACTACCCGCTCGACTTCCTGTTAGACGACGACGTAGACCTCAATAAGCGGGTAGAGAATCTCTCTAAGATCTTTGACCAGGCTCACTCACACGCGGAGAAACAGCAGTTAATGTGGGTACGCAATCAGCCAATTGAACCGGAATACATCGCATCTGTAGAAGAGAAGATAAACGAAAATTTTGACAACTCAGCTATATTAAGACAGGGACTCAAAGAAACCGGGTTGCTTCAGCAGAAGCGGTTCCCACCGGATATAGACGGAATCAGATTAGCCAAACTCTACCCTAAGAAACGACTATTTGTACAGCAGGAAGGAGTAGCTGCACGGCCTACAGGCAACTTCCGTGGCGTCTTCGATAGGTACAACGAATACGTTCTGAGGGGCCTGAACTTAGAAGAATACAACGTGGACAGTATCGATGAGCTGCTCGATGAAATAGAAGATCAAGCCAATAAGCGGGATCCTTCACTAATTCTTCTAAACCTTGGTCAACATCGAATGAAGTTTTTAGACGACGAAAGGTTCACACACGGTGCAGATCTCCCCAACGCCCACCACTCATTACTGGACATACCTATCCTCACTGAACCAACGGATACCTACACCGCACTCCTATTATTAGAGAATGAAAGCCGAGGTGTAGAGTTCGTAAACAAGGATGGCAAAGCACTGGAAGTGGAAGCCACTCCTGGTGAAAAAGTAGGTGTAAAGGATATGCCGAATAAACCCTTAGAGTCAATTCCATTCCCCGAAGCACCTCACGACTACGTACAGATTGATATCCGGATTCGAGGATTCATACAAAGCGAGGAGCTTGACGGCGTACTTCTCCATTTAAACTCTGAGGACTCGGATTAGTCCTTACCAGTATTCTTTTCCAGAAGCTGGCTTCAGTCTTCAACACCGGTAAAATCTCACCGCTTGAGGGCTAATGAGCGTAGAACCGAGAAAACGAACCTGAAAACACTGTACACTGCTCCGCCTACGGCAAGGATCGACACTGCTACGAGAGCAGCCAGCCAACCATACTCAGTACCTCACAAAGCTCGCAAGTTGAAGGAGTCCGCTTGCTGAGTTGTGTCCAAGCAAGCAAAGCAAGCGGACAGTGAAATCCACGAAGACCAACTTCTTAACTTCCTCGTCAACCGGCTTGACGAGGAAGTTTCTCTCACCCTGGCGAATAACGCTGAAATCGATCCCGAGGACATCTACGAGGTCCTCGTCGGCGCGACCGCCGACGGGACCTCGATCTCCACGCTGTGCAACTCCAGTGAAGACTCGCCATCGGCGAACACGATCCTCTACCACCTGCGGACGAAGTTCGAGCCGGAACGGCTCGAACGAGTCGCTAACACACTCCTTCGGCAGGATGTCGTCGAACTGCTCCCCGAGCAGGTGGAGGTCTGCGCAGACCTCCACCTGCGGCCCTACTACGGTGACGAAGCCGACACAGACGGCCTCTACCACTCGGAAGCGAAGCGGGGAACCACCGCGTTCCACGCGTACGCGACACTCTACGCGCGTGTGAAGAACAAACGCTACACGCTGGCGGTGCGCCGTCTCGAAGACGGCGACACCGCCAGCAGCGTCCTCGCTGAGTTCCTCGGTGTGCTTGACGGCCTTGACACCGAGGTCAAGGCCGTCTACCTCGATCGCGGATTCTACGACAGCAAGTGTCTCACGCTGCTTCAGGCGCATAACTACGCCTACGTGGTCCCGATCATCCGGTGGGGTGAGGCGATTCAGCAGGAACTCTCGGAAGGCTGGAGCCGCGTCATTCAACACGACCTGACAGGGAAACTCGACGGTCATAGCTGGACCGTCGAGTTTCCCGTCTACATCGACTGTACGTACCTGAATGGACGGTATGACGAGAACGGCGTGGCGCGTCACGGCTACGCCGCTGACGCGCCGTTCATCGAGACTCCACGCGACGCTCGATACCACTACTCGAAACGCTTCGGTATCGAGTCGAGCTATCGCTTGTCCGAGCAAGCGATAGCGACGACAACGACACGAGACGCAACGGTGAGACTGATGTACGTCGTGGTGAGTCTGCTGTTGCAGAACGTCTGGCGGTATCTCCACTACGAATACGTGGCGACGCCCCGCCGAGGTGGGCGTCGCCTCTGGTGGTGGCCGTACAAGGAGTTCGTGAATATGGTTCGCCGGGCCGCGTGGACGGCCCTCGCGGTGCGTCGGGCCGTCCCCGCAAACCGGCCACCTGACGACCGGTTTCATCGGTAGTCACTTACCAGGATCGCCGCCTTGTGAGTGGCTACGCTGTCGCGTCGGCGGCTGACCGCCGCCGACAGCGACAGCTCCGTCTCCGAGTAGTGTTGTTCAACCGCTATCGACGACTCATCACGACAGAACAGGTGACTTAGGTCAGGCTAACTGGTGATGCTTTGTGAGGTACTGAGGTTCGCAACCATGTTTCAGCTGTCTCTGGGTCAACGTGACTAAAACAGTTTGAAAAAGAGGATGTCCGTCGTTTTACTTCTCGAAAAACACGTTCGACAGTATTCCGATTTCCATGGAGTTCGTATCTGAAATCGAGGCCGTGTCGTTGCAGGGCTGTTTTGAGCCAGTCCGCATCATCGACAAGAAACACGGCGTCGTCGACATCGTGTTTCTCACGAAGTTCTCCGAGAAAGATTTCCGTCAAAGCAGTTGTGTACGTGGCAAAAAGCCGTATATGGAGAAATTTGTTTGTGGCAGGATCGATAGCGGCGTACAGCCAGTATTGCTGATCATTGATGCGAATCACGCTCTCGTCAAGCGCGACCTGATTCGGAGCTTCATCGCCGTCTGGCTGTAAATCAGCCTTCTGTACCCAATCGTGGATGGCCTTTCGAGACCGTTTGACACCCAACTTACCAAGAACAGAGATTGTATTCGAAAGTGATAGTCCAGCCACGTGCATCTGAATACCGAGCTTCATCGCTCGCTCGGGTGTCCGCTCGCGCTCCACAAAGTCCAAATCTATCCAGTCGCTACTACCGCTGAGGCGGACGATTTCTGGCATAGAGCACCAAGAAATTCGCCCGCCTCACTTTTCACGCTTAACTAAACACCGTCCAGAGCCAAGATATCAACCCACAGGTACCCAGCCTCACCGAACATAGATTGAACTGCTGGAGTCCACTTGGAAGTATCTTAGCGCTGGGCCTCTTTGGAGCATTCTACGCATTCGCTCAAGCCTTCGACGATACCCTCCTGTTGATACCCAGTATCCAATTGTTCCCAATACTACTCCTGTACTCCATACCAATGATAGCAATTATCTCATTGCTATTGAAAAAGAAGACCATAGTTCCCTACGGGGGGTTCGTCAACTATATACCCAACAGTATCTCGGTCGCCCTCGGAATGATAACAACCGGAGTCGTGATTCACTTCCCGATCTTCTCACCCATTATGCCAGGGTACTTCATCGGCCTTGGATCGCTCTACTACGGAAGTGGCCTTGACATGAATGGGATAATAATCAGCCTCGGTAGTGTCGCTTGGTTGGGTTTGTTTATTCCAAGTGTCGACGCGATAGAGACAGGATGGAACCGAGTCCATCAAGACTGGGAAGAGAACATCCCCATCAGGATGATTGCAGCAGGAGCCATCAGCGGTGCGCTTGCGGTCATACTATGGACCCTATTGCCGATCACCCCACTACCAACCAACCTCATTGGAACCTTCGAATATTTCGTCGTCAGGTTAGGTCTCTATCTCTATATCTACGGAATAATAACCGAACCTAATGAAGTCCCGCATTGGGGCTTTTATTAGACAGTTAGACTCTGTAAGGCTCAGTGCGACGCGGAAGGTATCAAGACACAAGCATGTTCCGACCGAAAGCGAACAGGTCGGGTTTGGTCTCTGGGGATAGCCAGATTTTGTGTTCCTCCGCCGGGTGAGAGGATGTCACAGAAGCACTTGCAGGATGAGTCGAGGGGAACCAGTACCGAGCTCTCGCCGCGTCGGAACCCTGTCGCCCCGATCACAGCGGCGGTTCGCGAGGAGGAACCGGTCGATACAGACCTTCCGGCTGTCGTTCTGAGTCTCGTCGCCAACCGGCTTCCGTGGTTGTCGACGCCGGACGTACTTGCGCTCAGAGCACAGCTCACCGTCGACGTCAACGAGGCGGTCCCACTGGTCGAACGGGTCGCGACCATTGTCGACGCGATTCTCGGTGAGGTACAACACTAAAAACGGGGGGTGTCGCATTGACCGGGTCCGCAGCGACACTCGGTGATTTCGGCCGCGGCTGGCGAGTGGGAGTTTCTCGCCGTCGGGAACGAGACAATCGGCTGGCACATCTCCGATACCGGGGCGACGGTCCTGCTCAAGCGTACCGACGCTGGCTGGACGCTGCAACGGGCGACCAAACCCGTCGGGACGCGGGAAACGCTTGAGGCGGGCCTTTCGGCGAACTCATACATGCAGGACCGGCCAGCGGGAGGTGCTCCGTGGCGCTGACCGAACGCGAGTCCTAGCTCCTTGTGGAGGCCCGTCGAATCGACGAGGGATTGCGTGAGGCCCGGTTCTGGCAGCAGATCGAGCCCCACATGATGGCGTTCTGGGACATCTTCGACGGGACTGTCTTGGCCCACTATCCCGAATGCCGATTCAAACTGGATGACCAGCTCACGCTGGGCGAATTTTCTGGGACTGCAGAGTGAGTGTCATGTCCGAAGACGACACGGAGCCGCTTCTGGAGCGGCTGCCCCCGGAGAAATTGCTTGCGTCGGACCACTTGCAGCTGATTCGCGCTGGCATCTTGTGTATGGACTCAATCGAGTCAATCCAAGCGTATCTTGCACACGAGAACGCGAATCGCGACCGCACCCAAGTTCAGGACGCGCTTCGGATGCGGGCCCGTGAGCTTCGAGACAGCGAGACCGACTCCGACGCCGATGCGAACCCCGTTTTGTGAGCCCCGAGCGGGCGCGGGGCGTCGTATCGACGCCCAGCGATGAACCCATGTCGACCGAGACACACGCAGACCATTCGACCGTGCAGCACGACGAGTACGGGACTGGGCCCGCGCCCGATGCCGTCATTACATTCGGGGACGATACCCACGAGGGATTCGTGGCCCTCGTCGAATCCCTCCTTACGAGGTCCGCGTTCATTCGGACCGAACGTGGCCCGATGGCCAGTGAACACGGCGAGACGGAACTCTTGTTGGACGGGGTGGACCCAAATGCCTGAGGATGAACCACGGCTGTTCATCGAGGTTCGGGGGGTCGGCCCGTCGGATTTTCCGGTCGCGGAAGCCGGCCACCCGACAGACGAAGCGGTTGCCCTCGCGAACGATATCCACGCCGTCCTGCGAGAGGAGTACGACAAACCAGACGTGACCGGCGTCGCATCTCACAGTAGGTTGGCCCAATCTCCCCGAGGAAGCTCCCGCCGACGGGCCAGCTGGACCGGGCCTCATCGAGACGGCGGTCGACCAAACGGACTGGGAGGGTGACGGGGAGCCACGGATCTATCTTGAATGGACAGCCGGTTACCGGGCGTGACGATCTCGGTGCACTCGAGCGTGAAATTAGCAAAGCTGACGAACAGTATTGGGTCGTCCCAGGCATCGTGCAGCGATACAAGGTGTCGCCGGGTCCGGCCAACATCAGTGAGGAACTGTACTGTGTCGATTGTGGGTCGGTTACCGGGTACGAATTTGTGGGGCGCGATGGGATTACGGGAAAACCACATCTTGGCCGCCCAACTTGGACGTGTCAGGCCTGTGATCTCCCGCGACACGAATCGTCGGATGGTAACACCGGTGCCGAGTCGCACACACAATTCGACTTGCCATTCGAGGGGCCACCTGCTTCCAGTCTTGTTGAACCAGAGACCGTAGCTTGAACGCGGAGTCTTCAGAACAGTGCCAAATCGTGTCTTTAGACTTAACCAACAATTCGTGTAGAATGATACCCCGTGTTGGTTAATTATATAGAATGAATCGACGACGTTGTGGAACTGGGTGGGAGCGCACAATTACACTCCCACGTCGGTCACTACTCTACAGTTGTTCTCGGTACGGCGATTCGCCTGTCGTGAGGACGCGAATCTCCTGTTTGTCGATGCGTGGCTCTTTGATTGTTTCGTCGCCGGAGAGGGTAGTGTTTAGTTAGTAGCACTGTGCCAGACGACAACGGCTCGTAACCATGTTTCAGCTGTTTCTGGTTCGGCGCTTCCGTACCCACCGAGAGCGAGCAGTAGCGGGGGCCGCGGTCACCGCCCGCCTGCACTTTTGCACGTCCCGCGACCGGTTCACGCCGTCTCGCCGACGCGCCACACGGAGACGCCATCGTCGGTGCCGGCGACAACACCGCTGGGGGTACCCGCGAGCCAGTCGGTGTCCGCGGACAGCGTGAACGCCGTCTCGCCCGTCTCGGGGGCGAACCCGTACAGGGTCTCGTCGGCGGCACCGAACCAGAAGACGCCGCCGTGATAGGCCAGCGTCTCCGGCGCGTAGCTGCTATCGTCCTCGACGGTCCGGTGCCAGAGCTGTCGGCCGCTCGTCACGTCGGCGGCCACCACGCCGTCCGTGGTCGGCGCAGCGACGATGGCCCCGGCGACGACCGGGCGGCCGAGGACGTCGCTACCGACGCTCCACTCGTAGTCCAGCGTCGCCGGGTCGATGCGCCGGAGCTTCCCGGTGGCGTCCGCGAGCAGGCCGCTCCGGTATGCCATGGGGTAGCTGCTGCGTATCGGTGCCCGGTACCGCACCGTCCCGTCGGTGGCGGCGAACCCGGCGAGGAAGTTCCCGAACCCGACGTGGACGGTGTCCCCGATGCGGACCGCGTCGTCGGGGAAAGTGCTGTTGTCGGCCGACTGCTGCCACCGCTCTTCCAGCGACCCCGGCTCCAGCGCGTGGACCCGGTTGACGTACCGCGGGTCGGCGTCCGGGCGCTCGCTGACGGTCGCACAGACGACCATCCCCTCGACGGTGGTGAGCGACGCCGGGTCGCCGGAGAGGCGCTGGGTGGCGCGCTCCTCGCCGGTGGCGCGGTCCAGCCGTGTCACGACTGTCTCACCGGTCTCGCCGGTCTCGCCGGACGGCGACCCGGCGACGTAGACGGCCGTCCCGGTCGTGGCGAGGTCCGTGTCGAGGGTGGGACTGGCCGTCTCCCAGCCGCGTTCCCCGTCGAATCCGTACAGCACGACCGACTCGTCGGTCCCGAAGACGTAGGAGCCGCCGTCGGCGAGGCCCACGTTCGAGTCGTCGTGGGACCTGACCTCGACCGGGGAGACGGCTGTCCCGGCGTGGGTGACCGTCGCGTCGGTCTCCGACGGCGTCGCTGTCGACGCGTCGGTCGCGGCCGACTCGTCGGTCCCGTCTGCGGCGTCGTCCGGCTCCTGCAACGAGAGGCAGCCGGCCGTGGCCGCGCCCGACAGCGCGGCGAGCAGGCGGCGGCGTTTCACGCTGTCTCCGTGACCTCGTAGGCCGCGAGTTGGTTCTCGAACAGGAGCCCGAGGCGTGCGCCGAAGGCGAACGGCCGCCGCGTCGTCGCCGGGAACGTCTGTTCGACGCGCCGCTCCCCCGTCTCGATGTCGAATCCGAACAGCTGGCGGTTGCGCTCCTCGCCGTCGGCCTCGGTGGGGACGACCCAGACGTAGTCGCCGACGACGGCGGGAGACGCCGCTATCGGCTGGTCCGTCGCGGTCGCCCACACCGTCTCGCCCGACGCGAGGTCGACGGCGTGGACCTGCCGGTACGACGCGAAGTACGCGCGGCCGTCGTGGAACGTCGGCGCGGCCGTGTAGACGATGCCCGTGTTCTGTCGGCGTTCGAGGAGGTGTCGCCAGACGACGGTCCCGTCGTCGGGCGCGATGCGGAGCAGTTCGACGCCGTTGGCGGCCAGCGGAACGTACAGCGCGCCGTCGTGGACGCGCATCGGTGCCGAGACGTAGCCGTCGACGGCCCATTCCACCGCGCCGGTGGCCGGGTCCCGGGACTCGACCCGCGAGCCGTCGCTGCCGCCGAAGCCGACGATAGCCCGGTCCCCGTGGGAAATCCCGTCGGTGTAGGAGCCACCGGCCGCGGAGACGCTCCAGACGCGCTCCAAGCCGTCGGCCGACAGACCGACGAGGACGTTTTCGGTGGCACCAGTGCCGGCGTTGTGGTCGGTGCCGACGACGACGTGGTCGCCGGCGACGGCCGGCCGCTCCCCGACGGGGCCGAACGACGACGACGCGGTCCGTTCGCCCGTCGCCCGGGACACGCGGTAGAGACCGTCCTGTAGGAAGTTCGCGTAGTACAGCGCGTCGCCGTCGGTCGCCCCGCGGAAGTGGAGGTTGTCCTGTCCGCTCTGCCACTGCTCGCTCCCGTCGGCCGTCGAGAAGGCGGCCAGCCCGTCGCCGGTTCCGGTGTACAGCGTCCCGTCCGCGACCAGCGGTCGGCCGGCCGGTTCGAAGAAGGTCCCCCAGACGCGGGAGAGCGACACCGGGGACGCGGGGGTGTCGGTGGCCGTCGCGGTCGGCGTGGCCGTGGGGTCGTCGGTCGCCGACTCGGTGGCGGAGCGGCCGTCGGTCGTCGTCCCGGCCGCGTCTGTGGCCGGCCGCAGACAGCCGGTGACCCCGGCGGTTCCGAGCGCCGCGAGGACTGTGCGCCGTCGGTAGTGAGACGTGCCATCTGACATGTGGATTGGGGCCGTACTGACGGGTTCGGCCCGCCAGCAGGCGTGTGAGTATCGGAGACAGACGAGTCACGGTCATAAAACAACGGGACACCGCGGCGTCGACGGGTGCACAGCCAGCCGTCGGCTGCGAACTGGGGGTCGAGAATCGGGCACGCCACCTCAGCGCTCGTAGACCTCGTCGACCGCAGTGGCGAATTCGTCCGCGTTCTGTGACCCTATGAGGACGGACCGCTCGTCGGGCCGCCGGACCCAGACGCCCTGATTCCCGCTGACGCTGTAGGCGATTTTGCCCGCCCGCCAGCGAATTCCCCACCCGCCAAACTCGCGAAGCGGACTGTACGTTACCGGTTCGTACTCCGCTATCTCCGACCAAGCGATGCGACGGAACGACCGGTGGATCGGCCACATTTTGAGGTAGATTCCGGCGGCCCTGACCTCCGTTTCGAGCCGAAGGCTGTAGAGGAACACGGCGACAGCGCCGACGACGAGGAGTCCCGGCCACGAGACTGGCCCGAACGCGAGCATGAACAGGGCGACTCCGCCGAGAAGGGCCCAGAGCCACCGCTGACGGAACTGCTGCACTTCACGGTAGACCGGGGTCGGAGTCACGATTTGCGCTTCGTATCTGGCGCTTCTCGATAATATGGCTATCGACCGGGTATCGAAAACGACACGCTCGGACGACTGAGGCGACGGGACGGAGCACGGGTCATGGCCCGACGACCGGACGGTTCTCGACCGCGGCGGTGGTCGCGGGTGGCGTCGGTCGGGTCTATCCAGAAACTTCGTCATCTGCTCTCGCTGAGCGACATCTTCGTGTACAAATCGATTACGGAACGCGAAGGCGACCTCGAAGACGGCGCACTGATCGCCAGACAAGCCGACCTCGACTAACTATGGTCTTGTTTAGACGGTCGAGAAACGACGATTTAGTGACTCTGAAATAGTGTCATGCTACTAGTAGCTCACGGGCACAGCACTGTCTAGTTGAGGGATTGAGAAGTGAGCAGGCCGTAGCGAGAGGTACTCATGACACTCGCAGACCTGCTCAGAAAAACGTTAGAGGAGGACAGCCAAGACGTTTGGGAGAACGAGCGCACCCCGACACCCGTCCGGCGGTTTGGGGTGCGTCTCCACTCGGCGGGGCTGTCGATCAGGGAGACGGTCGCTATCTTAGATTTGCTGGGTGTCGACTGTTCTCACGGCGCGGTTTGGAACTGGGTTCATACACTGTCTGAGGCACAGAGCGACCCGCCGACGGCGGAGCCGTCGCGGGTCGCGGTCGACGAGAAACAAATCGGGTTGATGGCGAAAAGAAGTGGCTATACGCTGCTGTAGACACTGAATCAAAGCTGTTTCTGGAAGTTGATGTGTTCAGCCGCCGCGGGACTGACCCCGCGGCGTTCACGAGAACGCAGTTCTCGTGCAGCCAATCAGAAATCTTTGATTTCTGAGGACGGCGTTCCTGCATCGACTCACTCGGAAACACGATGTCGCCGATTCAGTGTTTCTCGTTGATGCTGGCGGCTATTTGACTGCCCTCTCACGCCACGATTTGAGTGGTCGGCTCGACTATCGAATCCGGAACCACATCGAAAAGTAATTCCAGACTGTCACTATGCGAATCGACCGCTTTCACTCCTTCTGGAGGGGCAGTCAATCCAGCGCGAAACAGTGGCTACGACGCTTCAGACACCACTACAACCACGAATGCCCCAATCAAGCGCTCGACGGCAAAACACCAGCTGAGGTCATTCAGAACTAGACAGTGCCTTGATCGTCGTATTATATTTGATCCGACAACCTACTTGCTTCAATTTTCTCGAACCCACATCAACCAACATTTAGAACAATCTCCCAACACGTTGGCTAAATAGGAGACCACGTCGATAACGAATGGCCAGTCAGGGTAAGAATGAATCAGGACCGCGTTAAACGTAGGCTTCGGACTCCTCTCCAAGTTCGAGGGAATAGCCCGTCCCTGCGACGAATATCGCTGTATCGGGAACCACACTTTCTGAACTCATGAATTCTCTGCGATAGCTACCGGGGGCGATGCCCGGGATACCCTTCGAGTTCTGTAGCAGAACGTCTGTATCAGCCCCCAGCATCTTGTTCGGCGGGACCGACAATCAACGGCTTTGTAATGGCCAGCGAACTACTGCCCGGAGTTCGCTAGGATAGATCTTACAGTAGGAGCTCGGCGGAGTCGTCTACGAACCTCTGTTCTCATCTCTCCATCGGACTGTGGGACTATCTAGGTCGGCGTACTGTCGTAGCTCGGATTCTGTGAGTTCCATTTGTCCGACATCGCCGGGAGCAAGGTGATACGTCTCCTCCCCATCCGTTGCGAGCGTCGTGATTACCCCGAGCGCGTGCCGTCCGGAGGGATACGCTGTCGCGCGTACGGAGAACATCCCCGTCTCAGCTTCGCTGACCGAGTAGACCATCGGGAGCCCGCTATCTGACTGTGAGAGTGTGATTCCGCCGTTTCCGAGTACGAGATATTGATCGCCGAACAGCGAGTCGTCTTTGGCGACCTCCATTGCGTTTGCAAGCGTAAAGCCACGGTTCAGTAGATTGGCGAGTTGCTTACCCATTGTCAGTGCACCAGAGTTGAGCACGTTGTCGATGGTGACGATTCCACCTGCCGCACCAGCCTCAACGAGCCGAGTTCCCTGTCGGTGAGAACGGCAAGCGTTCAATATGAATGCTCGGACCCGCGTCTGGTCAACCGTCCCCACGTCGAGTGTTCCGTCAGTACACCGAATACCTTCGTCGGTCACGTGGCCGACGTAGTGAAGCAGGTCGATTTCCTCGGAGAGGAGGGTTCGTAGTTCGGCTTTCGTCAGGCTCTCGTGAATGTTGATACTGGTCGGCAAGACTGCTTCATCACGGTAGGTCTCCATAACAGTGCCTTCGGCTGCCATCCCAGAATCGTTCAGGACGACTGCGACCCGAAGCGAGGAATCCGTTTCTGCGGTCCTGATTCCGTTTCTGTATCCCTCAACGAGGGCTTTGCTTGCGTTGATCGGAACCCCGTCTCCGACCCATCGTCGAGTGATCACGTCTGAATCTGTCTCGGGTACCCGGATTTGAGTGCTCTGCTCTCCATTTGAAGAGGAATTACCCGCGGATTCGTCGCGGTCCGTTCCGGTGTCCCCCTCGTACTCACCTCGAAGGAACTCCCCCACGGGTTCGGTGGCGTACTGGCTTGACGGCACTTCGACCTCGGAGACTGAACGAGTCCGAATCGTCGACATGTCCGCCACCAAGAATGGGAGCGCTTCGACACTCTCCGGTTCGGGTGCCACCGTTGACTCGGCCTGCCAAGTCGGCATATACGGCTCGACATATTCGGTCGAGGCACTCAGAGTGGCCTCCAGTCGTTCGGACAGCGGACGGTCGTACAAGTTTTCGAGGTCGACATCAAGCTGGGGCTCGATGACGTTTCGCTCGGCGAGTTCTACGTCGTAGTAGCCCTCGGTTCGGATGAGACAGTCGAATACGAACGATTGTTTCAGTACGCGTGCGACTTCGGCCTCAAATTCCGCTCGCGTCTCACCGAGCGGGTGCACGAAGCCACTCTCCGTAAGGAGTCTGGGCGTCTCGCCCGGAACGATTCGGGCACCAAGATAGTATGCCAGCGGGGCCACCGTGAAAATGTACTTGTAGTCCTCGGGCACCTCAATCACGATGCCTGTCTCGATGGTTCCGATGTTCGGTGGGATTGAAAGCCGTTCGCCAAGCTCAATCATCGGTGGGTGGGCTCGAAGCGTCGGATACGACCGTTCGCTGCTCTTAGTCTTGAGGGCAGAGCCCAGACGCGAGAGCGCGATCATCATCTCACGTGGATCCGAACTCGTCGTAATCGTCCCAGAAGGTTGTTCGTGCCGAGATCGAACCCCTATTTTGACGACAACCTCGTCGGGCCACGACAGCTCGAATCCGGTCTGCTGTTCACCGGGCAGAACTTCGAACTCGCCCTCGAACCGAATATATGTCTTGAACGGCGCCGAAAACTCGAGACTGTATGCTCCGTCCGACAGCGACTCGGTTCCGTCCGAAACCGGCCGATACTCGGTTACGGTTGAGCCATCCTGAGTCCGGATGAAGACGGTTCCGGTATTCGGCAATTCAAGATAGTCCGTACGGAACCGGAAGCCGAAGTCGACGGGATATTCGAACTGATTCAAGTCCACCTTCTCCTGTTCGAATGCCTGCGAGGATTCCATGAGAAGCTGGCGCTCCATAACGCGGTCGTGAACCCGGATTCGGGCGTCACCTTCCGGAATGACCGCGAAGATATCTGATCGCCAAGTCTCGGGGCGTTGGACGGGATCGGTCGGGTCCGTCTCGTCAGTCAAATCAAAGGCATCCGACCGCCACATTGAGTACGTGGCGGTTCGTCTCGTCGGTGCAGGCGTCTCGGCGATCTTGTCCGAGAGCATTAGCCCACGGATTGCCCGGATGAGGTGCCGATTGACGGCCAAGTCTTCGGTTCCCAGTTGCTGGATGAGATCATGAATCCAATCGATCTCGGCCTCTGCATGACTCGTCGCTATCGCCGCGAGGGCTCTTGCCGCGTCGTGTCGAGGTTGCCCCTTTGTTTGACGCAGAAATTCGACGAGCGAAGGAACGTAATCGATGATCTCCTCACGCCCGTCTTCGGCGAGTGAGGCGGCGATCCGTGGGTATACCCAGTCCATCGTATTGTCACACGCCTATTCGAGCGTGGTTTCTCCCTCTGATTTCTGTTCGTCGACAGGCTTATCCTCGAACTCGGCGGGTCGTTTTCGGCCACTCTGTCGGTCAGTGAATGAATAACCGTCTCCGCCATCAGTAGCATCAGTTCCGGCGGCACCGAGCGTCTCGCCGTCACCCTCGCGGAAGGATGTCGACATGGTATCGAAAATCTTGGAGATATCTTCTTCCTCGAGGACGTCTGGATACTCGGAGACGACGACGGAAAGAGCGGCCAGAACCGACTCGGCGACGCTCTCGTTATCGTCATCGGCCAGCTCGATGAGCGCCGGAACCATCTCGACCAATGCTGCCGGGTGTTCAAACGCAAGTCCCTGCAGCTGTTCAGCTAGACCTTCACGCTCAGCAGCTGCGTCCGTACTGAACAGCTTCGGAACAATGGCTGCGACTCGTTCTTCAGCCTCGCTTGCCTCCCGGACATCTGCCTCGGGGACCTCGTCCACCGAGGCCCAGTGATCCGGCTCCACGTGACCAATCTGCTTCCGAAGGTCACGATGGGCCTGCGCGAGGTCGGCCGCCAGATCGCTGTTCTGGTTGAGTCGATAGAGGGTTGTATTTCCAACGCGGTCAGCGACCTCGATCAGCCCCAGATCCAGTAGGAGGTCGGCGTTCCGGCTGAATGTACTCTGTGAAATGTCTGCAAATTTCGCCACCTCTTCGGCCGTCAGCGAGGCCTGTGGATGGTTAAGAAACGACTCCAGAATCTTCACTCGGCCCGGGCTGCCCAGCAACTCGACGAACGCGCTTCGATCACCCGACGTTTCCCCACCATCTCGAGTGGTCATATAATCCTATTAGAACGGCTATGGTATAACTTTTGCGACGATGCATATTCGAGTTGCACTAGTGCATTTTCTGACCACCCTCGACTTCTCCTTCGCCGTGGGACGTGAAATTAAGTACCCGGCTGTCCTGCCCTACGGTGATGACTTCGCCCGCTCGTACGCTAGGAAGCAGGCGGGAACTCAAACGACGAGTGGTCGAGCAACTCATCGACCGTCGAATCGTTCGGCCTTGGCGAGCCGTTCCGCCGGCAACGGTCAAGAACTGGTTTCCGGAACACGAACAGGGAGTTGCGATAAGCGCTCTGATGGAACTCCTCGCTGAGGACACTCCAGTGACCTATGCCGTCCCGGCAAAGACGATCTGGCTAAACAGCCTGACCGAGGCACAGGAACACTTAGAAACACTCGAACAACAATATCCTCACTGGTTCGAATAAGAGGTATGGACCCTATACTCCCCCAGATTGGGCTGACGAGGGCTACAGCGACCCTCATTGCAGCAGCTGTTGGGTTCTTTGGCGGGCTACTCTCGTCGTTTGGCCTCTACTGGCTTCGAAGCCGACGACGTAAGCGATCACTTCGCCGGGCGCTCAAGGCCGAACTCGAAATTCCTGCAGACGTGATACAACGGGCGAGCAAGCAGGACCCTACTTCGTTCACCGGCCCCTTTCACGCTGATATCCCAACGACGATGTACGAATCACAAGCAGTCGATCTCGGCCGGTTATCCGAGACAGAAACGAAACGACTAATCACCTACTACAGCACCGCAAACGTCGCCAGAGAGCAACTTCGTGACCTCGACGACGACGTTGTAGCCGAACAGTTCTTCGATGAGACCGTCCCTATCCTGAAACGGGCCCGCAAGAAGGCGGTAGCAGCCCTCAACGAGAACCTTTAATCCATAGCGACGCTCGTTTCACTCCTCAAAGCCCGACGAGTAGCGGCTCCACTTCTGCGAGGGACGCTGGATAGCCGTACGGTCTTGGATGCGCTTCTGGGTCCCAGACGCGAATCCACAGATACGTCTGTTCTTTGAGTCGGCGCGTCTCTTCCTCAAAGAGTTCGCTTGCCCAACTGAGTTTCTTCCATTCCTTTCCGAATATTGTCTCCGAGAGCTCTCCTACGTGCCAATAACTCACCCCAACGAGCAAAACTCCGTGTCCCGCTCCGGTCTTTCGCAATCTCCTCGAAGTCAGCACTCAGTTCGTTCTTTTCCCATATATTTTATTTTTTCGATATATCGTGGGACAACATCTGTTGGGGAGAGATTCACAGAGTTACGTTGGAACAGGACATAGAGTAAAACGACGAACCCCCTATTTTTCGAACTGTTTCGGCCACGTCGAACCAGAGACGGCTGAAACATGGTTGCGAACCTTCGCCGTCTGGCACAGTGCTGCTAACTAAACACTACACGGCTATCTCGGCCGAGCGTCCGGACGGCGGCAGGCTACCGCCGGTGCCGGTCGACCGGTCCGTCCCGCTTCCGACGCGGGTGACGGCGGTACTCAGCGCTTGCTCACGGTGCCACAGCCCGGGCACTTGACCTTCGTCGAACTGCTGATGATGCCGCTGCTGCTCTTGACCAGCCCGTTTTTCTCCATGCAGTCGTCGTGCGCGTACGTGTCGCAGTGCAGCCCGTTCTCGGGCGTCACTTTACCGCCACAGAAGTTACCCGGTCCGGGGTCGGTACCGCCGAGCAGTCCCATAGTTCGAGTCAAAAACACTCACCTGTTAGTGGAAAAACTATTCCTCGCTACAATATCTCCCACGGTCCCCCGCCCGTCGACCGGTCTCCTGCTCCTGCGGGGGCCGCGTGTGCGCCACGAGGGATGAGAGCTTTGTACGCCCCGCGTCTGGGTGAGCGTATGCCCTTTACGCCGTTTCACCTCGGCCCCGGCCTGCTGGTCGGACTGGTCCTGTTGCGCTACGTCGACTTCCCGACGATGCTCGCCGGGAGCGTCGTCGTGGACGCGCGGGCCGCTCTCGTCTATCTCGGCCACTGGCCCGGCCCGCGACACGGGTGGATGCACACCGTACTGGGCGCGCTCGCGGTGGCGCTCCCGCTGGCGGCGGCGATGGTCGTCCTCCGGCCGCGCGTCGACGGCCTACTCCGGCGCGCCCGTCTCGTCCAGCCGGTCTCGACGGCCGCTATCGCCGCGGGAGCGGCGCTGGCGACGACGCTGCACGTCCTCGTCGACGCCGTCCACCATCCGACGATGACGACCTTCGCGCCCCTCGACGCGCGCCCGCTCTACGGGCTCCTCTCGACGACCGAGGCGCGACTGCTGACCGCCTTCTGCCTCGTTTTCGGCCTCCAACTGTACGCCGCCCACGTCCTCGGCGTCGTCCGTCTCTGTCCTGTCCCGTCGCCGACGGCCGCCGACTGACCGGCGGTGTCGGGTCCCCGAGACGGACCGGGCCGCCGGTCCGCGCGGTTCACTCGACCGTGACGCTCTTGGCGAGGTTGCGGGGCTTGTCGACCGGTCGGTCGAGCCGGCGGGCGGTGTGGTACGCGAACAGCTGGAGCTGAACGTTGGCGAGCAGCCCCGTGAGGTCGGGGTGAGTGTCGGGGACGACCAGCACTTCGTCGGCGATATCGGTGGCGCTGTGGTCCCGTGGCGCGACGGCGACCACGGGGGCGTTCCGGGCCTGCACTTCCTCGATGGTGGCCGCCATCCGCTCCTCGTGTCGCCCGTCGCAGACGGCGAAGACCGGGGTCCGTGGCGTGACCAGCGCCAGCGGTCCATGTTTCAGCTCCCCGGCCGCGAACCCCTCGGCGTGCTCGTAGGATATCTCCTTGAGCTTCAGCGCGCCCTCCTTGGCGACCGGGAACGCGTGCCCTCTGGCGACGAAGAAGTACGCCTCGGAGCCGGACAGGCGCTCGGTGAGCCGGTCGGCGCTGGTCGTCTCCAGCACGGTCTGGACGTGGTCGGGAAGCGAGCGGAGCGCGGTGCGTAGGTCCGCCGGCACGGGCCGGGCCGACCCGGCGATATCGGCCGC
Organism: Haloarcula sp. MBLA0138; assembly: GCF_055632455.1. Classification (NCBI taxonomy): domain Archaea; kingdom Methanobacteriati; phylum Methanobacteriota; class Halobacteria; order Halobacteriales; family Haloarculaceae; genus Haloarcula; species Haloarcula sp. MBLA0138. Next base: position 1,474 of record NZ_JBVMVU010000002.1, on the reverse strand, counting down.
CAGCCGCTCGGCGAGCAGCGCGAGCGTCGTCAACTGCGAGGAGAACGTCTTCGTCGCGGCCACCCCGATTTCGGGACCGGCGCGGATGTAGAGGCGGTCGTCGCACTCCCGGGCCGCCGTCGAGGCCACGACGTTGGTCACCGCGAGCGTCCGCAGGCCGGCCTCGCCGGCGGCCCGCAGCGCCGCCAACGTGTCCGCCGTCTCGCCGCTCTGTGTCACCCCGACGACGAGCGTCCCGGCGTCGGTCCGCGGGGGCGAGACGGCGTACTCGCTGGCGAGTACCGTCCGCGCCGGCACGCCGCGCGATTCGAGCAGCCGGGCCGCGTACAGCGCCGCGTGGTAGGAGGTGCCACAGGCGACGAGACACACGTCGCCCACGTCGGCGAAGGAGGCGTCGCTCAGGTCGTCGAGTTCGACCCCGCCGTCGGCGACGCGCCCCTCCAGCGCCTGCCGCAGCGCCGCCGGCTGCTCGTGTATCTCCTTGAGCATGTAGTGGTCGTAGGGCTGTTTCTCCGCGTCTTCGGCGGTCCAGTCGACCCGCCGGGTGGTTCGCTCGACGGGTTCGCCGTCCGGCCCGGTGAGCCGGTAGCCGTCGCCGGTCACCGCCAGCACGTCGCCGTCCTCCGGGTAGACGACTTCGTCGGTGAACTCGAGGAACGCCGGCACGTCGCTCGCCAGATAGTAGCCGTCGGTCCCGACACCGAGCACCAGCGGCGACCCCTGCCGGGTCGCAAACACCGTCTCGGAGCCCTCCCGCACCATCGCCAGCGCGTAGCTCCCCGCCAGCCGGGAGACGACGTGTCGGAACGCCGCCTCGGGCTCTCGTTCCGCCAGCGCCGCCTCGAAGAGGTGCGGGATGACTTCGGTGTCGGTGTCGCTCTCGAACTCGTGGCCCGCCGCCCGTAACTCCTCGCGGAGCGCGGCGTAGTTCTCGATGATTCCGTTGTGGACGACCGCGACCCGCTCGTCGCAGCCGGTGTGGGGGTGTGCGTTGGCGTCCGAGGGCGGCCCGTGCGTACTCCAGCGGGTGTGGCCGACGGCCGCGGTGCCACCCCAGTTCCAGTCGCCGACCTCGTCGGTCAGGCGACTGACCTCGCCCTCACGCTTGACCACGTCGAGCGCGTCGCCGTCCGTGACCGCGAACCCCGCGGAGTCGTACCCGCGGTACTCCAGATGGCGCAGCCCGGTCAGGACGCGTTCGACGGGGTCGTTTCGACCCACGTACGCGGTGATACCGCACATCAGCGGCCACCTCGTTCGCTCTCGGCGCGCGACTGTCGTCGACAGCCGGTCGTGAGACACATGGGACCGGGGTTTCCGCGATACCGGTATTGTTATTCATTCGTTTGCCGCCTCCCTCCCCGCGTTCGCCGCGCCGTAAGGGACGGCTGTGGCGACTGCGGTGCCGTCGGCCTGCCGACGCCGTGTGCGCGTTCACGCGGAGTAAACTGTCCATAACGAAGCGCCATTACCG